>PAJQ01000012.1 GCA_002710215.1 Chloroflexota bacterium | reverse complement strand
GTCGAGACCACTGAACGGTTCATCCATGAGCAAAATCTCAGGGTCCAGGGCCAGGGCCCGTGCCAGGCCCACCCGTTGCTGCATGCCGCCACTCAACTCTCTTTGATAGGACTTTTCCCAGCCGCTCAAGCCCACCTTCGCCAGCATTTCTGAGGCAACTTCGTACCTCTGTTCCTTGCCAACACCACGGACTTCAAGTCCGTAGGCGGCATTATCCAAAACGTTCTTGTGTGGTAGCAGGCCAAAGTTTTGAAAGACCATGGCTACCTTTGAGCGCCTGAAGTCTCTCAGTTGGTTTGAGTCGTAGTCTATTATGTTCTCCCCATCAACAAGGATATCCCCCGAAGTTGCCTCTATGAGTCGTATGAGACAACGTACCAGGGTAGATTTACCGCTCCCAGAAAGGCCCATGACAACGAAAGTCTCTCCGGTAGTAGCGTCAAATGTGACATCCTTGAGGGCTACCACCAGATTAAGCTCTTGTTGGATCTTCGTTCTGCTTTTCTGAAGGTTTTGGGCTTCCAGTGCCCTTTCCGGGTTCTTGCCGAACACCTTCCAAAGAGACCTCACCGAGATTGTGTATTCGCCGTTTTGTGGTGTAACCGCGGCCCCGGGCTCGCCTGGGGAGCCAGCGCTAGGGAGCTCATGGCCTGTTTCAAAACCGGGCCGCATGATTAACTCCTGGGTGCCCGCGGGTTCTAAGGGTTGGTTTGGCATATATCTAATCAAGACCGAGGCTTGCGAGATGCGAAACCGGGCAACGGGAGAATACCAGAGTTGGAGACATAGGCGTGAGGCGATAGCCCAGTGGCTACCCTAGCGTGCCCCCCATGGTTTGTCAACTTGAGGGTAGGGTTTACTCCACTAGGGCTGACTAGGCGAAGGCTTCGTCCAGAGTCCGGACCTGGGCCGGAGACAGATGCCAGCCCGATGCGGTACAGTTTTCTTCGGTCCGGGTGACGCTGTTGGACTTCGGGATGACGATTACGTTAGTCCTAGAGGTGCACCAGTTCAGAGCCACTTGGGCCATAGTCCTGTTTGTCTGGACCTCCGCCTGCTCTAGGACCTTGAGCCGGCGGTCTGTAAGAAAGCGAGAGGGGGTGGCCAGAGAGCCATCGGCCAGAGGGGTATAGGCGATAATTGTGATATGGTGCTCCTGGCAATAGGGCAGCAATTCCTCCTCGATGCGGCGGGAGTTTAAGTTGTAAAGGACTTGATTGGACACGATGGGATATCTGGTCATGGCGCCCTGGGCTTCCCGCAGTTCCCTGGTGGAAAAATTGCTTACTCCGACGTATCTGACCTTGCCGGCGTCCACCAGTTCCTCCATTGCCCGCATTGTGTCGGCGATTGGGATGCTGTGGTTGGGCCAGTGAATCTGGTATAGATTGATACAGTCCACGGATAACCGACGCAAGCTTTCATCCGCAGCTCGAAGGACTTGGTCGTAGCGAAGATGACTGTCCAAGACCTTGGTGGCGAGGATAATCTTGCTACGTCGTGCCGCGATGGCTTTTACCACTTCTTCTTCGTTTCGGTACATTTCAGCGGTGTCGATTAAATAGGCTCCTAGATAGATGCCTCGGAGCAGAGGCTCAGGCCCGCCGCTGTGTTTCCAAGTACCCATTCCAATCTCCGGCACCATTAGGCTGNTGCTTCCCAGATTCTTTAGTTCCATTTGACTAAACCCTCCGATAATTCAGTGATGTCGAGGCCTTCTCGATTTGCAACTCCTATCGCCCCTTTTGGAAGAGCCTACAGATGACGATGAAACTCTTTACATCCCGGATGGCACCTTCTCCTTGGCCGACAAGCTCTCTGTTCCCAGATCTGGGGAAAACCGGAAACAGNGCAAAGGGAATAATCATTCTANGTCGTTGTTCACTTACAGNTTGTTTCAAATTTCGTCCGGATAAGGCCCCGTTTCGATTTAGAGCGACGGCGGGTCAACTATGGTATAACAATTAAGTAGGACTACGAGCTTTTTAGGGTCTGGCCTGGGGATTTTCTGCTCGGGCCCTTTNATNAATGCCCGGCGCGGGCAAGCTGGATTGAGGTGAACTGATGGAATTCGAGGATGCCCGGCCATTCATGGANACCAATCACCGGGGAGTGATCAACACGCTGCAACGCAACGGGGCCGTACAGACCAGCATCGTTGTGGTNGGCGCCTACAAGGGGAACGCCGCGTTCGTNTCAGTGCANGGCANTTCCGCCAAGGTGCGCAACCTGCGGCGCAACCCGCAATGCACGGTTCTGTCGGTTAGTGACGACTGGCGAGGCTGCGTTGCCGTCGAGGGTCAGGCCCAGTTGTTCGACCGCCGTAATACCCCGGCTGAAGAGTTGCGGGTGCTGCTGCGGGAGGTTTTCAGGGCCTGCGGCGACAAGGACCATCCCGATTGGGAAGAGTACGACCGCGCGATGGTGGAGCAGGACGCCGTGGTGTTCCTGGTGTCCCCCGAACGGGTATACGGGCGAATTCCCGCAGGGCGCTCTTAGGGGATTTCACTCCGGTTTTATTCGGATAGCATCAGTTTGGCGTCGGAGAGGTTGACCAGGTCGCCGCGCTGGTTGATGCCCTTTATCCGGCATTCGACGATGCGGCAGGCGCTCTTGGCGTTTTTGGCAGTCACTTCCCCCTGGAAAGTCACCGTGTCGCCGGCGCGGAAGGGCTCGATGGCTCGCATCAGCAACTGTCCACCCTGGTAAAAGGCGCTCAGGGGAAAGGATTTCTGTAGCATCTGGTCCAGGTAGGACATAGCCGCGGGACCGGAGGACACCGTGCCGCTGAAGATGTTCTTCCGGGCGAATTCTTCGTTGTTGTGAATATTGATGGGATTGGGCGCTCCGCTCAAGCGGAAATCGGACTTCCGGTTGATGATTTCCTGGCTTTCTGAGACGGACATCGTGGCAAGTTGGGTTCCTTCGGACAGCGCATCGAAAGAAACTATAGCCGATGAGGCCAGCGCCAGCTCTTGTCCCCCCGGATTGCCGGTAAGCGGTTGGGGTTGAGCCGAGCCTGGGGTTTGGGGGACCGTCTTACTACCCTGAGCGTAGCCGAAGATGCAGGTGTAATCGTATTCGGCGACTTTTTCTCCGTGCTGATTGGCTGCTTCCACCCGGAAGGTGACGAACTTGCTGCCCCGCCGGTCGTACTTCTCCAATACGCGGCGGCTGCCGGTAATGGTATCCCCGGCCTTGACCGGACCCCACCACCGTATCTCGCACTTGGCGAAAGGGGTTTGGCTGCGGTTCGTGGCGGACCGCTCCTGGGCTACGAACCCGTTGGCCTCGGCTATGTCCTCCCGCAACAACGGGGCGTAGGTGATGACCATCGTGGGCATTGCCAGCATTGCCCCGTCATATTCTAGGCTGACGCCCGGGCGCTGAAACCGGGGATCTGGGTTCTGGGCGAGCAATGCGTACTGGGCGATGTTGTCCTCGGTGATTTTCACTTCGGTGGTGGGACCGGTCTGCCCAGGCTCCACCGCGTCATAATCCCAAAGTTTTTCCTGTTGATCTAGCATGTCTAACCCGCCATTTCACGTGTATTTGACTGACTTTCTCTAGGATATCCCATCAAAGGCTGGGCCGTCCATGTTGGGTTGCCAGATACCCTTGCAGTGGGGAAGGTGCTACTCGATAATGGGGCGAACACCGGGGCGTAGGTAGCGCACCCGACTACCGGAGGAAAGAATGAAAGTAGGATTTATCGGCCTGGGGACCATGGGCGGGAGCATGGCCTATAACACGATCCAGGGCGGACATGAGTTGGTGGTCCACGACATACGCCGGGAGTCGGCCACCCGGCATCTGGAAGCCGGAGCGACTTGGGCGGACTCGCCGCGAGAGGTTGCCGAGGCCAGCGACATCGTCTTCACCTCCCTGCCCGGCCCCACCGAGGTTGAGGCGGTGTTCCTGGGTGAGGATGGCATTCTCCAGGGAATGTCTGCCGGTAAGGTGTACTTCGACCTGAGCACCAGCACGCCCAATCTGATCCGCCGTATCCACGACATAGCGTCGGGCCAGGGTGTCGATGTGCTGGACGCACCGGTTAGCGGCGGTCCACGAGGGGCGGAGAGCCGAAACTTGGCAATATGGGTTGGCGGCGATAAAGATGTGTTCGACCGGTGCCGTCCGGCGTTGGACGCCATCGGAGACAAGGCCTACTACGTGGGGCCCATCGGCTGCGGAGCGGTGGCNAAACTGGTGCACAACTGCGCCGGATATGTTATCCAGACGGCCTTGGCCGAGGTGTTCACCATGGGCGTGAAAGCTGGAGTCGAGCCCTTGGCCCTGTGGCAGGCGGTGCGACGGGGCGCACAGGGACGCCGGGGGACTTTCGAGGGGTTGGCGGAGCACCTTCTGCCCGGCAACTTCGACCCGCCGGACTTTGCCCTGCGATTGGCCCGGAAGGACGTGGATCTGGCAGTGAGCGTGGGTAGGGAGTACGACGTGCCCATGCGTCTGGCCAACCTGGCGTTACAAGAGATGACCGAAGCCATGAACCGGGGATGGGGAGACCGGGATTCCCGGGTGGCCATGCTGCTGCAGGAAGAGCGGGCCGGAGTTGAAGTAAGGGTTGACGAAGAGATACTGAACGCGGCTCTGGAGGCAGAGAAAAGCGGGGGGTAAGGCGTAAAGCCATTTCAAACAGTGGTTCGACAGGCTCACCACGAACGGACAGCCGCACCACGAACGGTGGGAGGTCTTCTCCCCGTGCGTCCNGAGCTTGTCGAAGGACCCGCACACGAAAGTTTGGAAGTGGATTCTAGTCTACACCGCCGCCCGCCATCTTAAATCGGGTTGCCGGGCGGCGGCGGCTTCGTCTAGGCGGGAAACCGGAGTGGTGTGGGGCGCGCCGCGAACCAGTTCGAGGTCTTCGGTGACTTCCCGATCGATGTCGCGCAACGCTCGGATAAAGGCGTCCAGGGTTTCCCGGGTTTCCGACTCGGTGGGCTCAATCATCAGCGCTTCGTGGACAATCAACGGGAAGTACAGAGTGGGGGCGTGGAAGCCGTAGTCGAGAAGCCTCTTGACGATCTCCAAGCCGCTGGCGCCCCGGGCTTTCTGCCAATCGGCGGAGAAGACGACTTCATGCATGCACCGCCGGTCGTAGGGCAAGTAATAAGTGTCCTTGAGCGCATCCATCAGGTAATTGGCGTTCAGCACCGCGTTGCCGCTGATGGCGCGTAATCCTTCCCCGCCCAGCGTCAATATGTAAGTGAAGGCGCGAACCAGTACGCCAAAGTTACCGTGAAATCCGCTCAATTTCCCGATTGTTCGCTCCGGCGCCGCTAAACCGTACACCGGCGCGCCATCGCCGCTGCTTNTAGTTACCACCGGGGCTGGTAGATGGGGGATAAGGGAGCCGGCCACGCAAACCGGCCCCGCGCCGGGACCGCCGCCGCCATGGGGTGTACTGAAGGTCTTGTGAAGGTTCAGGTGGACAACGTCGAAGCCCAGTGCCCCCAGCTTCACCCGGCCNAGCAGAGCGTTCATGTTGGCGCCGTCGCCGTAAACCAACCCACCGGCTTGGTGGACTGTTTGGCAGACCTCTACTATTCCGGTGTCGAACAGCCCCAGTGTGCTGGGTAGGGTTATCATCACTCCGGCCAGGTTTGGTCCAACCAAATCGTGAAGGGCCTTCAGGTCCACGTTGCCTTGATCGTCGGAAGCCACGGTGACCACGTCGAACCCCGCCATGGCCGCCGAGGCCGGATTTGTGCCGTGTGCGCTGTCGGGAATCAGAACTTGGCGGCGGTTGGTGTCCCCCCGGGCCTGATGGTAGGCCCGTAGCATCAACATGCCAGCCAGCTCACCGTGGGCGCCGGCCAAAGTCGACAGACCTACTCCCGGCAGCCCGGTAATCTCGGCCAGGAATCCCTGTAGCCGGTACAGGAGTTCCAACGCGCCTTGGGCGGACTCCAGCGGTTGCAGCGGATGGATCCCAGCGAGTCCCGGCAGAAAGGACACCTCGTCGTTAATCTTGGGGTTGTACTTCATAGTACAGCTACCCAAGGGGTAGAAATGGGTGTCGATGGAAAAGTTGCGCTGGCTCAACGCGGTGAAGTACTGAACGACTTCCGGCTCGGATATTTCCGGCAGGTCCAATTCGGTGCGCAACAACGATGGGTCGGGAAGGGGTTGGGCGGGCACGTCCGGCTGGGGCAGCACCGCTCCCACCCGTCCGGGAACGCTGCGCTCCATCAGCAGCTTGNTAGTGTCCCGGTTTCCGCCGCCGGTCATTGGCCGAACTCCGACAGCGCCTCTACCAGGGCGTCGATCTCTTGGCGGGAGTTCATCTCGGTAACGCATAGGAGCATGGCGTTGGTGAAGTGGCCGGAAGGGGGAGATGTCGACCCCCCTGTAGTCCCCCCTTCTGAAGGGTGGGCGTTGGAAAACGCTTCGCTTAGGTCTAGACCGCCCAGAATGTTCTGTTCCAGCAGCCGGGAGTTTATGCTGCTTGGTGAGACGGGACACTGGACCACGAACTCTTGGAAAAACGTGCCCTGGATTGGTAGAGTGTAGCCGGGCAACTGGGCGATGCGGGCGGCGGCGTAGTGGGCCTTTTGGTAGCAGAGCTCGGCCACACTCCGCAGGCCTTGTTTACCTAAAGCGGCCAGGTAAATGGTCGATGCCAAGGCGTACAGAGCCTCGTTGGTGCAGATGTTGCTGGTTGCCCGCTCCCGGCGGATGTGCTGCTCCCGTGTCTGCAAGGTCAGCACGTAACCGGTCCTACCCTGGCTGTCCACGGTTCGGCCCGATAGGCGGCTGGGCATCTGCCGGATGTATTCCTGTTTTGTGGAGAAAAGGCCGACGTAAGGACCGCCGTAGCTGGGGGGTATGCCTAGCGGCTGACCCTCGCCNGTGACGATGTCGGCCCCGTAATGGCCGGGTGGCTGGAACATCCCCATCGCCATTGGGTCGGCCGAAACGACGATCAACGCTCCCTGGGCATGGGCGGCCTTGGTCAGCGCCGCCAAGTCTTCGATATAACCGTAGAAGTTGGGGTATTGGACCACCAGGCACGCCGTCTCCTGGTCTAGGGACAGCGACTGGCCGGGCGAGACACTGTGAAGTTCGAGTCCTTGCGCCTGGCAGTAAGCCACGATCACTTGCCGGTAATAGGGGCACAGGGTGTCGGCAANGGCCANACGGCTGCGTCTGGTGACCCGGCAGGCCATGAGGACGCCTTCGGCCAGGCTGGTGGCGCCGTCGTACATCCCGGCGTTGGCCACCTCCATGCCGTAGAGGNTGCTTATCAGCGTCTGGAACTCGTAGATGACCTGCAGCGTGCCTTGGCTGGCTTCCGCTTGGTAGGGCGTATACGCGGTCAGGAANTCGCCCCGGGTCATCAACGCTTTAACTATGGCTGGAATGAAGTGATTGTACGACCCCGCGCCTAGGAAAGAGGGCCCGCTACCCAGTGCCCGGTTACGTGACGACAGCCCGGCCAGTTCCTTCTGGACCTCCAGTTCGGACATGGGTTGAGGGAGGGCCAGGGTTGGGTTGCGGAACTCGTCAGGAATGTCCTNGAACAGTTCGTCGATGGACGCNACTCCCAATGTAGCCANCATCGCCGCCTGTTCATCGGGCGTATTCGGGATATANGGGAATTGGAATTGGGGATCAGACGAGGAGTCCGTCNCCCGGCTGGATACGGTCACGACAGACCGCTGATGAACGCCTCGTACTCTTCGGCCGACATAAGCTGGTCCAACTCAGCGGTGTCGGCGACGGTCACTCGCACCATCCAGCCCTCGCCCAAGGGGTCTTCGTTGACCAACTCCGGATGGTCCAGCAAACGGTCGTTGATCTCAGTGACCTCGCCAGTGATCGGAGAAAACAGGTCTGAAACCGCCTTTACCGACTCCACTTCGCCCATCTTCTCCATGAATCTGATGGTCGCGCCGGTCTTGGGCAGGTCTACATAGACAATGTCGCCCAATTGGTCCTGGGCGTACACGGTGATTCCGGCCAAGGCTTGGGTGGCGTCCTCCATCTTGACCCATTCATGTTCCTTTGAGTATTTGCGGTCGNCCGGGCTCAATGTACTATCTCCTTGGCCTGGTGTAGAAGGGCAGTGGCGTCACTTCAACTGGGGAGGTCCGGCCTCGTATATCCACTTCCAGCATGTTGCCAGCTTCNGCGCAATTCGCGTCAACGTAGCCNATGGCGATGCTGGTGTCAAGANTGGGTGAGTAGCTTCCGCTGGTGACCCGGCCGACAGGTTGGCCTTGGTCCAGGATGGCGTACTCNGCTCTCGGGGCGCTGCGGCCCGGCATCTTCAGGCCGATGAGCTTGCGCGCCACACCTATCTCGTGCTGGCTGCGTAGAACTTCGGAACCCACATACTCTTTGTCGAACCGGACGAATCTCTCCAGACCGGCCTCGATGGGCGTGGTATTTTCGTCTATCTCGTGCCCGTGGAGGGGCAGACCGGCCTCCAATCGGAGCACGTCTCTGGCCCCTAATCCACAGGGCGTCGCTCCGTGCTCCGTCAATGTCTGCCAGAGGGACTCGGCTTGGTCCGCGTCAGCCACTATCTCAAAGCCGTCTTCTCCGGTGTAACCGGTGCGTCCCAGCAGTACCGGCGTACCCTGAAGTTGGTTCTGCTGCCAGGAGAATGGGCGCATAGACGATGGAGGTTCGCTGCATAGGCGGTCCATGGCCTCGGCAGCGNCTNGGCCTTGCAATGCCANCAAGGCCGTGGCTTCGGTGCGGTCTTCGATCTCACAACCGGTTGGGCATTTTTCATCAATCCAACGCTGGAACCAGGCTACNACTGTCGCACGGTTGCCGGCGTTGGGAATGAGTAGGTACCGGTCATCGGCCAACCGGTAGAAGATGGTATCGTCGATGACCCCGCCCTTTTCGTTGCAGATCATGCAGTAGCGGGCACGGCCCACCCGGAGGCTATCAACTGAGCCGGTGAGCACCCAGTCCAGAAACTCCGTGGCTCGGGGCCCCGANATGTACAACCGGCCCATGTGAGACACGTCGAACAGCCCNGTGGCGGTCCGCACCGCGGCCACCTCCCCAAGGATCCCGGAATACTGTACCGGCATGTCCCACCCCCCGAAGGGAACGATGCGTGCTCCCAAGGAGACATGGGTTGAGTATAGAGGTGTGCGTAGATTCGGGGTGGTCAATTAGGCACCGGGTCCTTTTGCGAGGTCAGAAATAGCCGATGGGGCAAACGAGATTTGCATAATANCGCCGATACAGCGTGGGCGCAAGCCTACCTAGACCGGCGGGAGCCGGANTGTCCGGGTATTTATTCCATCTGCTTGACCTTCTACTCGCCTGGAAGGTGGAATCTAATTTCTGTGCACGGCATCCCATTTATTGGGCGAAACAACACTAAAAAAGAGGGCATCGTGAGACAAACACTCAAAATAGGGGAATTAGCTAAGCTAAGCGGGGCCACCACCAAGACCATTCGGTACTACGAATTATTAGGTCTGCTACCCAAGCCGGAACGTACCGATTCGGGGTACCGTCTCTATGACGAGAAGGATGTAGAGCGGCTCAGTTTCATANGCAAGGCCAAGAATCTGGGNTTTTCTCTCACAGACATAGGGGAGACGCTGAGTCTTTACGATTCGCAACAGGCCCCATGCATCCACGTGCTGGAGCTGTTGGATCGAAAGATCGAGGAGATTGACCAACTGGTCGGGGAGCTCCAAAACCTTCAACAAGAACTCATGAAGCTAAGAAAAGAATCTGCGCCTCGCGTCAGCCGAGATGCGGACGGAAGTCCCATTTGCAACATCATAGAACAAGGTATCCACGCCAAAGGGCAAGTGGCCCTGACCTGGCTTGAGGGCCGGCAAATGGNGAANGCGAGACTGGAACGTAGTTGAGAACAGCTCNTGACTTTAACCTCGACTGGAAGCTGTAAGGTGCCAACGAACTAAATAATATGGAGGCTTTCATGGCACAGACAATAACTCACGACATAACGGTACTGGCTAAGGCGATCCACTGCGCTGGGTGTGAGGCCCGCATCCAAAGCGTCCTGATCAAAATGCCTGGTGTCCAAGATGTGAAGGCAGATCACAAGACTCAGAAGATAAGTCTAACCCTGGACTCTGAAAATTCGTCCATCCAGGAGTTGAAAGAAAAACTAGAAGACCTTGGATACAGCACAGAGTAAAGACATGCAACTACAGAAGATCAATCGCGTCTNCGTTCCTTACATATCCCTGGCTGGGATGTTGCTGGCTTTGGGAGGCTTGGGATATCTAGGGTTCCTGGCCTTTGTCAGGAATATGCTGATGCCTGGCGAGTTTGCCGCCTACGGTCTGGTCATCACCGCCGTCGCGGCAGGCACTGCTTCCTTTTTCTCACCGTGCAGCTTTACCGTACTGCCCAGCTACATTGCCTTTGCCAGCTCCGGCCAGAATGCGGAGCCAGGTAAAAGGTTTCGGAGCGCGCTTAAGAACGGCGTAGTCGCGGCCCTGGGAGTAGTAACCGTGGTCGCCGTTTTAGGGGCCGTGATCGGAATCCTTGGGACCGGAATCGGGGCCGAGCTTTCCATCACTGGATCAGACCCCAGTCCCCTAGCCAAGGCGCTGCGAATTGGCATCGGTGCGTTCGTCCTCTCCATGGGCCTCGTACATTTCACAGGGCAGACCCACCGCATACCTTTGCTCGGCAGAATATCAGTTTGGGCCATCCGCGCCGAAGGTGAGCGAAGGCCTTCCCTTAGATCGGTCTACGCCTACGGCGCAGATTATGTGGTCGTTGGCATCGGCTGCGTTGGGCCTTTCTTGGCTGCGGTCTCCGCCTTTGCGCTGACGACCGGAGGATTCCTGACAGCATTTTTGACATTCCTTTTGTTTGCCGGAACCATGGGGAGCCTCATGTTGGGGGTTTCACTGCTGGTAGGCGCCTCTCAGAACCTACTCCTTAAGCGATTGAGGTCATCCACGCGTTCAATCCAACGCGCCGGGAGCGTCCTATTAGTTTTGGTGGGGATCGGCCTCATCTATTTCACCCTGGACGCCGGCACGTTTCAAGCGGTCTTTCTTCCATAGGCCTCTATTAACGCTTTATGTGAGGTTGGGGGGCCTCTTCCGAAGAGACGCCTCCAGCCACCGTGCTATAATCCCCAACGCGGCAGGACCTTGAGGCTGATTTGGATCTGGGGAGGCGCTGTTGGCTGGAAGAATGGAGAATAAAGTGGTGATTGTAACCGGTGGCGGGTCAGGCATCGGCCGGGCCACCTGTTACCGCCTCCGGCAGGAAGGCGCCAAGGTAGTCGTCGCCGACCGGAATCAGGCGGGAGCGGAAGAGACCCGGGAATTGATGGAGGGGAACGACCAAAACTCGGCGGTATCCAGGGTGGACATATCCCGTTCCAGCCAGGTGGAGCAGATGGTAGAAGACACAGTATCCAAGTTCGGCCGGCTGGACGGATTGGTCAACGGCGCCGCCATCCTGATTCGGACACCTCCCCTGGTCGACGTTGAAGACGTGGACTGGGACCTGACCATGGACACCAATCTTAAAGGGACGTTCTACTGCTGCAAGTACGCCATACCGGCGATGCTGGAGCACGGCGGCGGGTCGATTGTTAATATCTCTTCCATGTCAGGCGTGCGGGGTGTGGCCTATTCTGTCCCCTACGCCGTGAGCAAGGCGGGTGTGATCCACCTGACTAAAGTGGCCGCCGCTCAATACACCCATCTAGGCGTGCGGGTCAATTGCATCGCNCCCGGNGGTATCGACACACCCCAGATGCGTGGCAGCACCGCCAGCGCCGAGACGTTTCAAGAGCGAAACGTGGAGCACCCCATGGGAAGGGTGGGACGTCCCGATGAAGTAGCCAACCTGATAACCTGGCTGACTTCGGAAGAAGCCTCCTACGTCAGCGGCAGCACCTACATCATCGACGGTGGNGCCTGGGCCTTGGCCACCTAGNCGTCCGGGGGTAATAATGGACAAAGTAATCGAAATAGCCGATCGGGCCGTGGCCGATTATGGATTCCGCCAGGCCGTGCTGTATGGCGCCGATGACGTAGCCCGGCGGTGGGAGCTGTCGGACCAGGAGACGTCCGTGCTGGAAACGACGGTTGTGCAGAGGTTGAGCGCCCTGCCCATACCCGTGCAACCGGAAGATGTGCCCGGCGAGCAGGCCCGGTTGGCGGAAATGATTCGTGAGGCCGATCAAGGCTAAGCGATGGAGCCTTTTATCTCCTGCTGTCCCCAAGATTCGGGAACGAGAACTCCCGGGTATCGTAGCCCACCAGCTCCGCGAAGCCTCTTCCGGCCACACTCTGGCCGTTCCGCGTCCCGGACACCGTGATAGACCCTTCCCAGTAGGCCTGCGGCACGAACTTGCTACCCTGGAATTCGGAATCCAAGAGCGCCGGCGTGAGCGTCAACCCCAGGTGCAATGACTTCACCGCCAGCTCCCAGCCCACCGGGTAAGTGGTCTCCGTGACGGCGCTGGTCCACGAGCCGGTGGCGATTAACGAGATGTCTTCACCGGCCAAGTTCCTAGGTTGGCCGTTGGGCGCCACGTAGGTGCCGTAGCTGACGATGGGTTGGCGNTCAGTAGAGTCCCAAACNAGGGAAATCATCAAGTCCGAGCCGTCGTCCAGTTGTAGGCTCAACCAGTCCCAGCCCACCGGCGTCATGCTGAAGTCCCCCCATTGGTGATCCATCCAAGCCAAGCCCGAAACCGGTCTCTCTTCTTGTCTGATGTTCAGGCTGCCTGACATTTTTAGGCGGGTTCGCGAATAGTAGTAGGACGCTCCGGCGCGGCCCAGTTCCACCAGTCCGTTCCCCTGATGGAGGATGGCGGGTCTTTCGGAAACGGCCTGCAATATGGCGGAGTACTCGCCGGTGCTGAACGACATGGAATATTTCTTACCGTCTCCGGCCATGCTCCAGTCGTTGACCTGGAAGGCGAAGTCTCCTTGGGTTGCTTCAAGCAAAGGTANGGCGGGACGTTCGGCGGTCAGGTGAACCTTTTTGTCATGGTCAGCCCAGCTCAATTGCAACAACCGGGGCGTAAGGCCGTTGGGCAACACCGACTGGAAGGTGACGTAGTGAAAGCTGTATTCGGCGCCGGTATCGTCGGTTAGGAAGCCGTTGAAGTACCACCATTCGATGGCCGTAAGGTGGGCGCCCTCGTCGTCGGGCAGGCTTACGATTGAGCTTCTTGCGACGGAAAGGGCTGCCGTGGTTGGTGTCGGGGGTGGTTGAGTTGTGCTGGTGGCCACTGGGAGCGGAGTCTGGGTAGCCNCAGGCGCTATTGTCGAATCGGCTTCAGGGGAGGGCAAAGTAGCCGGTTCGCCACCGCGACAGGCCGCCGCGGCCAGGAGCAGCATTGCCGACGCAACGGCCAGGGAAAGGAATGGCACGGTGCGGAGGCTTAACGGCCGGCTGAGTTGGATAATCAAGGTCATCCAATCTATTATCCCACTAAGATAGGCGCGATGCCCCCTTGCGAGGGAGGTCCGCGGGAGATGGCTGGGCTCGTGGTGTGGCTAAGCTTTGAACTGGCCGCCTTTTCGACTTATTTGCCGGGTTCCTGTGGCGGCAAAATCTTACCCATCCACGGNATCAAGTCGTTAATCACCTCATCGCTGATCGAGTGGCCCATGTTGTATTCGTGATACTCNGGTTGAAAGCCAAACTCCTCAAACCACTTGATGGCGTTGTGGGCCCTCTCCGCCGGCACCTGGGGGTCTGACGTTCCGTGGGCCACGAAGATAGGTTGGCTTCGGTCGTCAGAAAGCCGCGGCTCCAGCTCCTGAGGCTCGGAAAGGGAAGCGCTCAAGGCTGCGAGCCCGGCGAACGGTTGTGGCCGCCCAACGCCGCAACGGTAGGTCATCCTGCCCCCTTGGGAGAACCCCATGAGGATGGTCCGGTCCGGGCCAACTTTGAATCTCTCGAATACTTCGCTAAAGAAGCCGTCTAACAACTTCTCGGCCTCTTCAACCTCCCCGTCTTTGGCCATGTCTCGGGGAGATGTCCAACCGTAGCCGATGTGGCCTCCGCCCAAGTCGAAGGATATGGGAGCGTTGGGGCAAGCGTAAACGTACCCGGTGGAGCTGATCGCCGGAGCCAGTCCTGCCAAGTCCTGCATGTTGGCGCCGAAGCCGTGGAGCATNATCATCAATGGATAGGGTAATTCAGGGTCGTACCCGTCCGGCGTTATTGTCAGGTACTTTAGCCCGGCTCCTTGGTGTTGCTCTGCCTGCATGCCTGCCGCTCCATTCCCGCCCAATAGCATTCGGTGGCCGGAAGCCTGGAATTTTCCGTTCTCATCCTATCATTCGACGTTGCTCCTTGTCTCGTAGCTATGGCTCTCTGGGACCGAGGCCGGTAAAATGATTCCGGTGAATAAGGTCAACAACATCTGAGGCGGCAATGATATGGCGATGATCTACCACCTGGCCCCCGTGTCCGATTGGGAAGCCGCTGGTGGCTTGGAAGAATATGCGGCCGAGAGCCTGGAATCTGAAGGGTTTATACATTGCTCCAAAGACCATTCTCAGGCGGTAGAGGTGGCCAACCGGCTGTTTAAGGGCAGGGATGACATGCTGGTATTGGAACTGGACGTTGATCGCTTGGTTTCCCCCATCAAACACGAAGCCGCTCGATCGGGGACGGTCTACCCTCATATCTATGGGCCAATCAATAATGATGCGGTTGTGGGGGTTCTGGGCTTGATCACGGGTGAGGATGGGCAATTTATCGGGTTGACGTCTGGCTGACCCAAGGCAGCAATAAGCGCTCCCGACAGAATCGCGAGGAGGGCTTGGGGCCGTATGAATCGCGGGCCAGGAGCGCGTTTTACTTGACTGTGAAATCCCCGAACATCGAGAAGTTGTGTCCGGGGAAGGTGCATACGAACTGGTAAGGTCCCGGCGCGGGTGCGGTGAAAGTCACCTCTCCGGAGGCTCCCGCATCCAGNAGGCCGGTGGCGGCCAAGACCCGGTCGTCTCCAGGTGGTANCCACCCCGCCCCTGGGCCGGCAGCGGTTCCCGCCGCGGCTACCTCGTCTTTGGAGCCGGATTTCACCAAGACCCAGTTATGCTGATTGACCGAAGAACCGTTGCTGAAGGACAGCGTAACCTGGGAGCCGCTGTCCGCGGATAGAGCGGACTCGCTGAACTCAAGGGCGTCGCCATTCGTTCCTATTTCCAACGAAACTGCGGCGCCTGACCCTCCTGATGGCTTTTCTTCGGGCGGGGGCGCGGTGGTGTCCTCGACCTTCGGCGGGGACGCGGTGGTAGTGCTGTCGGCTGGTGGCGCGGTCGGCAGAGGAACCGCAGTTGGTTTGGTGGTCTCTGCACCGTGTTCGCCTTCCACATAGGGNATCGCGTTGGCGCTGGCGTAAGCCCGTGGCTCACCTCCCAAAGCGGCGAACATCCCCAGTACTGCAATCCCCGCCGCAAATGCCAGGGCCAGTCCGGCGAGAAAGAACATCGTGAACATTCTGTGGTCGAACTTCAGGTGCATGTAGAACATGATGACGATGGCGAATTTTATCGCCGATAGAAAGATCAGGACCGGTATCTTGGCGGCGCCGATGAGATCCTGATCGGGGAAGATAATCAGGAATTCGACGATAGTGATGGCGAACAGGATAACAGCCACCAATACGTACTGCTTGGTCGAAGGATGGTGGCCCTGCTCGGTTTGTGGGCTACTGCTCATGGACAGATCTCCTGAAGTATCGCGCGGGGCATGCGGAACTAGCCTCCGGCCAAGGGCGCGGGCCCGGTGTCAAACCCGGCAATCAAGTACAGCAGGGTGAAAATTATGATCCACACGATGTCTACAAAGTGCCAGTACAGCCCCAGAATTTCCACGTCCAGGCTGCTGGCAGGACCCAGGCGGCCTTTCATCGCCACCACGAACATTCCCAATAACCAGATGATCCCGATCGTAACGTGAGCCCCATGGAACCCGGTTAAGGTGAAGAAGGTGGCGCCGAACAGGTTGCCGCCAAGAGTCATGCCTTCGTTCTTGAATGAGTTGAACTCAAAGATCTGGAAGCCGATGAATATCGCTCCCAAGAACGCGGTGGCCAGCAGCCAGATTCGAATCCCTTTCTGATCATCCCGGTTGGTGGCGGACAGAGCTTGAACCATGGCAAAGCTGCTGCACAGCAGTACGAAGGTGCTGATGGTGGTTATGGGGACACTAATTATGTCGTTGGGGTAAGGGCCGTTGAGGCTCTGGCCCCGGTAGACCATGTAGGTAGCGATCAAAGCGGCGAAGAACATACAGTCCGACCCCANGAAGATCCACATGAGCATCTTCCGGTGGTTTAGGCCGGTAGTCGTCTCTTCAATCGCGTGTTCTGCCGCGTGGGCCAAAACTTGCTCTCCTAATGATGGGACTGAGGCGCCGTGGCCGGTTCGTTGCTCCAGCCGATAGTACCTATGAATGCGATTATTCCGCCCACGAAGCTAAGGGCGTAATGGGTTAGCAGCCCGGCGGCGATCAAGGTTACCCCGGCGGCGATGACCACCGGCCAGTAGGACGGACTGGGCATATGGATAGTANCNGNGTCTACGTGAGGCTCGCCTGCGGTAAGCGGGTGGCCTTCCGCTTCNGCCCGCCGCTTGGTNGTCCANTAGGGGTCTCGCCCTTCCACCCGGGGAATCTCGGCGAAGTTATAAANNGGTGGNGGCGAAGAGATGCTCCATTCCAGGGTGGGGGCGTCCCAGGGGTCGTGTCCGGCGGCGCGCCCGTTGCGCAGGGACCGAATCAGGTTGATGACGAAGAGTAGCATCCCAATGAAGAGGACTANATACCCTAAGGAGGANAGCATGTTCAACAATCCCCAACCGAANTCTTCGCCGTAGGTGTAGATTCGCCGGGGCATCCCGTTCATGCCGACGAAGTGCATGGGGAAGAAAGTAAGGTTCATGCCGACGAAGGTGAACCAGAAGTTCAGTTTGCCCATGCCCTCTCCCAGCATGCGGCCGGTCAACTTGGGGAACCAGTAGTAAATTCCGGCTAATATCCCGAAGATAGAGCCCCCAAACAGCACGTAGTGAATGTGGGCCACGATGTAATAGGTGTCTTGCTGCTGGAAATCCGATGGCGCTACCGCGTGAGATACCCCGCTCAAACCGCCGATTATGAACAGAGAGATAAAACCGAGGGCGAACAACATGGGGGTTTTCAGATCGACCGATCCTCCCCAAATAGTGGCGATCCAGTTGAATATCTTCACCCCGGTGGGGACAGCGATCAGCATGGTGGTGATGGTAAACACCGTTAGAGCGGTGGGACCCATACCCGTGGTGAACATGTGGTGGCTCCAGACCGCCCAACTCATGAATCCGATGACGATGCCGGAGAATACCACGATGGGATAGCCAAACAGAGGCTTCCGGGAGAAGGTGGGCAGTATCTCTGAAACCACACCCATGGGAGGCAAGATTAAAATGTAAACTTCGGGGTGGCCGAACACCCAAAACAGGTGCTGCCACAAGATGGGGTCCCCACCACCGGCGGTGTCGAAGAAGTGAGTCCCGAAGTTCCGGTCCATCACCAGTTCGACCAATCCCACGGTGATGACCGGGAAGGCCAGCACCAGCAGGATGGAGGTGATTAGGGTCATCCAAATGAAAACGGGCATTCGCATCATGGTCATGCCCGGGCAGCGCATGTTGACGATGGTCACCAGGAAGTTCAGGGCGGCAGCCACCGAAGATACTCCCAATATCAGCAAACCCAGGGCCCAGAAATCCAGGCCGGCGTTGGGGCTGTAGGACGTTCCGGTCAGGTTGGCGTAGGAGAACCAACCGGCGTTAGGGACCTGGTTCACCAGGAAACTGGCGTGCATCAGAAGGGTGCCGAAAAGGAAGACCCAATAGCTGAAGGCGTTTAGCCGGGGAAAGGCTACGTCCCGGGCGCCGATGGCCAGGGGAACGACAAAATTGAAGAAACTGGCGCTCAGAGGCATGATTACCATGAACACCATAGCGGTGGCATGCATAGTGAAAAGCCGGTTGAAAGTTTCCGCCCCTACCAAGGTGCTGTCAGGCTGGGCCAGTTGGGCGCGCATGATGCCGGCCTCGGAGCCGGCAATCAGAAGCATGATGAAAGCGGTTACACCGTAGAGCACCCCGATGCGTTTGTGGTCAACGGTGGTGATCCAGCCCCATATTCCGGCGTAACCGGTAGGCCGCGCAAGGACTCCCGTAATCGTTGCCATGGTCCGTCTCCGACGTTTCTGTTACCCGAGATCCCGTAACTGGTCTCTTTCCCTTTCCCAGGGAAACGTCTGCTGGAAGCTAAAATCTTCTCTAGGTGTGTATCCCGATTAGTCTACTGTAAGTTCAAAAGGTAAGCAACGACGGCGTCCAAGTCGCCGTCGCTGAGACTGAGTTCTCCGCTCCCGTAGAGGTGGGCAGCCCGAGATTTCATATAGTTGCCCGGCTTCACGTTTTCCGGGTTTCTTACCCAGTGCTTCAGGGTTTCCTTGTTCAGGTCCAACAAGCCCGCCGCCAGACTCTCCCTGGTACGCAGGTCTGTTAGGTTGGGCGCCGGGACCAACGCGCCGCCGGAAAGGAAGGCCTGCTTCCGGCTGGCTTGAGCCTGGGAGTCGTTTTCACCGTCGATGGAATGACACATCACGCAGTTGCCGAACACCCGCTGGCCCTGTTTAGCGAGATCGGTCGTAGCCGGTGGGGGACCATAGTTCTGGACCCAAGCGTCGTAATCCTGCTGGTCCAAGACACGTACCCGGAATTTCATCAAGGCGTGGGCGATGCCGCAGAACTCGGCACATTGCCCATAGAATGTGGCCGGCAAAGAGTCGATCTTGTTGGAATCGGCTTGGAACCACAGGTGATTGGTCCTGGTGGGAACAATGTCGGTTTTTCCNGCCAGCTTGGGAATCCAGAAACTGTGGAGCACATCGTCGCTTTCCAGGGTCAGCCTGACGGCTCGATCCACCGGCACTCTGAGTTCGTTGGCCGTGACGATCCGCTTGCCGCCACCGGCGTCTTCGTACTCGAACTCAAACCACCATTGGTGGCCCGTGACGTTCACGTGCAAAACGTCTTTGGCGGAAGCCGGAGGTTCATCAAATTCGTAAATCGTNATCACCGACCAGATTCCCAGGGCCATGATCAAGATGGTGGGAATTATGGTCCAGGTGATTTCCAAGGGCATGTTACCGTGGGTCTGGTTGGGCAATTCCTGTCCGGGGCGGCGGCGGTANCGGATCGCCGCATAGACCAGCACCCCTTCGACTATGATGAACACCGCCACCATCACCCAGAGCAGGACGTTGAACAGCAGCAACTGTCTTTCGGCTACGGGCCCTACCGGGTCCCAGGTGGACTGCTTGCCTGTGGAGCAGGCCAGAAGAAGTAGCAAGACCGCGGCGAGAATCGCGAACTTGGCGAAACGCCTGTAATGGTATCCGCCGCCCCTGATTCGGCTGCTAAACCGTTTGAGTGGTCCGACCTGTGGCTTCAAGCTTTCCCTGACCTCAGACACTAGGGTCTGTGCTTTTTTTCACTATCCGGTTGGGACATTATCACAGCCTTATTAAGGCTGTCAACGCACCTGAATACAGGTGGATGCCACTATCCTTTTACCTTCATTCGTCATTTACTTGCTGTAAGGAACTGGTTTCATCAGATGCGTACTGTACTATCGACCATCATCGCAACGAAGAGCAGCGCCAGGTAGAGGAGGGAGTACAGGTATAGGGGTTTGGCCCGGCGTTTGGTGCTCTCTCGAAGCAGGCGCCAAGCCATGGCGACAAAGATTATTCCCAAGGCTGTTGCCGTGCCCAGATAAATCCAACCAACGGCGGAAGTGGCGGCAAAAATCAGGCTCAGGGCCACCAGCACCAGAGAGTACAGGAAGATATGGAGNGCCGTGTGCTCCGAAGTCGAAACCACGGGCAGCATGGGGATACCCGCCTCCGCATAGTCGTCCTGAATCAGCAGCGCCAATGCCCAGAAATGGGGNGGCGTCCAGAAAAATATGATGCTGAACATATACAGGGCCGGCAGGTCCAGGCTGCCGGTGATCGCCACCCANCCCACCATCGGCGGAATCGCTCCCGCGGCCCCTCCGATGACTATATTCTGAGGNGTGGTCCGTTTCAGCCACATGGTGTACACGAANACGTAGAACAGGGTNGCGGCNAGGGTAAGAAAGGCGGCNAGCAAGTTGACCCAAGCGCCCAANATCAAGAACGCCGCGACGTTCAACACTATGCCGAAGATCAGCGCGTTCCGGGGAGCAACCCGGTTCCCCGGCAAGGGCCGCCGGGCCGTGCGGGACATCTTNTCGTCGATGTCCTGGTCGAGGTAGTGGTTCAGGGCGTTGGCCCCGCCGGCCCCCAAAGCTCCGCCCAGGCACACAAGCAAAGCGAGGTGCCAGGGTGGAACGGCTTGCGCCGCCAAAAACATACCGCCGATGGCGGTGAACAGAAGCAGGACCACGATGGGNGGCTTCGTCATCGCCAGGTAATCGTTGAACNACTGCACCAGACTTTGCAGACGGTTCAGTCCGGCGTCCGGTTCTGACCCTGTTAGAGTTGGCCGGTCAAGCATTGGATAATTCCGGGAGATCTTCACCGGACCTGATCAAACTCAAGGTGGCCAGGGCCGCCACGGTTCCCCATATCAAGGTAGCTAACGATAGATGCAAAGCTCTTAATTCCGCCGGGAAATGCATTAATACAGTGGCGGCTCCCACAACTACCTGGGCAGCGAATAAAACCGCGGCAATTAAGGACAGCCACCGTAGCTGGGGAGTCTTGAAATGCTGCTGGTAGGCTGCATACAAAGTATATAGGAAAATAAGCCCGATGATTACAGTGACCACTCGATGGGACATGTGGATCAAAGGCAGACCCCCGCCGGGTAGCAATTGGAATTGACAGAGCGGCCAGTTTGAGCACGCGCCTGTCGCCCCGGAATTGGTGACTACCGACCCGGAAATGACGATCAGATATATCCCCAGTCCCGAAATCAGCGCCAGAATCGGGAAACGCAGGCCGCCGTCCNTNTCATGCAGGCTTCGAGGAAGCACTGGGGGCCCGAAATAGGCCACNACGGCTANCAGGATNAGGCAAGCCAGCANCGCCTCACCCAAGGCCAGGTGGGCGGCGACGATCCATCCGGGAAGNCCGGTCAATACCGTTGCTCCACCCAGCAATGCTTGTGCCAACATCAGAATCAGTCCCACAGTGGCCGGGGCCACCAGCCAGCGGNCTCGCCGGTAGGAGANCCAGGNCACNGCGCAGGTAGCGACGATCAAGGGGCCTAACANNGCGGAGGCGACCAAACGGTGGGAATATTCGATGATGGCTGACGTCTCTAGAGGGGGGATTAACCGGCCTTGGCATAGGGGCCAGTCAGGGCAGCCCAATCCAGACTCGGTTACCCGAACCACACCGCCCAGAACAACCAAGGCGAATGCGGCCAATACGGTGAACAGTGTGAGGCCGCGAAACCGGGAGCCCGTTTTGCCGGCCTCGGACGGCGTTCCAGATGCCTGTCCTATTGCCATAAAAAAGCCTGGCAATCTAACATAGTTTCATGACAAGTCGACCGGTCTACGTGAGTTCTTGAACATATGGACCGTAACGCTGAAGCTAGCCGAGAGCGCCGATCTGTTCGGCCGGGAGGCCGAGGACTAATTGAGCCGAGTCGGATATTAAGAGCGGGAATGCCCGTGGAACCTCGCCGGCCAGGCGCAAAGTGAGCGTGTGATATAATTCACGATGTTATCATGGAAACTGCGATTCGGGTAGAGGGCCTGGTCAAGCGTTACGGTTCCTTCACAGCAGTTGACCAGGTTTCTTTTACTGTGAATCGGGGCGAGATTTTCGGCATTTTAGGGCCGAACGGCGCGGGCAAAACCACGACCCTAGAGATTATCGAAGGCCTCCAGACGCCTAGCCAGGGTCGGGTCACCGTCCTGGACCTGGATATTTCCCGCCGCCGCAACGAAGTCAAAGCAAGGATCGGCGTCCAACTCCAGTCTTCAGCTTACTTCGACTACCTTTCCCTCCAAGAGATTCTCTCCCTTCTCGGGACTTTTTATCCCAAACGCATACCGCCTCAAACCCTGCTGGAACAGGTAGGTCTCCTCGACAAGGCTGGCAGCTACGTCAAACATCTTTCCGGCGGCCAAGTGCAACGATTCACCGTGGCCGCCAGCCTGATCAACGACCCGGAATTGATAATCCTGGACGAACCCACCACTGGTCTGGACCCACAAGCCCGCCGTAATATCTGGGCACTCATCNGGGAGATACACCAGCGGGGCGTTACCGTTGTCCTAACCACCCACTACATGGAGGAAGCTGAAGAGCTGTGCGATAGGCTTGCCATCATGGACCGGGGCTGCCTGCTGGCGGTGGACACACCTAGGAACCTGATCAGCCGTCTAAAAGCCGCTTACACCGTAAAGCTTGCTTTGGACCATCCGCTGACCGAAGGACAAGTGGCTTCTCTGAACGGCACTGTGGAGTTTGTTCAGGAGTTAGACGGTAACGTTTATCTGCTGCGTCTGAAGAGCGGCCCTTCATCTCTGGGCAAAGTTCTGGACGAGATGGTGCGGAGCGACATCAACCTGGAGCGGCTAGAAATAGCCCCCGTCACTCTGGAGGATGTCTTCCTTGAGCTGACCGGCAACGAGTTGCGGGACTAACGATGCTGGCGTTCACATTTGCCAACCTTAAGATGATGGCCAGGAACCGCCAGGCAACTTTCTGGGCATTGTTCTTCCCCTTGTTGCTGGTGGTGGTCTTCGGACTTCTGGATATCAAGGGCGTGGGATCGCCTAACCTGGTTCTGGTGGACCAAGCGGNCACGGCCGCCTCAAAATTGTTGCGAGACGAACTGGCAGCGATCGAGTTTCTGGGTTTGGAAGATGCGCCAATCTCTGAGTCCGCCGCCCGCANCCGAGTGGCCGATGGNGNCCTGGANTACCTGGTGATAATCCCCGCCGGATTCGTCGATTTTTCCCCGCNNGATACGCCGATTGTTCCAATCCCGGTAACCTTTTTGCACAACACCAGAGACGCCCAAAGAAACCAGTTAGTGGATGGAGTNGTAAGAAATCTGGTGGCCAAAGTGCAACCCGCCAACCTCTCCGCCGAGCAGGCGCTGCCGGTGGTCTCCGAAGAGGTATCGGTGCCGGAGGTTTCCTACTTCGATAGTGTTCTAATGGGGCTGATGGCCCTGGGCATCATGACTAACGCGATAATCTCCATCCCCGTTCGGATCAGTACCTATCGAAACCAATCCATACTGAAACGGCTGTTGGTTACCCCGCTGCCTATCTGGAAATATTTTGCCAGCGAGATCGCCGCCCATATGGTTCTGGCTATGGTGCAGGCGGCCATCATTCTGTCGGTCGGCGTGTTCGTGTTCGGAGCGAGGATACACGGGAATCCGGCCTGGCTCTTTGTCATCGTTCCCCTGGGTAGCCTGGTGTTTCTGAACATTGGGTTCATACTCTCCGCTTGGGCGCGCACCCCGGCGGCGGCATCCGGCATGGGCAACGCGGTTGTATTGCCCATGATGTTCTTTGCGGGTACATTTTTCTCCACCAACACCTTTCCCTGGATCCTTCCTTACCTGGCCGAGGGGTTGCCCCTGACGCCGATGTTATCGGCCCTACGACAGGTGGCCATCGACAGCGCGCCTCTGTGGGAGACCTGGCCCCAACTGGCCATCTTAGCGGGATGGGCGGCCGGAACCGCAGTGGTAGCGGCCAAAGTCTTCCGTTTCAGCTAAGNGAGCTTGGTTTCGATGACCGCCGGAATCTCCCCAGTTAAGAAATGCAAAGCCGCTTGGTTGAAAAGTGCACTGGCCCCAGNGGCGTTGGCCGCCACGTTCCTCATGCTATTAGCATGCGGCGCCGGGGATGATACCGGTGCCGCCGCGGCCTCCAATCCAGGCGAAGCCAGCGGAAAGGTTGAGGGCATAGTGGTGGAGGTTGTCGGCCGCAACATCGTCGAACTGGAAACGCTGCGTATCCGCACTCCGGACGAGAAGGTCTGGACCTTCACTGCCGAGGGGCCTCTGGGAGTTTCGCCATCCCACCTGCGGGAGCACCAGCTATTCGGTGAGACCGTGACGGTGTCCTACATGCGCCGTGGGGACGTGTTGGTGGCGGTGGAGATTGGTGATTGAAGAAATCCCCCCAACCCTCCTTTACGAAAGNGGGGCTAGGACTGGGCTAGAGAACCTCGTTCAGTGCCTTTTCAATCTCCTCCCCCGTGGTGAACTGCTCGAACTTGGCGCTGATTCGTCCCTCTTTGTCCACGACGAATGTCCAGGGCTCGGTGGGCAGGTTCCACTCGTCCACCGCTGGAACGGTCCCGTCGGCGGGGGGGCGNCCCCCCTGGATGAGATTNGGATCTTTGAAAACTTCCACGTGGATGAAGTTGGCTTTGCCGGCGAACTTTTCCTTGACGCTGGAGAGGACCTCTACTTGGGGGCCACAGGTGGCGCTGGCGCAGAAGGCCGGAGTAGCGAATACCACCACCAAAGGTTTTCCNGAGGCCAGAGCCTGGTGCACCGATAGCTNGTAAAGATCGGGGTCCGGCTGTGTTGAACTGGTGATGGTGGCCAGGTCGTCCACTTCGTCGCCGGTTGGAGTTACGCTTTGCGGGGCGGGAGACCCCAACGACGGGGTGTCGCTTTGTTCCTTCACCTGCAAAGCGCCCTGGGCCATTACCGGAGTCCCATCAGGCCCGGTGGTGGTCACGTCCAACTGCCAGAAACCCGNCATGTCGAACTCCAGGACAGTGGAGAAAACACCCTGGGGCCCGGCGGGCCATTTTTTGAANTCAGCGACTCCCGANGCCCGCTCCACTCCCGGCGCGTCGCCTGGGGGCAAGTAGAGAGCCCGTACTTTGGCCTGCTNACTTCTGACCGGCATTCCGTTCCGGTCCACGATGCCAAAGACAACCCTGTTTGAGCCCAGGGCCAGGTCGGTGGTAATGACGATGGCGCCGTATTCCGGTCCATTAAGGCCCGGGGGAGGCGTCGCGGTGGGACCAAGGGTAACGGTGGGCGTGCCGGAACAGGCCGCAGCTAGCAACAGAAGCAGTCCNCCCAGCATTCCAAAGGGCAATTGCCTAAATAATTTCAGCAAGGGACGTCCTAAATCGATGTATCTAACCCGCCANACGCAGGTCGCCATATTTGATGCGAATGACCTCAAGGTGGTTCATCCCGGCCTGCGGGCTGTGTTTTCGGGGCTGCCGGAGGTCTACTCTCGGACGCAAAGTTGGATCATCGGGTCTATGGTAGGCAGAGATTCCAGAGTGGACACGGTTTGCACCAGGGCATCCAGCTTTTCTCTGGGCCAGTTCATGTCTGCGAACAGTGGGCTGATGCGCGAGATCTCGGTTTCCAGGCCCCATTCCAGTTCGTTACCGCTGTACTCGCCCTCATAAGTGGTTCCATCGACCATGCGGATGGATATGTGAGGCGCGAATGCGGGGCGGTCTTTGTGTCCTAGCACTTCCACCTTTTGTAGCAAGTNCAAGACTTGTTGTTCCTCTGCGTCCCCCGCGATGTCCGGAATGATCCTTGCCTTCAAGGGAGGGTAGAATCCGTGCACGAATGTGTAGGCGGCGAAATAGTGGGTGCTACCCACGCCGGCGGCGTTCCGGGTGGTGTTGGGGAACTCCGGCGAAGGGTACAGCGTTTCCAGCCAGTTCATGTCGACGGTTATCTGGGCCACGTCCGACGGGGAAAGCTGATGCCTTGACCGAATCTGGGTCATCAGGTCTATGACCGGACAGTTGTAGCCCGCCGTCTGGTAGATCTTNGGTGTAACGTGCAGCACNTCCCACCTAGTACCCAAATCTGCCACCACGTTGGAAATTTCCGTTCGGTTGGGACCCTGGAACACGTAGGATAGCTCACCCCGATTGTTGCCCGTGAAGGCGTTATAGAACCCGGCATCGCCCTCAAGGGATTCTTCCGAACCCTTGAGGTTTTCTTGGGCGAGCAAAGCGGCCATGATGCCGCTGCGGGTGGAGTTGGGCTCGTGGTACATCATCTCCTGCCCCCCTCTGGCGGCGCCCTGGGTGGTGCCTCCGGTAAAGGTGCAGGCCAANGCCAAAGCCGTNACNANTTGGTCTTCATTAAGGCCAAGNAGCTTNCCGCNGGATACCGCCGCNCCCANTGTCCCGTAAACNGGNCTGGAACGGAATCCCCGGGCCTGGGTGGAGGGAATAAAGTCTCCGGCGATCCGAGCCTCGACTTCNTAGCCAGCCACCACAGCGGTCAGGAATTCTCTGCCTGATTTGTGTCCCAACTCGGAGGCCGCCAACGCCGAAGGAATCACACAGGCCCCGGGATGGATCAGCATGCGGTAAGAGTCCGCCTGGTTGGTCACGTGCATCAGCTTGCTGTTGGCGAAGGCGGCGCCGCAACGGGTCGCCTTTCCGCCGTCGACCAAGATCGTGGCCCCGTCGGGCTTGCCCTCTTCGTTTTTTGCCAGATGTATCGCGGCCTGCCCGTGGCTGGTATCCGCACCGATTATGCCGGTCACCATCGCGTGCAGTACCGAGGCCTTGATCTTATCCACCACGGCGGGCGGCATGGATTCATAACNCAGGGGGGAGAGGAATTGAGCGAAAGTGCGGCTGAGCGATTCGGGCATGGTTTTCCCTCCGGGAGCGGACCGTGAGATTAATTACTCCTCTAGAAAGGAGAGGGCGGACTATCCGAAACAAGGCGGCGCCTACTGGATGGCAAATCTACGCCCGAGCAAGTCCAGGGAGGATTGTAATAGTTTATATCAAGTCGCGCAAATATCTTCTCAGTACGCGCTTGATCACGGCCAGCACGATAACGGCCCCGATGATTATGGCGAAGATAGAAGGGTCAAAGACTCTGGTAGACATGCCCAAGACCGTGCCGGCCGCCGGAGGGTGTTCCGTGTCGGTTATCGCCATTAGGACAATCATTGCTCCCACTGATGCGGCAAGAGCCAAGTCCCGAAGTGCCCAACCCCTTCCAGAATGCTGCTTACCAGTGGGGCGAACAGGACCAGCGAGAATACTGATCCGACCAGTAGGGCTAGGAAGTGGCCTCCTAATAGTGCCCTGGGTGCGGCTGACTTGCTAGTGGGATGAACAAAGATTATGAACACGCTGGCCCCCAGGCCGGCGGCTACCGCGGCGTCGGAAAAGGAATCGACAAACAGCAGGNCCGCGAACATCCCGATGGTGGCGAGACCACCTTGGACAAAGTAGTGGCGGGGTTGGCGGCGGCACTGGGGGTCGATGAGAACCAGGGAGGGAGGCGATTAATGGATGAAGTTCCAGACGCGTCGAAGCAAACTGAATTCCCGGTTGTCGCTAGGCATCCTTCCTAGAGGGTCCCTTTTGCGCCGGCTATGATGTTTTCAGACTGCCGGCGAAGTCTAACCACACCCGGGCGCAGGGCACCGGGAGGATATGCTGGACGAAGCCGGTTACTCCGGGAAATACGACACGCCGGCCGTTGGGAAATAGATCCGCCGCTCCCCGGAAATTACCCAGGACCTCTTCTCGCAAGCTGGCCGCGGCCAGTATCAGAGTGGGTGTGTTCACGTCTTTGAGCAAAGGCCCAATGTCCCCAGACGCGTTCCTCTGGAACCCGGCAACCACGCTGGCCGGCGTAGCGGCCATCTGGGCGGCATACCAGCGGATGTAGGCCGGGTCAACTATCTGAGGGTCCAGGCGGCGGGTGATTGTGCTCTCCACCCAGGCAGCCACCCCCTCGCGTTCGATCAGATCGGCGCTTTCTCCGTGATGTGGATCGTTGAAGCTGGTGGGAGAGGTGCAGGCGGTCAAAGACAGCAGACGTTCCTGGTGCATGGTGGCAAAACGCATCGAGATGGAACCGCCCACCGTTTCTCCAATCAGGTGAACCTGCTCCAGCTCCAATTTGTCGAGAACGCCTAGCAGGTCATTGGCGAAGTTGTCCAGGGTCCAGGAGTAGCCCGTCTCGGGCACCGACGATTGGCCCATGCCCCTCATGTCGAACCGGATTACCCGGTAGTGACGGGCCAGGATGGGCACCCAGCCGAACCACATCTTGTGGCTTTTAGCCATTCCGTGGTGCAACACCACCGTCTCCGGCCGGGTCCATGGGTCGGTAAAGTCGTCGACCGTGTAAAAAAGCTCGGCCCCGTCGTCTAACTGGAGCTTCATCGGTACCCCTTACGAATGTTTCGATTACTCCGGTTCAGGTTAGCTGGTGATTCCCTGCTCAGTAAACACCGAACGGGCGATTCGCATGGCGGCCCGGGTCGTGAAATAGCCTCCGTAAAGCATCACCTGGATGAACACCTCCATGACCTCGGAGCGTGTCATGCCGACCCGGAGGGCTCCCTCGATGCGGCTGCGGATCTGCCGGTCGTAGCGGCCCATGACGGTCATGGCCGATAGGGCACACATGGCCCGGTCCTTGGCGCTCAAGGTAGGCCGGTTGTAGATCGCCCCCCAGTGATACTCGGTGATCAGGCGTTCCAGTTGAGACTCTTCCGAGTCGGCATCGTCGCTTTGATACTCGAACGTATCCCCCATGTGTTCCCGGTGCGTTGCGGCTCCCCGCTCGTACAGACTCTCCACCGATTGTGTGGTGTCGTAGACCAGGCTGGGAGTGAACTGGATCCCCTGCTCTTCGAAGATCTCCTTGGCGATGCGCATCGCGGTTTCCACGGCGGGGACGCCCACGTAAAAGGTCAATTGAATAAATACTTCCACGACTTCCGACGGAGTCAGGCCCAAATTCAGGCCTCGCTCGATGTGCCGCTTTAGCAAAGGCAACTGACCCAGGGCCATCAACGCCGATATGGTGCATATCACCCGCCGCGGTGGCTCCAAAGCCGGCCGGGTCCAGATGGAACCGAACAGGGCTTCTTCGATAATCCGCTTCAAGTCCGGCGCTAATTGATCGATCCCCGGCAAAGTGAAGTGACTTCGGTCGCCACCCGCCATCGATGTGCGTATGGCTAGACCCTTTTCGAACCGATCGTCCAACGTGGTCAACGTTGGGCCTCCTTGTGAGTCATAGGGAAATTAGTCTCTTCGGAATTCTATCAAGATTATACTCCAGCGAGATGCGCCGGGAAGCTCGAGCATCAGGTCTACGATCCCAGGCCGTCAGGTTTGGGCCATGATGTCTTCGGCGAACCAGGCCATACGGTCGGTGGTTTGGTTCAACTCATCGCTGCGGATGTCGAAAATGATGTGGGTGACACCGACATCCGTGTAAGTCTGGATGTCCTGAAGAACCTGCTCCGGCTCACCGGCAAAGCGCCGGCGGCTACCTGAGCCGGTGATATCCGGGTCGTACAAAGGGGCTTTCATCGCCACGTCCAGTTCGGCGGGGTCGCGTCCCGCGTCTTCGGCGTAGCGCCGCAGCCTCACGAGATCTTGGGCTAAGTCCTCGGGTTCCATGGGCGCGGCGGGTATAGTCCCCACCGGATGCCAACCGTTGCCCAACTCGGCGGCCCGGCGAATAGCCCGTCGGCTCTGGCCCCCAACCCAGATGGGAGGATGGGGCTTCTGCACCGGCTTGGGCAGGAAGTTGATATCGGAGAATTGGTAGTACTTGCCGTTGAAAGTGGGGTTTTCGGCGGTCCACAGCTCCTTGAAAGCCTGAAGGTATTCGTTGGTCACCGCTCCCCGTTCGGCGAAGGGGGGAGCATCGAGAGCTTGGAATTCTTCCTCCATCCAGCCTACGCCCACCCCCAGGGTCAGACGTCCGTTGGAGAGGACATCGATGGTGGCTAGGATCTTGGCGGCCAACAAGGGGTTGCGATAAGGCACGATCATCACGCTGGGCACCAGGCGGATGTTCTGAGTGATTCCGGCCAAAAACGTCAGCACGGTGAGCTGCTCAAAATACTCGCCCGACGGCGCTCCGGAGAACACTCCGCCGACGGTATATGGATACGGCGAATCCACGGACTTGGGCACCAATATGTGGTCTCCGGCAACCATGGAGTGGAATCCTAGACGATCACCCCTCCGGGCGATCTCCGCCAAAGGCTCGGGCCGGGCCGTGGGGCCGCTGCTGGGCAGATAGAAGCCGAACTCCATAATCACACCTCGATGCATCGCCAAAGACTAGATCGCTCTAAGATTAACTGGTTGCTTCTCCATCCCNGATAGGTGTCGTTGGGCCGCCAATTTTAGCACATACTTTCAGGCCACATTGTATGTCCATGGGTGTAAGTCTACTTACCTATCTAATCAAATGAAGCCCATAATTCTTGACACGATTTCTGGCTCACGGTAGACTTTGGCCTGCTATTGGCGATGGAGGTNCCAGGTGTCAACCCCCAACCCAGCCCTTACCGAAGAAATGCGGCAACAAGCCATCGGACTTGAAAGCTCTCCCTTCACCACGGATGTAGANAAAGGGGCGATTATCAAGTTCGCCCAGGCCATTGGGGACGAGAACCCAATCTTCAATGACGAGGCTGAGGCGCGCAAGAGCAAGTACGGGGGATTGGTTGCCCCGCCGACCTTTCTACGATCGATGGGCNCATATAGGGTACCGCTTCCGTTTGAATTGCCCTTCGACAGAATGCTGGATGGAGGTAGCGAGTGGCGATATTTCCATCCGGTCCGGCCTGGCGACCGGATCACCGTGGTGGCCCGCATCGAAAATATCAACGAACGCAGCGGCCGGCTGGGCGTAATGATTATCACCACTACCGTTACTACCTACACCAATCAACTCGATCAGGTGGTGGCTACCCAAACATCGAACGGAATCCGCTACTGAGGTTTGGACATGACAGACCAGATCTACTGGGAAGATGTTTCCGAGGGGATGGACATGCCGCCCCTGGTCAAAAATCCCACGACTCAACAACTGGTGAAATACGCCGGCGCATCCGGAGACTATTACCAGATTCATTACGACAAGGACTTTGCCAAAGGCAACGGGCTGGACGACGTGATTCTTCACGGCGCCTTGAAGAACGCTTTCCTTGGCCAATACATGACCGATTGGATGGGGCCGTTGGGCACCTTGGCGATCCTGTCATGCCAATATCGCGGTATGGACTCCCCCGGTCAGCCCATCACCGCCAAAGGTTCNGTAACCCGCAAATACCAGGAGGACGGCCGCAACCTGGTGGACTGCGAGATATGGCTGGAGAATACCGAGGGTCAAAGGACGACCCCAGGGGCGGCCACCGTGGAGTTGCCTTCCCGGTAAAGGTTTGGCTGAAGCGNCGTCTCAATGCGCCGCTCAGTTTCGGCGGGCCTGCAACCCNGCGATAATTTCACCGGCAGAGCACTAACGCAGTCAATGGAAGCCATTTAAAACCTGTAGGACCCGTTCCTNCGACATGCTCAGGACGAACGGGAAAAAGTGGACCCTCACCGTTCGTGGTGAGCTTGTCGAACCACTTATTTAGGCAGCTATTGGGCTGTTTAGGCAAACGATTTCTAAGTAGAGGCCAAGGAGGCCGTTATGGTAGACATGCTNAAAGACAAGGTAGCCATCGTGACCGGCGCCGGCCGGGGTATCGGCCGGGGGGTAGCCAAGCTGATGGCCGAAGAAGGGGCCAAGGTCGTGGTAGTGGACCCAGGGGTAAACGTGGACGGTACCGGGGCCGACCAGTCGATCGCCGAGACTGTGGTGTCGGAGATCCAGCAGGCCGGCGGCACCGCTACTGCCTGCCTGGAGTCGGTTGTCACCATGTCCGGCGGGGAGAGAATCGTCCAGACGGCCGTNGACAACTACGGACGATTGGACATCGTCGTCACCTGCGCCGGAATCCTGCGCGACCGCATGATATTCAACATGACCGAGCAGGAGTGGGACGACGTGATCGCGGTACACCTGAAGGGGACGTTCACCGTGGTCAAGCATGCCTGTATCTTGTTCCGCCAGCAACGCTCCGGCCGGGTCATTACCTTCAGCTCCCAATCAGGACTGGTGGGCAACTCGGGCCAGGCCAACTACGGTGCGGCCAAGTCCGGCATCGCCGGCTTCACCAAGGTGGTGGCCAAGGACATGGGGCGTTACGGCGCCACGGCCAATTCCATCGCACCCCGCGCCCAGACCCGAATGATCGGCGCCATACCCGACAGCGCCGCGGAATTAAGGTCCAGGAGTGGAGTGGCCTCCCTGGACGAAGGCAACGAGTTGCAGCATCTGGACCCGGACGGCATCGCGCCTTTCGTTTGCTATCTGGCCACCGACTTCGCCGGCAACGTGAACGGCCAGACCTTCCTGGTNTACGGCGACACGGTGTCATTGATGTCCCAGCCCAGGCCCATGCAAGCGATCTATTGTTCAGACGGTCATTGGGACATGGACGACCTGTCGTCTCAGGCCCGCAACTACCTGACCAAAGACATTTATAACCCGGCGCCGGCAGCATAGGTATTTCAACCGGTTGGGGTTATCAAAGCAGCAGCATATATAGTTTAAGAATCTGAGGTAGCGGAAAGATGGCAAACTTACTTCAAGACAAAGTAGCGATAGTGACCGGCTCGGGCCGGGGAATCGGACGGGGCATCGCCATGCTGATGGCCGAAGAAGGGGCGAAAGTGGTGGTGGTGGACCCCGGTGTCAACGTCGACGGCACCGGCGCCGACACCTCATTCGCCGGTGGCGTGGTGTCCGAGATCCAGCAGGCCGGTGGCGAAGCCACGGCGTGTTTGGAGTCAGTCGCCACCATGGATGGAGGCGAGAGAATCGTCCAGACCGCTGTTGAGAATTACGGCAAGCTGGATATCGTCGTAACCTGCGCTGGCATCCTCCGGGACCGCATGGTCTTCAATATGAGCGAAGAAGAGTGGGACGATGTGATCGCGGTTCACTTGAAGGGTACCTTCTCCGTGGTCAAACACGCCTGCATCCTGTACCGGCAGCAACGCTCGGGAAGGATAATAACTTTCACGTCCGTATCTGGTCTGTACGGAAACTCCGGCCAGGCCAATTATGGGGCGGCCAAAGACGGCATTGCCGGGCTCACCCGTGTGCTGGCCCGCGACATGGGACGTTACGGCGTCACGTCCAATTCCATATCCCCCGGCGCCGCCACCCGCATGACCGGGACCGTGCCGGAAGAAGCCCGGAACCTGCGGGCGGCTCGAGGTATCGGCGGGTCCACCAGTTCGGCCCCGAGGCTGCGCGGTGAAGGGGAAGACNTCGCTCCAATGGTTACTTGGCTGGCCTCCGATGAGGCGGCCCACGTCAACGGCCATGTTTTCCACGTCACCGAAGGCTTGGTCAGCCTGATGAACAACCCGGAGCCGGTGAAAACCATCCACAAAGAGAGCAGGTGGACGGTGGAAGAGCTGGCCAAAGTTTTCCCCGCCACCATCGGCGTGGAGCTCTTCAACCCCGCCCCCGTCCAAGCGCCCAGTCAGTAACTANGGATGATTAGATGATTCACAGTTTTTCTGCTTCTTACGCCGGCCATGTTTTCGACGACAACTTGGGATTCGACGGTACTGCGGCTAACGACCGCTGGTACTCCAACGATCAACTGGCCCAAGTGTTCGATTGGTCGGTGGACATCGCGCAGCATCTGGACCGGTTGGGCTACGATGAGTTCTGGATGGCGGAGCATCACTTCCAGCCTGAAGGATACGAGTGCATCCCCAATCTGCTGATGCTCAGCCTATACCTGTCCAGCCAGACTGAGCGCCTGAAGTTCGGTTGCGGCTTTAACATCGCGCCGATGTGGCATCCGTTGCGCTTGGCCGAAGACTTTGCAATGGCCGACATCCTGACCAAAGGCCGGGTCATCTTCGGCGTGGGCCGTGGTTATCANACCCGAGAGGTGGAAACCTTCGGCTCGCCCATGCTGGATGGAGACGCCAACCGGGACCTGTTCGAAGAGCAGGTTGAGGTCATGCTAAAGGCGTTCAAGGAAGAGTCCTTCTCCTACCAGGGAAAGCACTATCAGATTCCCGCGAAGGTTCCCTACCGGGGATACGACTTGGAGAAACTGAGCCTGGTGCCTCGGCCCGTGAACCAACCCGTGGAGGTNTGGCAGCCCTTGGTTAGTGGAAACCCCAGGGGCGTCGACTTTATGGCCAAGATGGGCATCAAGCCCCTTATCTCGAACAATCCCGACGCGGTTCTAGCCGATCGGATGAAACTCTACCAGGATGCGGTCAAAGCCCATGGGCAGGACAAGGAACTGGGAGAAGACGTGGCGATCGGATACCGGTTCTTTATAGCCGACACCCAAGAGAAGGCTATGGAATTGGCTCGCCCTTATTACGAGGAGGCGATGAAGTTCGCCGCTCCATTGGGATTGACACCTTTGACGCCGGAGCAGATCGGGGCGGTTGCCGACCCGGCCCATTCCCGGGGCGTTGAACTACCTTCTCTGGAGCAGGCGGTTGCCGGTCACGGCTGGCTATGCGGCCCCGCGGAAATGATTATCGAGCATCTCCAAAGCGTTCAGGAGAAATTTCCGGGGGTGGAGCGGGTCAACCTGGGAGCGGTAATGNGGATGCCCCGGGAAGTTTTCAAGGACCAACTCACCAAATTCGCCGACCAGGTAATGCCCTCATTCCCTGAATCGGCGAACGGCCGCTAACTTGGCTGCGCCGGCAGCCCCTTAGTCGAGTAGCGGCAGACTGCCCCAGGTGATAGAGTCCGGATNAGAGGCGCCGCCATTCTCTTTGGCCAGTTCCCGAATCTGCAGCAGGGTAGCGTTTACCTCCGGAGTTAAGAAAACCCAGTCGGGCTCCTCTGGTATCCAGTAAGGCGAGTTGATGCGCACCACTTGGTGCTCTTTGCCATTCAGGTAGATGCCGAATTTGGAAGCCTGTTGCATTTCTTTCTCCCGATTTTAAGTCCCGCTCCCGCATCGCGCCCCAAGGGTTTCCGGGCGATCGGGCCGGGCATTGGCTTGGTAAAGATTTAACCCGTGACGGGCTCCCTTGCTTCTGCAGGGCCGGCTGCCTCCGGGTCGACGGCCGACGGTAAAGCGTAGACACCTTGGTATTTCTCCGGCAATAAGGCGGCGATTCGGGTCATCATCATATCCGCCATACTCTGCAAAACCTCATGGCTGGGCCTGCCTTCGATCAATGGCAGGGTGAATGGCTGGCCGATGTTCACGCCTATGCGGCACAAAGNTATGGGNATCCGCCAACTCGGGAAGTTTTCCGTCCCTACCAGACCCACGGGAAGAATGGTGGCTTGAGATTTCATCGCTATGTAAGCGGCCCCGGGCAAGCCTTTTTGCAGAGTATGATNGGGGCTCCGGGTACCTTCTGGAAAAAGCACTACCGGTTGGTCTTGGGCCAACAGCCGCAGGGCGAGCTTGATGATGTCCACGGCCCGGCCGGAGCGGTCGAAGGGGTGTACCCCAAACCGCGTTAGAATTGCCCGGCTAATGGGGTTGGCGAACAACTCCTGCTTGGCGATAAAGTTTAGCCGCCGATTGATCGTCGCTACCAACACCGGCGGGTCGTTGATGGACAGGTGGTTGGCGACCAGAATGACTGGCCCAAACGGGGGGACGCATTCCGGCCCGGTCACGCTGAGCTTGCCGAAGACGCCAAAGCACAACCGGCCCAGCAATTTCCCCATGGGGTACATCAGGCGCACGCTTTTCCCCCTTGAGATGATTCATTCACCCGTTGGACGATCAGATCCACTACCTGTTCTCCGGTCAGGCCGTCGGTGTTCAACACCCAGGCATCCTCGGCGGGTATTAGGGGCGAGTCGGCACGTTGGGAATCCACGTCATCCCGAGCCTTAGTTTCGTCCAATACCCACTGGTAATCGGACTCTCTTCCCTGAGCCTGAAACTCCCGCCAACGGCGCCGGGACCGCTCTTCCAATGAGGCGGTGATAAAGATCTTCAAGTCGGCATCGGGCAATACCACCGTGCCGATGTCCCGCCCCACCATAACGATACTATTGTGGGATGCTATAGCTCGTTGCTGTTGCACCAACGCGTGCCTGACGGCCGGGACCCGGGAGACCAGTGAAACATGGTGGTCTACCGCCGCTTCCCGGAGCTCCAGTCCCACGCTGATGCCGCCCACCAGCACCTGGTCGCTATTCCAACCATCNAGGCGTATAGGGTTTTCGCCGGCCAATGCCCCTAGCGCCTTCTCGTCCTCCATGGACGTGGCGTTCTTCAACGCTAGCCAGGTGATAGCCCGGTACATGATCCCGGTGTCCAGGTATCGGAATTTCAGCTGCTTGGCCAGCTCACGGCCGGCCATCGTCTTGCCGGCAGCCACCGGGCCGTCAATGGCGATCACGCCTACGTTTTGCGCCAAGGCTTACCTCGCTATCGGGCTGTGTTCGAGATTATAGCATTGTCCCTGACCGTTCGATCGACGTCCGGTCAGCGGCAAGTTGCGGTGTAGATGTCGTGTTCCGCCGGCCTGGGCCGAGCGAATTAACGCAATCTGTATTGTATAATGTGGCCGGTATGAGCAGGAAGGTTTCCTGGAAATTTTTTGGACTAGCGGGTGTTTTCCTGCTCACATTGGTAATGTTTGTTNTGGCCGGGGTGTACGACTCATTTCCAGGGGACGAGCCAGTCCTAGTTCAGATCCAAGAGTTGCGGACAGGATGGTTGGATACCACGGCCCTGGCGTTGGACACCATCGGCGGGCAACCTTCGGCCGTTGGATCGATTNTTGCCGTTGCGGCCNGGCTGATGNTATTACGCCGGCCCGCCGACGCAGTGATCGTATTGTTGAGTCTGGTCCTGTTGTTTATCGGCCACGAGCTCAAGCAAGTAGTTGACCGGCCAAGGCCCGAATATGTCTTGCTAGGTCTGGAACCGGGGAACCCAGGTTTCCCCAGCGGACACTCGATGTACGCCCTGATTTTCGGGGGACTTTTGATATATCTTGCCGGACAATTCCTCCCCTCACTTTTGCTCAAGCGATGGTCGCAATGTTGCCTGGCCGCCTTGATACTGGCGATGGGGGCTTCCCGAGTTTATCTGGGGGTCCACTGGCCCAGCGACGTGATAGGCGGCTTTTTGTACGGCGGTTTGGCTCTAGTGGGGTTGATTGCGCTGCGCTATTTCTGGGCATATTCTAATGTTGTGCGCTTCAGGCGGCGAATACTGCCGTGGTAAACTAGAATAGTCTTGCTATCGACTTACGGTAAGGGGGCACGCCGATGAACTGGGTTGACATTGCAATCCTGGTTGTCTGGGCGGGAACTGCGTCGTGGGGAGCTTCCATGGGGTTNCTCCAGATGGGGGTTCACCTAGTCGTAGTCGCTGTTGGCTTGGCGATTGCCAGCCGGATCGCCCCAACCGTGGGCGACCTCTTTAGTGTGGTGACCGACAATGAGAACGCCCAATCCGCCGCGGGTTTCATCGCGGTNTTCCTGATCCTGTTTATCGCCGGCGGAGTGGTAAGTTTTTGGCTTCGAATGATCTTAGGAATCATCCCCNTCTTCGGGTCATTTAACAAGCTGGGCGGACTGATAGTTGGTGTCGCCGTGGGGTTCCTNCTGCTGTCCGGCATATTAACGGGGATACAGAAGTTCCCCATAGGCGACGCCGAACAGACCATCGATGATTCTAAGCTGGGGTCCTTCCTGGCGGACAACTTCGACGTGGTCATTCGGGGCATCGGACTAATACCGGGCGAATGGGACGACGAATTAGATAAGTTGGTTAACTGATAACTGGACATACATCTCGACCGTACACACACGGCCGGGCGCTTGTGCTACCATATTCGAAAGCGAGGCGGCTGATTATCGTTCACGTTTAGGGCAGAATGACCGAAGAACGGAACCTAAACTAACAAGATACCGTCGGAAGTGGNTAACGGGGAATTCGGTTTCAAATCACCGAAAGGACCAGTTCATGGAAGGGCTATCGAGTCAAAATATGGATGGCCTTGATGCTCCCCTGTCCGGGGTTCAACTACTACACGCCCCAGTGCTGGTCCTTAACCTCAACTACGTGCCTCTTAACATCTGCACTGTCCGACGCGCCGTGATCTTGGTGGGCAAAAGCAAAGCGGAGCTTCTGGAAAACCACCGTGGCCAACTCAGGACCGTTTCCAGCCTGGTGGACGTCCCTTCAGTGATCCGCTTGGACTACATGGTAAAAAAACCCTTCCTGCCGCGAAAGTTGTCCAAGAAAGAGGTCTTTCTGCGTGACCGCTTTACGTGTCAATACTGCGGCAAGAAAGCCCAGGACTTGACTNTGGATCACGTTGTGCCCCGCCGCCAACACGGCAGTCATACCTGGGAGAATGTGGTGGCGGCTTGCAACCGGTGCAACCTGCGTAAGGCAGGGCGGACACCGGCCGAGGCCAACATGTTGTTGAAAAAGGAACCCCGGGCACCGGACCCCAATCCCTACCTCATCTTGCAGAACCGCACGCTTCTGGATGAGTGGCTTCCCTATGTGCCCTGGTCGGCACGAGGGTAACTTTTCTGTAGGACGGGCCGTCCTGATTCCGTGAGGTCTTGATCTAGTTCTTGGACGGACCGGACCGGTTGACCTCGGCCAACGGCCATTCCAACACTTGGTCATCCTTGTACCGGACGGACACTGTTTCCTTCAACCGGTGACCCACGATAACCGTGGCCAAACCGTTGGGTGTGCCAACCTCTTCACCGATGCGGGGCAGTGCGCGGTTGATCTGCCGATACTGCTCGTATTCGTACTTCAAGCAGCACCTCAGCCGCCCGCAAGCCCCGGCCAAGCCGTCGGCGCTTATGGGTAGGGCTTGCTCCTTCGCCATGCGGATCCCAATAGCGTCGAATTTGGTCATCCAGGAAGCGCAACACAGGACGCGGCCGCATCGACCGATGCCCCCGGTTAATTTCGCCACGTCGCGGTCACCCACTTGCCGAAGTTCCACACGGNATTGCAGGGCGCTTCCCAGTTCGCGCAATAACGGCCGGAAATCAACCCGCCCTTCGGCGCCGAAGGTCACGATGATCCGGCTGCGGTCGAAGGTATAATGGGCGTCTACGATTTTCATGCCCAACTGGAGTTCGCGGGCTTTGGAGCGGGCCAGACTGAAGGCGGTCTGCTCCATCTCCTTGGTTTGTTGCCACCGGCCAATATCCGACCCTGTGGCCTTCCGCACCACCGTCAACGGTATTTCTTCCTCGGGCTGAGACAATACCAGAATTCGGGGTTCTCGGACCACCCACCCCAATTCCTGTCCCTTTTCGGTGCGAACCACAACATAGTTCTTGTTGATCAACTCCAGGTCCCCGGCATCTGCAAAGATAATGGGGNCTGCTTCTCGCCAACGGATACCTACTACTCTACTCATACCTGAACTCCGGCCACGGGTAGGTTCAACATCATGACCTCCAGGGAAAGCCGGGGGCTGGCGTTGTGGTCCAAGGCCTCCAGCGTATGGTGAATCTGTTTGACGAATGCGACTATTTGGATGGTGGTTAAGCCGTTTCGATGCGCTTCCAGCTCGGCGGACTTATCGGNGTGGTGAACGTAATCGCCGGCGCCTTCCTTNATCAACAATAGATCCCGCCACCAGCGTAACCACAGAAACAGAACTTGTCTGACAAAATCCCGGTCGCGACCGAACATAGTGGCCAGTTCGCTGGCGTAGCTGAATCGTATGTCCAGTCCCGACTGGCAGATCTCCAACATACGCTGCAGATCGGATTCCCGGTCTTGCAGGACTTGGTCTTCTTTTAATGCGTCGAAGACCCAACCGAAACAACCTCGGGAAATGCGTGCCAAGTTTTCCGCTGTTGCCGCGTCCACGCCGTGCTCGGTTACCAGTCTTTCCACCATTTCCTCTTTCGGCGCGGGCAAGAGCGTCAGACGGCGGCACCGGGAGCGGATCGTGGACAACAGGTAATCTTCATCGGTGGTTAGCAACAATATCGTGACTTGGTCCGGAGGCTCTTCCAAAGTCTTCAGCAGAGCGTTGGCGGCAGCTTCGCTCATCGACTCCGCCCCGTCAAAGATGACAACGCTGCACCGGCCTTCGTAAGGGTTNAGATAGACCTGCCGGAGCACGTCTTTAACGTCGTCGATCCCGATGACGGTACGGGTAGGCCCGGCCTCTTCGCTGGGGCCAATACCCACGACGCGCACATCCGCGTGCTGCCCAAGAGCAATCCGGGTGCACTGCCCGCAATCCCCACAGGGCGCCCCGGGGCCTTGGAGACAATTAAGGGCTTGGGCGATGTTGATAGCGAGGGTCATCTTGCCAACGTGAGCTGGTCCCACCAGCAGGTAAGCGTGGGATAAGCGGCCTTCTCTGAGGCCTGCGTCCAATTGGGTCAAGATGTGAGGTTGGCCGTAAATTTGCCACATAGGAGGCTTTCAGCTTTCAGCGGTCGGCTTTCGGGCTCCGGACGTCGGGAATATCCTCATATCACGTCNCATAGCATCATGTCTTGATAGCTCTCGCGGCGATGCCATATTACATGTCTTGCGAAGTTAGTCCGGTTCTCCTTGCGATTCGAGCCAACATCCTGGGACCGNTCTCTTCGTTGTCATGGAAGGCGAACACTACATCTGGCCATCCTTCCCTGGATAATATCCGGTGGGNGCCTGATTGCCTTTTCACTCGCNATCCTATTCTCAAAAGAGCCNCCAAAACCCTCCGTGACCGGGCGNTGGGCCACCGGCTCATGCGATATGGAACAAACTGTCTAGTTGCACTGTCTCAGACTCTCCGTTCTCGAGCCGGTCGGCTAACGTGCGGAGAGCCAGAGCCTGGGCCGTGGCCTCTTCCGGAGTTTTGCCGTACACCACGACCCCCGGAAGATCGACAACTTCCGCGATCCAACGGCCATCTTCTTCCTGTTCGAGTTCAATCTTAAAGGCCACGATACCTCCAGCAGCTGGCCACTGCACCGTTCGTACCGGCCAAGTCCCTCATATCACGTCGCACAGCATCATGTCTTGGTAGCTCTCGCGGCGGCGGATGAGGCGGCTTTGGCTGTTGTTGACCAGCACCATGGGTGGGCGGGGATTGAGGTTGTAGTTGCTGGCCATGGAAGGGCAATACGCTCCGGCGGCGGGGATTGCCAGAACGTCGCCCGCAACCAATTCCGGCAACATTATATNAGAGGCTAGCAGGTCGCCGGATTCGCAGTACTTGCCGGCGATAGTAACCCGCTCAGTCGGCTCTTGATTGACCTTGCNAGCGGCGATCACCTCGTAGATCGCCTGATAAAGGGCCGGGCGTATGTTGTCGCCCATGCCTCCGTCCACGCTGACGTATTTGCGGACTCCGGGAATATCTTTGATCGCTCCNATCTGATATAGGGCGACCCCTGCCGGGCCGATGATGGAGCGGCCCGGCTCGATTATCAGTTCGGGGACCTCCATGCCCAGGTCCGCGCAGGTGGATGTCATCGTGGATACTATGGCCTCGGCGTAATCCCCGATCTCCGGTGGAGCATCGTCCCTGGTGTAGGCAATGGCGAAGCCGCCGCCGGGGCTGAACTCCTGAAGGTCCAGACCCTCCTCCCGGAACTGGGCGGCCCAACGCAACACCAGTTCCGTAGCGACCCGATATGGCTCCAACTCAAAGATCGGCGAGCCCAGATGGAAATGCAAGCCACGAAGATTCAGATTGGACGCATTTAGCGCCTGGCGTACAGCCTGGGCAGCGTGCCCGGTCTGTATCGAAAATCCGAACTTGGAGTCGAGGATGCCGGTGGTCGTGTGAACATGGGTGTGNGGGTCCACCCCCGGCGAAACCCTGATGATGATGTTCTGGACCTTGCCGGCAGCGGCGGCGGTCTGGTTCAGCAGGTCCAACTCGTAAAAGCTGTCCACAGCAACCGTACCGATGCCGTTTGCCAGGGCGTATTCNAATTCATCAGGGGTCTTGTTGTTGCCGTGGAACGTAACCCGCTCTAGAGGAAACCCCACTCTCTGGGCGATCGCCAACTCGCCTCCGGAGACCACGTCCAGACCCAAACCCTCCTCATCGAATATTTGGGCCAGGGCCGGATTGATATAGGCTTTGCAGGCATAGTAGACTTGGGAATTCTCCCAGCGTTGCCGGAACTCTTGCACAAAGGAACGGCAACGCGCTCGCAGGGTTTGCTCGTCCAGAATGTAAACAGGNGTGCCGTACTGGGAGACCANGTCCAGGGCGTTGCATCCCCCAATAACTAACTGCCCTTGGGAATCGACGGTGGTGGTGTCGGGAAATACGGTTTTGGGGAACATCGTTTTGCCGCTCCGGTATCTAACATTCTGCCTTCGTTGGAGAAGGAAAGGGCTGAGCATTGTATGTAATGGCATCATAGGNCCGGACACCGAGTCCGCGCAACCTTGAAATCCGTTGACTCCACGTTTGGGCGAGTATATACTCCGGTGACTCGAACCCGCAGGGTCCCTAACTCGCAGGGTTCCTCGTGGCAATGGGCTAAATTCGGCCTCACTGGGGGTGTAATGGCAAAGATTCCGATACAGGTCACCGTTAACGGACAATCGCATCAAGCCGAGGTGGAACCGCGGATGCTGCTGGTTCACTTTCTGCGCGAGGAACTGGGTCTCACCGGCACCAAGATNGGTTGCGACACCAGCCAGTGCGGCGCTTGCGTGGTCTCTATGAATGGGTCCACCGTCAAGTCCTGTACTTGCCTGGCGGTCCAGGCGGATGGAGCTGAGATCGGCACCATCGAGGGCTTGGCTAACGGAAGCGAATTGCATCCTATGCAAGAAGCCTTTTGGGACAATCACGGCTTGCAGTGCGGCTACTGCACTGCCGGAATGATCATGACAGCCGTGGAAATGCTGGAGCGCAACCCGCATCCGTCGGCGGACGAGGTTCGGGCTGGATTGGAGGGCAATCTCTGTCGCTGTACCGGTTACCAAAANATCGTCAAGTCGATTCTAGCGGCCGCTGAAAAAATGGNGGGTGCTCACCACCATGACCACTAGAATATTTGGCTCAGGCATTCGACGCCGGGAAGACCCCAGGCTGATGACTGGGCAGGCTACATACACCGACGACATCAGCCTGGCGGGGATGGTCCATGCGGCTATTTTGCGCAGTCCCCATGCCCACGCGAAGATCAACAACATCGACTCCAGCGCGGCNCGCAGCGCCCCGGGAGTTTTGGCGGTGTACACCAGCGCCGACACGGAAGGCGTGCTNAACCCCATCCCTTGCGCTTGGCAGCCGCCCGACTCCGATGTTAAAGCCGTGAACCACAATGCGCTGGCGGTGGACGTTGTCCGTTATGTTGGCGACGCCGTGGCGGTGGTGGTGGCCGAGAGCCGNTACCAAGCTGAAGACGCTCTGGAGCTGATAAACGTAGACTACGGGGTATTGCCGTCGGTCGTTAATCCCCAGGNAGCCATGGCGTCCGGGGCGCCGCAACTTCACGAAGACGCCCCTANNAACCAGGCATTTCATTGGGTTGTTGCCGGGGGAGATGCTGACGCTGCTTTCGCGGCGGCGGCGGGAGATTCCCAAAACCAAGTGGTGGTTAGCGATACCATAATTCAGCAAAGGTTGATTCCCAACGCCATGGAACCGCGTTCCGCCGTCGCAAGCTGGCAATCGGCGATGGGAGAGCTGACCCTTTGGAGCACCAGCCAAAATCCCCATATCTGCCGGTTCCTGTGCTCTCTGGTTACCGGAATCGGAGAGCATAAGATTCGGGTCATTGCCGTGGATGTCGGCGGGGGATTCGGCAGTAAGGTCGCCATGTACGCCGATGAAATGCTGGCGACGTTCTGCTCCATGCAGTTGGGCCGGCCGGTCAAGTGGACCGCAACCCGGTCCGAAGGATACCTGTCTACGATCCATGGNCGGGACCACGTAGAGCAAGTCGAAATGGCCGCGACGAAAGACGGCAAGATTACCGGCCTTAGGACCACGGTCTACGCCGGTATGGGTGCCTACCTTTCTACCGCCGGGCCGGGCATCCCCACNATATTGCACGGCCTGATGTATTCCGGCCCTTACGAGATTCCCAACGTCAAAGGCGACATCTTCGGGGTCTTCACAAACACGACACCGGTCGATGCCTATCGCGGGGCCGGNCGGCCCGAGGCTACTTTCCTCTTGGAGAGGATGATAGAACTGCTGGCCGCCGAGTTGGATATCGACCCCGTGGAAATACGTCGCCGCAACCTGATTCAGCCCTTCGAGGACGGGCACGACGTAAGCACCGGCCTGACCTACGATAGCGGCAATTACCAGGGCACCTTGGACCTAGCCTTGCAGCAGGTAGATTATCCGGCATTGCGCCAGGAACAAACGGAACTCCGCAGCCAAGGCCAATACATGGGTATTGGCGTATCAACCTACTGTGAGATTTGCGGACTGGGCCCTTCTCAGGTTGCCGGGGCCGTGGGCTTCGGCGGCGGCCTGTGGGAAAGCGCCATCGTCCGGTTCTACGCGACCGGGAAAGTAAACGTTTTCGTGGGGACTTCTCCTCACGGGCAAGGTGAGGAAACGACCTTCGCCCAGATCGTGTCCGATGAGCTAGGTGTTCCGGTGGAGGACATCGAGATAATTCACGGCGATACCGACATCACTCCCATGGGATGGGGCACCTACGGCAGCCGGACAACGGTGGTTGGCGGTGGCGCGGTAGCCCTCAGCGCCCGGAAGATCCGGGACAAAGGCAAAGCGCTGGCGGCCCATCTATTGGAGGCCGCCGAAGAGGATATCGAATACGAGGATGGCAAGTTCTTCGTCCGGGGATCTCCCGACCAGAACAAGACTATCCAGGACATCGCTTTGATGGCCAACGTGGCATGGAACATGCCCGAGGGGATGGAACCAGGGCTGGAGGCTACCACCTTCTACGACCCACCTAACTTTAGCTATCCTTTTGGCGCCCACGTGGCGGTGGTGTCGGTCGACGTTGACAACGGCCATATCGTTCTACAACGCTACGTTGCAGCCGACGACTGTGGACCTCANATCAATCCTGTGATTGTCGAAGGGCAAGTCCAGGGCGGTGTGGTCCAAGGCGCCGGTCAGGCACTATGGGAAGGNGTGGTCTACGACGANAACGGTCAGCTATTGACCGGCTCAATGTTGGACTATGCCTTGCCNAAGGCCCATCTGCTGCCGAACATCGAGGTCCTCTCCACCGTTACCCCTTCGCCGCACAATCCGCTGGGAGTTAAGGGCATCGGCGAAACCGGCAGCATTGCGTCAACGGTGACCATTTACAACGCCGTGATCGACGCTCTCAAGCCGCTGGGGATCACTCATTTGGAAATGCCGCTGAGCCCGCAAAGAGTATGGCAGGCTATTCAGCAAGCAAAAGGAGCATAAATCATGTTCGCTCCGGAATTTGAATACCACAGAGCCAACACGGTGGCGGAAGCGATTCAACTACTCGACGCCAACGNGGACGCCAAACTCTTAGCGGGGGGGCATAGCCTGCTGCCGCTGCTGAAACTTCGTCTGGCCAGACCCTCCGCCCTGATCGACATCGGCGGAATCTCCGAGCTAAAGGGGATCACCATCAGTGATGAGAGCGTCCGCATCGGGGCGTTGACCACCCACCGGCAACTGATGGCGTCCCACGACCTGGAGCACGCTTGCTCCCTTCTCGGCAACGCCGCCGGCGGCATCGGGGATACGCAGGTGCGCAACCGGGGCACCATTGGAGGCAACGTGGTCCACGCCGACCCGGCTTCCGATTGGCCTGCCGTGCTCACCGCCTTAGACGCAAAATTTAATATTCAGGGCGCCGGTGGCGCTACCCGCACTGTCGAGCCCGGCGACTTCTTCGTGGGTCCGCTTACCACGACGCTGGGTGAGCATGAGGTGTTGACGTCCATCGACGTACCTACTTTGGGACACCATCAACGGGCCGAATACGCCAAAATGGCCCACCCCGCTTCCGGTTTCGCCGTGGTAGGCGCGGNCGTGGTTGTCCATGTTCATGACGGTGTGTGCACCGCCGCCCGGATCGCCGTTGGCGGGCTCGTGCCGGCTCCGGTGCGCATGGTCTCGGTGGAGAACGCGCTAGTAGGCAAGGAATTAAACCAAGAGAACATCGCCGCAGCCGCCAGCCACGCAAGCAACGATTTGCAAGGGGAGATTCTTGGCGACTTCTTCGCCTCTGCGGAGTACCGGAAGGCCATGGCAGAGGTGGAGATACGCCACTCCCTGTTNCATGCCACCGAGGTGCACCACCACTAGGACACAATCCGGTCTGGCAAAGCCGTAATTAACGCTGGGCTGTCTCTCAAGAGGCNGCCCAGCGGTTTGATGTAAAGGCAAATCTGTTTGGCCGGCGATGACGGTTCTCCCGGGAGCCGCTTGGTGTTCAGCCGAAAGAGGTCACTAGAAAAATTTGAAAATACTCTTGNTAAATGACGATGGCATCAATGCCCCGGGTCTTTGGGCGGCTGCNNAAGTCCTACGAAAAGTTGGAGAGNTGTTCGTGGTCGCTCCGGAACAAGAGCAAAGCGGGGTGGGGGCGTCCCTCACCCTGCATCATCCCGTGAAGGTTCGGAGCGTGGCGGCGGATGAGTTTCTCGAAGTAGATGAAGCAGCTTCTTTCGGCGTCACCGCATTCGCCGCCGAAGGGACTCCTGGAGACTGCGCAATTCTGGCGTTTGAGAAGTTGGTGGGTTCGGTTGACCTGGTGGTATCGGGGATCAATTCCGGCTCCAACCTGGGTTGGGACGTGATGGTGTCAGGTACCATCGGCGGGGCGGTGCAGGGCTTTGTACGAGNGTGCTCCACCATCGCTATATCCGTCGGGTCCGTTCGGGACCCCAAATTTGACAGCCCGGCCTGCCTGTTGGAAATGGTGGCNAAGCGACTGAGTGAGCAACCGCCCGAGTTCAACCTATTCCTAAATATCAACGTCCCCAACTTGCCGGTTGATAGATTGGCCGGGGTTCAGGTCACTCGTTTGGGCAACCGGTCATACGGCGAGTCGGTGCGCGAGGAAGGGACCGGAAATCAAAAACAGTACAAGATCGCCCGGGACCGGCCCATCAGCGGAGAAGCCCAGCCCGGCACCGATATGTGGGCGCTCAAGAACAATCAGGTTTCCATCACGCCGCTGTACATCGGCTTGGGCAACACGGACCAGATACCCGAGGTGGAGAGCTTNCTGGAGGGGGTTCCAGAGCAGTTGCTGGGCCAGAAGGATTAATTGAAATATTCGGTAAGGGAGATTAGCCCTTGGTCATCCCGATCAAGGGACTTCGTTAAAGATTAATCGCCCCCGTCATTCCGGCGAAGGCCGGAATCCAGGAGACGACTGCCACGGGATAACTTCTGGACCCCGGCTTCCGCCGGGGTGACCGTGGGTTCTTATGACCATTTCAAGAGAAACGGAAACACGATGAGTGGCCGAGGCCCGCGCCGGAATTAACTGGCAGCTACGGTTTCGGGAACATGCGGGTTGGTCACCCCAATCATGCTGTCTCGGTTGACCAGTTTTGCCAACTCGGCCTCAGACAGGTTCTCCGTGCCGGCGGGCCGGCGGGGAAGGACCAGATAGCGCAGGTCCGCGGTGCTGTCTAGCACCTGTACTTCCACACTATCGGCTAATTCCAAGCCGAACTCGCGCATCACGCCCCTGGGGTCCACCACCGCCCTGGAACGGTAGGAAAAGCTCTTGTACCAATCGGGCGGCCGGCCCAGAAGTGCCCGGGGATAACAAGAGCACAGGGTGCATACAACCATATGGTGGACCTGCNCGGTGTTCTCTACGACGGCCAAATGGGGTGTAGTGTCGGGCAGGGAGTAGCCTATCTCTGCCAGGGCCGACCGGGGATCGGCCAGCAACCGCGCTTTGAACTCTGGATCGGACCAGGCGTGGGCGACTACCTTGGCTCCGTCGGATGGCGACCTGGATTCCACCATGTCCATCATCCGGTCTACCTCGTCAGTCGAGCACACNCTCTTTTCCACCAGTAGTGCTTCGATCGCTCGAGCACGACGGGCGTATAGGCTTAGCTCCTCGCCCGACTCGGGATGAACATGTTCTCCGTCGTGACCTTCGCTCATCATTAACCCCTAAATGCCAACTGGGTCTAGCCAATGTTCGTATATATCCACCAGGATTTTATCGCCGCTGGGTCCTTGGTAGCGGTCCCAAACTGAGTTCTGGGTAAACTCGACCCGGTAAAGCAGCTGCTCCGGCAATCCGTCGCCGCCATGACCAAGGGATTCGGGATTGCGGAACCGGCCGCATATANCTACCACCACTCCGGTTTTGCCCTGGATGTACGTCGGTGTCCGATAGTGGTGACTAGGTGAGTCCACCCTCACCTTAACCTGATCNCCGGTTCGATATTTGTTTGATTGAGCCATCGGATGCTAATTCGCGCCTTGGTCTAGTTGGATGACCTTGCGATCAATCTCATCAGAGGTGAGAAAGCCTTTCTCAACCATCAATAGTTCCAGGGCNGCAGTCCATCGTTCGTAGTAGCTGAGAGACCTATACAGGTCCGTCTCCAGGCTTTCCATGGCCCGGCGCATCTCATCGGTCCTACGGATGCCTTTTTGTCCCAGGACTTGGTGCAGGGCGTCCACCCGCATCTCCCAGTCCATTTTNTGGTGGTCGGACTGATCGATGGGCTCGTCGTTGGGCTCACCGCCCATATCATGGGGTTTGGGCATTATCCACGCCTCCTGACAACCGGTTTCAAAGAGCTGGAGTGGGGAAAATTTAATCGACCGGTGTCTAGCCTGGCAGCAGCCCCTCGCCCACGAATAGGACTTGGGCTTCCTCCAACGTAAGGTCGGGTTCGGGCAGAATCAGGTCTGACTCGACAATCTCATCAATGGGCAACGGAGAGCCCTTTTCCCGCACCAGGTCCAACATCTTCTTCAGCAGTCGATCGTAACCGCTCTGGTCAGCGGCTTCCACCGCCTCCACCAGTTCGTTGTCAATTTCGTTTAACTCGTCCACGAAGGAGCCGGGTAGATTGAATTGGCCTTCGGTGGTGATGCGTATAATCATGATTCAGGCCCCCGGTAGTTGTTTCCGCTCTGCCGATGGCAGTCCGGACTTAAGGGCGGCAAGCTCGTCCTCCACGCTCTGGGCTGAGGTTATAGCCTCCAGTTCCCTGCTGAGCGGGTCTTGTGACCCGGAGAAATCGTTCAATACCCCAAGTTGGGACAGCTCGTCGATGGCCCCGGCGCGGGAGCGCAGATTCTCCGTTTTGGTTTCGGCCCGCTCCACGGCCANACTGATATCGCCCATCTCCTCGGAAAGACCGGACAGAGCCGAGCCGATGCGAACCTGAGCTTGTGCGGCGGTATACTGGGCTTTAATAATCTCTTTCTTGGTGCGAAACGCCGTGACCTTGGCCTGCAGCCGCTGCTCGGCCGCCGTCAGTTTTTCNTGTTCCATCTCCATTCCGGCGATCTGCTCGTCNAGACCCTGGAGTTCGATCACCGCAACTTGTTTGCGTTGGAGGGCCAACCTCGCCAGGTCTTCNCTTCCCGCTTCCATGGCCTGGCCGGCCTGCTCACTCAACCGGGCGACGTTTGCTTGGAGTGAGGTTGCCTGCTGCTGGATGCGGTGCTTGGCCGCCACCATTTCAACTACGCCGCGCTTGACGCCGCGCAGCATCTCCAGTTGTTTCTCGTAGGCAAAGTCTAGGGTTTCGTTAGGGTTTTCCGCCGAGTCCAAGATACGGTTCATCTTCGATTTGACGATGGTGGACATACGCGAAAGCATTCCCATTTCCGATCTCCTCTCTAATACAGACCTCTGGCCTGGCGGATATGAGTAAATCTCTTAGGCCGGCTTCTATCGGTTTTTGCCGGTAATCATGCCGATCAGGCCCGCGATAACGGCGATTACACCCACAACTATTAGGATGAGTCCCATCAANTCCAAGAGCCACTGAATCAACCCAGACCGCAACAAGATTCCCACCACCAGAAAAATAATGCCGATGCCGACCCACCCGCTCTTACCCAACATTCCCATTAGGCGCTCCTTGATTCTACTGGGCTCTTTCTTGCCNATTCACCATATATTCTACTATTAACCCAAGGGAATGTCCCCTACATAAGATGCCCCTCATGTCATTCCTAGTCCTTTCCGGGTAGGACTANGAATCTTAGGGAGGCGGCAGAAGAACAATTAGACTCTTAGAGTCGCCTTACCCCAGCACTTCCCGGATNCCTTGGATGACGTTGTCCTTATCCGGCAAGCAGAACCGCTCCATGATGGGGCTGTACGGGATGGGCACGTTGGGGGAGCAGACCCGCTTGGGCGGCGCTTTCAGGGCGCGGAAGGTGGCGGGGTCTTCGGTGATGAGCGCGCTGATCTCGGCGGCGGCGCTGCAGGTCAGGCAAGCTTCGTCCACGATTACCACCCGGCCCGTCTTTTGGACCGAGGCGCGTAGGGCCGGGACGTCCATCGGCACCAGAGTCCTGGGGTCCACCACTTCCACGTCGATACCCTGCCCTGCCAGTTCCTCGGCGGCCGCCAGCGCCTGAGCCACCATCTTGGATATGGCAATCACCGTGACATCGCTGCCATGGCGTTTCACTTCAGCGATGCCGATGGGCACGGTGTACTCTTCATCGGGGATCTCTTGTTTGGTTGGAGAGGCGGCCAGTATCTGGTCTTCGAAGAACACCACCGGGTTGTTGTCACGGATGGCGCTTTTCATCAATCCCTTGGCATCGTAGGGCGTGGCGGGCATGACCAGTTTCAGCCCAGCTAGATTCATGAACATGGGGTGGGGGCTCTGGGAGTGCTGTGCCGCGGCGGAGCGGCCGCCGCCGGTGGAGGCTCGGAACACCAGAGGGAAGGGTGCCTGCCCGCCAAACATGTAGTGAATCTTGGCCATCTGGTTCACTATCTGGTCCATGGCGGTGAAGGCGAAGGTCATCATGCCGGGGCTGATTATGGGGCGGAAACCGCTGCCCGCCGCGCCGATGCCCGCGCCCACGTAGGCTTCCTCCGAGATGGGGCAAGCCCGCACCCGCTCCTCTCCGAACTCGGGGATCAGCGCGGCCAGTGGACCATGGTTTCCACACAAGTGGAAAACCTTATCGTCCCGGCGCATCTCCTCGGTGAAGGCTTCCATCAAGGCTTCGACGTAGGTTACTTCTTTCATTCGTTTTAATCCCAATCAGGAGTTGGACCGGATTTATGGGGCGAAGACGTCGGTTAACGCATCCTCGGGCTTGGGGAACGGACTTGCTTTGGCGAATTCGATAGCCTCGTCAACCGCAGCCGCGACGTCGCCGTTGATTTGTTTCAATGATTCCTCCGTGGCTACGCCTTGCTGCGTCAGGTGGCCGGCGAAGGTCGCGATAGGGTCATGCTGGGGACCCAGGTCGATCTCTTGTTGCGGTCGTGGGTCCGGTGGGTCGTTGCGCTGCTCGGCGTGGAGACGCCAACGGTAGGTTTTGCACTCGACCAACGTGGGCCCCTCGCCGTTCCTTGCCCGCCGCACTGCCTGCTCAGCAGCCTCGTATACCGCCAAGACGTCGGTGCCGTCCACGGTGACGCCGGGGAGGTTGTAACTGACCGACCGCACCGAAATATCCTCCACTGACTGGGTGGCTGCGGCGGAGTTTCCCGAGGCCCACCGGTTGTTCTCACAAACGTAGAGTACGGGGAGCTTCCAGATGGATGCCAGGTTCAGCGAGCCGTGGAAGGACCCTTCGTTGGATGCGCCGTCGCCGAAGAAGGATACGGCCACTCCGCCGCCGCCTTCCAACTTGGCCGCCAGGGCCGCTCCCGTGGCCAACGGAAGCCCCGCTCCGACAATTCCGTTGGCGCCCAGCATGCCTACGCTGAAGTCGGCGATGTGCATGGAGCCGCCCTTGCCGTGGCAGTAACCGTTGCTGCGTCCGAACAGCTCGGCCATCATCAGCTTGATGTCCGCGCCCTTGGCAATGGTGTGGCCGTGGCCCCGGTGCGTGCTGGTGATGCGGTCTTCCCGGCGCAGGGCTGAACAAACCCCCACCGCCACCGCTTCCTGCCCGATGTAGGAGTGGACCGCCCCCGGTATGTTGCCGGCGTGAAGCTCATCGGCGGCCCGCTGGTCAAAGGTGCGGATGGTCACCATCTTCCGGTACATGTCCAACATTTGTTCCGCTTCCAAAGGCATGGATTTCCCCTTATGCAGACTGGGATTAGGTGTCCATGCGGGGAATTGTACTCTTCAGGCTTGCGGTGGGCTACCGCGACCGCCATTCCCGCCTACGCGGGAATCCAGTGGACCTCTCTGCGCTTAAGCGGAAGCCCGGTGTATTAGGAAGCGATTCTGGGTTCCCCTTCCGCGGAAGGGCCGAAATGACGAAGGGGCGTAGATTGCAGTGGGCATAGGCATCCATGACCATTCGGGGGAATGGGGTCTACATGAGGGAACAAATTCTCGGGTCGCGGTCAAGACCTGACTCCGGCCGCCAGAGTAGCCCGGTTGCTTTTGTGCTAATATGGCCGTAGTTGAGTCTGTTTCGGTTCCATGGACCTTGATCAAAATCTAAGCGAGGTGCTCCGAGAAATGGTTCAAGTAGAGAAGAAAACTAGATTCACCGCCGGTGCCCTGACATTCATCGTCAGACATGAACTGTGGGACGGCAACATCCAGGACCACGCGGACCAAGGGGTAGCGATTATGGTCGCGGCTGATGTAGATGGCAAGCAGACAAACCTCCTTCGGTTCAATTGCTTCGACATCGAAAAGAGCTATATCTACGGGCCGGAGAATCCTGATCTGAAGATAGGCGGCCCCATGATGCTCAAAGACGACGAGGACGCGCCACCCCGCGCCGGAAAACTATTCAGGATGGACCCTATCGCCGACGGCAACCCCATCGGCTGGACCATCAAGACTCTGGGGAAGAAGCTTCCGGCGATGCTGGACCGAGCGGGATATCCGGAGATCGCCGCCGAAGTCGACTTGGAAGAAGTAGTGCTCATGCTCCCCGAAGTCGATGCATGCGCCAGGGACCTTTTCGCCTCCAAGCGGAATACTGTCAAACACAATCGGGGTACGGACGTCTTCGAAGCCGGCAACATTAAGTTTGGTCTGGAGATGCGGCGGCTTCCCGTCGGAGACGGCGGCCTGGCGGTCCACGTATTGGCCGACTTGGCCGGGTCCACGGGAAAGTCCTATGTGGAAGAGACGGAGATAATGGCCTTCGATATCTTCTGGGACGGACCGCATTACCACTATGGCCCCAGGAACAAGAACCATCGGATCTACTGGGACCGGACTTTGGTCGATGACCCCCTCGGCTGGGTCTTCGAACAGTTCGACAGCAAACACCTGGGACCGATGATTGAGCGTGCCGGGTACCCGGGTATTGCGGCCGATCTGGACGTAGACAAGGTTGAGTCCGTTCTTGTTGAGGTAAAGAAGCGAGCGCGGGCGATGCAAGCTGAGGGAGAGAAGTTGACCGGACATCCGGGGTTGCCCTTGGAAGTCACCCCGAACATAGTCCCCGATTAAACTCACCTACGTCTGAGCTAGATGGTTCGAAAAGAATGCCCGGCCACCAAGTGGCCGGGCTTTTTCGTTCACGTGATCTAGGGCGGGACAGTTCCCCTTCGGGTTAGCCGCCGTAGTTCAGGTTATGGTCTCGCATCAGGATGGCCGTGTCCTCGGACCTGACCCCGGCCTCCACGACTTCGCCGACAAACATGGTGTGGTCGCCTTCGGCCACCTCTCCCACTACCCGGCATTCCCACCAGGCCGGGGAGTTCAGTAACAGAGGGCAACCGGTTTCCTTACCGGCCTCGAACTGTTGCCCTCCGATCGTGTCTCCTTCCCTTTCGTGGGTCTTGAAGAAGTTGAACGCCAGATCCAGTTGATCCTTGCCCAGAATGTTGACCGCGAACACTCCAGTGTCTCTGATGTGGTGATGGTTGGTGGAATCGGCCTTGACTCCCACGGCTACCAAGGGAGGAGAAAAGGACGTTTGGGTGATCCAGTTGATGGTGGCCGCGCCAACTTCCTGGCCTTCTTTCGCCTTGGACGTCAAGACGACCATACCGTAGGGGATCATACGCAGAGCTGTCTTCTTCGCATCCTCGTCCATGTTCATTCTCCTGGCGATAATTTAACTTCCCAGCCGGGAAGGGGATTTTGTCAGGCTAATTATCGTTCCAACCGAATGGGGAAGACAAGATGCCTGTGGTAGACCAGAGATAATGACACCCCTTAACAGTTCAGTGAAAATGTCACCCCTTCGGCAGGCCCAGGTCAGTCTCTATGGGAGGGGCGACGGTGAGTATCCGACGATGGGCCACGCCTAACGACAGCCGGACCCGCCCGCCATGGCGGGCGGGTCCGGTTTGTTGATTCGTGCATCGCTGATGGTGGGAGTCTATTACGGCGTAGCTACACCCAGGGGCGGGAAGGGTATTGAACCCAGGTGGGGCCCTAGCCAGTTGAGCTCGTTTGCCAAGTGCATGGCCCCGGAGGTCACCAACCGGTCGCTGGTCACCGACCAAGAATCGCCGTCCCAGGTTATTTCCTCCGCGGGAACGGGCAATTTCATGACCATGGGTGGAGGGGGAGAATTGGCCGGGTGGTAGTAGACCACGCCGGGGAGGTTCTTTTCGAATCCTCCGGCCATGACTCCGTTCTTGCCGGGAGGCGCGGATAGCTGCATGCCTCCCAAGCTGATCGTAGCTTCGTAGAAAGCTAACAGAGTGTCAGATGCAGCGTTTTTGGAGCCGGTGTTGCCCCGTTGCAGCATAAAGTTGAGGGAGCCGACTATCCAGGCGACGTCGTCCACGTTGTACACGTTCTTGGACTTGAAAATGCCGTGGACTGGATCAAAATCAGCGGTCAACGAGGTGAACACTTCATCGGCCGCATCCAGGTATTTCCCATCCTTGGTGGCGTCGCCGATGGCTACTAATCCAACGATGGCTGCCGCTTGCTCCACCACGTCATCTGAATCGAAACCTATCAACTGCCCTTCGGCGATGGAGCGGGCTTTGGCCATCGCAGCGTCCCCGACATCACTGTCCTGAGCGGTCCAGGCACGGTATACCAAGGCTCGAATAGCGGCGGCGGCTTCCTGGGGCGACTGGGGGTCTCGGGCCTCAAGGGCCTTGAACAGTCCGTTGGCGGCCCCTTCAAACATGGGCTGGCTGTCAGGGTTCATGTATTTGCCCCCGTCTCTGGTCAGTAGTGACACGTCGGAGAGGGTGTGGAGCATGACCCAGTTGCCGGTGTAGTCCAGGTTGCCGTCAGAGTCGTGGTACAAGCCATCATCCATGTTCAGCAGGTTCTTCATTGCGTATTGGCCTTGCATCTGCGAGAGCATTGAGACCATTACTCCGATGAATCGCTGAAGTGAGCCGAAGTCGTCTTCGGGCGTGCCGAAATGGGCACTGGCGAAGTTATACGCCCACTGGGTCAGCTTTAACATGGTCTGGGCCTGAGCCCGGACGCCGACCGTCTTGTCGAAAGTTGACGGGTCCAAGCGGAAAGCTTCCAAGTCCAGAGGACCAAAGTCACGAGGGTCGTTTACCAGATCGGTGCTACCCGAGGCGAANACGGCTTGCAGGGGCATCATATTGCTGGGAATCTGCAAAGGGTCGTTGGGATTTTGCGCCACCATTTTCATCGCGCCCTGCATCATTTCTTTGGGCGGCATGAAGGGTATGCNCATTCCAGAAGCCATCACGAAAGGGCCGANGTGGTTTCTGGACAGCCAGTAGCCCTGCCAGATCAAGGCGGCGGCGTTAAAATCGGGATCGCCACCNTCGATCCCGCTACCAANCACGGCGGCAGGAGCAATCACTGGAGCCTGGGTGGCTGGTGGTGGTACCGGTGTATTGGTTGCGGCGGTCGTGGCGGGTGGGGTGGGAGCGGCGGTGGGAACCGNTGTAGATGTGGGTCTTGGGGTTGCTGTCGGCGCCGAAGTGCAGGCTATGGCAAACAAAGCAAATCCCACAAACAGGAACCAATGGACTCGAGAACGAATCAGCNGNTCAATCATTGCATCCNCCAATAATATATNGTCCGTATTATTGGATGTAATGTGGGGTGTAGGCGATGCGAACCTTATCTCCCAATCCTTTTGCCAAGGATCGAATCAGGTGTCANGGACAGGGCCGTTGGGTTTCGGNANGCTTGACGACCGGGTATCCCGGAGTAGAGGGTTTATCTATGCCTTCGCGTAGGGCGGTGCGGCCTTCACCTAGAACGTCCACGTGCAACTTCTAACTCACAGACCTCTACTTGCCCTTTAGTCGAACCGGACGTAAAATATCGCAATACTGCCGAAGGGGGACCCATAACTATGGCCGAAGTACAACATCCATTGCGAGATATTAGAGTGCTCGATCTGGGACGCCACCAAGCCGGTCCAAGGTGTGCCCAAGTGTTGGCCNGCATGGGCGCTGAGGTGATCAAAGTAGAGCGCTTGGGCGGCGAAGAAACCCGGTACCACGGACCCTGGGTCCGGAAGCAAAGCGCCTATTGGGTGCAATACAACACCGGCAAGAAGAGCCTCAGCATTGACATGCGCAAGGACGAAGCCAAGGAGATTCTGAAGAAGNTGGTTAAAGTGTCCGACGTCTTAGTCCAGAATTTCCGGCCCGGAACCATCGAAAATATGGGCTTNGGCTACGACGTTCTCAAAGAGTTGAACCCCAAAATGATCATGGTCAACGTCTCCGCTTTCGGCCAGTTCGGACCATACCGGGAAAACATCGGCTACGACCCCATCGGCCAAACCATGTCGGGGATCACGATGGTTACCGGTGAGGAGGGCGACCCGCCCATCCTGACCGGAGTGCCGATCATCGACAGGATGACGGCCCTACACGCCGCCATCGGAACCCTCACCGCCTTGCACGAAAGGGAGTTGTCGGGAGAGGGGCAATCGATCGACGTCTGTCTGGCCGACACCGGCTACGGCATGACCGAGATNCCNATAACCGCCTATCACGGAACCAAAAANCCCCCCAAGCGGGGCCGCACGGGAGCTCCTCCCGGCGGGACCTACGCCTGCAAGGGAGGCCACGTCCTCCTATCGGCCGGCGACCAGCACCACTGGCACCGGGTATGTAACGCTTTGAGCAGGCCGGAGTGGCTGGAGGATCCACGGTTCACCACCCGCGATGAAAGGGCCAAGAACCGGGATGCGGTGAACGACGCCATCAACGCGTTGCTGGCCAATATGANCATGGAAGAGGCCATCGACCACTTCCGAAGGTTCGACATCGTTGCCGCGCCGGTGAACGACATCCCCCACGCGGCGGAGGACCCTCACCCCTGGGAAAGGCGCACCATGGTGGAAGTGGACGACTTCCTGGCCGGCACCATCGCCGTGTCCGGAGATTACTGGCACTTCAGCCGCACACCGGTCGTCGTGGGGTCCACCCCCCAAGTAGGCGAGCACAACAACGAGGTCCTGTCCGGCATCTTGGGCTACTCCGACGAGGAGATCGCCAAATTCGTCGACGACAGGGTCATCAGCGAAGAACACCACTACGACGAAGTACCCGGCTAAGCCAGGCCTCAGCAATCAGCTNTCAGNNGNCNGTATCNGATACNGNCNNCTGANAGCTGATTGCTGAAAGCTCGCTAATACGTCAACATCATCCGCTGGATCTCTTCCGGGTTCTTGGTCTTGGTTAGGGCCAGCATCAGCAATATCCGCGTCTTTTTCGGCGACAGGTTGTCGGCGACGATATAACCGTCTTCGTCGTACCGCCTGGTGCGCACCACTCTTCCATTGCCGGTTTGGGTGGCTATCACCACGGGAATGCCGCTTTGGCTGGCTGATTTCAGCGCNGCCNTCATTTTGGNCGGCGAGCCGCCGCTGCCCAAGCCACCGGCGACGACGATGCCCGCCACTCCGGCGTCGACCAAGGCCCTAACCAATAGACCGTCGGCGCCGGCGTAGGCGTAGGCGATGTCCACCCTGGGCAGGGCGTTCACTGAATCGATGTCGAACTCGGCGTCTTGTGTGTGGGGTTTGGTAGTGGTGCGGTAGAACACGGCCTGCTCGTCTGAATCGGCGTAACCCAGGCACCCCAACTCGTTGGACCGGAAAGTCTCCAACCGGTAGCTGTTTGTCTTGGTCACGTCCCTCGCCGCTTGAATCTCGTTGTTCAGGACGGTGAGCACGCCGTGCCCCGCCGATTGGGGCGCCGCCGCGACCCGGATGCAGTCGATCAGGTTAACGTCGGTATCGGTGCCCAGGCCGGTGGGCGGCCGCATTGCCCCGGTGACCACCACTGGCTTGCGGCTTTTGACCGTCAGATTGAGGAAATAGCTCGTCTCTTCCAGCGTGGCGGTTCCGTGGGTGACGGCCACGCCCGCTGCTTCCGGGTCATCCCGGAAAATCTGATTGATCCGCTGGGCCAGTCCCACCCAATGATCAGGACCCACATCGGTGCTCCCCACGTTCATGTACTGCTCGCATCGCACGTCGGCAAAATCGTTGATCTCCGGGACGCGGTCCAGCAGTTCTTGTATCGTCAAGTGTATGCCGTCGTAGCTGTAGTTGATGTAGTCGGTGCGGGAAGAGCCGACAAAAGAGATGCTGCCCCCGGTCCCAATGACGTACACTCGGGGCTTGGTGGCGGTTGCCATGAAATACCTCCTGAATTGGTCCTATACCGACCTCTAAGTATACGCCGATGGTTATCGATGGGCCGCAGGCCATTCCCCGGCTTCAACCACATTGGAGCGTACGTAAAAAATCTTCCCGATTTAAGGTGATTATGGTATGCTCCAATCGACCGAGTGTACCTGATACAAAGAGCCGCCGTTACCAGGAAAAATAGAGTCCGCAGCGTCGAGCTGGAAAGGAGGTGGACCTTGTGTTTGCCCTTTGGACGCTCAGGGGGTTGGGCGCCGGAGGATTTGCGGTCCTTGGCTGGAGGCTTGGGGGGATTGTATCGGAATTTTCCTCGGATAAAGAGCAATTTTTTCCGTGGGGGTTGGCGCTAACCTTGGCGGGGCTACCCATTGGAGCGCTGGTTGCGCCTTACTTGACATTTAAACCGTGGCGCAAATGCGCCGAATACATCAGTTCTATTCCCGGCTCTACCTTGATTGCCGGCACCATCGGTCTGTTGGTGGGATTGGTCATTGCCTCTCTCATCTCCATCCCTCTGTACTCGTTAGACGGGTGGTTGGGCTGGGGAGTACCGGTGATTGTCAGCCTGTTGCTAGGGCTATTTGGAATGTGGCTGGGCGTCCACCGCAGTAGGGACATGTCGGCCATTTTCCCCAGACTGGAAAGCAGCAACGGCGTCGGTAAGGTGTACCGCAATGGCAGTATCCTGGTCGATACCAGCGCTATCATCGACGGACGCATCGCCGACCTAAGTATCACCGGGTTTCTGGAAGGCAGCTTGGTGGTGCCCAGATTTGTGCTGGACGAACTGAGGCACATCGCCGACTCCAGTGACTCGTTGCGCCGGGCCCGTGGCCGCCGGGGACTGGAGGTGCTTGGACGTCTGCGCAAGGACACCACCGTCCCCATGGAAGTCTTGGACGTGGGGGTTGGCGTTGGGGAAGAGGTGGACGCCCAGTTGGTCAGACTGGCCAAGGGGATGAACTCGGCGATACTCACGACCGACTACAATCTCAACCGGGTTGCCGAGCTGCAGGGCGTCCAGGTGCTGAACGTGAATGAGTTGGCCAACGCCCTCAAGTCCATCGTGCTACCCGGTGAGGAACTCCGGGTTAACATCGTCCAGGAAGGGAAGGAAGCGGGCCAAGGAGTGGCATATCTGGACGACGGGACCATGGTCGTCGTGGAAGGCGGACGCCGCTACCTGAACGCGTTTCATGAGGTGGTGGTAACCCGGGTGCTGCAGACCGCCGCCGGCCGAATCATCTTCGCCCAACCCAAGAGCTAGCCGGTCATGGCCGGAACCTCTACTCCCGGCTTCAGTGTGGGAGCGGTGGTGGTGGCCGCAGGCAAAAGCGCCCGGATGGACGGAGTGGACAAGATTTTCGCTTCTGTCCTAGGCCGGCCCCTGCTCAGCTTCGCCCTGGACCAGCTTGAGGCGTTTTCACCGGTAACCGAGATCGTGTTGGTAGTGGATTCCGGCTCGCTGCGCCAGGGGCGGGACTTGATCGATGCCGCTGGTTACCAAAAGGTGATATACGTTTGCCCGGGTGGAGAACGACGCCAGGACTCGGTGAGCTCCGGCTTGGACTCTTTAACGCCTTGCGACTGGGTTATCGTTCATGACGGCGCCCGTCCTTGCCTGGACGTGCCCATGCTGGAGCGGGGGCTTGCTGCCGCCCAAGAAGCGGGCGCGGCCGTCGCCGGAGTGCCGGTAACCGACACCATCAAGGTGGTATCCAGCCAGGGAACCGTGCTGGATACGCCGGACCGCCGGTCTTTATGGGCGGCCCAAACACCTCAGATTTTCCGCTATGATCTTTTGATGGATGCTCATCGGCAGTGCGCCAACGACGTTACCGACGACGCCATGATGGTGGAAAGCCTAGGTCACTCGGTGAAGATGTTCCTGGGTTCCTACGACAACCTGAAAGTGACTACGCCGGAGGATCTAATTCTGGCTGAAGCTTTCCTTCATAGCAGGGTAGCCGGACACTAGACTCCCAAGACGTCCTTATCAACTTCCTAAGGAAACATTCATGACGGGTTTAGATCCAAATGTAATAGCGGCATTTTCCAAAGACCACGCGATAGGTAGAATCCTCAATGACATTCGGACCGATTTCATTTTTGCACCGCAATATAAACTTTTACTGGATTCCATCCCAGATGAGTTGTGGGACGAGGCGACAGGACAACTTCGGTCTGGCACCTATAATCCATCATCATTGATAACGGCCGAGGTTCCAAAGCCCAGTGGAATGACCCGACCAGGATCGATTCTTTACCCTGTGGACAGGCTGCTATATCAGGCGGTGGGCGACCATCTTGCATCCCTCATCGACTCCCAGTTGGATGGCACGCGGGTTTATAGCCACAGAATCGCTGTTCCTGACCCCAGATTCCAGATGTTTGATTCGCGAGGGGCGTCGTACGAAGAGTATAAACAGCAGGTCATCCAGCTATGTAGTGAAGGAAACTTTACGCACGCAATCGTCGCAGATATAAGCTCATATTTTGCTCACCTGAATTATCACACTTTGGAGAACCTTCTTAACGCAGCAGGAGTACCAGAAGGTCTGGTGACACTATTGGTTAAGACGATGCTCGAAATGTGGAGCGGACGTTTCTCGTATGGTATCCCTCAGGGATTGTTTCCCTCCGACCTCCTCGGTAACTTTTATCTAAGCGCACTCGACGCTTTCCTGGCATCCCGCGGCACCCCGTCGTTACGTTACGTTGACGATCTTGTATTGTTTTATCCAGCTGAGGATGTAGCTAGGTCTAGTCTGGCGCCATTGTACCGTTTCTTGCGTGGGATAGGCCTGGATTTGAATGAGTCGAAGAGCGCTATACTTAGCGTCGAGAGCCTAATCAGAGAGCAAACAGAACTAGACAAGCTATTCGAAGCAGCTCGGCAGGAGATTTATGAGCAACTCCAAGAAGCTGATGACGTTTCTGCATATGGTTTCCAAGACCCGTGGGAGATTGAGCAGGAGGAAGAGTTACTGCAATTGGAAGCGGAGTCATTAGCATTGGAGCAGCTATGGGAGCAACGTGCTGACATCAAACGGCCCAAGCGGGATCAACTCGACAAGTTCTGCTTGGGTGCCTTCGCAGGTAATCGCAGTGATGTTGCGGTTAGTACGGTGATAGATGAGCTTGGTCGAAATCCCCATCTAACGCGGATGTATTGCAACTATCTCGCGACATTAGTGCGCCGTAATGTTGAGATACAGCGAGCGTTGTGTAGGTTCCTCGAGTCAGATACGTGCATTTACGACTGGGAGATGCAATGGCCTATTGCGGCGTTGCTTGGCGTGAGAACGCTTCCACAAAGTACCATTAACACTGCTGTCGCCATCTTGGCGGATCGCCGGAGAAGCAACGAACTTCGGGCAGCTTGCGCTATATTAATCGCGAAGTTCGGCTCAGGTGCCAGTAGAACTATCTTAAGGGGACATTGGGATACCGAAGACTTGGACCATGTTCGTTCCGCGATGGTGTTTGGTACGATGTTTTTTGGAGAGGCGGAGCGCAGGGTCCTCCTCTCTCACTGGGGTACGCAGTCTCCTCTATTCGCCTTGATAGCTAAAGCCGTCCGAAAGCAGTTGTCGGCAGCTAGCCCGGGTCGTTAAGGAGCATCCATAGACTTTCGTGTTGGCATAGGGTTTGATAGCCACCCGCTTGTAGCGGGCCGAGCCTTGGTGTTGGGGGGCGTGTCCGTTCCTCACCACTCAGGGCTGTCCGGCCACAGCGACGGCGACGTTTTGGTTCACGCCATCATGGACGCTTTGCTGGGGGCTGCGGCGTTGGGAGACAAGGGGGCGCAATTTCCTTCCAGCGACCCTCAATACAAGGACATCTCCAGCTTAATTTTGCTGTCCACCGTGGGCGATCTGGTGAAGGCAGCCGGTTGGCGCATCTCCAACGTGGATGCTACAATATTGGCGCAAAATCCGAGGCTAGCGCCCTTTGTTGAGACTATGAGAGAACAGGCCGGTAATGCCCTGTCGATACCGGCGGCAAGGATCGGAATCAAAGTCACCACCACCGATTATCTCGGCTTCGTCGGCCGGGAAGAAGGCATCGCAGCCTGCGCCGTGGCGTCACTGGTAATTGAGGCATGAAGTTATATAACACTCTGGCCGGGGAAGTTGAAGAGTTTGTTCCTTCCGATGGACAGAGCGTCAAGATGTACATCTGCGGAGTCACGCCCTATTCGTCCACCCACGTGGGCCACGCCCTTAGCTATGTAGCCTTCGACGTCCTGAGGCGATACCTGGAGCATCTGGGTTATACGGTGCGCCACGTTCAGAACTTCACCGACGTGGACGACAAGATTATCCAGAAGGCCCAGGAAGAGGGCATAACCCCCCAGGAGCTGGTGGACCGGTACGTAGACGACTTTTTCCGTTGCATGGACGCCCTCAACGTCCAGCGGGCCCACGTCTATCCCCTGGCGACCCAGGAGATGTCTCCAATCATCGAAACGATCCAGACCTTGGTGGACAAAGACTACGCCTATCCGGCCGGCGGCGACGTCTTCTTCAGAGTCACAAAGAGCAATGACTACGGGAAGCTGAGCCACCGCACCTTGGACGGGATGCAGGCCGGCGCCAGGGTCGAGGTGGACGAGCATAAAGAGCATCCCATGGATTTTGTCCTCTGGAAGGGGGCAAAGCCCGGAGAGCCGTCCTGGGAAAGCCCCTGGGGGCCCGGCCGCCCTGGCTGGCACATAGAATGTACCAGCATGGCGATGACCTACCTGGGTGAGACGCTAGACATCCATGGCGGCGGTCAAGACCTAATCTTCCCACATCACGAGAACGAGATCGCCCAGAGTGAGGCTTCCACCGATACCATGCCCTTCTCTCGATACTGGGTGCACAACGGCCTGCTCCAACTTGGCGAAGATAAGATGAGCAAGTCGCTGGGCAACCTGGTTTCAGTGGACCAAGCGCTGGAGAACTATAGCCCCGACTCCTTGCGGTTGTACTTCCTCAGCTCCCACTACCGCAGCCCCCTGAGTTACAGCGACGAGGGTTGCGCCGCGATGGAGCGTAGCGCCGGCCGGCTTCGCCATGCCCTGGCGCGGGAGACCGGTGGGAAAAAGGGCGACCCGCTGGATACCGGCCCTTATCAGGAACGGTTCCTGGCGGCCATGGACGACGATCTAAATACTCCCAGGGCTTTGGCGGCTCTGTTCGACCTGGCAAGAGACTTGAACCGAGCCGGAGACGAGGGAAGGGACGTACGCGCGGCCCAATACAGCCTGCGCCGGTTAGGCGGCATCCTGGGACTGACTTTCCAAGAACCGGCCTCCGGTGGGCAAGACCAGTTGGCGGCCAAGCCCTTCATCGAGTTGCTGTTAGCCACCCGTACCGAACTGCGCAAAGCCAAGCAATACGAGATGGCCGACCAGATACGAGAAGGCTTGGACCAGCAGGGTGTGATACTGGAGGATACCGCTCAAGGCACCCAGTGGCAGTATCATCCCAGGGGATGAACTTTCCGGGAGACCGATGCCTGGTTCGCCGCCCGGTGGATCTGACTTGGGGAATCGGAAATGCGGCCTTGTCCTCCTACCGTTGTCCCTCTGGTGAATAACTTGATCAGCCCCCATACGTCCGATACTTCCGTCACGTCTGGTTGAGATTGGGAGAAGCATGCTGGACAGCGCCACAATCCATCCCCTAACGCAGATCGTTGGCGGCGAGAACGTGCTGACCGGCGAATATGATTTGGACCGGTACTCCGCCGATGCCCTCAATCCGTTTCGGGCATATGGCGCCAAGGACGTTTTCGACCGGTTGGCCGACGCCGTGGTGCGTCCGGAATCCACGGAACAGGTAGCCGGCATCGTGTCTCTGGCGGCTAATCAGGGAATCACCTTGATCCCATACGGGGGCGGCACTGGGGTAATGGGCGGCACGGTGCCCGTTCGCGGAGGCGTGATCGTCGATCTGTCCAGAATGAACCGGATATTGGAAATCAATGCCCGGGACCTGACAGCAACTGTCGAAGGTGGCGTGGTGCTCGGGGACCTGGAAGAGGATCTGGCCGAACAAGGCCTGATGCCAGGCCATGACCCTTACAGCGTGCCCATAGCCACCGTGGCTGGGACCATCTCCACCAATGGCGTGGGCTACCGGGCGGCGGCCTTCGGTCCCATGGGAAACCAGGTGGTGGCCTTGGAAGTGGTGTTGCCCGACGGCCGAATCGTGGCTACCAACGCCGTGCCCAAATACTCCTCCGGCCCGAATCTGAACCACCTGTTCATCGGCAGCGAGGGAGTGTTCGGCATCATTACCAAGGCGACGATCCGCGTCTTCCGGTTGCCCGAAACCCAGGTTTTCACCACCGCGTCCTTCGACACTTTTGAGCAGGGGTTCGATGCGGCCGTTGAATTGACCGCGTTGGGGATACGTCCTAGCCTGCTGGATCTGACCGAAGACGAAGACGGTATCCGGTTGCACCTACTGTTCGAAGGGTACCGTGAGGGCGTGGCCGCCGACGTGCAACGAGTCAAGCAGATATGTGTTCAAACTGGGGGGCAGGACATCGGCCCAGGCCCAACCATGGAATACTGGCGAGACCGGCGCCAATCAGCGGTGCGATACAAGGCCGAGGCCCTGGGCCGGCCGCGCAAGGTCCGATGGAGCCGCTGGGGAGGCAGGAACTTTGATTACCTGCACATGGCGTTGCCGGTATCAAAGGTCCTAGACTACCGGAAGCGCTGCGACCTGATCATGGCGGGCACCGGTGTCAAGGTCGCGGAATACTCTTTGTGGAGCCGCCCCGAGCTTTTCTCGATGATGTTGAGGCCCGATACCGGCGATGGAGTTAGATTCCGAGCCAATTTGGCGGAGGTAGTTGAGCAGGTGCTAACTCTGGCCCAAGATATGGGTGGAATCATGGAGTATTGCCACGGCGTCGGGGTTAAGCTGAACCACCTTTTGGCCCGGGAGTTGGGCGTCAGCCATGATGTTATTCGAGATCTGAAACAAACCCTGGACCCAGTCAATATCATGAACCCTGGCAAGCTGGGCCTCTAAACAGACGCATCTGAACAAAAACCGCTCCGCGGAGCGAGCACTCTGTCGATAAAGAAGCGCCTATTGTCACTCCGGTCCTTCGGCGGAAGGAGAGGAACCTTAGTGTGAGGGGCCAACCCCACCTCAGATTCTGGTCCTTCGGCCCCTAAGAATCATAGGGTATAACAACCCTTCTCCACGCTAGCCGTATTTCGCCCCACCAGATTGCTATGGAAACCCCGGGTTCCTATTGCCAATTAACATATCAATATTACTGATATTGTATATCGTATTATATCTGTTGACGTGATAATCATAAGAGAGTATTATGAATTCAAATGGTGACACGCTCTCAGTATCGCCCTGGACGAACTAAAAGCCCCCGACGGTATTCCCAACGAGTCAACCATAAATTCTAACCACCTATATGGAGGAAAAATGGTTACACTAACAACCCCCAACCGTCGGAATACTGAAGCTCCAGTCATCGACCCCGAATCCGGTGTCATGTCCCCCGCAGTAGTCGCGGACATGCTTATCACCGAGGAGATGACCGGTGCTTTCGCTCCGGTCAAAGAGGATAATTTACTGGTAAAGATGCTGAGAGGCGTCGCGGCTTTTTACGATTCCCTGTCCGGACCGGCCATGACCAAGCGGGATCGCGTTCTCCGTGACATCGCCGAGACCAATCCCGGGTTGGAATTGGACCGGATACACATCTAACCCCTGCAAGCCCACAAGGGTAATAATCGGCCTGATAACAACCCCTCATTCCGTCCGACTCGGACGGAATGAGGGGTTAGTCCTTAATGAGAGAAATCTCATCCCAGGTATCTGGGATGATAACCGGATGGTATTTAGACGGAACCTACTCCGTAGGGCTTCGCTCAGAACGGCAGTTCCTGGCCCACACCCTGGTCCTTGGCTTTTCGATAGACCAGTTGAGCGGCGGCGATGTCTTCCAGAGCGATTCCCATGGACTCGAACAGGGTCAAGGACTGGTCCGAGGGGCGGCCCGGCACCCTGCCGGATACAACGTCCCGTAGCTCGTGGACCATGTCCCAGCGGAAGGAACCCCTGGCTTCGGGCCACATCAGGTCCCCGCATTCGATCTTGGCTTGCTCCAAGTCATCCACCACGATCAAGTCGGCTCGGGTGACCGTCCCTTCGTCAATCTCCCGCCTCATCCAATGGTTGCCGCCGGCGGCGTTGATATGTGTGCCGGGCGCCAGCCAATCGGCCTCCAGCACCGGGTCTCGAGAGCTGGTGATGACCACCACGATATCCGCGCCGTCCACGCAGACCTCGGCGCTGTCGGTGGCTACTACTTCCAGGTTCAACCGTTCGCTGCTTTGCCGCGCGAATTCTTCCCGGCGGTCTTCCCGGCGGCTGAAGACTTGAACCCGGCTGATGTCTCGCACCTCGGCAACTGCCGCTAGTTGAGTCCTGGCCTGGCCGCCGGTGCCAATCACAGCCACCGTGGATGCCCCCTCCTTGGCCATGTAACGGGTGGCCAGGCCGGAAGCCGCTCCGGTGCGGATCTGTCCCATCCTCCCCGCCTCCATACATGCCAGGAGTGCTCCCGACTCGTAGTCATAGAGCATGACGAGCATCTTGGCGCCGCCGGGGCCGCCGAAGGATGGATAGGCTTTGTAGCCGAACACGTTGTGTCCCGCGTCGGCGGCCGCCATAAAGTGGAAAAAGCCGCCAGGCATCCGCATTCTGGACCTGGGTTTTAGCTCGGTCTGGCCTTTTCCGGCATGGGAGAATGCTTCGTCTAACACCTCGATGCATTCGTCCATGGGCAACAGATCGGCCACCTCTCTCTCGTTTAGGAACAGGGCCATCCTAATCCTCCTGATTCGCGGTTGGTTTTTCGTGTCTAGCGTCCAAGTATAGCATTCGGCTTCACTCTGGAAATCTCCAGGCCGTTTGGTTACAATTGCCCAACTCACTCCCGGAACTCAGTCCCCGGAACTCAGTCCAAGGAGCAACAGGGTGGTTAATCTCAGGCCACGGGTGTTCGTTACCCGCCAATTTTTCCCGGAAGCCCTTGAGGTCCTAACCGGCGCGGCTGACACCGAGGTGTGGCCCGATGACGAGCCGCCGACGCCCGAACAGCTTCTGGAAAAAGCCGGCGAGGCCGACGGGATCTTAACCAACATCATGGACCGGATAGATGCCGATGTGTTTCAAGCGGCCCATCGGCTAAAGGTGGTTAGTCAACTCGGTGTTGGGGTGGACAACATCGATGTGGCCGAGGCCACCCGGCGGGGCGTGTTGGTTGGCAACACCCCCGGGGTATTGGCCAAAGCTACCGCGGACATCGCGTTCGGGCTGCTGATGTCCGCGGCTCGCCGTATCAGCGAGGGCGACCGCTGGCTGAGGGCCGGCAATTGGAAGATGCAATATCATCCCATGGTTTGGCTGGGGGCCGAGATTCACGGCGCCACGTTGGGCATCGTCGGTATGGGCCAGATCGGGGTGGAGATGGCCAAGCGGGCCCGCGGATTCGATATGCGTGTCATCTACTACTCTCGAACTCGTAAACTGGAGCTGGAGTCGGAGCTGGGTATGGAGTATTTCGAGCCTTCGGACCTTTTGAGTACCGCCGATTTTGTGACTCTGCACATACCACTTACGCAGGAGACAAGGCATTTTATCGGCGAGCGGGAATTGCGGCTGATGAAGCCGACAGCCATCTTGATCAACGCGGCTCGGGGGGCGGTGGTCGACTCCCGGGCTCTCTACACGGCGCTAAAGGAAGGGTGGATCAGCGGCGCTGCCCTGGACGTCACCGATCCGGAGCCGATACTACCCGACGACCCTCTGCTCACGCTGGACAACCTGGTAATCACGCCCCACATCGGCAGCGCCTCTATCGATTCTCGACGAAGGACGTGTTTGTTGGCGGCAAGAAACGTCGTAGCGGGAATTCAGGGGAGAAGACTGGAGGCCTGCGCCAACCCCGAGGTTTATGCGGCCAAAGGGATCTGATGGTTGCAGCTTGTGACGGTATGGCGGAGAGGGCGGGATTCGAACCCGCGAGAAGCTGGAGGCCCCTACGCGATTTCCAGTCGCGCCCGTTCGACCGCTCCGGCACCTCTCCGCGAGAGACAGCGTTAAACAGGGGAAGAACGTTCGCGCATTACTTTGGAAGTGACCTGGCCTAGGCCGGTTAGCGAAACGAGACGCCCGCTGCGTTGCCAAGAGCCATTATAGCGAATGCGTCTTTTCGCTGTCCACTAAAGGGCGAAGAAATGGATATGGGCCGCTACGGCGATTCCGACTTTTAATCGTGTGACTGGGTGCCCTATAATATTGTGGGTTTAAGCACGCCATGACGTAAAAAATGACGGGGACGAAGCCGGTGTGAGACCGGTTCGACGTTTGCCCCGCCGTCCCAGGACCTGGATGGGTTCTTGATGGCGCAAAATAGAGGAGGGATTCATGGCCGACTCGGGCTTTGTGAAAGTAGCTGATTTGGGTGATTTATCTCCGGGAGACATGATGGCGGTTGAAGTGGGAGGGGAGCAGGTCCTTCTGGCGAACGTGGATGGGACTATCTACGCCTGCGACGAGATCTGCTCTCATGCCTACGCCGCCCTATCCGAAGGAGACCTGAACGGTGGCGAGATAGAGTGCCCGCTGCACGGTGCGAACTTCAATGTGACTACCGGAGAGTGTCTAACTCCCCCGGCGGAAGATAATCTTCGGGTGTACCCGGTGCAGATCGAAGGCCAGGACATTCTGGTAGGACCGCCTAGCAGCTAACGGGCTTTGGCCGGCATTCAGGCGGCCTGGGAACCCGTATCGCTTCCAACGGCCAAGTATATTTGCCTATCAGATGGTAGATACCGAACAACCGGAACCTGTGGATAATCACTGGCCTGGAATTCGGCGGTCAGCGGAATATCTGTTGGGGCGCCCACGAGAAGTTGTTTAACATCTGTACGCTGGAAAAAGGCCAATAGACGAACCACACCTTTCCCAAGACCAAGCCCTCGGGCACCGGCCCCCAAGAGCGCGAATCGTTGCTGCTGCGCCGGTTATCCCCCATCACGAAGTACTCTTTGGCCCTCATGCGCGTGGGTTGCGTGTTCGAAGTGCCCTTGCGGGTGATGTAGGGCTCTTCCTGATAACTGTTGTTTACGAAGACTTTGCCCCCTCGTATCTCTATGGTGTCTCCGGGCAGCCCTATCACCCGCTTCACAAAGTCCTTGCTGGTGTCCCTGGGGAAGTGGAATACGATGACCTCCCCCCGTTGGGGAGGATGAACCGCGAACCGGTGGTCGGGCCGGTCCGCCTTCCAGAAGGGGACGATGCGGGACAGACGGACCATGTCCAACTGGAAATAGACCAGCTTGTTGACCATCAAGTACTGGCCGCCTTCCAGGGTTGGGTTCATGCTGGAGCCGTCGACCTTGAAGTTCCGGATGCTGGTCTGGATGACCATAAAAACAATCAAGGCCAGCACAACGGCTTCCAATAACTCTCTTAATACACGTGTCATCGGCGATGCTTATCCATCGTCGCGGACGCCTGAATCATCCCCCTCCCACAAACATCCCCCCGCGCCGTCCCAGCCTGACGCCTCTTTTAGCGACAAGAGAAATTATAACATTTGGGGGAAGGAGTGGAGGGGATGGTGAGGGGTTGGTGGGGGTTGGGCGGAGTTGTAGTTTGGCCTTGTTCATATTTCTGACAACGTCAAGGTGGTAACGGAACGGTGCGAAACGCAAATGTGTCGGCTGAAATCTCCTGGTTGTGAACATTAGAACGATTGGTCTAAAATTTATCCTTGACAAAGATTTTGGTAGATGCTTACGCTGCCGTCATTGATAGGGTAGGACGCCGTATAGCATGGATCCATAGTCAGTGGAAGGAACACTCTCATCTGCAACTGTATAGTTCAGTTCATAGAACACGTCGCTGAGGCGTAAGTCGTGGGCTCAACGAAAACAAGAAAGACGCTTGCCCAGGGGCTCACTTGCTTGGAAATTTGCGCTGGCGGAGGCGGCGCAGCCATCGGGCCAGAGCAGGCTGGCTTTTCACCAGTAGCACTGCTTGATAACGACCCCCACTCTTGCGCGACACTCCGTCATAATCGTCCCTACTGGAATGTAGTTGAAGTAGATATCCAGAGATTTGACGCATCTTACTGGCGCGGGGTTGATTTGTTGTCCGGAGGGCTTCCATGTCCACCTTTCTCAATCGCGGGTAAGCAACTTGGCCGGGAAGATGATAGAGACCTGTTTCCAGCTATGCTCAAGATTGTGTCTATGGTACGTCCCCGGGCGGTTTTAATTGAAAACGTACGAGGAATTCTTGCACCCCGTTTCACGCCATTTCGTGAGCGAGTAGATGCAGCCTTGAGTACAGCAGGATTTGACACTCAATGGGCGTCGTTCGACGGAGCTGATTTTGGGGTACCACAGAAGCGGTCTCGGGCATTCTTAGTTGCATTGCGACGCGATTGTACAAACCCGCTGCGCTGGCCGACTCCGTCACCTGGAGTATCTCCGACGGTAGCAACAGCAATAGGCGACCTCATGGCCGAATGCGGCTGGAAAGGTGTCCCAGACTGGATGGAACAAGCGAATTACCTGGCTCCCACAATTGTTGGCGGATCACAAAAACATGGAGGGCCAGACCTGGGGCCGACGCGTGCACGCCAAGCATGGGCACAACTCGGTGTCGATGGCTTGGGTTTGGCAAATTCCCCTCCCGAACCGGACTTTATAGGCATGCCACGCCTGACCGTTCGGATGGTGGCGCGTCTCCAAAGTTTCCCCGATAGCTGGGATTTCATCGGATCCAAGACACAGACCTATCGCCAGGTAGGAAATGCGTTGCCAGTGCGGTTAGCCGCTGCTGTCGGGAAGGCAGTGAGAAAATACCTCGAGTAGGATCCAAAGAAAAGATTAGGCAATACCCCCTGAACAATATCGGCCGAGTGATTGAATCAAGCGAATTGCAGGCAGCAGCCGACGGGGCTGTTCAATATAGTCGGCGCCTTCGAGAAGTCCGAGACGAGGAAGGCTGGCCAATCCTTTCACACCACGACAGTACCGACCTAAAACCGGGACAGTACCTCTTACGGGAAGAGCCGACGACCCAATACCAACCGGAATTTGCGCGTACGATCTCGGCCCGTTTGAGGGCTGAGGTTCTCGACCGAAATGGTTTTACATGCCAAATGTGTGGTATCGCGCCGGGCGATATTGACTAGGCCACGGGACGTAAAGTTCGTCTTCATGTGGGTCACATAGTAGATAAGAGCCAAGGTGGGAAAGACGAGTTGTCTAATCTCCGGGCTTTGTGTTCCACGTGTAATCAAGGCGCCAAGAATGTCACAGCCGAGAGGCCGACTACGATTCGGTTGCNATCACAAATTCGGCGAGCAGGTCAAGACGAGCAGCGGTCAGTTTATGAATGGCTCAAGAATAAGTTTGGCGTATGACAGATAAGCTCACAAGCGAACGCCGTAGCGCCAACATGAGCGCTATTCGTAGCCAGGGAATGAAGCCAGAACTCCGCGTCCGCCGAACAGCTCATGCGATGGGGTACCGGTTCCGGCTTCACAGGCGTGACCTACCTGGCAAGCCTGACTTGGTATTTCCCGGACGGCAAAAAGCCATCTTCGTTCATGGCTGCTTNTGGCATCAGCACGTGGGATGCCAAGACGGGCGGATGCCGCAATCCAACACCAGTTATTGGTGGCCTAAGTTGATGCGAAACAAGGAACGCGACGTAGATCACCTGACTCGCCTGACGACTGCCGGCTGGAAAGTTCTCGTGGTTTGGGAATGTGAGACTGTGGACCACGAAGATTTAAGCTCACAGCTTCAGAAATTTCTCGAATAGGCTCGCCTCCGTATATCACCTGAAGACCTGAACAACCCCCCGTTTGTCCCCCCAACGCTCCTTCTGCTACAATCGGCGGCAGTTTAGCCGGGATTCGTCCGGCGTGTCGTTAGCGAAGGAGCCTTTTCATGGCGTGGCGTTTTGAGTTGCTTAATAAGCCCTACGGTGGGATTACCGAGGGGCCGGTGTGGGATGGCGAGGCCGTTTACTTTACCCACATATCCAACCACCGGATCATGCGGTACGATCCCGTCTCCGGCGCCATCACCCAGGCTCGGGACGGCACCAACCACACCAACGGGCTGTGCCACGACGCCCAGGGACGAACCTACGGTTGCTGCTCCGGCGGCCGCTCCATCGTCCGCTTCGAGCCCGACGGCACCACCACTACCATTGCCGACCGGGTTGACGGCCAGAAGCTCAACACACCCAACGACCTGGCGACGGACCTGAAGGGGCGTATCTGGTTCACCAACCCCTGGAATGCTGCCAACATTGACCCCAGCGAGATAGAGGAACTGGATAACCGCTCGGTGCTCCGGGCCGACCCTCAAGGCGACGGCTCCTACACTGTTACCAGAGTGACCTTCGACACTACCATGCCCAACGGAATCCTGGTGTCCCAGGACCAGAAGACCCTTTACGTGGCAGAAAGCAACAGTGCCCGGATGGACCTGGACCGGGAGCTGCGGGCCTATCCCATCAACGATGACGGAAGCCTGGGTCCTTACACCGTGCTGCACACGTTCGGCAAGGACAAGAACGCAGTGCATCGAGGCATAGACGGCATGTGTTTCGATGTTGACGGCAACATCGTAGCCACCGCCGGCTGGCCCAATGGCGGTCCGGGGCCTTTGATATACGTCTTTTCGACATCGGGCCGGGTGCTGGAAACCCATCCGGTCCCAGCGTCTAATCCCACCAACTGCTGTTTCGGCGGGCCGGACCGGTCCACGCTATACGTGACTTCAACCGACGGACACTTTTTCAAGGCGGAAACGGACCGGATAGGCTGGGCCATCTATCCGTAGCAAGTTCCGCCGGCAGGTCCGGCATCGGAACGGCGAGGAAACGACATGAGTTTGGGCAAATTCGGCATCAACCGGCGGCAGATCCGCCAGGGCGGCGGCCGCGGTTCTGGCAACGACCATGTGGACGAGTTGTTCGGTTGCACCGAGCTGTTCATCTACCAAACGCCGAATGTCCGCAAAAAGGGCTACGAGGGGCTGAAGTTGTACCTGGAAGCCCAAGAATGCGAGATTATATTCACTGCCGACGCTCCACCCGAGCTGAGTAAGTACGAGACCATGCGAATCACCCACAAAAAGGCTGAAGCGATACCCCTCGCCGTGGTAAAGCGGGCCCACGCCTGGGCGCACTCTAGAAACTATCTTCACAGCTTCTTCAAACCCATGTACCGGTAAGCTTCGAGGGCATTTCCTTCAAAAACTCATTTCTAAATGTGGTTCGCCAGGATAACGTCTGGATCACCACCAACGGAAGCAGCCTGTGTTACCGTTCGTCCTGAACCTGTCGAAGGACCCAACACCGGGGCCAACGATTTTCGAGAAAACCTCTAGTCAACGGTCTGGCCACGTAGCTCTATGGCGCAACAACTAGATAGCCCGAGTTACATATTGGCGGTCGACCAAGGCACTACCGGGTCGGCCGCTTTTATCTTTGACCATGCCGGACGTGTGGTGGCAACCGCCGACCGGGAGATTACCCAGCACTACCCTGAACCGGGCTGGGTTAGCCACGACCCGGAGGGACTGTTCCAATCGACCCTGGCCGTCAGCCGTGAAGCAATGGCACTGGCCGGCATTCAAGCTGATCAGGTAGCGGCCATGGGCATCACCAACCAGCGGGAAACTACCGTTGTGTGGGACCGGACCACCGGTCTGCCGGTGGGGCAGGCGGTTGTTTGGCAATGCCGGCGCACTGCTCCACTGTGCCAACAGATGAGCCTAGACGGGCTGGACTCCCTGGTCAGACAGAGGACCGGACTGGTAATCGACCCCTACTTCTCCGGCACCAAGATCAGGTGGATCTTGGACCACACTAAAGACGGGCAGAAGCGCGGGGAAGCTGGCGAACTGTGTGCGGGCACCGTCGACTCTTGGCTCCTCCATCGCTTCACCGGAGGAGGAGTGCATGCCACCGACATCACCAACGCTTCCCGCACGATGCTGTTCAACATCCACACCGAATCCTGGGACGATGACCTTCTGGAATACCTGCGGATACCCGAGGCAATGCTGCCCCAGGTTCTACCAACCAGCGGATTCTTCGGCGAAACAGACCCCGCCCTCTTCGGGTCGCCGATTCCTATCACCAGTTTGGCGGGAGACCAGCACGCCGCCCTGTTCGGACAGGCTTGCTTCCAACCGGGAATGGTAAAAAACACCTACGGCACAGGCTCGTTTTTGCTGATGCAAACCGGCCAACGGCCCGTTGCCTCGTCCTCGGGTCTCTTGACTACCATTGCCTGGCAGCAGGCGTCTCTCCAAGCCCAGTATGCTTTGGAAGGGAGCATCTTCAACACTGGCTCTGCGGTCCAATGGCTACGAGACGGACTGGGTATTATCCGCGACGCCGGGGAAACCGAGGCGCTGGCCGAGGCGGTTGCCGATACGGGCGGGGTGTTCTTCGTCCCCGCGTTCACCGGACTAGGCGCGCCCCACTGGGATGCAGAGGCCCGGGGGACGGTTACTGGGCTGACTCGAGGCACCAACCGGGCGCATATCGTCCGGGCTACATTGGAGGCTATCGCCTATCAGGTGCGGGACGTCGTGGAGGCCATGGAGCTGGACACCGGACTCAGGGTGCCCGTCGTTCGGGCCGACGGCGGCGGCTCCGCCAACTCGTTCCTGATGCAGTTCCAGGCCGACCAGCTCGGCGTGCCTGTCGAGGTCCCTGAAGTGGCTGAGACCACCGCTCTGGGGGCGGCCTACTTGGCGGGGTTGGCGGTAGGTTTCTGGGATGACCAAGACGCTGTCTCGCGACATTGGCGGCTGTCCAGCCGTTACGAGCCAAGGATGGACCCAAAGGTAAGAGACGAACTGTACTCGGGCTGGCAACGGGCGGTGGAACGAGCTAGAGGATGATGTTTCGGCCCGGCCTGTTCTGCATAGGGTATCGCCGGTGTAATATACTGTTCGCCAACCGGCTACACGAAGTTCGAAAGTTCGCGAACGGAAAGGAGACGACATGGTTAAGATCAAGCATTTCGCTCTGACAACCAGGGACCCGGGCAAAACCGCCGAGTTCTACAAAGAAGTATTTGGACTGGAAGAGGTCCGAAGGGACGCTAAGGGACAGGTCTTCCTCAGTGATGGGGACTTCAACATGGCCATCCTGAACTTCAAGACAGAAGACGACGCGGACCTGGGCGCCAACGGCTTGGAGTTTGGCGGCATCCATCACATCGGCTTCCTGGTGGAGGATATCGATTCCTTCGCCGAGAAGGTCGATAAGGCGGGTGGAAAGCAGTTGACTGCCACGATGATGCCTGGAACGGGCGGGCTGTTTGGGAACGGCAAGGAGCGCAGCAACGCCGAGGTCAAGTTCAGCGGACCCGACGGCGTCATCATCGACATGTCTGAATCTGGCTGGCAAACCTCTCCTTAGTGTCTATCCCTGTTCAAGGGCAATCTGAACAGGAATCGGCGATGGACCAGGGTATCGACCTGTCCGGGTGGCCCGAGGTAAAAGGCGTCTTCGTCGGCGGTTGAGTGGACCGGGGACCGGGCTCTAGGTTTAGGGCCCAGGCTCATGCTCACAACATGAAAAAGGACAGTAGTTTCGGCTGGATCTGCGTCCTGTCGGCCAAACGGATCTACACCGCTACCGGGCGGCCCTCCCGTCTCCTATGGCACGAATACGCCCACATATTGACGCCCAACCATGGCCACGACGATACCTGGCGCAGCAAGATGCGGGAGTTGAAACAACCCTTGCCCCGCCGGTATCAAAAACGCGAGAGACCGTCGCGGGCCCGCCGTTAACTGGACCAGAACACGGATGGTATACTAGCAAAGACCTCAGCGCTCATACTCGAATCAGGAGAATTAAAATGGGCTACACACCGAATCATCTGGGGCACGTTAACATATACGTGCGCAACGCCGAGCTTTCCCAAAAATGGTACGAAGACATCCTGGGTCTTCACACCTATGATTTTGTTCCCGGCCGCGCCGCTTTCATGTCGGCGAACCTGGAAGAGTCTCATGAAGTCGCATTGATGCAAGTAGGCGACGACGCCCCCGGAGTACAGCCGGGAGGCGTGGGCCTCAACCACATGGCCTGGCGGGTAGACAGCCTAGACAACCTGGCGGAGTTCTACGACAGGATCAAAGAGAAAGAAGTTGACTTTAAGGTGGCGGATCACGGCATCTCTTTGGGAATCTACTTTAAGGACCCCGATGGCAACGGCATCGAGGTTTATTACGAGACGCCCCGGAGCCAGTGGTTCCGGCAGGACAACATCTTCATGAGCGAGGACAAACCACAAGGTCAGTTCCCCGGCCCATGGGATGAAGTGTTGGCAGCGCAAGCAGCTAGATAGCCGTTCCCACGATTAGAGCTTAGTGAGAGGGCGTCTCGATCTCATCGGGGCGCCCTCTCCTTTTTTGAGTCCGCGGTTGCATCGACGACAGTCTGGGCCATATCGTCATTTCGGCCCTTCCGCGGAAGGGGAATCCAGAACGCCACCCATCAAATCCACTCGCCAACTCCATGCTAGAACACACTCTTCCCCACTGGGACCCGGCCATGTTCCTGCGAATTACCACCCCGGCTCATGATGCGGTATACTTTGCGGGACTGGCTCCGCCCTCGATTTGGGCAGATAAAGGATGCACATCAGTTGGAGCGTCTTCCTCGTTTGACTTTCCCCCACCGCTAAAATACGCAAGGAGAGAGGACATGAAGTTCGGAATATTGTACGAAACGCAGCGGCCCTATAAGGGCAACGACCTAGATTGGAACAGCCTTTACAAAGAAACCCTGGACCAATGCGAACTGGCCGATCAGATGGGGTTCGATAACCTCTGGTTCGTCGAGCACCACTTTCTCATGGGATTCTCCGGATCTCCGTGTCCTGAAGTCCTATTCGGAGCGCTGAGTCAAAGGACCAAGAACATCAGGATCGGGTTTGGCGTGTCCATCCTGCCCAGCCACCATCCCATCCACATCGCCGAGCGGGTGGCCATGGTGGACCAACTCACCGACGGCCGGGTCGAGTTCGGCACCGGCAGGTCCAACGCCTACGAGCAGGTCGGACAGGGCATCGACCCCCGGGAAACCCGGGAACGGTGGGACGAGGCCCTGACGATGCTGCCCAAGATGTGGCAATCCGACGAGTTCTCGTGGGAGGGCAAGCATTGGAACGTTCCGGCACGGAAGATACTCCCCGGGATCTACCAGAAGCCTCACCCGCGTATGTACCTGGCCTGCACCCAGACCGAGAGCTTCCGTCTGGCGGCGCAGAAGGGAATCGGCGTGTTGTCCTCAGCCTCTTACGCCGTCGACATCCTGGCTGAACACGTTAAGGTCTACCGCGACGCCATAACCGACGCCGAGCCGGTGGGCGCCTTCGTCAACAATTTCTGGGGGAACAACGTCCACGCCTTCTGCGGCAAGGATGACCAGGCGGCCAAGGAGCTTGCCGCCGAGTCGATGAAAACCTTCTTCGGGCCGGACAAGCCCTACATCCAGGGCCGCATCAACGCCTACGAAGAGCTATTGGAAGCCTGGGGCGGCGTGCCCGACGACCTGAACGCCGACTTCAGCCGCTGGCTGCGCCAGTCTGACGACGCCCACAAACAGCAGGCGGCCGAAGCCGGTCTGTCCTTGGACTCCGGTCCCGGCGCCGCTCGGGCAGCCATCGCCCAACTGGATGCCAACGTCCTCTCCGACCGGGGCGTCATCATCGCCGGTAACCCCGAGAGCTGCATCAAGACCGTCCAGATGTACGAGGACATCGGCGTCGACCAGGTAATGATGATCATGCAAACGGAAACCATCTCCCACGACAAGGTGATGGAGTCCATGGAGTTGTTCGGCAAAGAGGTGATCCCCGCTTTCCGAAAGGCGGAGACCCCGGTAGCCGGAAACTAGAGATTTGGGGGGTGGCCTCGTCGCCCGACAGGCCACCCCATCCAACAGTAATCGCATCAATAAGCCAGAGAGAACCCCGCTGTGCCCAGGCGCATACGGGACGGGTGTTCCTAACGACTCGATCCTAAGGCCGGCCTGGTTCCCGCTCCCTGGCTTATTTATTATAGCGGCGGTAGCCAGGGTTTGTCTGATGGTACACACCCCGAAATGGGAAGAGCCGAGGGTGGGGTGGGAAATACAGGTGGCCCGGCCTAGCCAACATAGAGTGCCATTGAGGAGCCGAGGTCTTGGAAAGCGGTGGGTACGGCAGGCGTTGAACTTGCAACCTAACGGTTATCGCATGTGTTCAACTCCCTTTGAAGCCCGCGATACGAGCTTGAGCGATCTCGATCAGCGGGTCGACCACGGTGTTCTTAATGTCTGACGCATCTTGGATCGAAACCAACGGTACTGCCCCATACGCTTGATGCAGTAATCCTTCGTCAATTTCTGGATCGTTTTCAGGGTTGTCCCAAGTGGAGAATGTACCGTCTGGGTCAACCTTATTTTCCAATGGGACGTCAATCCAGTCTTCCCAGCGAAATTTCCAAGGGTTGTGCCCTGGAAAGTATTGGTATAGTCCAAAGGTCAACCAGGGTTCCTGAAATCCTACCCAGGCACCATCCCGGTCCAATACTACACCGAGAACTATTATGATGTCGTCTCCAGCTCCGGTGTTATCCCCGTCGGACAGCCTATAAAATCTATAGATGTTCTGTGCCATCCAACGACGTGGATGAAGAAGGGAGCCAGTGAGGTCCGTACACCTATTGGTGCTAAATGCCTCCCATCCTTCTTCCGCGAGCATACCGTCGGCGGCCTGCATGAGTTGTGAAACTTGCCCAAAAAATCGGCGAGTCTCCGCCAAACCAGATAGGATTTGCTTGCCCGTCTCACTTGGCAACGTGCCACCCCCAGTCAAATGATGCTCGAGTTCCTCCACGGCCCCATATAAAANGCAAGGGCGTCGAACGGAAGACATAGGGATGGACAATCAATGGAGCCCACGAAAAGGTTGTGCTGGGCTGTTTGAAAGATCAATGTTGGTTCCCCAGGCTCCATCCCATGGATGAGATACCTCGGAAGTAGTCTAGCCCCATCTGGTCCAAAATAATCCTCAGATCCCCCACTAGCTTTTTCTCAACCGGATCGCGGGCGCTAAGCTCAACCGCCCTGAGGATTTGTGGCAGAACCCGCCAACTGGTCCAATAGAACTGATCGGCTGACCCTACACCCGTCTTGTCTGTTAACTCGGTGATGGCGTTTGAGAGGTCTTTGATTGGAAGACCAGCATCGGATGTCACGTAGACTAGCGCGTGTGAGTCGGCTGAATTACGCTGGGCCAACAAGCGGAGATTAAGCATCTCACGTGCTAGTTGGTCGGTGGGAAGAGGCTCGTCGGTCACGTTGGTGGCGATGGAGGATTTACCGGAAAGGTGTTTAGCCTCAATCAGGACCAGGCATTTTTTGCCGTCCGAACCAACTAGGTCAATCAAAACGTCAGGTTCGCACCCTTTTGAGGCCCCTTCGCGTAGCCATGGCCAAAAATCTAGATGTGTTTCAGCGACCTCATAAGGCATTGGAATGCCTTGCCCTTCGCAGTTCTTTGCAGTCTCAAGTAGCTGCAGCAACCCCAATTCCGCTGGTAGATACCGCCACAGTCCGAATACATTGCTGGTGAGCAGATCCTCCATCTGCTCCTCTTTCCGTGTCAGCTTGTTACGGATTTGAGCAATGAACATAACACCCAATTCTCACTTCGTTTGACCGCGCCGGAGGGGCTTAAATGGAATCTAAAGTGACGTTTGCCAAACCCGCTACAGTGGCTACTTAAGCAGAGCAGGGACTGGGATCAAGCGCTGGTGGATGAGGTCTACTCCTAGGCCGGCGGTTTCTAACGTGGTTGCACCCAACAGCGGTGCGGAACCGAGCGGTCCAAACACGACCAGTGCGATGACTTCTCGGTCGTCAACTCGCATGGTGGCGTAGCCCACGGGGTATTCTACGACTCGATCGTCTGCAAGCTCAAATGGACGAGTTTCCCTAACCTCTACCCCCAGCCGCTCCAAGACATCTTNCGGAATAGACGTGTAGATGACCCCANTGTCTACCAAGGCTTCAAGCTCTATGAATCGNTGACCTTGCAGGTCGGCGACACCCAGTGGAACGGTGAAAGTGCCCATTTGAGCCTCGTTGTTGTGTGCGTTAATATTGGGGTTGTTGGGAGAACTAAGGTCTTGGGAAGTCGTGGGACCGGTAACGTTGAACCTGCAACCTACCGGATATGCTCTAGCCGCTCTAACCTACAATAACTCGCCAAACTCTGCGAGGCCGAGACCGGAATCTCTTATTAGCCGTCTTAGCAGCCCTCGATCCAACTCCCTATGTCTTGGAACCTAAAGTCTCAGGCGAGTTTCGTGGACCAGTATCATATGGCTGCCTCTAGTGTGGATCCATGTGTACCCTATCTTCTCCATTATGCGAATAAATTCGATNCCCGACAGTACGGGGAGGCGGGTCACTAAACGGACACCTCAACCTCTTCCACCACTTGCGCCGGGATGGCTTCGCCTTGCTCCCTCATGCTTTCTATAAAGCCTTCGATCGCNTCTTTGATATTCGCAAGCGCCTTTTCCCTGGTTTCCCCTTGTGAATGGCAACCGGGCAGGGCAGCTCGCCACGATATAGCCGTCTTCGCCATCGTCAAGCGTCACAATGAATTTCATCGTTTCTTCCTCATCCCTGTAATGCCGAACTGGTGCCCTGAAAGCTTTGGTTGGTGGGCCCGGCTGGTGTCGAACCAGCAACCTACCGGTTATGAGCCGGCCGCTCTACCGNNGGGTTTTTCGGAGNCCCGCCTANCTGTATACAGCGGGTTCGTCAGTNAATTACCGACTNACCGACCGCTCTATCGCTCCTCATATGACGTTTCCGCTGTTAGCTTTTCCATTCTAACGGGGTGAGCCTTCCCGTTCCACTTTCTCCCGTATCGCCTCTTCAAGCCATGCTCCCACGGTCTTCTTGGCAGTCACCGCGGCTACACGAGCGACGTGGTAGGCGTCAGGGTTGAGCCTGATGCTGACGTTGGGGGTGATCCCCGTCCTGGGCCTTCCGGTTCGTGGGCTCATACCCTCATTGTAATTCGTGCAATACATTAAGTCAAGCGGATGTAGGCACAAACAAGCAAACTACAGGCATGCGCTCACTGAGAAAATTTTCTGCCACCGTGTGCCTAGATACCTATATACCGTAAGAGAGTACTAAAGAAGAAAGGTATATATACAGGTCTCACACAGTGTCAAGATTTTTTCTCAAGCTAAGCGGGATCCTGGGACACCACGGG
>PAJQ01000011.1 GCA_002710215.1 Chloroflexota bacterium | reverse complement strand
GTAACTTCACCCAACTTGTGGCGCGCCGCATAGTGTCCGGCGCCGGACACGACCTACCGGTCCAGCGTCCCGATGCCGTCTCGGCGGCCCTGTTAGAGTTGCTGTAGAGAGGAGCGGCTGTTAGCCTTAACCCGCATTCCAACTCCTATTCGAGAACACGACCACCCGCGAAGGCGATCAAGTAGGCTTAAGGTCACCGTGGTCGACGACCCTTCTCAACGCCCGATCAACGGATTCTGCGGCTTGACGTCGTAGGTNTTCAGGCATCTCTGTTGTGAAGGGATGCCGGGGCATGAAGTTGAACTGTGGGTGCCGCAGTTCCATCTTGGCACACCAGCGGCACNCGCCAGCAACGCTGTGCCACCTTTCNAGGTGGTCACACCAGCATCGCCGGGNCTCANGTGTCTCAAACTGCNTCATCTAGAGATTTCGTGACCATTTGGGCTACCATCAGGTCGCCGACAAGTCTCGATGGGGCCAATCTAGCTACGGAAAAGTGGAGCCGGTGAGGGGAGTCGAACCCTTGACCTGCTGTTTACGAAACAGCTGCTCTGCCACTGAGCTACACCGGCTGAGGTGCGGTTTTGGCGGTAATCCCGGCTACTTTTTGAACTATGAATCATCCATGGTGGCCCGGACGCCTGCGGAGGTTATTTACGCACACAATTATAGCATTCTAGGTTTGCTTACTGGGCGGATGCCGTCGATTAACCCGGCCTTTTCACGCGGCGGATCTGGTATCTGTACCGGGTTAATCGCAATGTTAGGCTCCGGTCCACTCAAAGCCCAGGTTGGCGTAGCGGACAAAGACCGTGCCGCCGGGGGCCGCCAGNGGACCGTTGGCCGCCAACAGGGCGATGGTGTGCCGCTCGCNCGGGGCGGCGTCGCCGCTGATGAGGACCCGCTGGGGCACGTTGAACCCCTGTATGGCGCCCCGGTCCCGATTGCACTCCCCGTCGACCCACAGCTCCCCATAGTCGTCGATGCAGGTCTCGAACTGAACCCGCATTCCGTTGACTGGATGTCCGTCCACCTGGTCGGGGAAGGTCACGTTGATCCGGTACCACATGAAGCTGAAACCGTGGGACATGCGCCCAGTCAGATCGTGACAGGTCTCCCAGCCCGAATCGTCGTAATCGGCCAGGCGGGCCGGGCTGCCTTCGGCCTGCTCCACCAGTCCCTCATTGGGCTGACCGGGCACGTAGCCTCTGGCGAACTTCCAGGTTCCCTTGACCAATGCCTGTCCGGAGGCCTCTCCCAGATATACCGTTGCTCTTGGCATCTCGTCTCCTATCAAAAGCACATAATTAGAAGGCCTATGATACTCGATTTCCACCGGCGGTGACCGGCAGCACGGTGGCCGTCTTTTTGCTGTTTGGTGTATGATAGTCGGGAACGGTCTCTTAACGTGTTCGAAATGAATCAGGAATCCCAGGGGTATCTTCTTAATCGGGACGTACTCTCATTCCTGGGCATTGAATTGAGGGGGAAAGCCATCATGGTCAAGTCCAAGACCAAGCGGGAAAAGAAAGAAGAAACGGTAGAAGAATTCGTTGCGCGCATCAATAAGTCGGCNGTCCGGACTAACGGGTTAAAGAAAAACCTTAAAGGGGCTCGCCGGTAGCAGAGCGGGCGCTTGAGCACTATTAGCGCCTATCATCTCCCCCTAGCCCTCCTCTTTCGCCCCGGTTCCAGCCACCGNTTACCGGCAACTTCCGCGAGACCGTCTTGATCCCGAGGGCTTCATCGGAATGTTACGGAAGTGGCGCGGTCGTAAATCGGGGCTCTCCGCGCGTTCAATCGCCGTTCACGGCAACTACAACCACTAATTTCCATGCATTGACTCGCCCAGCGCTCGACGCGGGCCTTAATCTATCGGATTCCCGGCTTAAGGAAAGTTGACCGGCGCATGCCCCTCCTATCGACCTCAGGCATCGGCATAACCTACGGCGCGGACGTGATTTTCGCGAACATAAACGTGGAAATCAACGAACGGGCGCGCATCGGCATCGTCGGCCCCAACGGCGGCGGCAAAACCTCTTTGCTTGAGATTCTCGTCGGCGGGCTCGAACCGACCGCCGGCTCGGTGAATATTGCGCGAGGCATCCGAGTTGGGTATGTTCCCCAGTCTCCGGAAATCTCTGTCGCCGGCTCTTTGAAAGACGAGATTATGACAGCATTCGACCGGTTGCGGTGGCTGGAGNACGCCATGGAATCCGGCGCCCGGCAATTGCGTATATCAGGTGACGGCCAGGATGAGCAAGCTGGGGAGCGCTATGCCGAGTTGCTGGACGAGTATGAGTCCCTGNGCGGGTACTCTTACGAGAACACGATGGACCGGATGGTCGAAGGACTGGGGCTGTCGCAGNGCGCCCTAGAAACGCCCGCCTCGCAAGCCAGCGGAGGGGAGAGATCCAGGGCTGCTCTAGCCCAGGCCCTGCTTGGCGAACCCAACCTATTGATACTGGATGANCCCACCAACCATCTGGACATGAAGGGACTGGCCTGGTTGGAACGCTTCCTGACCCACTTTCCNTCGGCTGTAGTGGTGGTTTCCCATGATCGGTATTTCCTTGACCGGACCGTGAACCAGGTGTGGGAGCTGGACCATGGCGGGATCGAATCCTACGTGGGTAACTACACTAAATACCGTACCCTGAAAGCGGAACGAACTCTAACCCGCCAGCGGGAGTACGCTAAGCAGCAGGAATACATTGCCAAGGAAGAGGATTTCATCCGCCGTTATCACGCGGGTCAAAGAGCCCGGGAAGCCAAGGGGCGGCAGACACGGCTGAACCGATTGGAAAGGATCGACAAACCTGAAAGCGACCGGGCCATCGCTATATCCAGCGCGGCTGCCCGCCGCTCGGACCAAACGGTACTCAGCACCCACGGGTTAACAGTGGGATTCCCTGGAGACGAGGCGCCTATCGAGCTGTTTTCGGTTCCGGATATTAAATTGGCAAGAGGCTCTCGAACGGCCTTGGCCGGACCCAATGGAACGGGTAAGACGACCCTGCTCGGAACTCTTNTGGGTTTGCTGNCGCCGGTCCAAGGCCGNGTTACGTTGGGCCGCAACGTGGCGGTGGGATATCACCGGCAGGGNCTGGATGATCTGGATTGGGACTCTACTATTCTGGATTCCCTGTTGGACATCAAGGAGATGTCGTTTGGGGAGGCGCGGTCTTATCTAGCCCGTTTCCTATTCCAGGGCGAGGACGTTTTCCGGCAAGTAGGCTCTTGCAGCGGCGGGGAACGCAGCAGGTTGGCCCTGGCCCGGCTGTTGGTCACCGAGCCAAATCTCCTCATTCTGGACGAACCTACCACCCACCTGGATATCCCCAGCCGGGAGGCCTTGGAGCAGGTCCTTCTGACCTACGAGGGNACTCTTCTCTTCGTCTCCCACGACCGCCAATTCGCCTCGCTGCTGGCTCAAGAGTTGTGGGTGGTCGACGACGGGAAGCTCTACCAATTCCCTGGCACGCTCGAGGAATGGTTGGAGAGNGACAAGGAAAATGTTGAAGAGTCTCCGGCCCCCAGGAAGGCCAGACCGCCCAGACATCGGCCGCACCAAGCCAAGAAAGGCCCCTCTCCCTCCGCTGACGAACACATGATTCGAATCATCGACGGCCTGGAAACCCGTCTCCGAGAGATACAATCGGAGCTGGAAGAGGCTTCGGACCAACGGGACTGGGAGATGATTGCCAGCATCGGCCAAGAGTACGACCGCACCAAGGCTGAGTTGGACGAAAAACTGGCCCAGTGGGGCGGGTAGGCCGCCTCCCACATCCCTTGGCAATCTGGCGATTTGCATGTCAGCGGTATCGAGGAGACGCTATGGTGAGTGAGCTTTCCCAACGGCAACCACGGATGGGTTATTGGGAAAAGGGGACCGCTTTTAAGGTTAACAGAAGCTGACCTGTGTGTTCNCAGGATACTTAGTCACTACCCGTAATCAGGCTAGGGCGTCGCGCGGTGATCGGACTAACCTGTCAAGGCGCCAACGCCACCATCAACCGCTTGACCACAAACCCGATCACCACTCCGGCTACAGCNCCCANAACTCCCACCGTCCCGCCGGCCACCGTTCCCAGACCTGTCGAAGTAATAGCCTGACCGTCGACGCTGTCCATCTGCACCACAGCCAAACCGGCTCCCAATAGAGCAGCCAGGCAGATGGCTGTGACGCTCCATAGAGCGAATCCTTTGTAGGCCCCCAATGGCCCGGGCCCGTCGCGCATCACCAGCGCCTCACCAATCAGGGGAAAACTTAGATGGCCACTGAATTGGAACCCATCCGGGAACGGGTCCTGGCTCGGCCCGATAGCCGCCGGCCCAGCAATCTTCGGTACTTCCTGTACATCCTGCGTCATAAACCCTTGGGCTCTCTTGGGTTTGCCATTGTGGGTTTCATAATACTGATAGCCATTTTCGCCGATCCCATTGCTCCCTACACCTACCAGGAACAGAATTACCAGGCGTTAAAACAGGCACCCAACACCACCTTCTATTTTGGGACCGACCAGTTCGGCAGGGACATCTTTTCCCGAGTGGTCCATGGCGCCCGCATCTCCATGATGGTCGGGTTCTTGGCGGTAATAATCGGGACCGGGGCCGGTGCGGTGATTGGCTTGATCTCCGGTTACTTCATGGGCAAGCTAGACGCCTTGGTGCAACGCCTGGTGGACATGTGGATGTCCTTTCCAGACTTGATACTGGCCCTGACAATTGTGGCCGTGTTCGGCAATACCATCCCCAACGTAATCCTGGCCATTGCCGCTACGATACTGCCCAGGGGCGTTCGGATAATCCGCTCCTCCACGATAAGTATCAGAGAGATGGACTACACCATGGCGGCAGTGGCCATCGGCGCCTCTAGTCCCAGAATCATCCTGAGACACGTTATGCCCGACACAGTAGCCCCTTTNNNATTATCATGTCTTCGATGTTCGGCACTGCCATACTGACCGAAGCGGGGCTCAGCTTTTTGGGTCTTGGTATTTCCGAACCTACCCCTTCCTGGGGCCGGATGTTAACCGGCCAGGCGGCCCAATATCTGTCCACCTCGCCTTGGATCCTCATTTTCCCAGGCATCGCCATTACCATCACAGTGATGGGCTTCGCTTTCGCCGGGGATGCTCTTCGGGACATCTTCGACCCCAGGCAGCGGGGCCGGTGATGCTGCTTAGAGCCAGAGCTTCGACGCTTGTCGGCAACTGCAGCTATGTTCCCTAAAGCTGTTGGCGTGGCTGGCTATTCCTAATGCTTGCGCGAGACTTTACAATGTAAAGCGTCTTAGTATCGACAGACACTCCGCCCAGCCCGCCCCCATTGGGACTGGGTTGATCGTCCTCGGTAGCGTTCAAGAAATGCCGGGAACCGGCTTAAATTAGGAGCTACGGGAATGGCAAGCGACGACATCTTGTTGATGGCCCACCTGATGCGGCGAGCCGGATTCGGCGCATCTTATGAGGAGCTTGAACGGCGGGCCGCCGTTGGCTACGAAGCCACGGTTGAAGAATTGCTCCATCCGGAAGAGCAACCCGACATGGATATGGACGTGATGCAGCGGTATATGCACGGCTGGCGTGACATGACCAGCATCATGGCCAACCAGGGCTACTGGACCTACCGTATGGTCAACTCCCCCCGGCAACTGGAAGAGAAGATCTGCCTGTTCTGGCACGGCATTCTTTGCGTTGGCGATTCCAAGTGCATGGCGGCCAATCAAATCCTGGTTCAACTGAACAATTTCCGCGCTCATGGATTCGGCAGCTTTTCCGACCTGTTGATGGGCCTGGCCAGCGATCCGGCCATGATCTATTACCTGGATAACCAGCTGAGCCACAAAGAGGCGGTTAACGAGAACTGGGGCAGAGAGCTGCTTGAGTTGTTTTCCATGGGCGTGGGCATGGACGGCAACTCCAACTACTCTGAAGAGGACGTGCAAAATTGCGCCCGGGCCTTTACCGGATGGACCATCGCCAACGCGATACCCCGGTATCCTTACGGCCGTCACAACAACACCTACCTGTACAACCAGTTCGACCACGACGATGGAGAAAAGACTTTCTTGGGAGAAACCGGGCCGTTCAACGGCGAGGACATTATAGAAATCATCGCCAAGCAGCCCAGTACCGCACGGTTCATCTCCCGGCACCTCTACAACTTCTTCGTTGCCGATGAGCCCGCGGTTGCCATGTGGCAGATCACCCCGCCGCAAGACCCGGAGACGGTCAAAGCGTTGGAAGACGAGTATTTCCGCTCCGGCTACGAGATTCGCTCAATGCTCCGGGTTTTGTTCAATTCCGACGCCTTCAAGAGCGCCCGGTTCGCCAAGGTTAAAAGTCCTGCTGAATTGGTGGCGGGCACCCTGCGCCTGGTNGGAGATTTCACCAANCCCAGACCACGCATGTACGACGCATCGTTGGAGATTCGCTACATGGGGCAAGATCTGCTGAACCCGCCCACCGTCGAAGGGTGGCATACCGGTAAGGAGTGGATCGACAGCGGGACGTTGCTGGAGCGAATCAACTTCGCGGCGGGCGAGATGGGCGCCATCCGGTCCACCGGCATCCGGGCAATCATCAACCGGCTGCGGGACGAAGGTCCCACCGTCTCGGCGGAGCGCCTGGTCGAAGGCTGTCTGGAGATGATNGGCGGTTACGGCCTGATGGAAGAGACCCGGTCATTGCTGCTTAACCATGCAAGCCAGGCCGGCGCCCTNGACACCGGCACCGAGGAGTTCGCTCAACAGGTGGGGCAGATGCTACAACTCATCGTCTCAACTCAAGAGTATCAATTCGCTTAAACTCGGCCTGAACGCTGAAAGCTGACGGCTGACCGCTCAAATTCGGAGGTTTCATGACCAGCACCAAGAAGGACCCGGTCCTGGTAGTCCTGCAACTATCGGGTGGCAACGACATTCTGAATACGCTGGTTCCCTACACGAACCCGCTGTACTACGACAATCGCCCCAACGTGCGGATTCCAGAAGATCAGGTCCTGCCCATCAACGATACTTTGGGTTTCAACCCCAACATGGCCCCGCTCAAGGCGCTTTACGACGCAGGGAAAGTGGCGGTTATACAGGGCGTGGGTTATCCAACCCCCAACCGCTCCCACTTCCGCTCNATGGACATCTGGCACACCTGTGAGCCGGAAAAGATGGCTGATGAAGGCTGGTTGGGACGGGCGATCCGCGATCTGGACCNCAACAAAGAGAACGTGCTTACCGGAGTGAACTTTGGGCGGGGCCTGCCGAAAGCCCTTGCCGCGCCCGGCGTCCCGGTGGCATCCGTGGGCAGCCTGGAATCCTACGGCGTGCTGACCACGATCGAATTAGAAGAGCAGCGAACGCAGGCATTGGACATTTTCGCCCGCATGTATTCCCCGTCCATGGGTACNGGCCCGGTCATGGAGTACCTGTCGCAGACGGGGATGGATGCCATGAACGGCGCGGACATCCTGGCCACCGCAACCGCNAAGTACTCCTCCACGGTNGAGTATGGCGGTAGTTCCATGTCCCAGTACATGAGGAACATCGCCCAGGTGCACTGCGCGGATCTGGGGACCCGAATCCTATACACCACCGCGCCATACAACAGCTTCGACACCCACGCGACTCAGATGTCGGCCCACGCCGGGCTGTGCACAAATCTGTCTCAGAGTGTTGGGGATTTCTTCGATGACTTGAAGGAGCACAATGCCACCGAAAACGTGGTCCTGCTCCTGTTCACCGAGTTTGGCCGCCGGGTCCATGACAACGGTTCCGGAACGGACCACGGCGCNGGTGGNGCGGCCTTCGTTATCGGCGATGCNATAAAAGGCGGCCTNTACGGGGAATATCCGTCTCTGGCCGAAGAAAAGCTCATGGACGGNGACCTTCACTTCAACAACGACTTCCGNGGNTTGTACGCNACCCTNTTGGANGANTGGCTNGGCCTNGANTCCAANCCNATAGTNAACGGCAGCTTCGANAANTTCGACTTNATNNCNAAGTNAGNCCNGCNTANCTNNGGTCNGNATGCCANGNNGNATNNNACANNTTGAGAGGTAANNATGACTACTAGAGTCCAAGGCGCGACGTTTCGNTATAGCCACACCATAGGCCGGGGTGANGAGGCTGGNACNGGNTTCAAGAACCCGGTTTCCGTCGCCAGAGGTGCAGACGACCTGATGTANGTGGTNAGCCGCGCCTACGANTANCGGTCCGATTCCAAACGAATCACTGTTTGCACGGTGGATGAAGACTACATCGGNGAGATNGGCAANGCCGGCCGCTTGGGTGGCGAGATGATGGACACCGGAGAGTCCGACGCCCCCGGCTCCATGGTATGGCCTACGTCGATCGCCCTGGACCGGGCGGGTAATGTGTACGTGTCCGACGAGTGGCTCAACCGGATCGCCATGTTCACCCCTGACGGTGATTGGCTCGGCGCATGGGGAACCGAGGGCGATGCCGACGGCGAAGTGGACCAACCTTCGGGTCTCGCCTTCGATAGNGAGGACAACATTTACGTGGTGGACACCGGAAACAACCGAGTCCANAAGTTCACCAAGGACGGCCAGTTCTTGGCCAAGTGGGGCCGTCAGGGCACCGGTGACGGCGAATTTGACATGCCCTGGGGAATCTCCATCGATACCGAAGGCGACATCTATATCGCCGATTGGCGCAACGACCGGATCCAAAAATTTGCTCCGGATGGACGGTTCCTGATGAAGTTCGGTTCTTCAGGACCGGAGGACGGGGAGTTCGATCGTCCCGCCGACGTTGCCGTAGACAAAGAAGGATTGATATACGTTGCCGATTGGCGCAACGACCGTCTCCAGGTGTTCGACGCCGAAGGCAGGTTCATCACCAAGATCATCGGTGATGCCACGCTGTCCAAATGGGGAATAACCAAGCTGGACGCCAACCCCGACATGAAGCGGCAGCGGGAGATTGCCCAAGGACTGGAAAGGGAAAAGTTCTTGCGTGGGCCCATCGGTGTGGTCGTCGACGATGAAGACCGGGTGTTCATCGTGGATTCCCAGCGAAACCGCATCCAGNTCTATCGCAAGATNCCGCCNTTNTTCGTGGGTCTNTACGANGGNGGNCGCTTGTAANTGGCCATNTGGGTCTTGCGCAACATATNANGCTTGGNNCACGTATAACTGAGGGCCNGTCATNCCAACCGCAGCCTGTCATTCCGGCCGTAGGGAGGAATCTCNGGATNTGTGGNNCACCCCNCNCCAGANTCCTNGTNGCTTCTCTCCTCGGAATGACAGNTNNTNACGGCTANNNCGCTNCTCACTCCANCGCGAACACNTTCAANATAAAAGCGTACTCCAGNGCCACTTCNCTCAGCCGNTCNAACCGNCCCGACGCGCCGCCATGCCCNGAATCCATGTGGATCTTCANGAGCAGCAGNTTGNCGNCGGTCTTTGANTCGCGCANTTGNGCGGCCCANTTNGCNGGTTCCCANTAGGTTACNCGCGGGTCGCTGATNCCGCCGGTGATTAACATGTGCGGGTAGTCCTGCCGTTNCACGTTGTCATAGGGTGAGTAGGACTTGATGTAGTCGTAGAANNGNTGNTCGTTGGGATTNCCCCACTCGTTGTACTCCATGGTGGTCAAAGGCAGGGTGTCNTCCAGCATGGTGTTCAAGACGTCNACGAAGGGAACGTCGGCGATGACTGCCTTGAACAGGTCGGGACGCAGGTTCACAACAGCCCCCATNAGCATCCCGCCGGCGCTGCCACCGGAAGCAACGATTCTGCCTTTAGTCGTGTAGCCTTCGTTGATCAGGTGCTCGGCGCAGGCGATGAAGTCGGTGAACGTATTCTTCTTATTGAGTAGCTTGCCCTCTTCGTACCAGTCCCATCCCAAGTCCATCCCACCCCTGACATGGGTGATGGCGAATATATAGCCCCGGTCGACCAGGCTCAACCGGACTGAACTGAAATCGGAATCGATTATGATTCCGTAAGAGCCGTATCCATAGAGATACAAGGGCGCCGATCCGTCCAGGGGAGTGTCCTTGGCGTAGAGCAGGGAGATTGGGANCTGAGTCCCATCCTCCGCCGTGGCGGACACCCTTCGTGACTGGTATTTTTCCGGGGAGAAATCTCCCAGGACCTCGGTTTGCTTCCGNAACTCCCGCTCCCGGGTATTCATGTCGTAGTCGTAGACGGTTGCCGGGGTAGTCAAGGAGGCGTAAGAAAACCGCAGGATAGGGCTGTCCCATTCCCGGCTTCCCTGGAGCCTCACGGCGTAGTCTTCTTCGTCCAGGGTTAAATCATGGGTGGTCTCGGCGGCCAGGTCCATGATCCGTACTTGAGGCAGTCCGTTGGAGCGGTAGTAGAGGACGAAATAATCTTGGGAAACACCGACGCCCTCGATGGGACGACCGAGCACGTGGGGAACGAAGTCTCTCCAATTGTCTGATCCTGGCGCCGAGATCAGCGTTTCGGACACCTTGAAATCTCTGGCGCCATCCCCGTTGTTGCGGATCAGGAAACTGTCGCCGTGGTGCTCGACGTCGTATTCGAAGTCGCCACGCCGAGGCTCGATCACAGTTAACTTACTGCCGGGGTCGCCGGCATCCATGAAATGCCACTCCGACATGTTGTTGCCCGAGNACGCGACGAACATGAACCGTTTACTGGANGATTTGATNACACCGACGAAGAAACGCTCATCGGTTTCTTCATAAACCAACTCATCNTNGGCAGGGTCATNACCCAGNCGATGTTTGAAAATCTTGACCGGGCGATGATTNTCGTCNAGCACATCATAGAAAATGGTTTGATTGTCATTGGCCCATTCAAGAGAGTAATAGGAATTGGGGATGGCTTCGCCCAGTAGTTCACCGGTGTCTAGATTCTTGAATCACNATGGTGTATTNNTCNGACCCNTCANNNTCNANNGAATANGCCAGCCACTTGTGGTCCGGGCTGTTTTCCCAACTGCCAACCCGGCAGTAGTCCTTACCTTCAGCTAACTCGTTTACGTTGATGAGAATCTCTTCCGGTGCGTCCAGGGACAGGCGTTTACGGCAATNGATAGGATACTGCCTGCCCTCTTCGAACCGGGTGTAGTAGTAGTAATCACCTTCCTTCTCCGGAACCGTAGAATCGTCCTCCTTGATCCGGCTCCGCATCTCCAGGAAGAGGCGTTCTTGTAGCTCTTCTTCCGGAGCCATCACGGCGCCGGTATGCGCATTCTCGGCNCGTAGGTACTCCAATGTTTCGGGATCATCGACATCGCGAAGCCAGAACCAAGGATCGATTCGGGTATCACCGTGGGTCGTTATTTCTTGNGGCCTTTGCGGGGCGCTAGGAGNCGGGTTAGTCATCTATTTCTCCAAACGGAGTAAGGCGTATTCTGGCCTTACACTTCCATCGGTGTGTCTTCCCNGTTGGCCCACTCAAACATGGACGCGTCGTAATTCCGGGCGTGTTCGTAGCCCAGCATCCGAAGTAGAAAGGTGCCGTGCGCCGCACGGAGGCCGGCCTGTCAATAGGCGAAGATAGCCTTGTCCGGAGTNATCCCGTGGCTGTNCAGGATAAAGCGCATCTCCTGACGAGACTTGAATCGGTGGGTGTCCCGGTTCATCAGATCGGACCACTCCAGGTGAGCCGCTCCGGCAACGTGACCCTTCCGCTGGTCGCGGCGGTTGACCGTGCCATCGTATTCTCCTGACGTCCGAGTGTCCCAGTTGACCACTTCCGGAAGGCTGCAACCCGCCAAGACTTCTTCCATCTCGACGATCAATGACTTATCGATGTTGGGAGTGAAGATTACGTCCTGGTTTATAACGGCCCGGTCAAAGCTCACCGGCCAGNTCTCGCAGGCCCAGCGTCGCCAGCCTCCGTCAAGGACCTTGACGTTGGGGTGACCGTTGTAGTTCATGACCCACCAGAATCGGGCGGCGCTCAGGCTCATATTATTATCATAGACCACCACTGCCGTATCGTCGCCGATGCCAAGAGTCTGGCAGGTGGCCGCGAATCTTTCCGGCGGGAAAGTGTGCACCAATCCGGTTTCCGGATTCCTCTCATAATTATCCAGCAACATGACCGAGCCCGGAATGTGTCCCCTGGAGTAACCGGCTTCGGTGTCGATGTCCAAGACCACAACATCAGCGTCCTCCCAATGGGACTGGACCCAGGCTGGGTCGACCAGATATTCAGGATGAGCGAATCCGTGGGTTGTCATAATTCTCCTGTTGGATGAGTCACGTTAACATGATTGTCAGGGTCACATCGTATGGTGGAGGCTGCCCGGAACTATAAATCTGTGTCCCCAAAGTGTCAAAGCCGATTCAGTCCGGTTCATGTCTATCAAGCCATCCTCTACTGATACAATCCACGGTGCAAAACGTAGAATCCATCTGAGGGAGGAGAGTTAATCATATGGCAACACCCCAAGACGAAGTAAGACCCTGCATGCAAATTTCCGACACGCAACTGAAATTAGACCAAGTGCAAGCGGCCATGAAGGTCATGATGGAGCGCGCTCAATCGATATCCGACACCCCGGTTTGTCTTGCCATCGTGGATGCGGCGGGCAACTTAGAAGCCTTCGCCAAGATGGANAACGCGCGATTGTTCACGCGGAGGCATGCGGTGCGCAAGGCCTATACCGCCGCCGTGCTGGGAATCAACTCCACGGCTTGGGAGGAGCGTATGACCAGTATAGGGCGCAGCGTCAGCGAGAATGGGGACCCGATGATTACCTACGAGCAAGGCGGTGTCGTCATCATCAAGGACNGCGCGATCTTGGGAGGGATCGGTGTTGGTGGATTGCGCGGCCATAACGCCGATGAAGACTTGGGAAAGATTGGATTGGAGGCGATGAACCTGTAAACGAGTTTTCTTCTCAAGTTGGAGCCGCGCTTATTCAATGGATCAGTAATAGAGGGTTGAATGTACAGGAGGGCAATCATGCCGATTATCGACCACAGCAAAGCGCCGGAAGTGCCCTGGAGGCCCGGNTATCGCAAATGGGACGTGACTGGAAGGGGGCAAGGCGTCACCAGCACCTTCAGCCTTAACACCGGCGAACCAGGNACCGGAGCGCCGCTGCACACCCACACCATTGACGAGTTGATCGTAATCATGGAGGGTANTCTGGAGGTGCGCATCGATGGGGAAACCCACATTGNCCCGAAGAACCATACCGTGGCCATNCCACCCGGCGCGGAGCACGGGTTCACGGTCATTGGCGATCAGGCCGCCGAGATGTTGGTGTTCTTCCCCGCCTTGGACCCTTATTCGGAGGAACATACCCATTACCTGGAAGGCGCCCGTCCGGCCTCGGTCAAAGACTGAGTAACCTGAATGACATCGGCTAGGGGTTTACGGAGAGACCTGAAGATTCGCGAAATAACCTTCCGTGCCCGGCCCTATCCAAAGGGCGATGTTCCCTTCGCTTTCCCCGTGTTTCAAGTCGTTGACCAGAAGGACTGGCTGATCGGATGCCCCGACATAGAGACGAGCCTTATCGCCGGTCACCTCTATCCTAAGGCTGGTCTACTGGCTGGGAACAAGGTCGGCATAAGATTCGTACAAGCCGGGAGTTTCCTCCCGGAGCCGCCGCCAAGGATGGTCCNGGAAAGAGAAGTATTGNGTGGAGTGGTTTCGCCGTAACTGGTCATCGGCGCGCCCATTGGTGGGCCGGATGTAGAAACACTCGAATCTAGCTGCGTCGGCCGCAACCCTGANTCCCACTNCCACGAATCCCCGGGCTGCTTCTTGAGCCCCAGGTATCGGGCTTCCGGCTATATCAAGCACGATCAGACCGTTTTGGAAATGGGTGTCCGGCAGGATGGCCAACTTGTCTTCGCCGCCGTGGGGTTGGCCCGGAANCTCCATCACGCGAATGNCGTCTCTACCTTCGTGGTTGGNTAGGTCCACTTNTANATNGTGGGNTTGGATANCTTGAAGTCCGGCTNGTGAAGTCATCTGAACCTCCGCGGCGGGCTTTAGCATGNTATTCTCACACATTTCTCCGGGCANCNGAANCCCGNNATTCNCNGGTAGCCGCGGNCAAGCCCCTGCCGGCGNCGGGGCCGGNCCCAAAGACGCGGGGGATATGACTGATCGTGCCGCTCCAAGCTAGTGTAGAATTGACCTGGTCCCAGCGGACAACGATAGGAGGCTCTCATGAAGGATCATGTTGACGTCTACTTCCACTCCCAACAGCCCTACTCCCACGTCAAGGAAGAGGACATCAGCCGGTACGATTCCGGGCGTCTGG
>PAJQ01000010.1 GCA_002710215.1 Chloroflexota bacterium | reverse complement strand
TTTCCTGGGTCCGGCGGCCTTGAACCGGGCCTTTGCCCTGGTGTCGGATAGCCGGGACGGCGCCGGAAAGCAGCGTTTGCAACTAGCCGCCGGTGAGCAGGGGATATGGCGATGCCATACGATTTTCGAATGCACGGCAGTCTGCCCCAAGGGCATCCCCATCACTGCGGCCATCCAGGGCCTGAAGCGAAAGGTATTGATAAGCAAGCTTAAGGGTCTGATCGGGCTGGGTCGGTAGCCAGGGCTTCCAGGGCTTTGCGGACGATCCGTTTTCGTATTTCCCGCTCTTCCTCGGGAGGGAGGTCCGAGTCGCCCAATAGGTTGACGATTCCTTGTCCACGGACGATCCGGTTGGAGCCCACCGCCTTCGCCACGGCGGTCATGGCGGTTACTTGGGCCACGGGAATACCGGCTTTTTCCAACTCGGTGGTGATCGCAGCGCCGCTGCGAGTGCTGGTCCCTCAAGTCGACGTCAAAATCACCGAATCGACTCCGGCTTCTATCAACCTGGCCGCCATCTCCCGGCCCATGCGCCGACTGTTTTCCAACGGGTTGCTGTTTCCGGTGGTCGACAGGAATTCCGGGTGCAGCTTCCCAACCAGGCCGTCCCGCTCCATCTGCCGCAACACGTCAACGGGCACCAACCGGTGGGGGTCTTGTTCCACCGGACGGTTGTCGTAACCGCCGTGAGCGACCTCGTACTCCCCGGCCCGCAATGACTCAATGTCCTCGATGGGATAAGCTCCCCAAACCTGGGCGAAGGCCCTGGGTATCCTGTCGGGGTTCCCTTTGGGGACTAGACCGCCGTCAGTGACTATGGCGACGGTCGCTCGGGACATGTCGGGCACCGGCGGCGGCGCTGGGACTGCATCTATTGATTTGATCGGCACCTCCGCCTCAAAAGCTTCGCCACGCATCTTGGATAGAAGCATGCCGGTCAGGCGGCGGGCGGCGGTGTTTTCGACGAATTCGGACCGGAGCTTGCCCTGGGAGAAATAACCTTCGTCAGCCGGGCGTCCGATGACTCCCTGGCCAACTAGTTTGTTTCCCAGACGTGCCGTCTCCGCCAACACACCCCTCATCCGGGAAACATCGTCCCCCGAGTCCACGATGTAGATCGATTCACGGTAAAGGTCCACGCCGGGGTTCTCTCCGGACATGGCCGTGATGGCTGGAATGCCCAGGTTGTCTTGAACGGCGGCGCATACCGCTCCGGCGGCTGTCCCGTAACGCCCTGCCTGAAAACAAGGACCGGCCACCAGCAGTTCGGCTTGAGCTTCTTTTACTTGCTGAGTGACCATGGCGGTCACTTCTTGAACGTTCTCGGCGGCGTAGTTATCGCCGCATATTATGGTGGTGACCACATGGGACCCGTCACCCAAGGCCTGTTCAAGCAGCCGTCCAGGACCCACCGTGCCGGGACGAATCTCCGGCGGTAAACCGGCCTGTTCCTCGCCGCCAACACCGCCGAAAAACTGATTCAAGTAGTGGACTACTCGCATTAGGTATCCTTTGCCGGGTGGAATACGTCCTTAGTACATTATCGATTGCAGCCGGGACGCGCCCTGGTTGTTGGTTACTCCGCAGACGCTGACGCCCGGCAATTCCGTTAGATTTGCCAGCAAGGTCTCCACCTCCGGGTTGCCGGCGATGACCGTTTCGACGGCAGGGGCCGGCCAAGAGATGTCGGCGGCCTCACTTACATTGACCACGGCATCCACACCGGGGATGTTCATCAGCGCCGCCGACTCGGCCCGCCGGTCCGGGGCCGTGTCGCTGACCATGATCGCCGTCTTTACGCCCAGGTCCTCGCACAGCCGGGCCGTTTCGAACATGTCTGAATGGGGAGCGCCACCGGCATATTTGGTGATTATCACGCCATCGGCCTTAAATGTGTGCTTGACGATCTGGGCCGCGACCATGCAGTTTCGGTTGAGTTCATCCAGCTGTCCCGACGATGTCGTGGCGACGACCCCGGCGAAGGTGATCTCCTTCGCTTCATGAAGCCGGTACAGGTCCAGAATGATGGGATGGTTCTGGTGAAAGTAGGTGTCTAGCCCCCGGGCGCCCCAGGAATAGGAGACCACCACGGCTCCGTCCAGCCACTCGTTGGGGTGCAACGGCACTGGAAGCATTCCCCGGGTGTTGCCGCCGTAAAGGATGTGCTCGTCAACCTCCGTCCCGTGCTGGTGGCCGTGGACCTGGCCGATGTAAGCCACTCTGGGCAGACCCTTCCGTCCGTCTTCACCCGCTCCGTTTAGATCGAAAACCTGGGTGCTGCCGGGAGTCTTGCCCTGGGCGGTCCGGGCCAGGTACACGGAGGCCTTTACCGAAGCTAGGCGCAGGGCGTTGAGGACGGAATGGCGTGCCACTTCGGGATGGGGGTGGGGTACCACGACCAGATGGCGCAGATTTCCGAAAGAGGAAGCTTGGGATGGCGGACCGCTCATCTCCAGTATCTTGGCGCCCCCGCCACGCCGGGAAGTATACCCACGTTCTCCACCCGGCTGGCCGCCGTCCACCACGGCAACCGCGGTGCCTCGAAGAACGTGGGTCGTGCCCTGGCCGGCTGAGGCGATAGGGGTCAAGATGCCGGGGAAATCGGGTCCGGCGCCGGTTTCTTTAGCGCGAGGTTCCACAATGTCGAACACATAGCCGACCCGGCAGGGATCGCCGGGGCTTACGATCTCCAAGGCCACACTTTCTAGCCGCTGGTCCTCAAGGAGATATCGGCGCAGTTCTTCCAGATCGACCTGAAGGCGCGACCCATCCAGCAGGGTTTTTGGGCCGGCGAAAAACTCGGTGATGGGGTGATTTGCCAGTGTTAACGTCACGGAATTCCTTCTTTAAGGAAAAATTAAAAAAATCAGCCCGGTGCCGCATCCATCATACATGGCTAGGAGCGATACCGGGCTGATTGATGTCCGTGGTTTGGGCGCCGTTCATTCGTGTGTGAATAATGTGCTAGGAAGGCGCGTGAACTAACGGTCCATCTTTTTAACTGTGTTGGCATTGGGGTCGTACTGATACCGGGTTAACTCGGTCAGTTTTTGAGACTCCAAGCGGACCACCAAGGCCCTTCCGCCGGTAATGTTACGGGTGTGGTGAATCTCTCCCGGAAGGAAGAACGCTACCTTACCGTTTTTCTGGACAAACCGGCCGGTCTCTTTGATTCGGGGACTGTCCACGCCTTCGCCCTTGTAGAACCAGCGCCACTTGGTCTGCTCGATGGCGCCATCGTAAACGCCGTAGACAACCCAAGCTGCTCCGTGGTCGTGAGGGAGGTTGTCTTGGTCTGGTTTCTGAACGGTGCACATCAATAGAAATCCGGGTTCCGGGCTGCCGGAGTCTTCATCAAAGTGGAGGTCGTACCGGCCGAACCCGCCTTCCTCGGGAAGGTTCAGCTTTTCTTCCAACCAATCTGGGACATCCAGCAACACCTGCATGTGATCGGCCACGGCCTGAGCCTGTGCCAAAGGGTCCTTAGTGGAAGCGAAAATCTCTTTCACGTCGTCTACGAAAGCTTCCATGGTATAAGTCGCGGTTTGCGTCATCCCGAACCTCCTACGCCAGCGGCTAATGCTAAAGTTGGCATTAATTCTGATGGACGACCGTCTCAGTGTCAACCTGGCGTTGGTCCGTATTTTCAACATGTTTCATGGTTCTCGGCGAGTCTGAGCGGCCACCATTGACGAGGGGACGCCGCAGTGGTAGATTCTCGGCAACAAGCAGCGTCAGATCTGTGGATGCGGTCCTCGCATTTCGCCGTAGGACGCTCAATCATCCGGTCCGGAAAGGGAGACTTCAAATGGCTCAACGAGTATGGGACTCTTTTCTCACCGAGCAAGACCAAGCCCACTTGGCGCTCACCTCACGCAAGCCCGTGGGGTTTGGCGAAAAGCCGGCCCTGCTGCTGGTGGACCTGTACCGGTGGGTCTACGGTGATGACCCCGAGCCGTTGCTGGAAGCGGTCAAGACCTGGCCGTCGAGTTGCGGTCTGGCGGCATGGGATGCTATTCCCCATATCCAGACACTGCTGCAGGCGACAAGGAACGCCGGTATTCCCGTGATCCACATGACCGGCCTCGACGGTTGCGGTGTAGAGGGTTGGAGCACACGCAAAGGAGACCGGCGGCCGGTTGACACCGACCCGGCCGCCGCCGACCGGCGAAGCCGCCAATATGACATCATCGATGAAGTTGCGCCCATAGACGGCGAAGCATTCCTGCGTAAGTCTTCTCCTAGCAGCTTCTGGGGTACTCCGTTGGCGGGACACCTGAACTACCTGGGAGTGGATACCCTCATCACGGTTGGAGAGAGCACCAGCGGCTGCGTCCGGGCCAGCGTGGTGGATGGTTGCACCAACCGGTACCGAATGATCGTGGTTGAGGAATGCGTGTTTGACCGCCATGAAGCCGCCCACGCCATCAACCTGTTCGACATGAACCAGAAATACGCCGACGTGCTGTCCTTGGCCGAGGTGCTGGAGTGGATCGCCGACTGGAAAGCCCGAAAGGACGAATCCTAGACCAACGCCAATCGGCTCTTGGCATGTATCTGCCATACCCCGGTGTCCCTCAATCGCCCCCTTTCGTAAAGGGGGGTTGGGGGATTTCGCCTCTCTCCGCGATCTCAGCCCATCCCAATCAAATGGAGCCGCCATGCAGGACCTTTCCTACCCCGGCGCGATAACATCGGTGGTCAATTTTGGCGACCGGGTCAAGGGTTTCCTGGCCGTACCGGAGAACCAGTCCGGTCCTTTTGGGGCGGTAATCTTGGGCCACGAGCGTTACGGCCTGGTGCAACACACCCTGGACCTGACGGCCAAGTTTGCCGCCCACGGCTACGTCAGTCTGGCTCCGGACCTGTTTTCCAGATGGGAAGGGGATGTAGAAGCATTGAGCCGGGGCGACGTTCGGGTGACCCTCACCGACGACGATCTCAGGTCCTACCTGGGCGATAGCCTGGACTATCTGCTGAATCATCCCCAAGTTGACCCCGGCCGCATCGCCGCAATGGGGGTCTGCCAAAGTGGGGATTATCCCCTGGTATTGAACAGTGTCCGGAAAGAGATCTGCGCGAATATCGTGGTATATGGCGGCGCCCAAGCTAAAGTCTGGGAGTTGGACGAGGCAAGACCCGTACCCTACGAAACCATTCTGGACGGCATCCAAGCGCCGATACTAGGAATATTTGGCGAGCACGATCAGGTGGTTTCAGTGGACGACGTTCGGCATCTGCAAGACGTGCTGCAAGCCAAGCGGAAGACCTACGAGTTCAAGCTATTCCGAGAGATGCCCCACGGTTGGTTCAACTCCACGATGCCCGGACGCTACCGGCCCAAAGAGGCCGAAGAAGCCTGGTCGTTAATATTGGATTTCTTAAGCAGGGTCCATGAGGGCGGGATTCCCCTGGACCGGGTCATTTGGAAGTTCGAATCCAACATCGCTCCGGACTACGACTTTACTACCAAAGTGAGACTGGCCTGACAGCAAAACTTAACCGTCTCACCGGCGAAGGCCGGTGTCCGGGGACGTTGTCTTAGCGGAAGTCCAATGGATTTCGGCCTGCGCCGGAATGACGAACTCATACNGGAATGACGAACGTATAGCGGAATGACGAACTTATAACTGATACACTACCTGCTGGTGCTTTTAGCTTACAATATTCGGCAGTTTTGATATAGTTAACATGGCGTTCACCAGATAGGAGAAGACATGCTCACCGTTAAAGAAAACGAGAGATTGACCCGGGTTGGTCCAAACACGCCCATGGGCGAATTGATGCGCCGTTACTGGCAACCCATCGCCGCGGCGGTGGAACTGGACGACAATCCGGTTAAACCCGTTAAGCTGCTGGGTGAGTCCCTGATCCTTTACCGGGACCGAAAGGGAACGCTGGGCTTGATCGGCGATACTTGTCCCCACCGGCGTATCTCCTTGGCCTACGGAATCCCCGAAGAAGGCGGGTTGCGGTGTGCTTACCACGGCTGGATGTTCAGCGAGACTGGACAATGTGTGGAAATGCCGGCGGAAGCCCCGGACAGCAGTTTTCCCAGCCGAGTTAAGATTACCGGATACCCAGTTCAGGAAATATCCGGCCTGATCTTCGCCTACCTGGGGCCCGAGCCAACTCCTTTGCTGCCCCGGTGGGACCTGTTCGTCTGGGACAACGTGCTTAGAGATATCGGGAGCACCGTTGTTCCTTGCAACTGGTTGCAGATCATGGAGAACTCTTTGGACCCGACCCACGTGGAGTGGCTGCACGGCCGGTTCTCCAACTATGTGCTGGAGAGGCTTGGCCGGGACGATCTGAAGCGGGAGTTCTTCCGGGTGGGAGAAGGTACCTCCGGAGTGGAAGGACAGATAACCAACAATTTCGACCATGAGAAGATTGGATTCGACGAGTTCGAACACGGCATCATCAAACGGCGGGTGGTAGCCGGCCGGTCTGAAGATCACCCGGACTGGCGCATCGGCCATCCCATCCTCTTCCCAAACATCTTGAGGGTAGGCAGCAACTTCCAATATCGGGTCCCGATGGACGACACCCACACGCTGCACATTTGGTTCACGGCGTATCCCCAGGCGCCTGGAGAGACGGTCGAGAAACAGGACAAGGTTCCCTTCTACCATGTGCCACTGCCCGTTGATGAGCAAGGTGTGGCCGAGTGGCAGTTGATGGACAACAACAGCGGTCAGGACATTACGGCCTGGGTTACCCAAGGGGCCATCGCGGACCGGTCTCAGGAGAAGTTGGGAGAGTCGGACAAGGGCATCATCATCTACCGGCGCATGTTGCGGCAGCAACTGGCTATCATCGAGGATGAAGGCGAACCGATGAACGTCTTCCGCAATCCGGAGTCAAATGTCTGCATCGACCTGCCCTGGGAGGGGCGGGAAGACCCTTGGGCTTATGCCAGGCGAGGTTTGATGCGCCGTACTAGCGCCGCCGGAAAGTACGCCCCGGTCCTCAGAGAAATGGTAGCGAAATTGGACGGCGAGGAAGCTCTTAAGGGACCGGTCCACTAAGCTGGCAGTTCACCAATTGATACTTTCCCGTGATCAATAGGGTTAGGAGTAACCAGTGAACCTCGATGATCTATCGGTCGGCCTAAACGTCCTGCTGGACACCGGCGATCTGGCCGAAGTATTGTCCATAAACGACGGGGAGCAGACCGTTCGTATCTGCTACCTGGACGCCATGGGCCAGCCGGAGTTGGTTGGCTCGGAAGTCTGGCTCTCGGTCGACGAGGTTATCGCCATCGACATGGGGTCTCACTCGGAAGGCCGCACCTAACTCAGCGTCCCAGGGTACGAGCCGTTTTTGATGGCTCAACGATTCCGGCAAGTAACAACCAGCACCGTAGGGGCACGGCTAGCCGTGCCCCTACGGTATGAAGTAAACCCTCGACGGCTGCCAGGAATGGCCTTGAAGTAACCGGCGTGATTGACGAACACCCTCCTTACGAAGGAGGGAAAAGGGGGAGGTTATTCCCCGGGAAAACCAGACCCCGCTTGCGAAGGGGGGTCGTAGCCGACTGAGCGCTTATCTGATTGCCCTTAATCTTCATTCGACTCTATTAGAACCTGCAACCTAGGAGGAAATATATGTCCCCCACCGGAATTTCTTTTGGAATCCATCTGCCGGTCAGGATGCTACCCGGCGCCGGACCCAATCCGCCCTCAGCGGCTCTCCTCGTTGACACGGTAGACGCCGCCAAGAAGTCCGGATTCTCTTCCGTATGGGTGACCGACCATATCGTCTACATGGATCCTTGGTTGGACTGCATGATGATGCTGGCCGCTATCGCGGGGCAGGCGAACAGCCTGGGCATGACCATTGCAACCGGAGTGCTTGGCCTGCCCCTGCGCCACCCTGCGGCCATTGCGCAGACGTTGGCGACTTTAGACGTTCTGAGCGGCGGCAACCTGATAATAGGCGTGGGAGAGGGTTCCACCGAGTCCGACTTCTTGGCGCTGGGCATCCCATTCCAGGAACGGCGGAAGATGCTGGAGGACGGGGTGCCGGCGTTGCGGGCTTTGCTCAGCGGAGAGAACGTCAGCCACCACGGACCCTACTACGATTTCGACAACGTNACCGTCGCCCCTAGGGGGTTACAGCAGCCGTGCGTGCCCATCTGGCTTTCCAGTTGGGGGTCACCGGTGGGGATGCGCCGGGTGGCCCGCTTGGGCGACGGTTGGGTGTCTTCCGGTTGGCACTCCACGCCCGAGGAATTCAACGAGGCGTTGAACAATCTGGATACGGCCCTCAAGAACCGAGGCAAGGCCCCCGGCAGTTTTCCCAACGCCGTGAACACCATGTTCATGTATATCGATGAAGATGGGGACCTGGCAAGGTCGGTTGCCGTGCCCATCATTGAGCAGACGATTCGGGCCAAGTTCGAAACCGAAGGTGGACATTTCCTGGTGGGCAGCTACCAGGAGTGCCAGGATTTGCTGCGGCGGTGGATGGCGGCCGGCGCTAAGGAGATCTGTCTCTGGCCGGTAACAGACGCCGTGGACCAGGTTCAAAAGTTCGGTAGATTCTTGCTGCCGGGGTTATAGGCTGGGCGGGACTAATCCCCGGCGAAGTGGGGCATGACCTTGGTGGCGAACAGCTCTATCTGCCGCATCATTATCTGGTGTTCGGATAGTCCGGTGGACATCCAAAGGAACAATTCCTCGAAATCCAATGCCTGGTCCAATTCCCGGATCTGCCGGGTTACGGTCTCCGGAGTTCCCTGCAACACCAGTCCCGGCGGAAAGCCAAAAGGAACGAACCAGGCGTTAAACAGCCAGTCGAATTGGTCCCGCAACTCCTGTGCTTGTTCTTCAGTATCGGCGATACACAAGGTCGCCCCCATGGTTATTCCTTGGCCGGTCCTTAGCTCCCGGCCCGCTCCCTGGGCCTCTTGACGGTACGCCTGGAAGAGGCTCTGGCAGAACTCCACGTCGTCGGACAGGACCACCGGTGTTCCGCCTTCCCGCGCCCAGAAGCGGGCGGTGGTGGCGCTATAGGTGAAGGGAGCGTATACGTCTGGATAGGGTTTCTGGTACGGTTTGGGAGCGATGCCGATCTCTTGCAGTTTGCCATCGGAGTCCGCTCCCTGGCCCCAATTCTGGGTGGCCGGCATTTGCCAGGGAGTGTTCTCTGGGGGGACCTTCCAGAAACGTCCGTTGTAGGAGAAGGTGTCCTTGGTCCAGGCCAGCTTGATAATCTCCCAGGACTCTTCGAAAGCCGCCCGGTTCAACTCGTCCTGCTCCGAGTGGTCCGAGGAAGTTGCGCCCAGACCCAAAGGCTGCCCCAGGGTGTTGACCCACCGCGACTGGTAGCCCCGGGCGAACCCCACGTAAACCCGCCCCTTGGTGATCTGGTCCAGCATGGCTACGTCTTCGGCCACCCGCAAAGGGTGATGGGAGGGCAGCACCAGGGCCAACTGGCCGACCTTTAAGTTTTGAGTGCGTGAAGCAACGAAAGCGTCCAACATAAGTGGGTTGGTGGAGAGTTCGAACCCTTCGATGTGGAAGTGGTGCTCGGTGAATCCCATGCCGTAGTAGCCCAGTTCGTCGGCGAATCGGGCCTGCTCGTCGATCTCCCCCAGCATCCTCTGGTACAAGTCGTCCCGCAGACCGGCCATTCCCTGTTCCAGTTCGTGGCGGCGGCCGATTGTGGGAAGCATGAACAGATGGAATTTCACTATATGACCCCGTCTTCGGTCAATTTGGCGATTTCCGAGGTCGACATGCCCAGGAGTTGTTGGAAGACCATTTCGTTGTCGTGGCCCACGGGCACGGACCCGCGCCAAATCTTGCCGGGTGTTTCCGAGAACTTGGGTACGACGCCGGTGCCCTTGACCGTTCTACCCAGATTCACATCCTCCCATTCGATGTGAACGTTCCGCGCCTCGTAATGGCGGTCTTCCGCCATGTCCCTTGGGGTCATGATAGCGCAGCATGGAACCTGAGAGGCGTTCATGATTTCAACTGCCTCGTTCACCGTATGCTCCAGCACCCATCCTCTCAGGATTGCGTCGAACTCGATACCATCGGGAGAGTCTAACTCTGTGGTGGCCCTCTGCCATCTTTCTTCCGTGGGGTCCAGGCCAATCACCCTACATAAGCGGCTGAACGGGCCGCCCAGGGCAGCAAGGTTNACCCAACCGTCGCTGGTCTGAAATGTGTCGTAGGGTTGGAATATGCCCGCCGCGTTGCCGGAGCGCTCCCGGTTCAATCCCAGTTCATAGTAGGCCACCATGGTGCCGGCGAGGACACGATGAATCGCTTCATATTGGGCGAGGTCGATTACCTGGCCCTGGCCNGTGCGTTGGGCGTGGATGTACCCGGCCAGAGATGACCAGATGCAGAAGAGGGCCGTGATGAAATCCCCCGTCCATGGNGCGGCTCTCGATGGAGAGGCGGGCTCGGCGAATCCGGTCAGGTTCATCGAACCGCCGAAGCCCTGGCCGATGAAGTCATAGGACGCTCTGTTCAAGTAGTCCTCATTCCCGTCCTGGCCGTAGCCGGAGACATGAGCGATAACAAGGCGGGGGTTGGCCTTGAGTACCTTTTCGTCATCCAGGCCCCATTCCGGGTAGGTCCCCGGGATGGAGCTTTCCATCCATATATCCGCTTGGCGGAGAAGGTCTAAGAATATCTCCTGGCCCCGAGGTTTGCCGGTGTCCAGAGTAACGTGGAAGCTGTTGCGCCGGTCCTGGACCCAAGCCGCAGCCACTGTATTGCCGTTGTCGCCTGTGATGGGGAATTCCAGGATTCTCCAGAGGCCGTCTCCCTGGCCAGGGCGCTCAACCTGGATAACCTCGGCCCCCATCTCGGCGGCCATCGTTGCCGCGAAGGGCTGGGCGATAAGAGAACCGCTGGATATGACGCGAATCCCCTGGAGGGGGCCGAACGCTTGGGTTAATACCTTTGGTCCATCGGGATCCATATGTTTCCTCCCTCGCTGAGTGATGGTTGTTTCGGCGATCGGGTGGTGTGGTTTCACTTGGGCCAGAATTGGCGATGCGGTACATTATAAGCGAAAGCTGGGCCAAATAAAGGNGTCTAATTCTTCACTGCCAGGACCAACGGCTGGGTACGGTTGCGTTGTTGCGTGGTATCGGTGGGTGGTATAGTGTGGGCCACGCAATTGATCACCTCGAATGGGAGGGTCTTTATGAGTTACAAACCGAAGTGCCTGGGACACATAAACATCTTCGTGCGCAACGCCGCGAGGGCACGGGAGTGGTACGAGGACGTGCTGGGCTTGCACACCTACGACCTCAGGCCGGACGCCGCTTTCATGGCGGCGGACATTGAGCAGTCCCATGAAATCGCCCTGGTCCAGGTAGGCGACGANGCTCCGGGGCCGGAAAGAGGACGGGTCGGCCTCAACCACATGGCGTGGTACATGGAAACCCTGGAGGACCTGAAAGAGTTCTACCTGAGGGTTAAAGAGAAGAATATTCCCATAGTCCGGGTAGGCGACCACGGCATCTCGATGGGCGTTTATATCCAAGACCCCGATGGCAATGGCATCGAGGTGTTCTACGAGTTGCCCAGAAGCGAGTGGCCCCGGCAGGACAAGCTGTTCACCGACCTGGGCAACGGTGACGGGCGTTTCCCCGGACCCTGGGACGAAGAACTGAAAAAACAAGCGGCTGCTGCCGCCCACTAGAAGCTGTTCCAAAATAGCTCTGGGTGGGGTTGGCGTGCGGANATCCCCCCANCCCCCCTTTACGAAAGGGGGGCTTTACGGTTCTGTTTGGGTGAACTCTAGGATTGAGTTTCNTGGGAGGTAGGAGGATGGGGCCAATGCAGATCGGTGTCAGCATGCCTATAACCGACTTTGGCGCTGACTTTGGCGCAGTGCGGGATTACGTGCAAGCGGCGGAGGAGTTGGGATACGGCCACATCCGCACCCTGGACCACGTTTTGGGCGCAGACCCTCAACACCACCCCGATGTTCCCCGGTTTCCTTATACCCACGAGAGCTATATCCATGAGCCTTTCACCCTGTTGGGCTATTTGGCCGCCATAACAACCTCGCTGCAACTGACCACAGGGATCATAATTCTGCCGCAACGGCAGACGGCCTTGGTGGCCAAGCAGGCGGCCGAGGTAGATGTGCTTAGCGGTGGGCGGTTGCGCATGGGAATCGGAGTGGGCTGGAACCCGGTGGAGTACGAGGCGTTGGGCAAGGACTTTCACACCCGGGGCGAAGCGTACGAAGAGCAGGTCTCCTTGCTGCGGTCCCTTTGGACTCAGGAAGTGGTAAATTTCGAAGGCCGGTGGCATAGGGTTACCCACGCCGGTATCAATCCTCTGCCGGTGCAGCGGCCTATCCCCATATGGATGGGCGCAGGCTCCGGAGCCGGAGGCATTCCCAGCACCCGGGTTTTGCGGCGCATCGGNCGGCTTGCCGACGGCTGGTTCCCCATGTTACCTCCCGATGAACAAGGGAAGAAGGCAATAGCCCGGGTGCGGCGATACGCCGAGGAAGCGGGCCGGTCTCCGGATGCCGTGGGACTCGAAGGCCGGGTAACTGTGGCGGGAGGAGGGCCGGAGGACTGGGCGGGCGAGTNGAAGGCGTGGTCGGAACTGGGAGCTACCCATATCTCGGTGAACACCGGCGGAGCCGGCTTCACCAATCCCGACCAGCACATAGACGCCATCCGGCGGGTTAAAGAAGTTATCGGTGGGTAGCAACATTTTGGGGGCGCGGGAAAATTCACCGCGGAGAACACAGAGAGCAAAGAGTAATTAGGTTTTTCTCTCTCCTTTCTCTGTGATCNCTGTGGTTATATTCGCGGTTCTTAATCAAAACATTTCTTTTATAGGAGTGAGATATGCCGAGAGTGGCTTTAGACCTGAACAAGGCGGAGGACAAGGCAAAAGTAAACGGTGGCTGGCGGGTGGCCGATGGGTTGGTGCCCGGCGANCCCAATGAGGGATTGGTGTCCCAGATCCTGGCCAGTCCGGCCCGCCTGGGAGACTTCGACGACTCCGGATGGGAGGAGTGTACCAACGTTCGGGCAAGCCGCTCGGTTGGGTTCACCTTCGGCTGGTGGCGCGTCACTGTANANTTGCCCGAAAGGATCGACGGTGTGGATATTGCCGGTTCCCGCGTCTTCTTCGAGACCAACGCGGACAATTACGGCGAGGTATGGGTAGACGGACAGATAGACCGGGCCACCGGCGTTGTCGTGGGCATCAACGCCCAGCATCGCGTTGAAGTTAGCAACAGCGCGGTCCCAGGGACAAAGCACGTCATCGCTTGCCTAGTGGCCAACGGACCCTTGGCTGAGCCCAGGGGCGGCATCTTCCTGAGGTATGCCACTCTGGCTTTCGAGTCTGCCGGCTAGAAGTCGACCAAATTCTAAGCGTGGGGATTCACCTGTATCTTGACCGACTCGGCAATAAAGGGTCAGGGTGATGATGGGTAATATGGTTCCGGGGCTCACCCCCATCCTAACCTTCCCCCGTCGAGGGGGAAGGGATTTTTGCTTTCCCCCTTTACGGGGGAGAGTTAGAGAGGGTGTGATTGGCCGCACTTTGATTCAGATTGACTGGTTACTAGTTGATTCCCACCTTCGTAGGCCCTAGATCATTCCAGAACCCCGTCATCCTCAAACGACCGGTACTCCTCCTCGGACAGGCCCACCAACTCCTTGAGGGCGTACTCGGTATGCTCGCCAAGAAGGGGCGCCGGAGTGTCCAGGCTGCCCGGCGTTTTTGATAGGTCGAACTCGCTCTGATCGCTGGGATATGGACCGATCTCCGCATGGTCCAGGAACTTGAAGTGCTCGCGGTGAGTTAGTTGTGGATCTTGGAAAAGGTCGCGGCAGTCGTTGACTATCCCGGCGGGGACCCCAGCGTCCTGCAGGGTCCGCATCAATTCCTGGGGGTCTTGATCTAAGGTCCAGTCGGCGATCATCTTATCCAAATCTTCTTCCACCTCTTTTCGCCCTACCAGGGTTGATGTTTTTTGACCGCGATCCTCGGTCCAGTTCGTTGGGCTGATAAGGTCTAGCAACGCCTGCCATTCCTGATCGGTTTGGCAAGCGATGGCGATCCAACGGTCTTCGCCCCTACACGGATACACCCCATGGGGCGCCGCGCCGGGATCGCTGTTGCCCCGGCGGCCTTGCTCACGTCCGTTGACGCTGCAGTCCAAGATGAAAGGCGCGGTGAAGTGCAGGGAGGTTTCCAGTTGGGACATGTCCAGGTGAAGCCCTTTTCCTGTCCTTCGCTGATAATCCAGGGCCGCCAGGATGGACGCCACGGCGAACCTGGGGCCGATGAAGTCGGTATAGGCCCCGTACGGGTTCACCGGGTCCCGGTCGGGCCAGCCGGTTATGTGGGTAAGGCCGGCGAGGGACGAGAGGACCGGACCAAATCCGGGCTGCTGCTCCATGGGACCGCCCCTCCCCAGCATCGACGTACTGTACATGACAATGGCAGGGTTGATCGCTTGCAGGTCTTGGTATCCCAGCCCCCATCGTTCCATGGTTCCCGGGGTAAAGTTCTCGGTGACCAGATTGGCCCAGGATACCAGTCGAGTCACCAATTCCTTGGCTCTGGCATGGCGCATGTCGATGGTTATTCCGTACTTGTTGGGGTTATAGCTGGCGAAGTAGCCGCTACGGTTTAGCCCAGAGACGCCGTCCTTGAATGGAGCGGCGCGGCGTAGCGTCTCCGGCCGTTTTCCCGACTCGACCCTTATCACGGTGGCCCCGTATTCGGCCAGGTACCGGGTGGTCATTGGGCCGACAGCCACCCAGCAGAAGTCCAAAACCTTGATCCCTTCCAAGGGTTTTTTGTCCATCAGATGGCCCCGCTTTCTTTGAGAGTGGTGACTTGCTCCAGCGTGAGGCCAAGCTCGTCCTGNTAAATCTCCCGGTTGTGCTCCCCGATCAACGGCGGACGGCGGCGGAGGCTCATGCGCTCTCCGTGCCGGTCCTTCACAAAGAGTCCGGGATAATTTACGGTGGTGTCGAGTTCAGGGTGATGGAGCTGTTGAAAGTAGNCCCGCGCCTTTAGGTGGGGGTGGTCTAGGAGATCCTGCTGGGTCGCCACCGGAAACAGCAATATCCGGCGCTCGACGCTGGCCTCCACCAGCTCCTGCCGGGTGTGGGTGCCGAAAAACCGGACCAAAGGGGCCACTCCTTTCTCCATGATCTCTGAACGGACTTGTCCGTAACCTAGCTCCTCCCAGTTGACGTCATTCAGATATTCGTCGCCCAGCCCCTCTTCGTCCATCCAGGCCAATAGGGTCCGGGTGCTGGCGGCGACACCGGCGCTACCGCCTTGGAGAACGTAGTTGATGTAGCCGTCTTTGCAGGGCCAGCAGGTGCGGACCACGCTGTCGCCCGATGTCTGGCGGAAAACCCCCATGCGTTTCAGGATCACGCCTTCCAAATCCCAGCTTTGAGGAGCATGGGCCAGAGTTTTGGCCACGGCCTGCTGGCAAGACACGTCGACGTGCTGCCCTTCTCCGGTGATCGCCCGATGTGTATGCGCGATCATGGCTCCGGCGGCGCCGGCGGCAGCGCCATGGAGATGAAAGTGGGGAATGCTAACCCGCAGGGGAGGACGGTCGCTGTCTCCGGTCAGGTACATGAAGCCGCCTAAGGCCATTCCCACGATGTCGGGTGCTTTCCAGCGAGCGTAGGGACCATCGCTGCCGAAGGGTGTTATGGATACCATCACCAATTCCGGGTTGATGGCCTCCAGGCCGGTATATCCCAGGGACAGGCCGTCCATATAGCCCGGAGGGAAGGATTCAATGAGGAAATGGGCGCTCTTTACCAAACGCTTCAGGAGGTCCCGCCCGTCGGCTGTTTCCAGATTGAGGGTGATGCTTCGTTTGTTGGCGGCATAGGACCACCAGAACAGGCTCTTCTCGGGATGTACATCGTCCTGGTAGAAGGGACCGATGTTCCGGGAAGTGCTGCCGCCGGGCGGTTCCACCTGAATCACGTCGGCGCCCAGGTCCGCCAGAATCTTTCCGCAGAGAAGACCCCCTTGGCCGGTCAGGTCTAAAACCCGGTAAGGGCTGAGCAGCAGTTCTTGAACGCCGTCGCCGTTTGGCATTTCTCCGATATTCTCCAACAGATGTCAGGTTTCGTGGTGACGGGACCGGTTTCGTCGTTGAATCTTAACTCATCTCGCCTGCGAAGGGCTTGGCGCCGGGACTTCTCTAAACTTGAAGGCGGAGATTGCCATGCCGAGAAGTAGCATAACGGTCATCGCCCGGTAGGCGTTCCGCATACCCAAAGTAAAGGCGTTGCATACGCCCGAGTCGACGGAACACTGAACCGCCGCCAGGGTGGGTTCGTGCCCCATGGACCCCATCGTCGCGGTAACTATGGCGGTTGCCACGGCGATGCTGGTGACGTTGCCCGCGTTTCTGGTCAGGTTGAGGAACGCCGAGACCACGCCGTATCGCTCCAAGGGCACGGCGCTGAGGATNGAACTGGTGTTGGCCGAATAAAAAGTTCCCATACCGGCGCTCGTTAGGATCAATGCGGGCAGGATCAACCCTTTGCTAGAGGTCTCGGTGAGTCCGCTGAGAATGAACAGACCGGCGGCGGAAAGGGCCAGGCCGCCAACGGTAAACATCCTCGCCCCGTAGCGGTCGGAGAGTTCGCCGCTCAGGGGCCCCAACACGGCCATGAAAAGCGCTCCAGGCACCACCATAAATCCGGCATCTCTTGGGCTGTAGTCCAACACTCTTTGAAGGTAGAAGGGGGTGAGAAACAGGACCGCGGAGCTACCAAAGAAGATAAGGAAAGCAGCGGTTGTGCCGAAGGAGAAGGTCTTGCTTTGAAACAGCCTTACGTCCAACAAAGGGATGGAGATATGCAGTTCCCACCAGATAAACACCCCCAATAGAACGAAGAAGGCCGCAAAACCGGCCAGTATGAATGGTGAATCCAGACCGAATCGGTGGANGTTCATCAACGCCAGGAGGAAGATGACCANCGCTCCGGTGGACAAGATTGCCCCGATCCAGTCGAAACCCCGTTGGNGGCTTTCGCCCCTCGCCGGTTGGGAACGCCGGCCATCCAGGACGATGATGCTTGCCAGGACTCCCAGGAGGCCCAGAGGTACGTTGAAGAAGAATACCCAACGCCAATCCAGGGCGTTTACCAAAAACCCGCCGAAGGCCGGTCCGGCCACGGCCCCGGTACCCACGACGGTCATGATCAGGCCCAGGGCCTTGCCTCTTTCGTGGGAAGGAAACATGGCGGTGATTATGGCCATCCCGGTGCCCTGGGTCATCGCCGCGCCCACGCCCTGAAGAAGCCGCGACAACACCAAGATGGTGAGACTTGGCGCGAATCCGGCTAATACAGCTCCCAGGACGAATATCAGGGACCCGGCGATATAGACTTCTTTGCGGCCCACCAAGTCGGCAAGNCGTCCCATGGGCAAAAGCAAGGCGCTAATGGTTAGGAGGTATCCGATGACTACCCATTGGACTGTGGGAAGGTCTGAGCTGAAATTGCTGGCGATGGACGGCAGCGCCACATTGACGCTGCCGTGGTCTATAACATTGGAAAAGCTGCCGATGGCAATGGCGCCGAAGCCCCAATATTTGTAGTTGGAACTTCGAGTGGCGGGTGAACGCATCAAAGTGGTCCTGGCGAGATTCCCAAGACCCCGCGTCGGTTGCGTGAGATCAACGAGAGGAACTCAGATAGCTGGAGGTAATCTTAACATCGACGGTTGTTCCAATCCGGTGAGGTAGGGGACCCGTGCGGCGATGACTTCTTGGTCGCGGAAATCCCCCAACCCACTTTACGAAAGAGGGCTAGGCCGGGGTTTAGCTGTCATCTGACGNTGTAATGGCGCTAGTGGTTTGNTCCGGTTGGGACAGGTTGGGTATGACGTGTTTGCCAAACAACCTTAGGGTCTCCATGACTTCTTGGTGGGCCATGGGGCCTATCTGGAANAGGGGCATGATTTCGTCAACGCCCGTGGGTGCGTATTGCTCCAGGTAGCGCAGGCAGTCGTCGGGGTCGCCGATGCAATAGCGCCCTGATTTGATCTGGTCCAACGACGAGACTTCGTCCCGCTTGGGGGAATCGGCAGCCGTCGAGCGTTGGTAGTGCCATTGGTAGTCGTTGGGAACGTTGGTGGGGTCTTGCTCTTGCCAAACCCTGACGTCGCGAAGGCTTTGCTGGTGACGGTACCAATCGATTATCTCGGCTCCCCGCTCTTGGGCTTTCTCACGGGTTTCGGCGCAGATCGCTAGCGTACTGATGGACACTTTGTCATGNACCAGTTTGCCCACCGGTTTGGCTTTCCGGATACCGTCCCGATAGGCTTGGATGAGTTGGGTTAGGCGGTCCGGCCCTCCGCCCGACATGGCCAGACACCCCAATCCCAGCTCGCCTGCTTTTCGAAANGTCTCTTCCTGGCTACAGCCCAGCCACATGGGCGGGTGGGGTTTCTGAACCGGCTTGGGGTGGACCTCCCGAGGCGGGATATCGTAGAACTTTCCCTGGTAAGAAAACTCCCCTTCGGTCCACGCCCGGGGGATGATTTCCAACGCTTCGTCCACCATGCCGGTGGCGTTTCNCAGGTCCGTGCCGAAGGCGGCCATCTGGTAAGGATAGCCGGAGCGTCCGACGCCCAAGTCCACCCTTCCGTTGCTCAGTATATCCAGGGTGGCCGTCCGCGCCGCTATGTGGAGCGGATGCTGCACCGGCGGCACGGCCACGGCTATCCCCAGCCGGATGCGGGAAGTGCGCTGGCTGATGGCGGCTAGAGTAACGTCCGGGGCGCTGGAATGGGACCACTCGGTGCGAAACTGGTGGTCCGCCATCCACACACTTTCGAAACCCAAGTCCTCGGCCAGGACGATCTGGTCCATCATCTCCCAATAGTGGTCGAAATCGCTGCTGGGCGTCCACGGCTTGGGGACTTGGATCTGGTAGAACATCCCGATCTGCATGAACGANTTTCCTTTTGTGAAGATGGTGCGGTATCCTGAAANACGGGTATCGCTGGCTGCTCAACCACGCATAATACTACCATATGCCAGGCGCGGGTCTGGGTATCCGTCTAGCTGAATTCCAGTCAAGCCCTAAGTCCGGCTGTTATAACCGTAGTGGGGCGCGGCCTCCAACTGATTCCAGGACTGATAGAACCGCTCCACGTAGGGCGCCAATCGATTCACCATCCCTCGTCTTCCCAACGTTACTTGGTCCAAGGGCCGGGAAAAGCGGTCTTTTAACTCGGCAATCACGTCTGATTTGCTGAGGCCGGGGAACTCGCCGTCTTTCATGACTACCCGGCCGTCGATGAGCACGGTCTTGATGTCGCGGGCCTTGCCCCGGTTGATCAACGCGTCTACGACGTTGATGTCCGGCTCCAAATATGGTCCTTCCAGTGAGGCGTAGTCCATCACTACCATGTCGGCCCGCCGGCCCTTCTCCAGCGCGCCGATGGAATCGTGGAAGTAAGTGGGCCGGGCGGCATTGATGGTGGCCATTCTAAGAGCTTGGTGCGGGTTGACGGCCGGTTCGTTGATGCCCGGTAGCCGGTGCAGATGGTTCACCAGGCGCATCTCCTGAACCATGTCGTCGTCGTCGTTAAGGGCAGTGCTGTCGGTGCCCATGGCAACGTTGACGCCACGAGCTGCCATTTCGGTCACTGGGGCGATGCCATTTTTCAGCCGCAGATTGGAGCTGGCATTGTGGCAAACGCTCGTCTCGCTCTGGGCGAGGAGTTGGATGTCATCGCCGGTCAGCCACACCGCGTGGGCGCAAGAAAGCTCGGGTCCCAGGAACGCCAGGTCTTGCAAGTGGGCGACGGGAGTCTTGCCCCAAGCCTTTAAACCGTACTCCTTCTGGTAGCTACTCTCCACCAAGTGAATGTGAATGCCCGCTTGGTGACGTCCGGCAACCTCTTTCGTGCGCTGGAGGGTCTCATCGGACACCCAATGCACGTTGGCGGGACTCAATAGCACGCTGACAGTGCTGCCGGGGTCGTCTTCGAACCGGCGGTGCAGCGATTCGAAGANGGCGAAGTAGTCGTCGGTGGGCAGAGCCACGGCCGCCAGGTAGCTCCGTAGGCTGGCCGCCAGATCAGCGGGCAGGCCGGAGAGGAATGCCTGATCGTCGCCGTAAACAACCCGGTTCTGTTCCCGGAAGGAAACGGAGAAAGCGGTCCTCATCCCCGTATCGGACAAGCCCCTGAGGACTTGGTCCACGTCCTCTCCGATGGTCGCGATCGGAGTCAGGGAGTGGTTGTACATCACCGTTGTCGTCCCCGACTCAATCATTTGCATGGCGGTGTACACGTTCATCAAGTAGTGGTCCCAAGGCCGGCGGGCCCAACCGGCGACCAGCCATCTCTCCAGGGAATCGTCGCAAGTGCCCATCTGGAAGGTGGTGACACCTCTTCCGTGATGGTGGGCGTTTACCAGCCCCGGAAACACTATGTCGTTGGAGCCGCCTATCTCTTCGTCCGTTGGGTGAGAGGCTTTGAGGGTCCGATAGTCACCAACCTCTTCGATCAGCCCGTCCCGCTGGAACACCGCNCCATCGGTAATGATAACGCTGGAATCTGCGTCGTTGCCCGCCCGGCAGATCACGTATTTTCCGCGAATCAGTGATGAAGCCATGGTCTTACCTCCCCACTAGGTATCGGACCTAATTATAAGTCGTTGGGAGGTCTCTNGGGCTATAATATTGGCCGAAGGAAAATAAGTTTCTTGACCGGGGTGTCTAGCCCCGGATGAGACACGAGAATGTGGAGTGAACCTTATGGCCGGACTGGAAGGCAAAGTGGTACTGATTACCGGCGCCGGGGGAATGCGGGGCGTGGGCCGCGCGACTGCTTTGAAGCTGGCAAGTCAGGGGGCCGATTTGGCCATCACCGACGTGCATCGGGAACNGGCCGACCTGCCGCCCCACGAAGTGAGACTGGGGTGGCAAGGGCTCGACAGCGTCGCGTCGGAGGTCGGGGAAATGGGGCGGCGCTGCCTGCCGCTGGTTTGCGACCTGGGACAAAGCGATCAGATAGAGCAGATGGTGAGTCAGGCGGTGGAACATTTCGGCCACATCGACATTCTGGTCAACAACGCCCGGGCCATCATTGGGCGGGACAAAGTTCCGGTAACCGAGTTGGACCAAGAGGTCTGGGACCATTTCATCGCCATCAACACCACGGCGGTGTTCCTGACCACCAAGCTGGTGGGACAAGAAATGGTNCGTCAGGGCACCGGAGGCCGAATCATAAACATTGCTTCCAACGCCGGCAAGCAGGCCAGCGCCATGGGNGCGGCCTATTCGGCGTCTAAGTTCGCGGTTTTGGGTCTTACCCAGGCTTCAGCTATGGACCTGGCGAAGCATCAGATAACGGTGAATGCNGTATGTCCGGGTCCAATAAACACNGACCGGCTCAGTTATTGGGAGCAGGACCGGGCGCAAGCGCAGGGCGTTTCCCTGGAGGAGTTTCGAGGCCAGATCGTGGAGGCGGCAGGCCAGAATACCCCCATGGGCAGGATCGCCGAGCCCAGCGACGTGGCAAACATGGTGGCGTTCCTGGCATCGGAAGACGCGTCATTCATTACCGGCCAGGCCTACAACGTAAACGGGGGATTGCTGTTCCACTAGGTGGTGGTGCCGGAGGAGTAGGGGCACTGCTGCCCGTGCCATGGCTTAAGTCCGCTACGCTTGGTTTAATCCAGCAGGCCTAATCTTCTTAGGTCCGCTGCTGTCCATTTTGCCTGCAAGCCANTGNTTATCCTAAGCAGCCTCGGTGTGAATGTATCACCGGACCGGTGAGAGGAAACTGTAACTCTGCGTCCATCAGGATGCATATATTGGGCGTGGCTACCGGATTGGCGGTCCAAGAAGAATCCGTCTCCCCGTAAAGCTCTAACTAAATGTCTTGCTGTTAATGAACGGAGCCGGCCGTAGTCGACATCGTTCATATGGTGACGGCAACATTTGGTTCAGTGAAAACCGAGACTTCGTCAGACGGACCTTCCGGAAGGGCCTCGCCGTGCTCAATCATGCTTCGCACGGTCATTTGCACGACTTCTTGAATGTTTCGAAGGGCTTCGTCCTCGGATTCACCCCAAGTTGCGCCACCCTGCGATTGTAAGAGTGGGCAGTAGGCGATCCAACGGTCTTCGTCGGGTTCCACTACCACGCGAAAGATGTACGTTTTCATACTTCCATCTTACAGCAACTACGGGCATGGCTCGCCTTCACCAGATCAACCCCGGGCGAATAGGTTCTGGACCGTCTTTATCACTCTGGCCTCATTGGGGACGTACAGATTCTCCAAGGGGCGGCTGTAGGGCACTGGAGTATGGGGGGCGGTGACTCTCGACGGGGGGGCGTCAAGGTAGTCGAAGGCCTCCTGGGCCACGGCGGCGCATATCTCCGACGCCATGCTGCAGATGGGGGTGTCCTCGTCCACGACCACCAGACGGTGGGTGCGCCGGACCGAGTCGATGACGTGGTCGTAGTCGATGGGTGAGATGCTGAGCAGGTCCACCACTTCGGCGTTTATGCCTTCCTTGGCCAGTTCTTCGGCGGCGGCGGTGCAGACCCAGGTCATGCGTGAAATGCCCACCAGAGTGATGTCGGTCCCTTCCCGAACGGTCCGGGCCTTACCCAAGGGAAGCTCGTACGGTTCTTCAGGCACCGGCCCGGTGTTGCCGTACANCCCCTTGTGCTCAAAGTAGACCACCGGGTCGTCGTCCCGGATGGCGGCGGTCAATAGCCCCTTGGCGGTGTAAGGGTCGGAAGGGACCACGCCTTTCAAGCCCGGTATGTGGCTGAAGATGGAGTAGTAAGACTCGGAGTGCTGGGCCGCGCTGCCGAACCCGGCGCCGATGCGGGTGAGTAGGGTGAATGGGACCTTTACCTGACCGCCGAACATGTACCGCATCTTGGCGGCGTTGTTCAGTAGTTGGTCCATGCAGACGCCGACGAAGTCGACGAACATCAACTCGGCGATGGTCCGCATTCCGGTGGACGCGGCGCCGATGGCGGCTCCGACAAAGGCGGCCTCGGACAGAGGGGTGTCCAGCACACGCTGGTTCCCGAATTCTTGGATGAGGCCCACCGTGGTGCGGAAAGGCCCGCCCCAGGCGTCGACGATCCCTTGGTCCTCACGACCCGCCCCACCGGCGATCTCTTCGCCCATGATGATGACGGTCTCGTCCCGAGTCATTTCCTGGCGGATGGCCTCGTTGATTGCCTGCCGGTACTGGATCTCCCTCGTTGCGGTAGTGGACATAGTGGACATAACATCTCCTTGGGGAAATAGCTGTCGGCGGTCGGCTATCAGCATGCAGCTCACCTGACGGCTGAATGCTGAAGGCTGAAAGCTTAGATTTCCATATTCGTGCCGCGTTTCAGCAATTCCGTTGGGTATGAAACGTAGACGTCGTCGTAGATTTCTTCCTGATTGGGAAGAGGGCTTTCGTCGGCGAATTTTATGGCGTCTTCCATAAGCTGGGCGGCTTCTTGGTCTATCTGGTCCAACTCCTCCTGGGTGATTTCCCCAAGGGGAAGAACTGCCTCACGGAAGAGCTTCAGCGGGTCCCGGGCGCGCCAATGGTCCTCTTCCTCTTTGGTGCGGTAAGAGAGGGGGTTGTCGAAGACGGTGTGGCCATAGAACCGGTAGGTCCGGCATTCCAGCAGACTGGGGCCCTCCCCGGCCCGGGCCCGCGCCACCGCCTGACCGGCGGCGTCATAGACGGCAAACACATCCATCCCATCGACGTTGATGCCGGGCATGTCGTATCCGGCGGCCCGGTCGGAAACGTTGGCGGTCGACAATGCATACTCGACTGGAGTGGATTCGGCGTACCCGTTATTCTCGCAGCAGAAAATCACCGGCAGCTTCCACACCGATGCCAGGTTCATCGACTCGTGCAGAACGCCCTGGTTAGCCCCGCCGTCGCCGAAGAAGGCCACGGCGACGCGCCCAAGGTTTTTGAGCTTTGAAGTTAGGCCCGCTCCCACCGCCAGAGGAACGCTGGCGGCCACAACGCCGTTGGTGCCCAGCATCCCCTTGCTCATGTCGGCGATGTGCATCGACCCGCCCTTGCCCTTGTTGTTCCCAGTGGACCGCCCGAACAGCTCGGCCATCATCGTCTTGGGGTCCACGCCCTTGGCGATGCAGTGGCCGTGGCCCCGGTGGGTGCTGCCGATGTAGTCATCGTCGGTGAGGTGGGCGCAAATTCCGGTGGGCACCGCCTCCTGTCCCGCTGAAGAGTGCACCGATGCGGACATCGCCCGCTGCCCGGTTTCGGGGATGCCACGCTCTTCGAAATTGCGGATGGTGGACATGGTGGTGTACAGCCTGAGTAGTGTCTCGCGATTAAGGTCCATTGCGCCTCCCTGGTGGTGCCTAAAGCTGGCTAGCGGAGAATTGCCCCCATACTAGCATGGGTGGGCTTGAGATTGCCAGCTACCCCGTGCCTTGGCCGGTTTTGCTTCGTGCTAACATGGTTATCAGTAAATTACTGAAATAAAGACGGGTTGAGTTTGGGTCCGCATTCTGAAATGAATCACCATCCCCCAATGCCCCGTCTGTTCTTGATCGGANGCTTGGAAGGGATATGAAGGGGGAGCATAGTCGAATGATTGACTCCGACGTAGCCGCCGCGATTCAGAACTGGATCGGCGTCCAGATGCACGAGCGCCGAGGCCCCGGNAAGGATAGGCCGGGCGGATACGAAGGATATTCCTTCGCCGACATGCTCGACGTGCTGGACGCGGTTTGCCCCGACGCCATCGCCCGAATGCTTCAAGCAGGCGCGTCGGCATACCTATCCTCGCCCGTCGAGACCGACATCGTTGTGGGATGGCGGCCTAGCGCGCCTAAGGCTCCGGAGACTGAGGAGGAGCCGCAGGATGAGAATGGCTAGGGGNGAATCGTGGAGTGAAGCTATTTCACCTAGCTAGGTCAACTTGGGGCTCGCATATTTACGAACGGGTGAACGAAACGCGGACCCTTTCCCCAGGTCCGGCGTTCAGAACAAGGGCCGCGCTNCCGTTTTGTACGGCGATTTCCAGGAAGCCCAGGCTGCCNCCAAGAGCNAGCAAGCCTTCATCNTTGTTATTTTCCGGTGACTGGAAGGTCTGGCTCAGGCCCTGGATCTTCCGCCCTTTAATCTCCACCAAGATTTTTGTGGCGCCCGCCAGTTCGCCCACCGTGATGTTGGTAACCAGGTTGCCGTANTGGTCGGCGTAGATCACTTCTCCGAGAAGGTAGGTGCCATCTTGTGTTGGCTTTGGGGTGGGTAGCCAGGTTAGGTCCTGGATGGGCCGGCCCAAGTCGGCGGGTGTGACTCCCAGGGAAAGGTGGCCCGCCACCGGGGCGAAAATGTCGCGGCCGTGGAAAGTGTTGATTACCGGGTGCAGCCAGTATTCGCTTTTGGTCAGGTGGTAAGCTGTTAGGCTTGAAGGGAGGTTGACGCGTTCGGCGTTAAGTGGATGCGTGTCCAAGTAGTCACCCAGCACTCCGCTCAGCAGCCCGTTGTCGGGGGCCAGGAACCTGGCGGTGGGCGTAACTAGTAGCACGGCCCGGCGGTCTGTTCCGACACCGGGGTCCACCACAGCAACATGGATGGAGCTTTCAGGAAAGAAACGATGGCTGGCGGCCAGCACGAAAGACCCTTGCCGGATGTTTTGAGGCTGGATCTGATGGGTAAGGTCGATCAGATAGGCGGCCGGGTTGATCGAGAGGACCACGCCTTTCATAACCCCGGCGTAAGGGTCGGACAAGCCGAAGTCGGTGGTTAGCACGATTGGTGGATGTGCCATAGGTTGAGTGCGGCCGGGACGGCGCTAAACCNCGATCGCCAAATTAAGAGCGCCTAGTCCTAACTCAGGCGGACGCTGAGGATGGAGATGCCCAGAAAAACGCCGGCCAAGATTATCGTAAGTTGGAACAAGGTCTTTTCCAATCCCCGCCTGGTGCGGACCGTGGAGCCGCCGGAGCCGAACAGACCGGCGCTTTCTTTGACCTGTAGCAGGATCAACAGAATTATGGTTATAGATATCAGAATTTGACCGATGTTCAGAGCGGCTCCCATAGGATCTCCTCCTGGTCTCCTTTGTTTCCTTATTCTACTGGGCTGGGGTCGAAGGCGTATTGTTTTTCCGAGCCTCTAGCTCTTGATTAACTAACGTGTTGACCAACTNGGGCTTGGCCTGACCCCTGGTGGCCTTCATGACCTGACCCACCAGGTATTTGGCCGCGTTCTCTTTCCCTTCCATGTAATCGGCCAAGGCTTTGGGGTTGGATTCGATGGCCTGGCTCACCGCCTCTTCCACCGCCGAGGAATCGCTGATCTGGGTGTAGCCTTGGTCGCGGACGATCTTGGCCGGCGCTTCACCGCTGGAGAAAACCTCTTCCAGGACGGTTTTGGCCATGGTGATGCTTATGGTCTGGGAGTCTACCAGGTCGATCAACTCCGCCAGGTGGGCGGGTGTGACTGTAGAGTCCGAGATGGCCGCATTTTCGGAGTTCAATAGCCGGCTTAGATCTCCCAGCATCCAGTTGCTGACGCTCTTGGCGAAACTTTCCAGAGTGGCGCCGTTTTTCTTCTCACCTATCGCCGATTCGTAGTAGTCGGCAAAGCCCTTGGAGCCGGTCAGCAGTCCGGCATCATATTCGGGCAGCCCGTATTGTCGCGAAAAGCGATCCCGGCGCTGCGGCGCCAGCTCCGGGATCCGATCCCTGATCTCCTGTACCCAGGACGGGTCGGCGATGAGCGGTGGCAGGTCCGGCTCAGGAAGGTAGCGATAATCGTGGGCGTACTCCTTGCTGCGCTGGGAAACGGTTACATCGCGGTCATCCAACCAACCGCGGGTCTCCTGTACCACCCGCCCGCCGTCTTCCAAAACTTTCCGCTGACGCTCTTCCTCGTAGTTCAACGCCATGTACACGGAATGGAAGCTGTTCATATTCTTGACTTCGGTCCGGGTGCCGTATTCGGTGTTGCCTTTGGGCCGTAGGCTGATATTGGCGTCGCACCGGAAACTGCCGTCCTGCATGTTGACCGTGGACACGCCGAGATACTGCAAGATGGAATGCAAGGTCATAAGATAGGTCCGGGCCTCTTCCGCCGACGACATGTCAGGTTTGCTGACGATCTCCATTAAGGGCACGCCGGAGCGGTTCACGTCCACCAAACTATAGGACTCTCCATTAGCCGAGGGACGATGCTGGAGTTTAGCCACGTCCTCTTCAAGGTGGATCCGTTCCAAACCGATGCGGCAGTCGCGGCCGTCAACCCGTATATCCAGGTATCCGCCCACCGCCAGNGGCAAGTCGTACTGGGTGATCTGATATCCCTTCATCAAGTCTGGATAGGGATAGTTCTTACGGTCAAATTTGGAGTAATCGGGAATCTGGCAATTCAAGGCCAGACCGGTCATTATNGTAAATTCCACCGCTTTGCGGTTAATCACGGGCATCGCGCCCGGCAATCCTAAACAGACNGGGCAAACCCGGGTGTTGGGGGCCGCGGACTGGTAATCGGCCCGGCAAGAGCAAAACATCTTGCTCCGGGTATGGAGCTGTACGTGGACTTCCAGGCCGATGACTGTTTCGTATTCCATAGCTNATGGCCGCGATGAGTAGCGGTCGATCTGGGGTTCCCCCGATCCGGCGGTCTCCAGCTTCGCAGGGCTTGCTCTATCTAGTATATCAGCGAAGGTGTGGCCAAACTACGGGGTTTCCCTGGGCGTATTCTCCGATTGGCTCACTCTGNCGTCACCATGGAATGGGAGTCCGGATAATCGATGAGCCACGCCCGGACTCGGTCCGGCGATCGGTCACGAATCTCCGGGAGCCAAAACCTAGCTAAGCCNGAGAGGCTATCCTGGTGAGCGAAGTCCTTGAAAGACGGTTTGGGCGGTAACCCCGATGTCGGCGGGAGTGGGGATTATTATTGCCCCCGCGTCCCGTAGCGCCGCTATCTTGGACTCGGCACGGGCGCTGTCGCCGGTAATAATGGCGCCGGCATGGCCCATGCGCTTGCCGGCCGGGGCGGCAGCTCCAACTATCAGGGCGCAGATGGGCTTGCCAAATGACTCTTTGATGTAATCGGCCGCTTGTTGTTCCATGGTGCCGCCGATCTCTCCGATGAACACCACNATGTCGGTTTCCGGGTCGTCGTTGAACATCCGTAGCACGTCGACAAAGCTGGTTCCGATTATCTGGTCTCCCCCGATGCCGACGCAGCTTGACTGGCCGATGCCGAGGTTGGTTAGTTGACCGACCGCCTCGTAGGTGAGGGTGCCGCTGCGTGAGACCACGCCCACCCTGCCGGGCTGATGGATCGACCCAGGCATGATGCCGATCTTGCAGTTGGCGCCGGGGGTTATAAGGCCGGGACAGTTGGGGCCAATGAGGCGGACCGGTTTGTTTTCCAGGTAACGGGAGATCCGCACCGTGTCCAGTACCGGAACGCCCTCGGTGATGCAAATGATTAGAGGAATCTCCGCATCNGCCGCTTCAGCTATGGCGTCGGCGGCGAAAGCCGGGGGCACAAAACCTAAGGCCACATCGGCTTGAGTTTCCCGGACTGCTTCCTCCACCGAGTTAAAAATCGGGACTTCGTCTTCGAATAATTGCCCACCCCGTCCTGGGGTGACTCCGGCCACGACATTCGTGCCGTATGCCCGGCAAGCGCTGGCGTGAAAGCTGCCCTCCCGGCCCGTGATGCCCTGCACTAAGATACGGGAATTTTCGTCGACCAAGATACCCATCTTAGCAGNTACCTATAAGCAGCATTGGGGAAATAAACTGGGGCGAGATGATTTTATGACTGTGGATCAATGCGCTTGTCCGAGGGCATTGGCCATCTCATCAAGATTGTCGGCGAAGGTTACCGGCAGCCCTGACTCCTTAAAGATTGAGCACCCTTCCTCGGCATTGGTTCCCAGGAGCCGAATCACCAAGGGAAGTTGTGAGTCATGTTCCCGGTAGCCCTGTACTATCCCGGTGGCGGCCACATCGCAACGGAGAATACCGCCGAAAATGTTCACCAATATCCGGGTAACTTTTGGGTCGGACAGGATGATAGAAACGGCGCTGGCCACCTTTTCGGGGGTAGCGCCGCCGCCCACGTCCAGAAAATTGGCCGGCATCGCGCCCGCGGCGGTGGTCACGTCCAGAGTTGCCATCGCCAGCCCAGCCCCATTGACCAAGCAACCCACGTCGCCATCCAACTTGACATAAGCGATGTCCAGGCTGGCGGCGCGGTACTCCAATTCATCTTCCTGAGNGGGGTCACGGAGTTCTTGAAGGTCGGTGTGGCGGAACAATGAGTCGTCGTCTAGGTTTATCTTGGCGTCCAGGGCTACCAATTCATCCTGGCTATTTATAATCATTGGATTGATCTCCACCAGGGAGCAGTCCAATTCCGTAAATACCCGGNAAAGGGCGTTCATGATCTGGCTTCCNGGCTGGGCTAAGGACCCAGACAATCCTAGCTTGGCGGCCAATCGCCGGGTTTGGAAGGGCATCAGGCCCAGCACTGGGTCTATGGTTTCCACGTGGATGTCCTGGGGTCTGGAGGCAGCTACCTCTTCGATGTCCATGCCGCCGGCACTACTGGCCAGCATTACCGGTCCCCGGAAGTCTCGGTCAATGGTGATAGCCAGGTACAATTCCCGGCTGATATCGGCCAACTCCTCAACCAATACGTGGCTGACTGGAGCGCCTTCCGGCCCGGTTTGATGGGTGACCAGGTTGGCGCCCAACATGGCGGCGGCGGCGGGGCGCGCTTCATCCGGGGAATTAACAACTTTGATGCCGCCACCCTGGCCTCTACCACCGGCATGGACCTGTGCTTTCAAGANGGCTTTCCCACCCAAATCCTGAGTGGCCTGGCTGGCTTCCTCAGCGCTGCTAGCCAATCGGCTTGGCGGAACAGGGATACCGTAACGAGCAAAGACCTCTTTGGCCTGGTACTCGTGGATCTTCATTGGCTCTCCTGGACTGCTTCATCCCAGACAACCCCTNGACCGTTAGCCGGAAGAGGCCAGGAAGTTATTGGTATCCATTTATTTTAGCCGGGGACACCGGGATTCAGCTTACTGGTTGGTGGAGCCTGTCTGACCCGGAGGTTCCTGCAAGAACTTGAACACGTCGGCCTCGGAGGAAAGAATGACGGTGGTTCGCTGATTCAGGAACTTCTGGTACGANTCAAGGCTGCGCCGGAAAGCGAAGAACTCAGGGTCCCGGTTCAGAGCGTCGGCCAAGATTCGGATGGCCTCGGCCTCACCTCGGCCTCGCACTTCGCTGCCGGTCCGCTCCGCCTCGGCTAGGATAATCTCCCTCTGTTTGTTTGCCTNAGCGCGAATCTTCAGGTNCTCCTCCTCTCCTTNGGAGCGGAAGCGGGTGGCGATGCGGTTACGCTCTGCCCGCATCCTGTTGTAAATGGAGTCCTGTACGCGGTCGGAGAAGTCCGCCCGTTTCATCCTCACATCGATAATGNCCACGCCGAATTTGCCTTCTTCGACGCGCTTCTTGGTCGCTTCGAAAACGTTTTCNAGTAGCTCCGTTCGGGACTCGCTNGGTTCAATTATGGGCAGGCCGTCTTCATCGATAACGGGCACGTCGTTCTCGTCCAGGACNCGCTCGGCGCCGATGATTTNTGTCCTAGNGCTTCTGGCAATTTCGTCCCGTAAGCTGGAGGTCACTATGTCGCCCAGACGGGTCCGGGCCGTATTCTCGGTCTGCAAAGTCTTGAAGAACTGCAAGGGGTCGACAATACGATAGCGGGCGTAGGAGTCAATCGTCATGTTCTGCTTCTCGATGTCGGGCATGGACACAGCCGGAGCGTCTATCCGCAACACCCGCTTGTCGAATCTCAGCACGGTATCCACGAAGGGTGCCTTGACGTACAGACCGGGGTTACTTGTGACGCTCTGGGGGTTACCGAACCGGGTTATGATAACCTGCTCGGTGACGTCCACCACGTATAAGGATTGGGAGATAACGATAAGGGCAACCAAGGCTAGCCCACCAAGAACTACCAATATTTTCATTTCAGGACTCCTGCGCCTTTTTCATAAGCTTTACTGGGACGGGGCCTGGCTGGGACCTACCGGGATCGGGGTGATGCCTTCACGCCCCCCAAGAATAATCACCGACTCCGCGTCTGGTGAGACGATGACCTTGTTGATTCCAGGCAGGATTGTTTCGATGGCTTCCAAGTAAAGCCGCTGCTGAGTGACCTCGCTGGTCGCGGGGACATTCAGGTTCTCTCTATTCAAATATTGGACCGTGAATCCGTCACCGGCTTTGAGGATTTCCCCTGCTTGCACCCGGAACGAAACTACATTGGTGCGGGTATCGAAGCCGTTTACCGAGATGTCAACGCCTTGGGCTTTTCCGCCGTCAGGCCCTTGAACCACTTCGATGTCGGCGGCGGAGATTCCGGTTGTGACATTATTGTCCCCGTCGGCGTTGTCGGTATCAAGAACTGGGTTGCCCAAACGGATCTCGAAGGGTCCGGTGCCAACCAAGGAGGGCAGAGATAGGATTTCGTTCCCTAGGTACGCTATGGAAAAGCCGGTGCCGCTGACCAGATCGCTATTCTGGCCGTCATATGAAACGCTGAAGGTACAAAGCACGGCGCTATCGCCATCGCCATCACTCCCGGCGTTGGTGAACAGGCATCCGGAGCCTTCTCCCAATTCGGCGCCTATAAGCGTCAAGGAGCTTACCAAGATGTCGATTCCATCGCCGTCGACATCCGGGCCGTCGATCACTGTCACGTCACCCAGACCGATTCCGGTGGCAGAGTCGCCGTCACCGTCGGCGTCGTTGGTATCCTGGAGCACATTTTCAAGTTCGATCGAATGATCGCGGAACTGCTCCAGGACCGAGATGAATCGGGATGATTCACCACGGGCCCTGGCAACTCGGGCCTGAGCAAACGCTTCGGCTTCCCTCTTAATGCGCTCGGCATCACCCTCAGCCCTGGGGATGATATTGTTTTCGTAGGCCAGGGCCTCGTTGACCCGGGTTTCTTGCTCCTGGCGGGCGCGCAGCACGTCTTCGAAAGACTCGAAGACCTCTTCCGGAGCCTGGGTCTTCAGCAGTTGAACGCTTACTATGTTGATCCCGGTTTGGTATTTGTCCAATATATCCTGAAGCCTGGTCTTGGTGTCCGATTCCACGACGGTCCGCTTCTCTGTCAACACGTCTTCGATGCTCCGCTGTCCCACCACTAATCGCAGGGCGGCTTCAGCGGCGTCCTTCAGAGTGCGGCCCTCCGGGTTGCCCGGAGGAATCCCCCTGGCGTCCTCCCCCGGGTCGTTTACCCGGAACAAGAAGCCCACCAGGTCCTTGATGTCATACTGGACCACCATCTGAACGTCGACGATGTTTAGGTCGCCGCTGATCATCAAGCCTTCCACCGGCACCTGGGCGTCGGCCACACCCTGGTCGGCCCCGCTGCGGAAGCCCAACTCCATACGGCGGGTTTCCGTCACCTTAACCTTGTCCGTGTCCCCGATAGGGCCGGGCCACCACCAATGGAGACCGGTTTGAGTGACAACCCCTGTAGTTCCTGAGCAGGGCGCGAGAGCCGCGCCACAGATCGCGCCGAAGCGGCGCTGAGCCACTTCCTCGCCGGGTCCGATGCGGTATATTCCGGAGGCTAACCATAGGACTACGATTAGTCCAATCGCGAGTACGATTACGCCGCCCACGCCGCCGCCACCTAATCGGGCGGCGATGCTTCCCAGGGTACCTTTGACACCGGCCAACAGTTGGTCAAAGTCGACTTCCGGTTGACGTGGTCCGCCAGGTTGAAACATATTGAATCTTCCTTATACTGGGCCTGAATGAGGATAAACCATGAAAGGGTTGAATTCTGCAACAAGTCAATAGGGATTCTATCATCTTCTTGGAGCGGGGAGCCACTTCCAGGCTACTGATATTCGATGATAAATATCTTAGTTAGGCACTCTCCGGCCTGCCAGGACTGCGGCCACTCCCAATGAACCCCGAACGGCCTTGCTGACGCACACGGTTGGGCGCGTTTGATGCTGGCGGTATAATTTCTACGTGCCGTATCAATCAATGGTTCTACAAGCTGACCGCGAACGGAGGGAAGCTCAGAACTTGCGGAGGGGGTTTTCCGTTCATCTTGAGCTTGCCCGAGGACGGTGCAGTCTTTCGCGTTTTTACTAATCGAATTAATCCGATGGGAGGTTTGGACCATGGCGGAAACCGGTATAACTGTGAAATCCGGCGAAGGTATGACCAGAGTGCAAGTGACGTGCGGGCACCAAAGCGGCCTGATATACGTGGTTCCCGCTTCCCGCAGCTGGGTGTGTTCGGAAGCGTTGATCCCAGCCCACGCTTTGGCCGGATTCTTTCGGGAGTTAGTGGCGTTAAAACTTGGCCCGGTGGCGGAACTGATGCAGGATTGGGGGATATATTACCGCCAACTGCCCTTGGCCGCTGAAGAGAACTCCGAAGAATCAATTGAGTCTACGGATGCATCGAATAGCTAATGCGCTCAGAGCGGTGTAGAGCGGACTGGGGAACCGGGTGATAACCAGCGCTTTACTCAGCTGTCGGAGTCTCCGCTCACCGGCGTGGGATCGCTGGTGCTGGACAAGGCCGGCGATGGCTGACCGATCGGCGGTTGGGCGGGCGAAGGCGTCATGGGAGGCGTTTCCGGCGGGGCGTCCGGTGGGATTGCAGGAGTGCCGGGGTCGTCGCCGATGGCGCCTTCGTCCAGCAAACGGGCCATGTTGTCACCAGAGATGGTCTCGTGCTCGATAAGGTATTCGGACAGCAGGACCAATTTAGGCTTATTGGTGACGAGGATTTCCTGGGCCCTTTCGTAGGCTAACTTGATCAGGATCCTAACCTCATCGTCGATCTCCTCGGCTATTTTATCCCCGTAGTCCCGCTCCTCGCTGATCTCCCGGCCCAGGAAAACCATTTCCTGCACCTTGCCGAAAGTTCGAGGCCCTAGGGATTCGCTCATGCCGTATCGCTTGACCATGCTCAACGCGACTTTAGTAGCCCGCTCAATGTCATTGCTGGCGCCGGTGGTGACCTCGCTGAAAATCATTTCCTCAGCGACACGGCCACCCATCATCACGGAAAGCATGTCTCCGAACTGGTTTTTGGTCCATAGGTACCGGTCCTCGTCGGGCAACAGGGAGGTATGTCCACCCATATTACCCCGGGACACGATGGATATTTTGTGCACCCGGTCTGCGTGAGGAAGCGTGTGGGCCACTAGGGCGTGCCCGGCCTCGTGGTAGGCGGTCATCTCTTTTTCTCTGGGACTGATGATTCTGCTTTTGCGCTCGGGGCCGGCAACTATCCGGTCCACTGCCTCTTCAAACTCAGTCATGAAGATAGACTTCTTGTTGGCGCGAGCCGCCAGAATGGCGGCTTCGTTCACTAGGTTGGCAAGATCGGCCCCGCTAAACCCCGGCGTTTCTTTCGCCAGGTTATCCAAGGTAACTTCCGGAGCGATGGGCTTGCCGGCGGAGTGAACCTTCAGGATAGCTTCCCGGCCCTTAATGTCGGGAAGGTCCAGCGTGACCCGCCGGTCGAACCGGCCAGGGCGCAACAGCGCCGGGTCCAGAATGTCCGGGCGGTTGGTGGCGGCCAGCACAATGACATTGTTGTTGGGCTCGAACCCATCCATCTCCACCAGGATCTGGTTCAGGGTTTGCTCACGCTCGTCATGTCCGCCGCCCAAGCCTGCTCCCCGGTGCCGCCCAACGGCATCAATCTCATCGACAAACACGATACATGGGGAGTTCCGTTTGGCTTGGTCGAACAAGTCCCTTACACGGGCCGCGCCTACGCCGACGAACATCTCTACAAATTCGCTGCCGCTGATGTGGAAGAAAGGAACTCCCGCTTCCCCGGCAACGGCTCGGGCTAGCAGGGTCTTACCGGTGCCCGGCTGCCCCACCAATAGCACTCCCTTGGGAATCTTGGCTCCCAAAGACAGGAATCGCTCAGGGTACTTTAGGAACTCGACAAACTCTTCCAGTTCGGTCTTGGCTTCTTCCACCCCGGCAACGTCGGTGAAGGTAACCCCGGGGCGGTTGGGGGCCGCCATGCGGGCGCGGCTACGCCCAAAGCTCATCGTCTGATTGTTACTCCCCTGAGCTTGGCGCATCATGAACAAAATCAAGCCGCCAAAAATTATCAAGGGCAGGAAGTTTAGGAGGAGTCCCAATAAACTTCTTAGACCGCTGGAACCTTCGAATGTGACCGAGACTCCACTGGGAGGGCCAATCTCGACGCCACTCTCAACCAACAAGTTGATGACGTCCGTGTCATTGCCGATGCGGCTGGATAGCCGGTCGCTCCCGACACGGCTGCTAACATTGGGGGTTATGGTAAGTTTTCTGCCGTCGACGGCAATCTCACGAATCTCGTCATTTTTGGCCATGGCGACGACCGTGGTTAGGGGCACGTCGCTGCTGGCCCCAAAGCTGGGCAGGAGTGTATAGAAAATTACGATCACTCCCACAATTACCAGGAGGTAAACGACGCCATTTCGTAGCCAACGGTTGTTGCCCATTCTTACCTCTTAATTGTCCCCGGCCACACTTGGTTGTTTCCTCCACTATCATAATGGAGACAATATGGAATTGCAAAGTATATCCATTAGATACATTCGAGCACCATTCAGGTTCACCTGATGTAATTAAAGTGCTGTCAGGAATAACCGGATGGAGTAGAATGCAAGCCAGACGAATCAGGGTCAAGTTGGCGGTGATGCGGTGAACCGCTCTGATGGTTGGGCGCATCTTAAGAATCACGTCTTATCCCG
>PAJQ01000009.1 GCA_002710215.1 Chloroflexota bacterium | reverse complement strand
GTCCCTTAAGGCAGCACATAAACTGGTTGGAAGCGTGCACGTGGGTAGTAGGCACTCCGCCGCCCTTGTTTACCCGGAATAAGGCTATTGACGCTCCGGTCTCCGGATTTTCCCATAGAATCTTGATGAATGCCCCGGATGTGCCTAAAGCTTCCCAACCGGTCTCATCGTCGGCCTGCCAGACCATCTCCTTCAGTTCTTCTATGTTGGCTCCTCCTCATTATTCGAGGCGGAGGTCGTTTAGATTGGCCGATTCCGACTCCCGCATTCCCCGAATTGTAGGCCTGCCGCCGCGGAATGTCTAAGCCGGAATCGTGGGTAGCTTAAACGTGACGGTCTGTTAACTCGAAAGCTTGGTGACCTCCACCATGCACCCAACGGCCGTTTGACGATAGTCGCGGTACTCCTCGATTGTTGATACCCATGAATCTCGGCGGATCCTGGCCACTCCCACCGTACCCACGATAATCACCGGCTCCCCCTGTCTGGGCCACACGACATACACTTCTCTAGGTGAGTCTGAAAAGTCCACGTGCCGTCCTTGGCTCCATTGGACGAATCCCTCCGGCCGGCATTACTATTCGTTCATGTTGGCCATCGAGCGGATTCAACGTCGAATAGAACGCCCCAACTAGACCCGAAAAATACCAAGCATAAACCGGCCGCGCGATCCCAAGTCCGCAGGGAAGCTAAGCTATTCAACTAGCAAGAGAGGCACACAATATGTTCGCTCCAGAATTTGATTACCACAAGGCGAGTTCGGTGGCGGAAGCCATTCAACTGTTGGGTGCCAACGACGGGGCTAAACTGATCGCTGGCGGCCACAGCTTGATCCCATTGCTCAAGCTGCGGTTGGCTAGGCCGACGGCCCTGATCGACATTGGTGACATCTCCGACTTGAAAAGGATCATCATTAACAACGAGACAGTGAGCATTGGCGCGCTGGCCACTCATTGGGACATCGCATCTTCTCACGATGTGAAGCATGCCTGTTCTATGCTGGCGGAAGTGGCCGGCGGCATCGGAGATTCCCAAGTGCGTAACCGGGGCACCATTGGTGGCAATGTGGTTCACGCCGACCCGGCATCCGATTGGCCCACTGTCCTGACCGCTTTGAATGCCCGGTTCGTGATTCAAGGCCCGGGCGGCGCGTCTCGAACCGCTGCTCCCGAAGACTTCTTTCTGGGTCCGCTGACCACCAATCTAGCCGACAACGAACTGCTGACCGCGGTCGAGGTACCGAGCTTTGCCGCAAATCAGCGTTCCGAGTACGCCAAAATAGCCCACCCTGCCTCCGGCTACGCAGTTGTGGGCGGAGCCGTCGTGGTTACCATGGACGGCGAACGGTGCACGGCGGCCAGTATCGCGGTGGGAGGATTGGTGCCGGCTCCAGTGAGAGCATCCTCGGTGGAACGGGCGTTGATCGGCCAAACCCTCAATGTAGAGAACATCATGGCCGCATCTAACCAGGTGGTCAACGATCTAGGCAGCAATATCATCGGCGACTTCTACGCCTCAGCAACGTATCGCCGGGCCATGGCAGCAGTGGAGATCCGGCACGCCCTATTCCACATCACCGGCGAAGCCCACGTTGGGAGCAGAGCCGTGTCGGTGATTCATGGTGTACAGTATGTTCCAGTTGACCGTGAAGCCATACCGGTTTCTGATCCTGGTTCGATTGCCGACCCTGTCTCATCCACCGAATCTGTGAATACGGAGAACCAGCCTCGAAAAAGGTGGTGGGAGTTCTGGAGGAGGAGCTAGCCGCTCCCAGTATTGCTGGATCTGGCACGCATGCTTCGGCAATCTTTGACCGCCCTCGGCCTACATAGCAGTGTCCGGTAGTCCTAAACTTCTATCTTTTGACAAGAGAAGCCGGAAACTTGGTGCACCTCCTGGTCGGCCCACTTTAGCCAATCGCGGTTTTTGACCATCGCCACGAGCATCCCTACTGCATCCTAAGGAAGGAAACATTATGACTGGGCTCGATCTTTTAAACACCACCATTTCTGAGGTCAGCCGATCTATCCGGGAACGACAACTTTCGCCCGTGGAACTGACCCAAGCATGCATAGAGCAGAGCGAACGCTTGGACCCCATTCTTAATGCCTTCACGACCATGACTCCTGAATACGCGATTCAGCGGGCCCAGCAAGCAGAGAAGGAGATCATCAGCGGCAAATACCGGGGACCTTTGCACGGCATCCCGTACACCTTGAAGGACGTGATCGCAACCCAGGGGATTCGCACCACCTTCGGCAACCCTCGGATGACCGACTTCAAACCCCAGGAATCCGCCACCGTCCACGTCCTGCTAGAGGAAGCGGGGGCGGTATTACTGGGCAAGGTGTACTCTCACATCGGGCGCGGCGACAACCCGGTGATGTGCTACAACCCATGGGATCCGGCCACCAGTCCGGGTACCACAAGTAGCGGGTCCGGCTCGGCGGTGGCTTCAGGTATGGGCTTGCTGTCAATCGGAACCGATACGGGCGGCTCCGTGCGCCACCCTGCCAGCAACTGCGGCCTGGTGGGTTTCAAGGCAACCTTCGGCCGCATCAGCAGATTCGGCGTTTGGGCTACCTCTTGGACCACCGATCAAGCGGGGCCAATAACGAAGACGGTAGAAGACAACGCCATCGCCATGGAAACCCTGGCCGCCCATGATCCGCGAGACTTGGTGAGCATAAATCTGGAACCGGGCGAATACCGTTCCAGGATTATGGACGGTATCAGAGGGCTGAGGATCGGGCTACCCGTGGATTCTTGGGTATGGAAGGAATGGATCAACCAGGATGAAGAAGACGCGGTACGTAATGCGATTGGAGTACTGGAGGAGTTGGGCGCCGAGATCGTCGAACTTTCTCTTCCTCTGGCATTCGAAGCCCGCAACAACTCTTTGGCCGCTGAAGGGCCTGTGTGGCTGCGGGACAACTTCTCTGAAGAAGTTTTGCGAGAGTGGGTAGAGCTGCACCCGCAAATGGAGCGGGGCGAAACTCAGTCCTTTGCCGAGTACTTGCATGGCCAGCAAAAGCGAATGGCCATCCGGCAAGAGGCCATCGCGGCCCTCCAAAGAGTGGACGCGATCGCGATGCCCACCGGCAGTACCATCGGAGACGAGTGGAACGCCGTTTCCGCCAACATCCGGGGCAGGGATGTACCTGCTCGTTCTCGGGCCGTCTACCTCAATGGTATGGGCAGTCAGACGGGCTTGCCGGCAATCTCCATCCCTTGCGGATTCGCCAAGGAGGAGCGATTTCCAGTGGGGCTGCAATTGGTGGGGCGTGACTTGGAGGAGGCCCTGCTTCTACGGGTGGCGTACGCCTACGAACAAGCGACCCCGTGGCACCACCGGCACCCTCCAGTGTAATAACCGCGTATGCTAGACGGAGCCGGATGTTGAGGACTTGGGATTCTTAAGCACGTGTACCCGCAGTTAGGCGACGGCCTCGACGGTGCCAGCTCATAAGCCCATGGCTCAACCTGAAGGCCCAACGCCATATTTGGTCCCGTGGTCGGGTGATGTTGACCGGAGTTTATGCCCTACGGGATGGCCGCCACGGCTTCAATCTCAATCCGGAAATCGGGGTCGGCGAGTCCAGAACAGAGAATCAGCGTGCTGGCTGGCAGGGTATCGTCATCGATAAGAAACTTGCTCCTGGCCGCCCGATAGGCCGGAAAATCCTCACGGTGTGTCATGAAGGTCGTCATTTTCAAGATATGGCCCAAGTCACTGCCAACCGATTCCAAAGCCGCCTGGATGTTGCGAAATACCTGCTCCGCTTGGGCTGCCGCATCACCCACTCCCACTGTTTTTCCGTCCCTATCCCGAGCCACCTGTCCCGCCAGATAGACGGTCTTGCCATCCTTGACCACGTGATGATAGCCGCCCGGCTGGCCCAGGCTCGATGGGTTTATCCGCTCAATTGCCATGATGGTTTCCTTCCTCCACAGTTTCTTTTGGGGCTCACAGGCTTTCAGCCAGCACATCACGTGTAAGCTCCATTTGGCCGTGATGCTGCGCTAACTCCTCGTACGCATGAATCAGCGCTGTTCCCTCCGTCCAGTCTCCGAAGCCCGTACCTCGCAGTGGGTTATACATAGAATTCGGCGCCGATGCCAACGGCTTGCCACCTTGCACCTGCTTCATATCTGCTAGAAGCTTTGCCTTAAGCTCACCCACCCTTTCGCGCAACTCAACAACGGTACCGCACGCCCTGAATTCCGCGTCCCTGTCCCGGAAAAGCTCGCGCTTCCCCAAAAGTGCTCCAATCCAGTAATCACACACGCCAATGCAGTGCGTCAAGATAGCATAGGGCGAGTTTGCGCCGGGCAAGTCAGGACGCATATTGGCGCGCTCGTCGCCCAGTTCTTCCACGATGCGCAACATGCCATCGAGGGCACGGTCAATAAACATCACAAAATCTTCATGGGATATCTCCATGGGAACCTCAACCAAACGGACATTCTCACAAGTCGCGTTGGGCGGCCATTGCTTGGCCGTTAGGAACGCGGGCTGAGCCATGGCGCCATCGAAGGGAACGTAGCACCGAAATGTCGAACGGTCAACTTTGAATGCCAGTTCTCGTAAATCTCTGTTGGGATACTGATTTTGATGGAAAAGAGCCCCATGCGTGTGTTGAGTGTTCGCCATGTCTGCACACCTACATATCCAATAAGAAATCCAGATGGGACCCACGGCATTGCCCTTGCTACGAAGAACCCCCGGTGTCCGTGCGATCTGCTCCAGGGTCCCAAGTGCCACCGCCCGTTCTCCTGCTATGAGGATCACCGTCTCCCTGTTCCGTGCGCCCTCTGCAACGGCGTCACTGACCCTACACCCTTGGTGGGCGATTCCAGGCAGTTATACGCTTTGCCGCCGGGTACCACGGGTACTGCCACTCATTTGTCAGTCTGGCGACTACCCGGGCTGAGGTGGATCCGGCCATTTGTACAGGTGGCCAAGGCAGCGTCATACTCCTACAATACCCAATTAGATCCTGGACATTGGCCTTTCGTCGCCGCTACTTTTGTTTCACTTGGCAGATGCCGAATACAGCGACGAATATACTGACAAAAGATTTTACGCGGGAATAATGAGAACAGTCGCAGCTTTAGTATTTGGGAATATGGCGCCATTGGATCTGTTTGGACCGATTCAGGTCTTTAACGTGGCTTGCGCTCCAGACGCGAAAAGGCCCAGTATGCCAGACACGACTAAGCCACTCTATCGGGTAATCACCATCGGGAAAGAGAAGGGGCCAATCGCCACGGGGAGGGAAGGCGCTGGCCCGGTGGTCATCGTAGAGCACAACCTCGACGACAATGTGGATTTCGAAATTCTGCTAATCCCCGGAGGCGGTGGCACACGGGCACTGATAGATGATCACGAGTTCGTGGAGCCGCTTACGGCTGCTTGTAAAAAGGCGAAAATCGTTGCGTCCCTTTGCACGGGCGAAGCGCTTTTATCCAAGACTGGCCTTCTAGACCAAAATCCGGCCACGAGCAACAAGACATCATGGAATTGGGTGATCCGGCAGCNCAAGGGAGTCGATTGNGACTCCTCTCCCCGGTGGNTAGACTTGGTAGATAAGGAGACTCAGACGGGCATGATAACCTCCGCAGGNGTATCAGNGGGAATCGACATGGTCCGGGCGCCGGTTGNGGACCTAGATGGCGAACAGGTGGCCGACAACGCGTCCGTGTTTATAGAGCACAACCGGGTAAAGAACCCGGCCAACGACGTGTTCGCCTACCTGGCCGACGATACGTGAGACCAACAGAAAGGAGTAAGCCATGCCTTGGGAATGTTCGGCCTACAAGTTTATGATGGCGTCCCCGGAAGACGTGAGCGGGCTGGAATCGCTAATCACTCAAGGTAGTCTCTCTGCNGATGAAGTCTTATGCATCATCGCCAAGACCGAGGGCAATGGGCGTGTGAACGACTTCTCGCGGCCTTTGGCGCACCGCGCCTTCCGAGATTGCCTGGCAGCCCATACCGGCTGGACTGCCGCGCAAGTTGACGACCGGGTCATGTTCTGCATGTCCGGTGGTTGCGAAGGAGTGATCACACCACACGCGACAGTCTTCACGCGCCGTCGCTCCAACGCCTCCAATGCCAACGGTGAGCGCAGGCTGACTCTCGGTATAAGCTTCACCCGTGACCTGCTGCCCGAGGAACTGGGTACCGTCGTGCAGGTCGAACTTGTAAGCGAAGCGGTCCGATCTGCTCTGGCAGACGCGGAGATCACCGACGTTGACGACGTTCATTACGTTCAGGTCAAGTGCCCGCTGCTGACCAGCGACCGCATCGCTGAAGCCCACGCACGAAATGCGCGGACCGTGACAGAAGACACATTGCGCTCAATGGGATATTCCAACGGCTCTGCCGCCCTGGGGATCGCGCTGGGCCTTGGTGAGCTGTCCGGGCCGATCGACCCGGCCTCCATCTGCACTAATCCAGACCTGTACACCAACCGCGGCGGTTCCTCGTCCGGCATCGAACTCATGCGATGCCAGGTTTTAGTGGTCGGCAACGTCGAAGGCGCGGCAAGTAATTACGTGAGCGGACACCACATACTGGCTGACTTAATCGACGCGGACGGTGTACGTGCCGCCTTGCGCAGCGTCGGAATCACTGTCGAGGGCACGGTGTCTAAGGACCAACGGGATCGTATCGTCAATGTGTTTGGCAAGGGCCAAGTATCGCTCGACGGCCGGGTGCGGGGGAATAGAAGCACGCTGCTGACAGATTCAGACCTCAACACACGTCCGGCTCGTGCCGTGTTGGGCGCCGTGATTGCTTCCGTCGTCGGAGATCCAGCGATTTATGCCTCAGCCGGTTGGGGGTACCATCAAGGACCGGCAGGCGGCGGCATGGTGGCGGTCATAGCCAAAGCGTAGCGGCGTTCCTGCCAGACTCAACCATACGGGCCGAGTATAATGCCNTCATGGCCGAAGAAGACAAGCGAGATGAGAAATTTGACTTCAACGCCGAGGGCGATGCCCTTGGCTATATCTCCTTGGACCAAGCGCGAGTTCAGGCAATCGAGCACGCCCGCAACAACACTGGCGTCGGGCCGGTCTGGGAAGTATCTACAGCTCATCAGAGGGACGACTACTATGACATTAGGCTCTCATTTCGACCGTTTCGCAGCTTCCGAGGCGAGCCGGGAGTTGAACGATTCGTGTTGGAGAAAAATGGTGATTTGCGGATGCGCCAGATACTGGACGAGCCTTCAGGGATTGAATCACCAAGAAGATGGCGCCTCTCGCTGATCGCTCGCCTCGCAGTGATCATCGTAATCGGTGGAATCGCTGCCATCGCCGGATTAGCCATATTCGACTCTGACGAAACCCTAAAGCCGCGCTCAATAGCCGCCCCTTCGACACCAATACCCATCGCCGTTGAAAAGAAAATAATCAATCATGTTCCATTGGTCGAGGAAATCGTCTCAGAAAAGAATTCCGGGCAGCATCCGACTTTACCGATTCGGTTAAGGTAGCTCCCGACTTTAATGCCCAATNCCGGGAGAGCAAACAAGTAGCACCTCCTGCACCATCGAGAACAAAAAGGGGCCGCTGTTAACGGCCCTGGGTAGAATCCGGGTTGATTTCCCCGGAGCCTAGCCGGCCGATGATCGGCCAAGGGAATGAGTGGCCTCATGACATACTTAGGCCAAGCACTGAAACGTGCTGAAGACCCCAGGTTAATAACCGGACAAGGTGTCTTCGTTGACGACATCAACCTGCCGGGCATGCTTCACGTGGCGGTGCTGCGTAGCCCTCACGCCCACGCTCGCATCAAGTCCGTTGACACCGCAGCCGCTCGCGGTTCCCCTGGCGTTGCGGCGGTGCTCACTGCCGATGACATTGCCGGGGTGTTGCAGGACGTCCCTTCTGGAATCGGCGTGTATGAAGGGAAATTTGACCATATCAAAGCTCCAGAGCACCCGGTGCTGGCCGGGGATAAAGTGTGTTACGTGGGTCAGCCGGTAGCGATGGTGGTGGCCCAAGACGCCAATCTGGCTCGGGACGCCATGGAGTTGATAAAAATTGACTACGAACATCTGGCGCCGATACTTGATCCCACTGAAGCAATCGGCAACGATACCATCCCNATCCACGAAGAGCTGGGAACCAATCTAGGCCTTCGGGTACGCCATCAAGGGGGCAACCTGGACGCCGCCTTTGGGCAAGCCGACCGGGTGGTTCGNGAGAGGTATCATTCACAGCGGCTGGCACCGGCACCTATGGAGGCCAGGGGCATAGCAGCGGACTACCAACCCACAGAAAGGTTGCTCACGGTTTGGGATTCCACCCAGAGACCGCATTGGGTGAGGAGGTTTCTGGCCCAAATCCTTAACCTGCCGGAAAGCGAGATACGGGTGGTGGCCCGGGACGTAGGTGGCGGTTTCGGCGAGAAGGGTTGCATGTTCCCGGAAGAGATTGCAATACCCTATCTCTCCCGAACCTTGGGCAGGCCTGTTAAATGGGTTGAGGACCGNCAGGAAAACATGATCACGTTCCACGGCCGTGGCCATACTGCGGAAGTGGAAGCGGCCGTGAAGAGTGACGGTACTATCCTGGGCATGCGGGTGCNGATTTACGTGGACTTAGGGGCCTACTTCTACTTTTCTACTCCTGCGGCCCCTAGCATTGCCAGCGAACGGCTGCCCGGACCCTACCGAACTCCGGCCGTGGACGTAGAAGTGCTTGGTGTTATCACCAACAGGGCACCCACCGGGGCCTATCGCGGCGCCGGTGGGCCGGAGGCCGCTTTCTCCGTCGAGAGAACAGTGGATTTAATCGCCCGAGAGCTTGGCTTGGACCCGGTTGAGGTTAGGCGTAAGAACCTCATTCAGCCAGACGCATTTCCTTACCACACACCGACTGGCATTACTTATGACTCTGGAGACTACGAAAAGGTGTTCGACCGGGCCTTGGAGCTAGCAGATTACGCCGCATGGCGAGAACAGTCCAGGCAAGGTAATCAACCCNACGCGCCGCTAATCGGCGTGGGTTTNGCCGCTGTGACCAAAGGATCGGGCGCCCACGGCGAAAGGCGTACCGACCACGCCAGGGTCGTCATCGATGCCTCGGGCCGGGTATCGGTCTACAGCGGTGTCTCTCCCCACGGCCAGGGTACCGAGACCACTTTCACCCAAATCGTCGCCGATGAACTGGGGGTGACGCCGTCTGACGTGGAGATGTTCCACGGCGACACCCAACTGTTCCCCACCGGAGGTGGTACCGGCGCCAGCCGGGGCATAACCGTGGGCGGCTCCACGGTCCACACCGTGCTTCAAGAGGCCCGCGAGAAACTGGTCCGGATAGCTGCTCACGTCCTTGAGTGCCCGCCGGAATACGTTGTAATGCGGGAGGGGCAGGTCTTTCGAGAGGGGACGCCACAGGACGGAATACCTTTCTCTCAGGTAGCTGCGGCGGCCCACGATGAAGAGTTGTTGCCTCCAGACGTGGCGCCAGGCCTGGAGTTCAACGCTACGTACACCCTGCCGGATAATCCATACGCCTTCGGCACTCACGTTTGCGTCGTAGAAGTGGACCGGGACAACGGCGCGGTAAAGATCCTGAAATACGTCGCGGTACACGATGCCGGACGAATCCTCAATCCGATGTTGGCGGAAGGCCAAATCCAAGGGGGTGTCGCCCAAGGGCTGGGGCAAGCGCTGATGGAGGGAATGGAGTTTAACGGCGACGGCCAGCCGCTAACCGGCAGCTTTATGGACTACGCCATGCCCAAGGCCCAGGACATGCCGGATTTGACTTTGGATACTCTGGAGACCCTGTCGCCTTTGAATCCGCTGGGAGCGAAGGGCATCGGTGAGCTGCCCACTGTGGCGTCCCCGGCGGCGATTACCAACGCGGTCATGGATGCCCTATACAGCACCGGCGTACGTCACATAGACACGCCCCTGACCCCAGAAAAGATATGGCGTGCTATTCATGACTCAGCTTGATCCTCTGAGGTTTTTTCTCCGGGCTGGCCACCACTGCTGGCAAATGTGCTCTGAGAGCCCATCCTCGATGAATGCTATGTCGAGGCACGGCCATGTCGCAAGGCTCGACCGGCCAGAACGCCGGTGTGCTGGCCCCGGTCCANCACGATACTGCCGTTAACTAGAACGTAATCGATGCCCACGGGGAACTGCTTGGGCTCGTGGCGAGTGGCAGGCGACTTCACCGTCTTGGGATCGAACACCACGATGTCCGCTTTCATGCCGTCGCGCAACANCCCTCGGTCCCGGATATCCAGGCGAAGAGCCGCCATTGATGTCATCTTCCGAATGGCTTCCTCGAGAGTGATTGACCGCTCGTCACGAACGTATTCGGCGAGTATCGTCGGGAAGGTNCCATAGGTACGCGGGCTAGGGTAATCTCCTACCAAAAGACCATCGGTGCCCACCATCGACCTAGGGTGGGTGATGAAGTCCGGCAGGGTTGGCAGGTTGGGTCCGGGAGTAACGTAGGANATTTGCAAGTCTTCGTCCAGCAGCAGATCGCACATAGCGTCCACTTCCCCCATACCCATTATCTCCGCCACTTCGGCGACGGATCGACCTTCGTACTTGCGGTTATGGGGTCTCTTGAAGTATGTCAACCACAGTTCATTGAATGAGCCGCCCCGCGGTCGTATCTCCCGGCGGAGGCGCTCTCGCCCTTCCGAAGAGCGTAGTACCTCTTTCAACTTCAAGGGTCCTCCATCGTGAGCCCANTGTGGGAACAANATCAGGAGCCGTGTACTGCTGTAGGTGTACGGATAGCAGTCCATGGTCACGTCCTGGCCCTGGCCCACAGCGCTATCTACTAAGTCGAGCAATTGACGGGCGCTACCCGGATGGGTGATCCTTCGATAGAAGTGGGTAAGATGACAAGGGATTTCNCCCGACTGCCCGATGTCCAGTGCCTCTCTTACAGGGTCCAGGAAGCTGTCTCCGAGAGCATTCCGCAGATGGGTGTGGTAGATGCCTCCCAGGCGTGCCGCCTCCCGAGCCAGTTCCACCAANTCGGCGGTGCCGGCGTAGCTACCTGGTGGGTAGTCTAGGCCTGTGGAGAGCCCAAACGCCCCTTCTTCCATACCCTCCCGCAGCATNGCCCGCATGTTCGCCAGTTCAACTTCGTTGGCGGGTCTGTCATGCCATCCCACGGTGCCGATTCTAAGGGGCGAGTTTCCGATGATGTAGGCGATGTTGACCGCCGACTTATTGTCGAACATAGNTAGGTACTCGGCCACGGTAGACCAGCGCCCAGGCAGTCTAGGAGCGCCGTCCAGGCCCGAGTTCAACTCAACGAAGGAAACAAAGTCCTCGTGGGAGGTGAAAGGCGCGTAGGAGTTGCCGTCTACTCCTACTAGCTCGGTGGTAATCCCTTGGCGGACCTTAGGGTGGTGTTCGGGCTCCGCCAAGATCACAAGGCCCGAATGGGCGTGCATGTCGATGAAACCTGGACAGACTACTTTCGACTTGGCNTCGATGATCCTGGCGGCCTCTATACCGGCTAAATCTCCTCGGAAGACGTGGACGGTCTCTCCTTCCACACCCACCGACCCGTAGAAACCGGGGTTNCCGGTGCCATCGACGATGAGCCCGTTGTTGATCAGCAGATCAAGCAAGGAGTACCTCCGACTGGGAACACAATCGTCGAACCATCGNATCGCTAGTGCATCCTCACATATTTGGTGGCGACTCCGTTTTCCGGCGATCCAAGCAGGCCGCTCACCAGGTAGATGTCACCATGTAGATCTACCCAAATTTGGTGGCTCCTAGGCGTGTCCCAGCGTGCCAAGACATTGCCTGCGGGGTCTCTAACGCTTATCCAGGTTGCCAGCGTCCCATCACCTTGCCGTTCGGCGAGATAAATCGTACCGCTGTGGTCGATGTGTAGATCGGTTGGGAGGCTGACATCAGGCCACTGGCCCATGAACTGTCCCGTCATTGAGAAGGTCTGGACCCGGTTGTTTTTTCGGTCGCATACGTAGATCAGTCCATCTTGGTCTATCCATAGGCTATGGGGGGAGTAGAAATGGCCCGGAGCATCGTTGCCCGACTCACCCCAGGAAGCCACGAAATCTCCATCGGCCGAGAAACGGTGGACCCTGCTGTTGCGGTAGCCATCGGAAACATACAAGTCTCCTGATGGAGACGGAGCCATCCGGGTCGGACGGTTGAAGGGTCCGGCCGCACGTAGCACAACCCCCTCATCTTCGGTGCAACCGGTATCCGAAGGCGTTCCCCGATTGCCCAGTTCCAGCAATAGTTGACCGTCCAGGGTCAGCTTCAAGGCGACATGGTCTCCCCGGTCGGCAAGATAAAGCACGTCGTCAGGACCGATGTAAATAGTGTGAGGTTCCTTGATGAAGCCGGTTCCCCAGGACCGCAAGTAGTTCCCATCCCGGTCGAATACCATCACCGGAGGGTCCTGCTGCTGTTGGCAAATATAGACCCTTTCCTGGGAGTCTACGGCCACACCGGTAACCACCCCCAGGCTCCAACCCGAGGGAATCTTCCCCCAATCCTCGATTACGTCGTACAGATACTCGCCATTACCCGACGTTGGCATACATCGTCCCTCAGCTTGAGATTTGATGATACTGACTGAATGCGGGTTCTGGACGTTATCCGATTGAGCCGCTCAGCATTCAGAAATTGGGGTCGTTAATATACCGGGCTGGAAGCTGGTCGCTAAGGGGATAGCAACCGGAACATTGTCTTCGCCTCCGCCTGATACGACCACCCAGCCTACCGCCACAGCCCTGTTTAGCCCAGATTTAAATTATGTCCTTGCAAATCTGGCCGCCTTTGACGACCAGCCGGATGTTGTCGGCGTTTGCTAGCAGACCAATGTCGCTGATGGGATCCCCTGCTACGACGATCAGGTCTGCCTCCATGCCCTCCTTCACCGACCCGATGCGGTCTTCCATTCGGAAAAGCCGGGCATTAGTTTGGGTAGCGCTCACGATGGCGTTCATCGGCCCCACCACCTTGGCTTTCAGTAACAACTCTTCGCCGCGCCCGGTCTGCCGGACACCTAGGATATCCGACCCGGAACCCATAGATACCCCGGCATGGGCTGCTACCTCCACGCTCGCCGGCATCGCGGACCTAACCTGTTTAAGCTTCATTTGCCCGTAATGGGGAACTTCTCCAGCGTCGGCTGCCCGGGCCAGGAATTCCGCAACCAACAGAGTCGGAACCATAAACGCCTCTTGCTCCACGATGCTCTTGGCGGTGGCTTCATCCAAGATGCTTCCATGTTCTATTGAGCGCACCCCTGCCGCCAGGGCGTTATTTATTGATGGGGAAGTGTGGCAGTGAGCTATCACGTATTTCCCCGCCATTTGGGCTTCATATACCGCAGCCTGCATTTCCTCTACGGTGAACTGAACACTTTCGAGTTCGTCTAGCGGAGACATGATGCCCCCGGAAGCCATTAATTTGACATGGAAGGAACCTAGCCGGAGTTGCTGTCGTGCGGCGCTGCGCACTTGGTCAGGTCCATCAACCAGCACCGGCGCCGCCAAAATTCCGGGTAAGGACCGGATGGGTGCTTCATCGTAGCGGCCGCGCCGGTCACCATGTCCTCCAGTCATGGAGAGATGCGAACCAGAAGGGAGTACCCGTGGACCCTTGATGAGCCCCTGCTCGACGGCTCTTGCGAAAGCCGGATCCAAGCCCCCCGCGTCTCGGACAGTGGTGAACCCCTCCCGTAAGGCAAGCTCAATGTTTTCGACGACCTGGATGACGTAGGTGGTCAGGTTGTCATCAGGAGAACGGTTGGCAACCGCGTTGATCCCGACCTGGCCAAAATGGACGTGGGCATCGGTCAGGCCTGGCATCAAGGTATGGCCATCAAGGTCGATCACACGCCCGCTCGAAGGAGGGGCCATTTTATCTGCTGGGCCGACCTTTTGAATGAGACCGTTTTCAACCAGAACGCTGGTTCGGGGCTTGGGATCGGCGCCGGTGCCGTCGATAACGGTCGCGTTATGAAGCAGCAAAGTGGTCATGTGCGTTGTCTTCTCCGGGTATTAGGGCTGATCTGATTCCTAGACTCCTATGAAACCACCACGGTCGCGCCTTGGTAGCCGGCGGTGATTCATTCGCCACCGGTTAACCTTTTCCTGGCTAACTATAACCGTATTCGCCGGTCACGGAATCATCAGGTCGCTGCCTGTCTCGTTGCTCAAGTACGGCCAAGTCCGTGAATACCGAGGTATTCGACGGGCGACGTGGGTTCCCACCCTTCAAGCAGTTCAGGCTGGGGTTGGTAGACCTCTACGCCCAAAGGGCGACAAGTAGAAATAGGGTCAGCGGCATCTGAGCCCCAGGCGGGAACCGATAGATCGCCCTGGGGACAAGTGGAGATAGCGCACAGGAGGTCTATCTCAGCGAAGAACTCGAAAAAATCGCCTTTCGTCGCCGGAGAAGGTTTCACAAAATAGCGGTGGTCCTCGGTCAATCCGGTTACCTGAAAAATATTAAGAACATCGTGGACATCGGTCTCGGCGAGGTGATAAGGAGCGATAGCCCGCACCAGGTTGGAGTGACAACTGTAGTCGAAGTCTTCTCCGTTCAAGATCTTGTGTACGTATGGATCGCAGCGCGTCCCCAGCAAGTCGTGGCAACCGGCGCCGTCTTCGTCGATTTGGTAGTCGACGGTGTCGTTGGTGATGGTAACCATCGGCCGGAGATACGGCAAGCAGGACCACAGTCGATCAAAAGTCGTAACGTGAGCCCGATGCAGTTGCTTGGTGCGGGCCGCCCAGAACCGTTCTCGGGGATTGTGAAGGCTCCAGGCGTTGAAGTCGGCCACCTGTGGNCCTTCCACCACAATGACGCGGCATAGCTGCCCGGCGCGGAGTGGCCAGGCTTTCCNAGAGCGTATTGGAACTACGAATCGGTCCATTAGGGTCCGTCTATCTGTGTGGGAGGCCAGGCGGCCGTAAAACTCGCGGTCAACGTCGATGGGGCTACCGGGCTTTGGCTGGTAAATCACTCGCGGTGCTGCCATTCACCCCCCCAGGGGANCCTGAATATTGTCTTCGTGTCCGGGATGGGCGAAGATTCGCAGGTCGAGGCAAGAATATCTTATCGGACCGATCAGCGGGATTCTAGGGTACCACAAGACNNGGTAAGGGACCGACACAAAGGTCTATTACCAATGTGTCCTGGTCTCGATTACCCTATCGTCCTTTGCCACTCGCGGCACTCCATCATCGGGAGCCGGATAAACCCGCTTGGGTGACCATCCCCGTGAANCCTTNAACCGAGGTTATGGTCTCTCCGGAGCCATTCCTTGCCCCTGTTACGGCGCCACAAACTGCTTTAAAGTCTATGATTAGGGTTGGGTGACCTTCCCACTCCAAGCCGGCGGCAGTATGCCGATATAGGGCTTCCCCGGCAGAACATCACGGCAGGCCGAGCACTCCGGTGGGTGACGCGGTGTGCCTGCCAGCCAAAGCGGAGAAGTGGGCATAGCTCCCCTAATCTGGGAGTGGCATCAACGCGGAGACGTGGTCGGTGACGTAGCGTGTGGTGTGGCCATGACCGGTTACGTCCTCAATCAGTCGGACATCGCCGGGGCCGAACTGGTGCACGGTGCCGTCGCCAAGCCCTATCTCCAATTCTCCCGAAATAGTAATCATCCATCTCTTGTTGGGCGCTTGGTGAAAATCTAAGAATCGGCCGCCCGCATTCTGCTGGATCTGCATACCTTTCACAGTTTGTAGCTCACCGAGTTCGGGGTGCGCCGACAGCGGCAATTCCTCGATGTGGGTTTCATTGTCGGTTCCGGTGTACATTCTGTAGATTCCCATGTCTTAGCATCCTCCATTTATGGATTTATTGAGCTTCGAAAATGATTCAAAGGCTTAGTTTCTGGGTCAGGCCGGGGCATCGTCACACGTTTCTGGCCAAATCTCAGCACCATTGTATCCATTGGTCAATCTTTGTTTGCNCGTATTCGCTAAGAAATTACATGGAGAATAGGGACGCCGGCAGAGACTACAGGCGGAGTACAATATGGCAGATAATCGCGGGAAGTCAACCAGTTCCAAAACGAGATCCACTCTGGGAGAACTGCTTTATGCTCGGACACATTGGTGTCAACGTGCGCGATCTGGTACAAGCCAAAGCTTATTATGACGGCCTCATGCCGCTTCTAGGGTTTGAACCATTTATCGCAGCTGCTGACCAGTTCGCCTATCGCCCTATTAATAGCAAACCTGGCACTTTCCTCTTCTTCTATCCGGCTCTGGAAGAAGCGCCGTACTCACGACACCACCCGGGTCTGCAACACTTAGCCTTCATGGTCGAGTCACGGGCCGCAGTGCATGCGGTCCACGCCAAAGCGCTAGCGCTGAGCTCTGAAGTAGTTCATCCTCCCCGGCTGTTTCCGCAGTATCGCCCCCATTATTACGCTACATTCTGGCTGGATCCAGAAGGATTCATGCTGGAGGCGGTCTGCTTGCGGGAGGAGGGGAGCACGTAGAACATGGCGGCATAAAAATCCACGACGCCCAATTAGATACAGGCGTCGCGGACGGCTTGGGATATGGCGGCCAGTCTGGCGTTGTTGGTGACGGTGCCTCGGAAGCCGTTGGTGATGTAGCCCACGGCCAGCCCCGAATCGANGTCGGCCCATCCGATGGACGTGCCGGCGCCGCCGTGGCCAAAGGTCTTCAACGGATCTCCCGTGGATTTCCCCGTACGTTCGTCGGCCAGGGCTAGGCCCAAGGAACGCTGGGCGCAGACGCCGGTGGATTTATCGACGCCCTCAACCTGAAACTCGACCGCTTCTTCCGCCGTGCCGGATTGGATCACTGTGGCGCCATCCAACGAACCCTTGCGCTCCATCATGGCGTAGAACCGGGCCAGGTCCCCTGCGGTGGCAACACCGTTGGCGCCGGGGACGACGGCGCGGAGCACCGTTGGTTCGCTGAATGTCCCACTGTAGCCGCTGGTGTCCGCGTTGTCTTCCATCAGGTGCATGGGAGACACCCGTCCTTCCAGTCCTGCCGGCAATCCCACGTAGGTGTTGTCCATCCCCAAGGGCGAGGTGAGTTCTTCGGCTATGAACCTGTCGAAGGTGCGGCCGTCGACCCGACGGACAATCTCGGCGATGACCCATCCGTAGTTGATGGGGTGGTAGGCCAGGGTTTCGCCGGGCGTGTAGATGGTGGGCGCCTGTTCCATGGCGCGAGTCACCTTGCTCCAATCCGGCCAGTCGGTCCAAGGTAGGGACTCGGGGGTCTGGGGGAATCCGCCCCGGTGGGTCAGGATGTGCCGGATGGTTACGGTCTCTTTGCCGTTCTGGGCGAACTCGGGCCAGTGCTTGGACACCAGGTCGTCCCATGCGATCTCCCCCCGCTCCTTTAGGATGTAGAGACAGGAGGCGGTCAGAGGTTTGGTGGAGGACATCAAGACGAACATAGTGTTGGCGGTCACGGGTTCGGTGTTGGCGATGCCTCCGTGGACGTCCAGCACCAGATTCCCATATCGGTACACCGACAGGCCTGCGCCAGGGTGGAGGCCCTCGTCGATCTGCTCTTGAAATAGCTGCTTGACCTGTTTCAGCTTCCGGCTGTCCATAGCTACAGCGCCGGGCGCGGTCAGCGTTGCCATGATGTCTCCTCCGGATGTCGTTAGCTGAGTGCTTGAATCAGAGTTTCTTAACCGCGTCACCTGGTCTTATCTCACCGCCGTGGACCACCTTGAGGTTGATGCCCCGTAGTTGGAGTTCCCTACCGATGGGCGAGCTTATCAGCTTCAAGGCGTCAATGCCGAACCGGGCGGTGAATTTCTCGCAGCCGGTGTGGGGCTGGTTGGTGACCTCCAGGATGGCCGCTCCCACGGAGATGCGGGTGCCGGGGGGCACGTTAACTTTGCTCAGGTCCAGGTCCACATACAACTGATCGCCGGCCAAAGGCCAGCGATCCTTGGACTGGGCGACTAGGGCCGCGACCCTGGAGTTCATCATGGTGATCTGCATATCAGGGTGGGCTTTGCCGTCGCCGCTACGGATGCTGGGCCGGTCCCGCCAGGTGTCACCCACCAGACCAACCTCAACGTGCAGGTCGGCCAATTCCATAGTCTCGCGAGCGTCCTCTTCCGGACGGCTGACAATCAGGTCGAGTACGCTCTGGTCTTTTGGCGAAATGCGTATCTCATCAAGCCCGGCTTCCAATTCGGCGGCGGACAAGTGCTTTAACTCTGCTTGCATCGTGTTACTCCAGAGGTAGTTTCAGGAAAAGGGTTGGAAGGTAGTTTAGCATGAGGGAGAACCCATCTAAACCTCTAGCCGCATCAACTCCTCTGAGAAGATGATTTGGCCGTCATACATGGCGGTCATCTCTTCAATATGACGGTCGAAGGGTGTGTCCTTGGAGAGACTGGGGCCCATGTGGACCAGTACCAGTTTTTTCACGCCTGCATCTTGGGCAAGTTGGGCTGCGCCGGTGGTGCCACACTGGCCGTTGGCCTCGTTGGCCGTCTCCATCACTGACTGTTCGTCCCAGCACATGCACAGCATCATGTCGGCGTCGCGGGCCAGTTCACGGACGGTGTCGCAGGGCTGGGTGTCGCCGGTGAATATCACGCTGCCCTCAGGAGTGTCGACCCGGTAGGCCAGCGAATCCAGATAGGGTTGAACGTGCTCCGCCAGAGCCGCCGTGACCTGCCAGTCCTTGCCTGAGGCAACCTCGCCCACCCCAACGTCTTTGGCCTTGGGGGCGGGCGGGATGCGAGGCAGGGCGCCGCCTCGGTTCACGAAGACCTGCTGGCTGTAGGGATGGTTCACCCGTGCCTGCCAGTCGGATTCGAAGGCCCCGCCGACGCCGATGATTTTCTGCGTGATCTCCTCGGTCAGCTTAGGGCCGTAGACGTTTAACTCTGAACCGTGGCCGGCGGCCTGATCCCAGCGGCAGAGCAGGAAACAGGGGTAGTCGATGTTGTGGTCGAAGTGGTGGTGGGTGAAGAACAGGTTGTCCACCAGGGTGGGATAGAGGCCGGCCTTGACCAACTTATGGGTGGCCGCTGGACCGCAGTCGAACATCAGCACCTCGTCGCCGATGCGCAGTGCGTGGGCGCTGCCGAACCGGAACTCAGTGGGTGTGGGAGTGCCGCCTCCCAGGACAAATACCTCGGCCATGAGAGACCTCCGAATTATGGGTTGGTCGAAAGAGTATAGCGCATAGTGATTTCGGATTTTAGTTCTTTCATATGCCCTCCGGTTCGGGTGGGTCACACCCGACAGATGGCATTCGCCGCTGTTCTTTGAGTTGCCTCTCTCGACTAGCTTGTCAGGTGTGACCAGCTCGTAGAATTCGATGTCGTTAGATTCCAGCTGGGCCTGCATCTCGGCGTTCAGGGTCCGCAAGGCACCCTGGAAAGCCAGTTGGGCTCGGTGGCCGCTTGGTTCCACTCGGAATAGGCCACGTTGGGAGTTCCCGGGGGACCTTGGGACACAACGTGAGCCTTGGAACGGCCCTTGTCAGGCGGCTGGCAACCTGCAATACCTTCCCCGGCATTGCGGCTAGGGTCCACACCCTTGCTCACCCAGCAGAGCAAAGTACTCCGCCTTAATGATCTCTTCAAAGTACTCGTACTGGCACACGGCAAAGCGGTACCCTCCACATTAGGTGAATACACGTACGGTACTTCCGGTAATGGATTCCAAGTCTGGGTGTTTAGTACGCCGAAGTCCCAAATGCGAGACATCGCCGTTCCGCCAGTGTAGCCGATTAACTCTCCGGCCCGGAAGAAAATTGGCGGCGCAACTACAGTCCCACGGCTATCGTTGTCGGGGTTCGGCTTGAGGTCGCCTATCTTGCTTACTACGGCTCGAAGGTGGTCGAAATAGAAAGCCACCTCACAGGAGACTTGGAAATTGAAGGTAAAGATAGCTTCTCCGCTTTGGATATAGTAAGAGAAGGTTATCAAGTGGGAATCAACCGGAGCATAGACTGGTACCTCCAATGCCGTTGGTAGATTTTCCAAGTATCCGTGGGATTTAAGATCACCGCCTTGCACAGTTCCAGCCGGCGTCAGATAAGCTATGTTGCTCAAATCAGTTATGTGAGCTGTGAACTTTGGATCAGGGTCGCTTTCGCAAGCGGCTCCTAGGCCTCCGGGAGCGAATATGTCGTACGCTGTTGGTCTCACATACTCCCGCGTTGGTGTCGGTGGCGGAGTCGCAGTAAATGTGGCTGTAGGAACCGTTGTGGGAGTGGGCACGGGAATGGGGGTGGGACTAGGGTTAGGAGTAGGTGGAGCGGTGGGCTCCTGACCTGCCATTTGAGTGGGTTGAGGCGTCGGAGTATGTCTTAGAATAGGGCTCGGAGAAGTCAACGGTGTCGGCGATACAGCCGCGGTTGGCGCAGGGGTAGAGACCGGCGGGGTGGTGTCGGTTGGCCCAGGTATAACTTCCGGGCTTGGACTCGGGATTGGAGTGTCAGATGGGATTGTTGTCGAGGATGCTGCCGGCGCAAGCAGGGCGGTGGGACCATCAGTGGGTTGAGGCGTATCAGTCGGTTGTGCTGACGTTGGCAGGACGGTGGGTCTAACAGTAGATCGAGGCGTACCAGCCAGTGGCGCCGACGTTGCTGATGGGGCACAAGCCAACACAACCACTAGCACATAGAAGACCAATATCGAGATAGACCCTGGCAACCGCTGGTCCATGTCCGAATTCTACCAGACCCGCCGAACCGGCAATTCTGCCACCAATCGATTGATTAGCGGCCCCGTTTTGATAACGGGGGCGCTTATGTTCTTGGTAGTCGGTTGGTTGTATGGACCCTAAACCATGGTACGAAACCAAGTCCTTTTGGCGCCCC
>PAJQ01000008.1 GCA_002710215.1 Chloroflexota bacterium | reverse complement strand
TGCTCCTCGCTCCGCCGGCCCCGGTTGCTGAAATTTTCTCCCAACGCCTCGTACTCCACGTGGTTCCAGCCTATGCCGACACCCAGGCGGAGGCGTCCGCCGGTGAGCACATCAACTTCGGCGGCCTGCTTGGCCACCAGGGCCGTCTGCCGCTGTCCCAGGATCAGTATCTGGGTAGTCATCCGGATAGTCTCGGTGAGGGCTGCCAGGTATCCGAACAGCACAAAGGGCTCGTGAAATAAGTCCGTGTGGCGGTATGGACGGTCCCAATCGGCGTGCTGGCTGGCATCCGCGCCCAATACGTGGTCAAACACCGCCAGATCCTCATAGCCCATTGCCTCGGCAGCCTGTGCGAAGTCGCGGACCGCAGCCGGGTCCGCTCCAATTTCGGTTTGGGGAAATATCGCGCCTAGATGCATGTCGGCCTCCTAGTCTTGCTCGTTGCGGCTGAAGCCAGTATCCTGGCTTCGGCCCCCGCCGTCAACTACCAGGCCGAGGACGGTCAAAGACAGCGCGTGACCGGATCTAGAGGCGGAAAGCCGCTACCGAACCCATTGGTAGGGAGTCACCCGGTTGGTTATCCAGGAAATATTGTCTCTAGACCAACCTCCCACCGGGGGTTGGGTAGGACCGGGCATCTGCCTAACGAAGGCGGTGACGGTGGCCACTTCGGCATGGGCCGTAATCTTGTAGTCTTTGAAAGCCATGCCGTAGATCCAGGTATCAGTTAGGATGCCGGAGGGTTTGTGCGGATGGGTGGTTAAAATAGCTCCGGCCAGATTCTCCACGCAGAACGCCACAGAGTATGCGCCAGGCTCGCTGATGTCGATCGCGCCCGAGGACATGGTGTAGGAGCCGACGGACGTGATTCCCTTTTCCACTAGGGCATGGGCACTGCTTCGGAGAGATCGGTCTTCTTGATGGCCTTCCTCCGTCGGCCAATGTAACCGCCATGGAGCCCATGGAATGCTACGTTTTGTCCCGGGATGACTTTTTGCCGGCGCTGGAAGAATATCCGGAGATTGCCTTGGGAATGCTTCCAGGCTTGGCCAACATGGTGCGTAGCCCCGACCAATGGATCGCCCAACTACTTTAGTGGTAAGGCTGATCCAAACCAAGATCCCTCAACCAGATCCTGCCTGAGCATATACGAATACTAGTTCTTTGAGAAGTTTACTTTGACCGGGAAAGTTAACGGCCGGCACATGTCCGGAGTTAACCGCCGGATCAGGGCGCGGCGATACCGTAGCTCTCGAGAAGTTCCGCGATACCCAAGGCTACCTGACGCCTCAGTTTACCGGAAGTGTTGCGCTGACGGTCCAACGTTTGGAAAGCCTGTGGGTCGAAGGGCCTCCATGAAGTCCGCAACTCCCTAAGAGCGCCTTCCTCTCTTTCAGCGGCTTCTACCATCAACTCACCTAAGGGCCGTAGGAAGGTGGCTCTCGGCAAGTCACGCACGCTGCCGCTTAGTTCGGCTGAGCGAAGAGTAAATCCGCCCAGAGCTTCGACGGCTTTTGTCCGGTCGCAGCCGCCCTCCGTTCTGCGCCAACGGTCGTAATCTTTATGAAAAGCGTCCCATTCCTGATTCAAATCCGCGTATTGGCTGGCGAAAGCTTCTACTGCGGCACCGCTATCCGCGGAGACCGACTCTGTTGCCGATGCCAGCTCTTTCCGAGCCTGGCGCCGGGCACTGTTAGCCTCGACAATCTGAACGTCAAACAGATCAAACAGCGCGGGGTCGCCGGGAACCAGGACAATTTCATCAGCCGATTCATCACCGTTCTCGGACGAGTCCGTAGAGTTCTCCATCGGTTTAGGTAAGGCCCCTCTCAGGAGACGCAGGGCCAAGTCTTCTTCTTCAACAGCTTCCGCCAAAAGCGAGGCCGCAGAGTCGGTCGCGGAGGTGGAAGGCAAGTCTCGAACAGCTAGAACCACCGCCCTGAAATCGTTCACCAAGCCCCCCAAGGCCCTCTCTGCTTGTTCCGGCGTAAGCCCACTTTGGGCGGTACGGAAGGAATCATAATCCCGGTGGAACCGGTCCCATGAGGCGCTTGCCGACTTGACCGCGTCGGAAAATTCGCCGACCTTACTTTCGGAGGCCGGGCCGGTCTTTTCTTGCAGGTCTGTAAGTTGGTCGGCCACGCTCTTTTGGATGGCCGAAGCGGAGGAGCGGGCAATTGCTACTCCCTCAAACACCGGCTGGTCCTGATTCCCTGCTTGACCGGAATCCGAGTCGTCAGACCCTGAACCAGAAGCGCCAGACCCGTTTACCGGCTCGGCTTCATCTGAATCAGGCTTCCAGTTGTCCCGCAATCGGCGCAGTGCCTGCTCTTCTTCTTCGGCGGCCTTGATGAGCTGGTCCGAAAGATCGCGTACGGCAGAGTGCCGGGACAGCGATCGGGCGGTCTCGGTTGTTCCGGCAAAACTTCCGGAGAATCGGACAAGCGTCGATTGCACCGAGCTAGGGTCGCAGGTAATCAGGCTTTGGCGCCAATTGTCGAAATCCCGGTGAAGTTCGTCCCATTCCTGGTTTATCGCCCGGTATCCGGAGTCGAATTCCTGAGCTGTCTGGCTGACCTGGGGCGGCACCGGTGTGGTCGTGGGAATACGGTCCGGAGCAGCCGAATCCCTGGCCCTTTCGGTGGCACGGATATCGGGAGCCGGTGTAGGAGTTGCCAACGTGGGCCTGGCGGCCGGCGAGGTGGACCCGCACGCGATTGCCAGAAGCAGAATGCCGCCCGTGATTAGCCACCCAAGACTGCGAAACTTTATTCTCATGGGGTGCGGTACACTCCTACAAAATCACCCACCAGGCCGTCCCTGAAACTGCCCTGGCTAAGTTGGACCACCACATCCCTGAGGGCAGATTCCGAATCNCCCAAAATTACCAATACCTGGCGCTCGGGGCCAGTNTTGAGCATGATGATGGCGGTATCTTCCCGTTGGATGTCNGGAGTGAACGGGGTACGAATAACGTCATCCACTCCTAANCCGGCTAGCTCCAAATACTGGGCCACATCGGCGGAATCCTCGTAAAGNCCTACGTAGACCATATCCTTGGTGATGTCCTCAACGCCNCGCACCTCCGCATTGATCCGGAAGGNGGCCAGCCCGTCTTTCAGGTCNCCTCCTACGTCGAACAACTCNGAGCNNCCNAGCAGGATATCAACGTCGTCTTTAAAGAACCCGGGGAAATCGGNNAGTTCAAAGCTCCGTTGGCTGGACGTNAAGTAGTCGGCAATGTTGGAGATCAGCTTATTATTGTCCAATATGGCGTTTCTCGGTGGAATCATGAAGGTGAAGTCAGACAAGGCCAGAACCCGGCCTTCCGCGGCTTTAACCAATGGATAAAAGGGTTCGATCTGCTCCAACATTGAGGAATGGGTCCCGCCATCGGTAAAAGCCAAGCCCGGATTGGGCGTTCTGATGGAACTGGCGGTGTAGAGAGCGATTTTCTCCAGGCCCTTGGTTACCTCGTCCTCCCGGAAGTCGCTAATGAAGACGTTCTGGAAATTGAGGTCATATTCGGTGGTGTTGTATAGGTAATCGGTCTGGAACGCCAGACCAAATCGCTCGGCCAGGCTATTTATCTGGTGACTNCGGGTCGGGTCGGCTAGGAGCAGAACCTTGCCACCCTTGCGCAGAATGAATCGCTCAACCAAATCTATTTCTTCTTTTGTGTAGTCGTCGATGGGAAGAATCACCGCCAAACTGTCGGCGCGCCGCAGTTTTTCCGTCATCAGAGTTAGCCTGGGGCTCTCTGAGAGACTGGAGAAGTTTCCAAAACGGCCCACGGTTCCCATGAACTCCACTTCGTAGCCCCGGTCGTTGACCCTAGAGATAAGAGCCGCCAGCTCACTTTTGGTGAAATCATTGCCGTGGATACCGTCGATCAAAAGAGTGCCCTTTTGTATGAGGGGGGACTCGTCAAACAAGCGCAACTCAGAAGACGGCGCTGTAATGCCCTCTATGGGTAGTACGGTGGGTGGAGGAGCGTCGTAACCGCCTACTCCGTAGAAATAGAAATAGACAACCAGAAAGGATCCGACGCCGAACACTAGCAGAAGGCCTAGCCTTCCAAATCTATTGATTAGGGCCGACATATAAGTAATACACGTTTGGACCGTTTATCTTCATTGGAAATTCCGGCAGGACTTCTTCCTGCGTTTCGCCCAATCCGGAGGGTACGATGTACCGGCGCAGGCTTCCTACGTCGACCGGCGTAAACACGTCGTCCGTGGCTTGGGTGGAAGACTGACTGCTCCTCAAGGCGGCTATCAAGCCCGCGGTGCCGGCCAGACTGGGCGAGGAGTCGGTTTCTTCCAAAGGCTCGATGATTCGTTTGAACTGCTTATTAAAGTTGCGAAAGACCTCGGTATTGACGTCTACCAAATCGTAGTTGGAGATGCCAGCCAGGCTCGCCGCCTTTTTTATGGCATCGGTATCTCCACCGATCTCGTCGGCGACACCAAGTTTGACGCCCTCAACTCCCGCCCAGATGCGGCCGCTGAGCACTTCCGACCGGGGGATCTTCAGTACATCTCCCCGCTCGGTCATCACAATCGAGGCGAAAGACTGCTTCAACTCGTCGGTCAGCCCAATATAGTAACGCCGCCCGCCGCCGCTAAGCTTAAAAGGGCCGGTTGGAACGACCTGCTCACCGGGCGTACGAGAGATAAGGGGACCGGGGTACGAGAGAATAACCCCCACGTTGCCGATGAAGGAACTGGGCTTGGTGTAAAGGTAGCTGGCGCCCATGGACATCATGTAGCCGCCGCTGGCGACGATATCATTCATGATGATTACGACGGGTTTCTTCTCTCTCAGAGACCGGGTTTCGAAATACAATTGCTCACTGGCGGCAGCTCCGCCGCCGGGGCTGTTCAGTCGAATGAATACCCCCTTGATGGAGTCATCGCGGCGGGCATATTCCAGAAAGGTGCTGATGACAAAGGCCGAATCGTCATTGATAACCGTGAAGGGAATGTCTATAACGCCGATCTTGGGCTTGCCGGGATAGACGTTAAAGAACACCCAAGCCCCGATGACGACCCCCAAGACAGCGAGCAAGGGACCCGATACGTACCAACTGCTGAAAAAGCGCCAAATCCCGGAAAGTCTACCCATTCTTTTGCTTTCCCGTTCCCAACCTAATTGTCCTCCGGGTCAATCCGTTCGCTGGACTCTCCAACTACATCAACGACGAGGCCATTTGGCATCATACGGACGGTCTATGCGTGTGTCAACCGCAATCCATTTAGGCGGTTGTGGTGGCCCGCTGTGGTGTTGGTGGAACGGCCGACCTTGCCGTTCGCACTCCTAGTTATCGCTAAAGTACACGTGCCTCAATTTGGGAATGGTCATCGGCACCAAGAAATAGTCTTTCACTTGAGGCTTGATCAGTACCTTCCTTTCAGTACTGTGCCACAGAGGCACCCAGGGGGCATCGTCGACGATCAATTGCTCGATACGGTTGTATTGCTGGAACCGCGAAATCTGGTCGGGCTCTACGCGAGCTTTTTCTAGAAGGGAATCCACTTCNCGATTGCTGTAAGCGCCCCAGTTGTTGGTGCTTTCACTATGGAACAGAATGTCCAGGAAGTCCTGGGGGTCGGGATAGTCGGCACTCCAACCGATGGCGAACATCTGGAAACGGCGCTTGTGCAAATCCTGCAAGAAGGTGGCCCACTCGGTNTGCTGGATCTCCACCTCAACTCCCAGAGTCTCCTGCCACGACCGGAGCATTACCTCCATATCCAGGCCCACGGAAGCTCCGAAGTTCCCGGCGATGGACAAGGTTATGCGGGGAATGGAGCCGGTATCTGCCCCGTAACGGGACTCGCTGAGCAGCCGTTTGGCCCTCTCCGGGTCGTAACCATACCCCTTCAGGTCTGGGTTGTAGGAGGGAAAGCCCGGCGGGATGACACCTATGGCGGGGACCACCAGATCGGAAAGGGCGGTGGTCGCGATCTCTTTTTTATTGACGGCGTAGTTCAGGGCCAGCCGGAATTTGGGGTCGTCAAAGGGCGGTTCGTTCACGTTCAACCCGATGAAGGACACGCTGAAACTCGGTGGTGCGGTGGCCAACTCAGCGCGCAGGGGATTGTCCGGGTCTTGTACCCTCTCAAGGTCGGCCAACCCCAGGCCGGTAAGGTGGATCTCATCATTCTCGTACATCAGCATGGGGTCGCCGCCGCTGAGGATGAATTCCACTTCTTCCAAGAAGGGCGGTCCCAAGTGATAAAGGTCGTTGCGGCCCAGGAGGATCACCTCGCCGATGTCGTAGCGCTCCAGCCGAAAAGGACCCGTGCCGTTGGGCTCAAAGACCCAATCGTTCTTGTTGCCTTCCACGTTTTGCCGGTCCACGACGAACCCGGTTGGGTAGGTCATCTTGGCCAGGAAATAAGACTTGGGAGCGTCGATGGTCAATTCCAAAGTATGGTCGTCGATAACCCGAAGCCCTCTTATCGACTGGGCTTTTCCGTTCAGTTTGTCGGCAACGCCAAGAATATCGCTCAAGTACAAGTCGGCCACCGGAGACTCGGTTAGGGGGTCGGCGGCGCGCTCCAAAGACCACCGGAAATCCTCGGCCACAACCGGCCTGCCGTCGTGAAATTTGGCGTCTTGGCGCAGGCGGAAGGTAAACACCTTGCCGTCTGGACTGATGTCCCAATCCTCGGCCAGGTCCGGAACAATCTCAATCTCAGGATCGATAGTCACCAATCCGCCGAACACTTCGTNGACGATCACGGCGGACGTGGAGTCGGTAGTGATATGAGGGTCAAGGGTCGGCGGGTCGGAGAAAAGCCGAACCAACCGGCCGCCCACGGGATGTTCCACCCGGTCCGGTGGGACCACGTTACCGGGTTGAGCCGTCGGCGAGAGATCTTTGGCTACCGCCGGGCTATCTTGGGCGCTCTTCTGAGACGCGGAGTCTGGAGCCGCCGCGACACTTTTTTCAGATGGCTTGGCCGCCCCGTCTGCTGTTTGGGGCGCCACTTCGGCGGAAGGAGAGCAGGCGGCCAACAAGAGAGCGCCTATACTGACGGCCAGGAGCAGACCTCTCGGCATATTCAACCTCCGATCCAACCGATTACTTCAACNAGGCAGCCGGTGCGGCCGGGAAAACCCAACCACAAATAAACTTACGCCCATTGTAGTGAATCGGATGCGCAAATGGCAATTCGGGGTGCAGAGGGGAGGGTTGACGGGAGCGGAAATATCTGGCACAGCGGCAGAGCATGAGGCAATTGGCTGGGGATAGAGGACTCGAACCTCTGCCACCTGAGCCAGAGTCAGGCGTACTACCACTATACTAATCCCCAGTGAGTCATGCCGGAGGACGGTCCCAGTAGCTTTGGAGGAAACCCGGGNCAAGCGCGTTCCCACGTAAATTATGGTAGTGACCCAGACCTATCACTGTCAAGGCCGCCAGGCTCACCAGGCTTGACAACCCATCGCTTCTGTTCCAGAATCCCTTTGCCCCCGAAGTCCGTCAAGAAGCTATGTTNTTCCATGTGATCNGAGCTTCGACTATTCCAGGCCGAGNGTAGGCTTTAAGGAAGGATTGTATTATGACATCGACTATGAGTAAGAACGAGTCCAAGCTCAACGTTGGCGGGACGGAAGTCCAGATGTTTTCCGGAGGCTCCGGGCCGCCTTTGGTGTATCTGCACGGGNCTGGCGGCACGCCAGGTTGGCAGACCCACCACGAGGACCTTTCCCAGCGGTACACGGTGTATGCGCCCGCCCAGCCGGGGTTCAATGGCACACCCCGGCCCGACTGGATCTCCACCATCACNGACGTAGCTCACTTCAACCTGGAGATGATTCAAGTGTTGGGACTGGACCCCTATATCCTAATGGGGTCATCCATGGGCGGCTGGCTGTCNGCGGAGATGGCGGCCATGGACCACCGGAACCTGAAGGCGCTGGTGCTGATCGACGCTGCGGGAGTTCGGCCCGTTAACGGTGAGATTACCGAGATATTCATGGTGTCGGCCCAAACCAGGGCGGGGCAGCGGTTTTTCGACACTTCCCAGGTGCCCAATTACGAGAACCTCACCCGGGAGATGACTCCCGAGGAAGTCATGGTGGAGCACTCCAACCGGGAGATGGCATCCCGCCTATGCTGGAAGCCTTACCTGCACAACCCCAGTTTGCCCCACTATCTGACCAAAGTGACCACGCCAACCCTGATCGTATGGGGCAAGCAGGACGCGATCANNCCCTTGGAATGCGGGGAGATATATCAGCAGGCGCTGCCCAACGCCAAGTTGGAAGTCATCGACCAGTGCGGTCACTCGCCCCAGGTGGAAAAGCCTCAGGAGTTCAACAAAGTGGTTACCGATTTCCTGTCAGGGCTGGGGTAGAACACAGAAATACGGCAACNTTCANCCAAGAGCTTAGCGGCGCAGTCCGACAAATCGGCCAAAAGNAAGAATAGCCGGCATACAGGGTTCNCGAAGGTGGGAATCGCTGAGAAATATGTAGGGACGCGGCATGCCGCGTCCCTATTTTATCGTATCCACCTCAAGCATGACTGGCGCCGATCAGACCGTCGCCCCTGAATCCCTGTAGCGGCTTATCTCGTCGCCGGAATACCCGAGTTCCTCCAATATCTCCCAAGTGTGTTCTCCCAAGGCGGGCGACGAAATTTCAGGGGCCATGGGCGTGCCGCTGAACATGGCGAGGGGACCCATCATCTTCACCTTACCGGCGTCCCGGTGTTCCGCCTCATTCACCAGACCGTTGGCTTGGATCTGCGGGTCGTCGAACAACTCCTCCACGAACCGGACGGGACCGGCGGGGATTCNTCTATTTTCGAAAAGCTCTAGCCAGTAGGCGGAGGTGTTCTTGATCAAGATTTTCTCCGCCTGGNCTTCCAGGTCCTTGGCGTATGCCAGTGCCTCCGGTGTGTTGGGGTTGTAGCCGGGCTCCAACCCAATATCGGTAAGGCCCAAAGTGTCCAGAAGGCGCCGCCGTAGAGGGTCGCTGAGGCAGCCGACGCTGATGGGACTGTCTTTAGTCAGGTAGACCCGGTAATACACGTTGGCATGGTGGCGCTGGCGGCGGCTGCCCGGCGAAGCGTCTAGCAACTCCTGGTAACTCGCTGACGAAGCTCTCTTTTCCTCCAGGTCTTGCAACGCCTTGTGCCTCGTTTCCCGGTCCAGATCCTCCACGTTCAAGAAGCGAGCTCCCATCAGGGCCAAGGCCGAACCCAAGAGACTGGTCTCCACTTTTTGCCCTTTGCCTGTCTGTTCCCGGGCAAACAACGCTCCGCACACGCACCAAGCCAGGCAAAAACCAGCTGTAGTGTCGATCAGGGGAGTAGACCAGATCTGCTGGGGCACGCCGTTGTCCAACTTAGTTTCGCAGGCCATCAGCCCCGACATCGCCTGCAAAATCATGTCGTAACCGGGACGATCAGCTTCAGGTCCGGCCCGTCCGTGGGCGGTGACTTCGCAGTAGACCAGGCGCGGGTTGAGGCTGTCCAGGGTGGGNTAGTCCACACCCAGCTTGGCGGCCACGTCGGGNCTGAAATTGGCCAGGACGACATCGACCTGGGGTATTAAACGGCCCAGGATCTCTTGAGACTCGGGCTTGGTCAGATCCAGGGGCAGACTCCGTTTTCCCCGGTTATAGACCATGAATCCCCGGCTTTCGGTGGCCGTAAACCGCTGATTGAGGCGCCATGGCTCCCCCCAGGGCGGCTCGATCTTGATAACGTCGGCCCCCATCTCCGCCAGCAGCCTACCTGCCAACGGGCCGGCGATAATCTCAGTAAAGTCGGCGATCTTTACGCCGTCAAGCGGTCCGGCCATGAAAATCCTCCCACGGGGTCCACGGGTTCTGCAACCGAGAGCAAATTATTCGCGCGTCTAAATTCGCCGGTCCTAACCAAGCGCCATACGCACCGGTATTATGCCCACGGTTTGCGCCGCTATCAAGTACCAGGGCCGGCCGGCCGAAGTTGAAGCCGCATACCGGGTATGATATTCTTGGAGCAGTCGGGGCGTAGCGCAGCCAGGTAGCGCACCTGCATGGGGTGCAGGGGGCCGCCCGTTCGAATCGGGCCGCCCCGACCAAAACCCTGAAATCAGCTTAATTCATGCCTGAAGACCACCCACTGGGGTGGTTTTTTTCTTTTGGCCGTTGCCAAAAAGGACCAAAAAAGACCCTATCCGACCCCCTGCATAAAAAACGTTTCCGGCCCGTCCGCCAAATGCTTGCCCACGAGACAATTCCCAATTTGGAGGCAAGTAAGCATCATGGTGGTAGCAACCGAAAGGCGGCAAAGCGGTCTTATGCATAGAAAAATCATCGACCTACCCGTGCTCATGGAGCACTTCGAGATCCACAACCGGACCGATGGGAAATCCCCCCGCACCGTGGAGTGGTACAACTTGGTCTTGGGGCAGCTCTGCCATTGGCTGGAAAGCCGTGATACTCCCACCACATTGGATCACGCCGACGAGATGATGATCCGTAGGTTCATCCTCTTCCTCCAGGAAAAACCGGGCACCAAGGCCAAGACCATGTCCACCCATACCATGTACAACAGGGTCAACGCCCTCCGGTCCTTCTTCGGATGGCTGCACCGGCAGGGATACACCGATGAGCACGTCCTCCAGAACCTCAAGCAGCCCAAGACCGCCGACCTGGTGATCGAACCCCTCAACCGGGAGGAGATCGACCAAATTATGAGGACCATCAACCCCAAGACGGCTCTGGGAGCCCGGAATACGGCCCTGGTAACCATCATGCTGGATACGGGGCTCCGGATATCGGAAGTGGCCGGTCTCAAGGACAGGGACGTTCACCTTGAGGGACAGTACGTCAAGGCCATGGGAAAGGGGTCCAAGGAGCGAGTGGTGTCCTTCGGTACCGCCTGCCGGAAGGCCCTGTTCCAGTACCGGCAACGTTATAGAGGTGATCCAGCCCACTCGAAGGTGGAAACCTTCTTCCTGAGCATCGACGGATACCCGTTGACGGCGGACTCTCTCAAGTCTCTGATAAAACGCCTGTCCAAGTCTTCGGGAGTGGACAGGCTCCATCCCCATCTTCTCCGCCACACTTACGCCACCATGTTCCTCTTGAACGGAGGGGACGTCTTCCTTTTGAAGCAGAACCTGGGCCATACCACATTGACCATGGTGGAGCACTACCTTCACATCGCCGCTCAAACCGCCGCTATCAGGAGCCAGGGATTCTCTCCGTTGGACCACCTCCAGGTGGCGGGAGACCGGCAGTTCAGTCACGCATTCAACGGCGATACCCAAGGCGACAAGAAAATTCGCATCTAACCGAACACCGGGAGAAGGCGCCGATGAAGGAATCGAGTTGGCATCAACCTGTCAGTCCCGTGAAGAAGCATCCTGTGGACCCTCGGCACCGGAAGTGGCACCACCGCCATCTCCCCGGCGGCGCAGAGGTGCGTAATCGGCGGAGAGGAGTAGGGCATCCATATCCCAGATCTCGATGGACGAGACGCCGTGTGCCAGCGCCATGCCCAGCCTCACCACCACGTCCCGGCTGGGGTTGGCGCGCTCCCCGGATTCCAATCGGAGTATGTAGGGCTCACTCAACTCACTGTACTGGGCCAATTTGTAGCGGGACTTGCCAGACTTGATTCTAAGCCGCTTCAAGGTTTCTGCGAACAACCGGTCACCTTCCTATCGTGGGAGACTGATACCGGGTGGTCCACTCCAGCAGTCTCAGCGTGGATCTCCAGTACCGGGGCGAACGTCACGCAATGGTCGGGTTTCACCCTATCTCCATGCTACTAGGTCTGGTTGCAGGATCGGTTGCCGATAAAAAACGTCTATTTTAGGAGAGCTTTCTTGACCAGTCTGCGCCTGATCTCGTTCCGACGTGATTTGGCTAGGCCGATTGATTTCTCGGCTTCCGGAGTTAGGTGGCCGTTGACTACAGCGGACGTGCCCAGTTGCTCTTCAGCGAGATCCCCGAGTCCCCGCCTAGCGAGTCTGCCGCCATCGACTTGGAGTATCCGGCTAAGCTCAATCAGGGGTGAGGATCGGAGCCGCTGTCCCAGGTCCAGACCCACCACCTTCAACGCCAGCCTGGCGTTCATGATCGCACTTTTGACGAACCGAACAAGCGTTTCGGCACCAACGTCTGGAGCGAATTGTATTTCCATACGCACGTTGGCTAGGGGCGCCCAACCGTGGTCGCTGGTCTGGTCCCGCATCTGATCGATGCGAAGTTGCAACTCGTGGGCAGCGCACGCGGCTTCAAGTTTGGTTAAAACTGAATCGTCACCAGCACATACAACCAGGGTGGCATTGTTCTTGTTTCCGGAGTCCCCGGTGCGGACCCGCAAGGGTAGTTGGAAACCTGCGGCGCGAATGATGTCTTTTCCGGTTGCCAAGGTGCACCTAACGGCAAGAACTACCAGATCCGGTGGGAACTCCAAAGGCAGGTTGACCTCCAGCAAGATCCCATCTAGGCCGCCGCGGTCGCTCCGGGGCTCCAGGGTGTCAGCCGCAGGTTGCAATCCAATAAGAATCCCTGTTTCTACGGCAAGTCTTTGGAGGTTCTCAACCAAACCGGGTTCGGGTGCGGTAACCAGGATGTGGGACCGCGGGTGCCAAACGTCCAGGGGAAACATGGAGCCAACTTTGCTCACGGGGTCATACTCGCGTACGAAGAGGGCCAACAGGACGTGCCAGTGGGCAAACGCAAAGGATTCGGATAGGGCAGTTACGTCGAGCGTAAGTTCACCCCTGGACTTCGGATCATTCCCCCGCCACTCATTCTCCCGGTCGACCCAGTCGTCAATATTGGCGAAAGGTCGCTGGCGGCCTAGGTGCCGCAGCCACTTCCGTCGGACCCTCGAGAACTTGGGGTTCGCCAGCATGGCGTGGAACCGCTCCAGTACCAGTCGGCTGTACCGGTCTCTCAGACCCCGCGTCCCATCGAGAGTTCGTTCCGCCACACCTTCACCTCAACACCTCTCGAAGTATTTAAGTTCGGCGACTTTACAAGCGGCGTCGATCCAAAGTTCAAGAATGAGATCTTCGTCCATCCATTATATGTGAATCAAGGTTTGCCGGAAACGCAACGGCATTCTCAGCCTCGGGAGGACTAATATGGCCAATCCTTAGGGTGCGCCCGTATTCGTACCTAACTCTGCCCTGGAATGCAAAACCGATGAAGAACTAGTTCGTGGTTTCTTACTAGCACTGGGAGCCAGAGGTCTCAAGCAGAGAACTCTCCAGATATATGAAGAAAGCATCTGCATGCTGTCGGACTTTGCGGATTCCCTCTAAGTTAAGTATCTCTGTCTCCCTTCGACCGAGATACTGGCGGTCTTGTAGCTACCGGCGTTTCATCTCCGTTAGGAGTAGCCGGTAACCGTTGTGTCAAGAACGGCGCGGTGGCTCACTCACGTCCCTGATCCGGTGGGTGTGCCGCAACCCGGCAATGTTCTTGCCGACTCCGGAGGCCATTAATGTTGGTCTGGCCCAGCGCAGATTACGCCAATTCCCACCGTTGTAGGGCGCGTTTCAAGCGCGAAATCCGTGGTGATGTGGTTCACCTGGGGATAATTCTAGCTTGCTTGAGAATGTAGCCTTGCCGTGGCCAGCTTCAGCCGTTGGTCAACCGATCGTTGCCCCAGGTGAAGAGGGGTTCCCCTCCTCCCTCTTTGACCACGAACACTTCCTCGATCCAGCAGCGTTCCTTTTCGTCGCCCGGACACAGAAGATGGGCGGCAATCACCATACCCTCTCCCAGTGCCCAGTTCGGATCGGCATCATCCATCGCCAACGCTTCCACATCGGTATGACTCATTCCCAGACCGTGGAAGTAGGTGATCACCGACGCATGTTGAGGCACTCCCATCTGTTGGAAAGCCCGCTGGCTCTTTTCCTGTATTTCGCCGATCCTGACTCCGGGGCGCATCAACTGCTGTATCTCGTTCATCGTTGCTGCAGTAGCCCCGGCGATGCGACCGGACATGCCTGAAGGCTCATCCTCCACCATCCAGGTCTTGCCGCCATCCCAGCAATACTGGTTCTTAGTTCCGTGGCAGTCAAACATGATGTTCGTGCCCGGCTGGACCACAAAGTCTTCGGATAAAACACGCAGGCGTACGGCGG
>PAJQ01000007.1 GCA_002710215.1 Chloroflexota bacterium | reverse complement strand
CCGTTCGTGGTGAGCCCGTCGAACCACCCACAGCCCTTCGACAAGCTCAGGGCGAACGGGTAATGTCAACGGAGCCCGACGCCCTGTAAACCTAAGCCCTGAACCGGAACTCTTTCAAGTCCGGCGGAATAATCAGCTTGGCCTCGGTCAACTCCTGAATCTCCTCGGGGTTCCAGCCGGGAGCGTGCTCCCGGAGCACGAAGCCTTCGGGGGTAATCTCGAAAAGTCCCAGGTCGGTGGCCAGTAGCTTGACCACTCCGGGGGCGGTGATGGGCAGGGTACAGCGATTGAGCAGCTTAGGCCCGCCCTCCCGGGTATTGTGTTCCATGGCGATGAACACCCGCTTGGCGCAGGCCGCCAGGTCCATTGCCCCACCGATGCCGCCGCCCTTACGGGAGGGGATCCGCCAGTTGGCGAAGTCGCCGTTCCCGGCCACCTCGTAGGCCCCCATCACCGTCACATCCACCATACCGCCCCGGATCACGGCAAACGAGTCGGCATGGTGCAGGATGGACATGCCGGGCTGGGCGGTCACAAACTGCCCGCCGGCGTTGACCAGATGCCCGTCCTCCTTGCCCTCTTCAGCCAGAGGCCCGTAGCCGATCACGCCGTTCTCCGAGTGGGTGATGATGTCACGGCTGGGGTCAACGTAGTTGGAGCACAATGTCGGCATGCCCACTCCCAGGTTCACGATCCACTCGTCTTGGAACTCCATGGCCAACCGGTCGCACATGGCCTGCCGTTCCAGTTTAGGTTTTTCCGCCATAAAAAATCCTCCGGAAATTTAGCTGTTAACGATCAGCTTTCAGCGGGGCAGGGGCTGACTGTTGATGGCTGAAAGCTGACTGCTCGCCTCAGTACCAGATGCCGTCAGGTGGAATCGTTACCATCCGGTCCACGTAGATTCCGGGCACGTGTATGTGGTCGGGTTCCAATTCCCCAGCCTCAACTATCTCGTTTTCCACCTCGACGATGGTCACCGTGGCCGCCATGGCCATGACCACGTTGAAATTGCGTTGGGTGAGGCGGAACTGTAGGTTGCCGAAAGTGTCGGCCTTCCAAGCGCGGATGAACGCGTAATCGCCGAAAAGGGGATGCTCCAACACGTGCATGCGGCCGTTGATCTCGCGGTGCTCCTTGCCTTCGGCCAATTCGGTACCCACGCTGGACGGTGTGTAGAAGCCGCCGATTCCGGCCCCGGCAGCCCTCATGCGCTCGGCCAAGGTCCCTTGGGGGACTAACTCGGCGTCGATCTCGTCATTGTTGTACATCTGAACAAAGGGGGTTATGCGCGACGGATGGGTGGCGGCGGTGAAGGCGCAGATCATCTTTTTCATCTGCCCCGCTTCCACCAGGGTGCCAACGTCGACTTTATCGTCCAGGGCGCCGGCGTTGTTGGAGACGCCGGTCAAGTCTTTAGCGCCTTGGCGGTGTAGCGCGGCGATGAGGTTTCGGGGCAGTCCGCCCCCGCCGAAGCCGGGAAACATGACGGTGGAGCCGTCGGGTAGGCCCTCCACTGCCTGGTCAAAGCTGCTGTATATCTTATTCTTCATTCAGGTAGTCTCCGGAAATCTCGCTTGGGGACAATCCGTTGTCAATACTACCGCAGTCCGGGCATCGTTGCCATAGCAGGGCCGATAGGACACAGACCGTTCTTCTCAAAGGCGAGGACCTATTCGGAATAGAACTCATGGAAGTGGAGCGGGGTCCGATGCCCAAGGTCAGGATGCCCAAAGTCAGATGGTAGTTCAGCGTCAACTCGTCTGGTTAGGCCGGTAAGTCTACTCCATCTCGCGTACGAGACGAAAGCCCCTCTTGCCATCAGTCGACTGTAGCCCGCGACGTCAGCGGCTAGGATCGTCACAAGCCGGCGTTCTACTCTTCGATTATCCGTCAGTGGGTTAGTCGCCCTACTGTCATCCATCTGTGGCATGGCTCACATCTTCAGCTTGTGCTTCGTCTGCACAAGAACGGTTTACTGTGTAGTGTTGATTTTGTCAATTGGTAAACATACTTAAATCGGAATTTCCCAGATCAAATAGATTTCACCAAACATGTGGCCCTGTGAGGTATCTCAAACTAAAAAGGATAATTGATCGCTATCCAAACACCCCACACCACTTGACAAGCCGGGCAAATGGACGAAAATCCCTGGTAGATTATTCGAGGAGGTTCACCATGGCAAACGATAGCCATTCGACATATGTTTACGTGGGACTGGGGGGCGAAGGTGAGAACATCGGCCTTGGCGGCATGTACCGCCGTGCCGACGGTGACCAAGAATGGCAGGCCATCAACAATGGTTTGCCAAACGATCCTCAGGTGAGGGCCTTGGTTCTACATCCGCAGAATCCTCAGACAATCTACGCCGGAACTCAAAACGGAGTGTACCGCAGCGATGACCGGGGCGATCACTGGCAAGCGCTGGACTCCCACCGAGGCGATGTATGGTCATTGGCCTTGCACCCCAACAATCCGGGCGTGATCTTCGCCGGTTACGAGCCTTGTGCTATCTACCGGTCCGAGGACAGCGGCGAGAGCTGGGATCAGATGGACACCAGCAGGGTACAACATCCCCACATCACGACTTACATGCCTCCCTTGGGCAAACGGGTGATCGGCATCGCCGTCGACCCGTCCGATCCCCAGGACATGTACGGCGCCATCGAGGTCGGCGGCCTGCTGGCCAGCCGGGACGGTGGGGCAAGCTGGGACTCGATCATCGACGGCCCTTACGTACGTAACAACACCCTCGACCTCCACGGCGTTCAGGTTAGCGCCGCGTCCCCTGGCACGGTCCACATCATTACGCAAGTAGCCATGTTCCGCAGCCGGGACCGTGGCGGCCATTGGGAACACGTACAATTCGGCGAGATGTTTCCCGGCGGGTCGTACTGCCGGGGATTGCTGGTGGATCCCAGCGACCCCAGGATCATCTACCTGGCGGCCGGCGCCGGGGGTGGCGGCGCTCCCCAGGGTACCGAGGAGGCTGGAGCCTTATTCCGCAGCCACGACGTGGGCGAGACCTGGGAACGGGTGGACCTGGGCGACACACCGCCGGGCCGCATGTTCCAGGTCGCCATTGACCCGGCAGCTCCGTCCCACGTGTACTGCTGCGCCAACTACGGACAGGTCTACAGCAGCTACGACGGCGGCTCCTCTTGGAGCAAAGACCAGATACCCACCGAGTTGTCCCGAAGCCGCCACATATATCCCATGGTCTGTGGCTAAGTAGCTGTCGGTTATCAGCAGCTATCAGCCATCAGCGATCTGGGACACAGGAAACTCCTGAAAGCTGATGGCTGATAGCTGAGCGCTCCCATCTGTAAGAACCACTAGGAGGTTCCCTACATCGCTATGGCATTAGACAGAGCCACATTCGGCATAACAGAAGAATCGTTGCAATTCATGGTATTGGACAAGAAGGATATGCCGGAGGAGTTTCAAGGGTTTCAGGTGGTACGGGAAGGCCCGCTGAATAACGAAAACATGGCCGAGCACGGTTTTGCGGGCAATACCCCGGAACGGTTCCGCGCCGTTGGGCGGGTCACCGGATTCATGAGGGAATTGGGCGAAACGTCCACTGCAGTAACCGGCGACGGGTTCAATTTCCTGGGCGCGACGGTCGCCCACCTGTTCGATAATCCCAAGTCGGTGACCGACTGGATGCATGAGGTGTTCGTCAAGGACTTCGAAGAGAACGTGGGGGAGAGCGTCGGCGAAGACCAGCAGTTAATCTCGACCCAGCGCTTGGAAATCAGCGGCTTCTTCGACGAAGCGGTAGCATTAAAGGTCCTCCAAGGAGGCGCGGCGGGTCTGGTCTCGTCTACCGTGCTCGACTTCCGGGTGGGCCGGATATTGGGGGTAGCCTTCGTGGGCACCATAGGCGACCATGAAAGGCTGGACCTGGTCACGCAGCTAGCGCGGTCTCTGGAGAAACGCATCGTTCAGGTGGTGCTGGGGGCGGCTTAAGGAGGCTATAACGCACTACGCGGCACTGATTCAATTTCGATAGTTCGAATCTTAGGAACGGCGGTAGCGCGGAGGTGATCAAAATGAAGCTTCAAGGCTTCTCTCAGGTTATCTAAGGCTTCCTTCCGGGTAAACCCTTGTCCCGTCACGTCCACCTCAGAGCACCGGGCCACAACCCAGTGCTCCTTCTCCCACACAGTTACGATGAAGGTTTTTTCCAAAAGTCCCTCCCGGGTTTACGGCAACTTGCCCGTCTAACCCCCACCCAAGAGCCTCACCACCTCGTCGCCGACTTGAGATGTGGAGGACTGGCCGCCGAGGTCCGGGGTGATTACCTTTCGCTCGATCAGGCAGCGCGACACAGCATCATCGACGCTTTTGGATGCCTCGGGCTCCCCCAGATGGTCCAGCATCATGGCTACCGCCGAGATTGTGGCCAAGGGGTTGGCGATGCCTTTGCCGGTGATGTCGAAGGCGGCGCCGTGAACCGACTCGAACATAGATGGATGCTCCCGTTCGGTGTTGATGTTAGCGCTGGCCGCAAGACCCAAACTTCCGGTAACCACCGCTGCTATGTCTGAAAGGATGTCGGCAAACAGGTTGGAGGCCACCACCACGTCGAAGTCCTCGGGCCAACGGACGAAGTCCATGCAGGCCCGGTCAACCAAGAGAGACTCGGTTTCGATCTGGGGATACTCGGCGGCCACTTCGTCGAACACCTCGTCCCAAAACACCATCCCGAAGGACTGGGCGTTAGATTTGGTGACCGAAGTGACCTTTCTTTTGCCATTATTGTTGCCGTCTCTACGGACGCAGTATTCGAAGGCGGCGCGGATGATTCGCTCAGTGCCCCGGCGAGTGAATATATTGGTCTGAACCACGGTTTCGTGGGGGGTGCCGGGATACAGACGGCCGCCCACCGGCGCGTATTCGCCCTCAGTGTTCTCCCGGACAATCACCAAGTCAATATCTCCGGCCTTCTTGTTTGCCAAAGGCGACGTAACGCCGGGAAAGAGATAGGACGGACGGATGCAGATCCCCTGGTCGAAGGCCCGGCGCATGGGCAGCAACAGTCCGTGGAGGGTTATGTGGTCCGGGATATTGGGGTCGCCCACCGCTCCGAAAAGAATGGCATCGGACGACTCGAGGGTTTCCAGTCCGTCCTCGGGCATCATCAGCCCCGTCTCCCGGTAATAGGCCGACCCCCAGGGGTATTCGTTGTACTTGAAGTCGATTGAAGGGCTCCCGGCGGCCACCGCCTCCAGAACCTTTTTACCTTCCGCAATCACCTCGGGTCCCACGCCGTCTCCGGCAATCACCGCCAGGTTGTACTCTGCCATATTTTCTTGCTCCTGAGTTTTAGTATCGATGATGTCGAAATATAGCTCCGCGTCCGCGTCATGCCGTTGAGGGTTCTGTCACCCCATCCTAACCTTCCCCCGTAAAAGAGGAAGAAGCTAAGCTTCTTTACTTACATCGGCACAGGCTGAAGACCGCCGCCCATCAGCCGGAAGTGATGCACCATCTCAGCCTCGGGGAATGCTTCGCGAGCCCGGCGGAATGTGGACTTGCCCCTTCTTTGCCTGGCGTCCAACAATACTCCGATTATTGTTCCGCTGTGGCCAACGTTGACCCCCACCGCGCCTACGTCCTTGGCGAAGTCCTGTACCGCGGCTAAGTGGGGTTTGGGCAAGACGTGCTGGCCGGCGATGGCGCTGATGGAGGAGCCCTGCCCGACCAACAATGGATCCCCTTTTTCTACCCCGGAGCGGACCAATTCCAACGCCTGGGACGTTTCCGGTTGGACGGACTCCCACAGCGAACGCCGGTCGACTTTGTTGAATTCCACGGTATCGACAGTTCCGCCAAAGTCGAGGGCGACAATCTCCATCGGAGGTGGTGGACCGAAAGTCTCTGTTATGCGTCCTTCACGATGGTCAAATAGGACCACTCCGGGGAACATCACCCCATCGGTGGGTTCCACCGACACGGCGATCCGCGCCACGACCTCTGGGGCCAGTTCCACGCCCAGCGCCAAACCGGTGCCCGCGATGGTTGCGGCTACGTCGGCGGAACTGCTGCCCATACCCTTGCTGCGCGGTATGGGGCTGCCGACAGTGATTCGGGCGGCCAGCTCATTCCGGTCCAGGTATGCCAACGTGGCCAGCAGGGCCTCGACCGCTTTGGGACAGCCGGCCGTCGCTTCGACCTTGGGCGCATCACCCTTCGCGCCATCGATATACAGGTCTACCCGCACCCTGGAGTAAAAATCCACGGGACAGGTAACCAGGAAGTAGATATCCTCCCGAATTCCCTGAACCAGCTCGCCGCAGACCCCCGGCGCTCGAACAGTGGCGCTGCCCACGAACTCGCCATGATATTCCAAGGCAGAAGTCTCGTTGATATTTGGTTTTGGAGAACTCATGAACGGAGAAGAACCTTATTTATCGGGTCAGCCCTTGTCCGGGCTTTTAATCGCCATGGGTACTCCGGCGACTACTAAGTACACATTGCCGGCAGCAGCGGCAACTTTTTGGTTCACCAGGCCCAGCAGATCCTGAAAACGGCGGCCCAGAGGGAACGGCGGCACCAGAGTTAGGCCTACTTCGCTGCTGACCAGGATAACCGAAGCCCGAGTCCGGTCACAGGCATTCAAGATTTTTCCCAAAGAATCCTCAACGAGCGAGTCCAGAACGTCACCAGGCTCATCCTCGTGCTGTTGCAGCAGATTGCCCACCCACGAATCGAGGCTATCTATCAGCATTACCGCCGGCGGGGTTGTCCCTTCCAGGGCATTCTGCAAGCAACCTGCCAGATCCGTTGGCGCCTCCAACGTTTCCCAACTATCCGGCCGGGATTCCCGGTGGCGTTGAATGCGGCGCTCCATCTCCGGGTCGCTGGCAAGGCCGGTGGCAAGGTATAAGACCGGCTTGTCCTCCTGTCTGGCCAGATTTTCCGCGAACTCGCTTTTGCCTGACCGCACTCCGCCCAGAACCAACGAGAGCCGGTTATTCATCAGCGGCCGGACCCCACGCTGTCGAAGTCCCGGGCCAGACCGGACATTTGGTAGATCAAGTCCATGTTCAGGCTGCCCCGCACCCAGTCGGCCAGCTTGTCGAATTCTCCGTCGATCCCCGCCACATCGTCGGTAGGCGGCAGAGTGACCCCTTTTCGCCGGGCCAGCGCCTGAAGCAGCGCTCGCCGCAGACCGCCATTGTGGAACAGTCCGTGGATGTAGGTGCCCATAACCCAACCGGAGGAGTCCAACGAGCCATCCAGTGCGTTGTCCTGGGTAACCGGCAGGTCCGAACGGTCGTCGATGGCGAAGGGCGCGCCCACCCCTTCAACAGCCGTCCGGCCCATATGAATCTCATAGCCCTGCACCGGCAAGCCCTTCGCGCTGGCCAGAAGTCCGGTGTTCAAGGCCACTTTCCCGGTTACTCGATGAGTCTCCTTAGAGCCGGCGAAAATAGTCGTCATGGGCAACAATCCCAGGCCGGAAATTTGGGCCTGGGTGGATTCCACACCGTCGGGATCGCGGACCTCCTTTCCCAACATCTGATAGCCGCCGCAGATGCCGATCAGGGCGCTCCCGTTGCCATGGGCTTCGAGGACGGCCTGGGTCAGCCCTTGGCGGTCCATCCAGGCCAGGTCCGGAATGGTGGTCTTGGTGCCGGGCAGGATAATCAGGTCGGGGCGGCCTATATCTCTTGGCGAGTCCACGTACCTGAGGGTCACGCCGCTTTCCTGGGCCAAGGGGTCGAAGTCGTCGAAGTTGGAGATGTGGGGAATCTGGATCACCGCGATGTCCAATACTGCGTTCCCTTTGACCCTTACGGGTAGGTCCAAAGCGACCGAATCTTCTTCCGGGATGTGGATGTCCCGGTAATGGCTCACCACACCGATCACCGGGATGCCGGTTCGGTCTTCCAGCCAGGTCAGGCCATCGGTCAGCAGATTGATGTCGCCCCGGAATTTATTTATGACGAAGCCCTTGATTATCTCTCGTTCTTCAGGCTCCAACAACTCCAACGTTCCCACCAGGGAGGCGAAGACGCCGCCACGGTCTATGTCGCCGCAGAGCAGCACGGGAGCATTGGCGTAGAGGGCAACCCGCATGTTGACAATCTCGGTGGCTTTCAGGTTTATCTCCGCCGGGCTACCCGCGCCTTCGATCACCACGATGTCGTATTGATCCCTCAAAACGTCGAGGGAGGTGTGAACCGATTCCCAGAGCTGGGATTTCAATTCGAAGTAGTCCATAGTCCGGGCCGAGGTGTAGGGTCGGCCCATCAAGACCACCTGAGACCGTTGGTCAGTCTCAGGCTTGAGGAGGATTGGATTCATCTCCACTTGGGTTTCAACGCCGGCGGCCTGGGCCTGAACCGCCTGTGCCCGGCCGATCTCGCCGCCATCACGGGTGACGTAGGAGTTATTGGACATGTTCTGGGCCTTGAAAGGCGCTACCCGAAACCCGTCCTGACGAAAGATGCGGCACAAGGCTGATACCAGCACGCTTTTGCCCACATGGGAGGCGGTACCCTGGACCATTAGCACACGACCGGGCATATCCAGTCCTTATCAGCGATTAACGCGATTACGATTCCGGCTCGAAGCCGCCCAAATGAGAAATATCGTTAAAAAGACGCAATACGGCGTTGTCGGCGTATGTATCTATGATGGACAGCCCGCAGTTGGCCAGCATGAACCTCCAGGTCGATTCGTCGGGAAATCCCATCCAGGCGATGATCGCCCCCCTTAGGGAACCGCCATGGCCCACCACCAGTACCGTCTTCTGCAGATGATCTTGTAGAAAGCCCTGGGCCCAGCCGGCCATCCGGCGGTTGGTCCCACGGAAGGTTTCGCCCCCATCCGGAGCGAAATCCAGGTTTTTCACCAACGAAGCGGCGAACATCTCTGGGTACCGGTCCTTCCTCTCACGGACGGTGAGCCCTTCAAACACCCCGTGGCTACGCTCTCGTAGCTCCGGAATGGGATTCAAGGCCACGTCCCGGCCTTCCAGGATATGTTGCGCGGTTTCACGGGCCCGGCTTTGATCGCTGCTATAGGCGACATCTATCGACGTATTCGCCAAGCGGTCTCCGATCAACCGGGCCTGCCGCCGGCCCTTTTCCGATAGACAAATGTCTTCGCTGCCCTGGAGCCGCCCCTCGGCGTTCCAAGAAGTCTCTCCATGCCTAACCAAAAGCAGTCTACCCATGATTCATCAAAGCCGCTCCCAAAAGTTTTTCCCCCAAAGAGAGTTTGATCGGTTGGTGGGAGCCTGTGCAGGGCATTTTAACAGAGTAGGGACGCATCTGTACCTGACCAAGAGCGGCTTCGATTCCAAGCGTTGCGGTTCAACCAGACTGCTTTTGGATTCGCGCTCCAGAAAGATGGCGGGCCGACAGCGGAGCAAACTTGGTCTAATTGCATACCACATTTTGTATTAAAAAACAGATCTATACTACATCTTGACAATCGGGCATCTAGCCTATACAGTATATGGACCCATAAAGAGGGAGGATTGTGATGGAAGCCTATTGCGTCAAGTGTCGAAGCAAGCGCGAGATCTCTAACCCCCAGGCTATCACCATGAAGAACGGCAAGCCTGCGACATCGGGCACGTGCCCCTCTTGTGGAACCAAGGTATTCCGAATCGGCGCCAGCCGCTAAGAAACCTAGTTCCCTGCTCCTAAAATATCTCAAGGCAAATCGCGCTCCGGTTTGCCAAGCTCGGAGTGCTGGAGTATCCACCGATACACGGGAGATGCGCTCCCGTGTATCGGTGAACATCACTTTGTCGTTGCATCCCTTGAGGGCCTTGATTTGAGATGATTCAGTTGAGGCTCAATCAGGGCAAAGATTAGAGCTATTCTCGATTGGGCGCATCCACTTTTAGTATTTCTTGTTGTCAGCCCGCCCCCCTAACGGTGCGGGCATTTTCGTATGGTCTTCCGCCGACCCATCTCTCCACCCGGCTAACTCCCCAATAAGCAAATNCCCTGGTTCCAGTTGGCGAACTGCCTCACCTGCTAGTATTATGGTACCTTGCTAAGCGGTGGCCCAGGTCTAACGCTGTCTAGAACAGTATCCGGCCTAGTATGCGGTGGTACCTAAATAAATATCAGAGGTGCGGAAATGGCTCAACCCCAAGCAGCGCCATGGCAGACCATGTTGGAACAGAACGCCCCGGACTTGTTGAAGAACGTCGCCGGCGTAAGAGAGGCGGTGTTGCAGGACGGCGCCCTTTCATTGAAAGTNAAAACCATGATGACCATGCTGTGTGACGCTTTGTTGGGACACGCCGATGGAGTGGCCAACATCGCCAACCGGGCAAGAGCAGCCGGCGCATCCGAAGAAGAGATCGCCGAAACCGTTGGTGTCGCCTTTCTCTTTGGCGGCATGCCGGCCCTGGTCACCGGGGCAAATGCCTTTCGCAAGTAGCGGTAGCGCCTGCCGTGATGGTTTCCCTACCCAGATCGAGCCGAGTATGGAGATCGAGGTTATAACATGACGCCGACGGAAAATATCGTTTATTTCAATGGAGAACTGAAGCCGGAAAGCCAGGTTGGCATCTCCATCCGCGACCGGGGATATCTGTACGGTGACGCCGTTTTCGACGCTACCCGAACATTTAACGGCGCGCCGTTCAAGCTAAGTCAGCACATCCACCGGTTGTACGATTCCCTCCGGTACCTGCGCATCGACGTGGGCATGGAGATGGACGAGATGGAGCGTTGGTCCAGAGAGGTGGTCCAGTATAACCATCCCTTGCTGCCGCCCAACCAGGACCTGTGGGTGATGCAGAGGATCAGCCGCGGTCTGGAATCGACCGGTCCCGGCGATCGTCAGGGCCCCACCGTGTTGATCGAAACCCACGCCATTCCCTTCGCCCGCCGGGCCCCCCTATATATGGATGGGGCGCGGGTGATTACGCCGTCGGTGCCCCGGATCCCGCCCCGGTTCGTCAGCCCAAGAGCCAAGACCCACAACTACTTGAACCTGATCCTCGGAGACCTTGAAGCCCAAGCAACCGAACCCGACTCCTGGGCGGTTCTGCTGGACGAAAACGGCAACTTGACCGAAGGCCGGGGCTCCAACATCTTCCTGGTCAAAGACGGTGTGGTGGCCACTCCTCAAGGGCAGTTTGTTCTTGAGGGCATCACCAGAGACACGGTGATGGACCTGGCCAGGGGCTTGGACATGNCGGTGGAGCAGAAGGATATAGACCTATTCGACGCGTATACCGCCGACGAAGCCTTTCTGACCTCCACCAGCCTATGCATCTGCCCGGTCTCGGCGGTCAACGGCACTCCTATCCGGGATGGCAAAGTGCCGGGACCGGTCACCCAACGTCTAATGTCCGCATTCAGCGACCTGGCGGGCATGGACTACGTGGACCAATATCTGTCCCACCTGTCCTAACTAAAAGATGCNTTTGAGAGGACGATATGGCTGACAATCTGGACCAGATACTAGAATCGCCTGAGGCCCAGCGCCTGGCCACTGATTTCGTGTTCACGGAAGGACCGGTTTGGCATCCCGACGGCCATTGGTTGTTCGTGGATGTCCGCCGAAGCTTGATGTTCCGCGTCTCCCCCAGCGGCGAACTCGAGGCATTCCGGGAGAACACGAACGGGGCCAATGGGTTGACCTTCGACCTGCAAGGCCGGCTGATTATGTGCGAGGGTGACGGACGGAGAATCTCCCGCCAGGAACCGGACGGCTCGATGACAACCTTGACCGAAACCAGCGATGGCAAGCGGTTGAACCGCCCCAACGACTTGGTAACCCGCTCCGACGGCAGCGTCTACTTCACCAACCCGGGCAACCGGATCGCTCCGGCGGACCGTGAGATTGACTCCAGCGGGGTTCACCGCATCGGTCCCGATGGTTCCGTGACCGCCGTGACCGGCGAACTGAACTTCCCCAACGGACTGGCTTTTTCTCCCGNCGAAAGCATCCTTTACGTGGCTATCACCCGACGGGATGACGGTTGCATCCAGGAGAAGGAGCGGGGAGAGGAGTGCACCCACCAGGTGATACGGGCCTTCGACGTGGCTGCCGACGGCTCCCTGAGCAACGACCGGGTGTTCGCCAACATGTTCTCCGCCCAGGACGGTGTGCCCGACGGCATGAAAGTAGATAGCCAGGGCAGAGTCTACTGCACCGGCTCTGAAGGGTGCTGGGTTTTCGATAGCTCCGGCAATCACCTGGGAATCATCCGGCTGCCGGAGATACCGGCCAACTGCGCCTGGGGCGGACCGGACCACCGGACCATGTTCTTCACCGCCCGCACTTCGGTCTACACCATGCGAATGACCACACCGGGCACTCGGATACCAATGGCCTAATAATCCGGTCCCGAAGACAGCAGTTTCCGATATCGGGAATCCAGTAGGCACATCCCGATCCAGGATTTTTAATTGGCCTATTCTATTAACGAGTACGACGCCATCGTCATCGGAGTGGGTGGCATGGGCAGCGCCGCCCTTTACCACTTGGCCCGCCGCGGACTCCGTGCTCTGGGCATTGAGCGTTACGATGTTCCCAACGATATGGGNTCATCCGGCGGCANATCCAGGATGATTCGCCTTTCCTATCACGAGCATCCTTCCTATGTCCCCTTGGTCCGCCGGGCCTACGAACTATGGCAACAACTTGAGAACGGCTTCGGACAACGCCTGCTGGTGACCACCGGCTCCTTGCGTGGAGGCGATGAAGGCAGTGCATTGTTCCAAGGCTCCAAACTGGCTTGTGACATTAACCACCTTCCTTATCAAATTCTGGCAGGGCCGGAGATAAACCAGCGGTTCCCGGGTTACCAGCTTCCTGAAGATGTGCTAGCGGTATACCAAGCCGAAGGTGGCTTCCTGAACTCCGAGCGTTGTATTATCGCCCATGTAACCGCCGCCTTGGAGCTGGGCGCCCAGGTGCACGGCCGTGAACATGTCCTGGACTGGGAGCCGTCAGGCGACGGCGTGCGGGTGGAGACGGACCGGGGCAGCTACACCGCTCGAAATCTAGTGGTTTGCGCCGGAGCTTGGGCCGCCAAGATGGTCCCAGAGCTAACTCAATGGGTTGTCCCGGAACGTCAGGTGCTGGCCTGGTTCCTACCATCGCGGCCTGAATTGTTTCGCCCGGAGGCATTTCCCGTCTTCGGCTTAGAGGTTGAAGAGGGCCGGTACTACGGATTCCCCAGCTACGAGATACCCGGTTTCAAAGTGGGCCGATACCACCATCTATCTCAGGAAGTTGACCCGGACACCATGGATCGGAACGTGCATCCCGAGGATGAAGAGACCCTCCGGTCGTTCACCAGCCGTTATTTCCCTCTGGCCGCCGGACCCACCCTGGCCTTGAAAACCTGCATGTTCACCAATAGTCCCGACGGGCACTTCATCATCGACCGCCATCCCCAGTACTCGCAGGTCAGCATCGCCGCCGGGTTTTCCGGACATGGGTTCAAGTTTTGCAGCGTAGTGGGCGAGATCATGGCGGATTTAGCCCAAGATAGCGAAACTGCCCACGACCTGAGCCTGTTCCGGCTGGACCGGCTGGGAATGTAATGATGGCCCGCGCAGGCTGGCCGATTCAACGCGCCCATTAATTCCGAGGAGAACCATGAAAATAACCGACATAGAAGCCATCGCGGTGGTGTGGCCGCCGCCGGAGAAACAGTTTTGGACGGCTTTCCGGCCCATCGGCCGGGTCAGCGAGCTGGTAGTACGAGTGCACACTGACGACGGGATCGTGGGCATCGGCGAAGCCCACGGCGCCGGTATGCCCTTCCCCGGTATCTACCAGCAGAAAGAGGACGGCACTATTGAAGCGGCCGGCGCCTCCCGAATCGTGGTCGATGTTCTCAAGCCCCTATTGGTGGGAGAAGACCCGCTGGACAACGAACGGCTTTGGGAGATGATGTTCCGGCTTAACCATCACGTGGGTTGGGCCAGCAAAGGATGGGGCCGCCCTCAGATCATGACCGCCATGGCGGGTGTGGATATCGCCCTGTGGGACATTAAGGGCAAAGCGGCGGGGATGCCTGTCTACAAGCTGCTGGGCGGCGCCCGGAATAAGGTGCCTTGCTATATCACCGGCGGTTACTATCAGGAAGGGAAAACCACGGAGGACCTAACCCAAGAATGCGCCTCCTACGTTGATATGGGATACAACGCCATCAANCTGAAGATCGGCGGCGTTTCCGTGGAAGAAGATGTGGAAAGGGTTGGGGCGGTACGTCAGACTGTAGGCCCGGACGTGGACCTGATGCTGGACGTGAATGAAGGCTACGATGTCCCCACCGCCATCCGGGCGGCCCACTTGATGGAACCCTTCAACATCCGTTGGCTGGAAGAGCCGGTCCACTGGTACGATCGGGTCACCGGGCTGGGCCAGGTCGCGGCCTCGACATCCATTCCCATAGCTTCCGGAGAAAACGCAGCCCACCGGTGGGATGCCAGAGACCTTATNATCCACGGTGGGATCAAGGTCATGCAGTTCGACTGCACGCGCTCATCGGGAATCACCGAATGCTTAAAGGTAGCGTCGTTGTGCGCCATGCAGAACGTGCGCTTGGCGCCCCATCACGACCCGCAGATCCACGGCCACCTGGTGGCGGCGCTGCCGGTGGGAGAGATTCTTGAGACATTTCCCACCGCCGACCGGGACCCGGTGTGGGCCGAGCTGTTTTCCGTGCGCCCGGAGATCCACGACAGCGAGATGACTCTGCTGGACCGGCCGGGTTGGGGCGTGGAGTTGAACGAGAACACCCTCCAGGCCAGGGGTGTGTGGGCATAGCGGCATTGTGGACAATTTCGGCGGGTGCTAAACTGGTTAAGTACGATGAATTACCTGAACACCTTCGAAAAACCGGACATCAAGCTAAAGTATCTAATCATGGCCTTCGCCGGGTGGGCCGACGCCGGTGAAGCCGCCACCAACACGGTCAAGTACATCCAGCGAAGTCTGTCGGCCCGGAAGTTCGCTGAGATCGACCCCGAGGAGTTCTACGACTTCACCCAGACACGTCCCTACTCCGTCCGCACCAGGGATGGCCTAAGGCGAGTCAACTGGCCCGCCAATGAATTCGCCTGGGCAGTCTTACCCGGGACCAACGATGGAATCATGTTTTACCTGGGGGTAGAGCCCAACCTGCGATGGCGGACCTTCTCCACTAGTATCGCCGGTTTGGCCAANGACCAAGGTGTGGAAACCGTAGTGCACCTTGGGGCTCTTCTCGACGCGGTCCCGCACTCCAGAAGTGTCAGGTTAACGGGTACCGCCACCGGTCCCGAGACGCGCGAGCTTTTGGAAGAGTTCAGCATTAAGGGTTCCAACTACCAAGGGCCGACCGGCATCAGTTCCGCCGTGCTGGAAGCCTGCTCCAACAATGATATGGAGTACGCCTCACTGTGGGGGCATACGTCCCACTATCTGCAGGCCGCGCCCAATTACCGGGTCAGCTACACTTTGACCGAAACCCTGGCCAAGCTCCTCAAGTTGCCTTTAGACCTGGGCGAACTCCGTTCCGCCGCCGAAATATTCGACGGGGAAGTCGCAAAGGCGATCGCGGAGGACGAGCAGATCAGCTCTTACGTCAGTAAACTGGAAACCCAGTACGACGAGGCGGCCCCAGCCGGAGAGATCCCCGAACCCTCAGAAATGGTTAAGGATCTTGAGCAATTCCTCAGGACCCGGCAACGCCGCCGCCCCGGAGACCCCCAACCCTAACCGTTCCTCATCCCCTCTGCCCACTGTCCCCACCTTTCCGAAGTCCCCAACCCTGGTACTTCAGAGAAAATCTTAGCCGCCGAATAGGTTTTCATTTTGTCGACAGATTTATACTATTTGCTATTGACACGGTATGAATANATAGTATATATNTANTTGGCGTTTCTCTCAGGTGGTGTATTGTCGGACTAATTAATATCAATACTATCCNCAGAAGAGTATTTNAGTTCGCNAGGTATACCGAATTNTTGCGGGGTGNGGNNCNAATTNTACGCAATTCGTCGGGTGCTATAGCGCCCAAAGCACTCTCGAGNANATNTGGATAAATNNGGAGGGAATCTCATGTCGTACCGCAGGCTAATGGATCCTAAGTTCCTCATCNTTNCGCCCCTGGTTNTCCTTTTGATGGCCCTGGCNGCCTGCGGAGGCACCACCGCCGAACCCATTGTGGTAGAGAAAGAGGTAATAAAAGAGATCATCAAAGAGGTACCGATAGAGAAAGAGGTCATCAAAGAGGTACCTGTGACAAAAATAGTGGAGAAAGAGGTGGTCAAAGAGGTAGAGAAGTCGTACGTGGTCACCCGGGCTGCGCCCACAGCCGTACCGAAAGCAGCCCAGACAGGCAAGGTTGTGATCGACAAGCTAATCGCGGTTTTAGCAACCCCTACCAAGCAGTCGGCTCTGGACTGCCAGGTAACCGGAAGCGCCACGGTAAATCATCGTCCTTCGGTGGAATACCTATTGGGAGTCGACCACTCCACTGGCGAAATCGTCCCTCATTTGGCGAAAGAATGGGAAGCCGCTGACGATATGCGTTCATTTAACGTCAAGCTACGGAAAGGAGTGAAATTCCACAACGGTTTCGGCGAGTTCTCTGCTGACGACGTACTCCACTCCTTTGCTTACTACACCAACGACACATGTAAAGCATCCTACTCCGACTATTTCCGGAACGACCCAGGTACGGACGTAGAGGTCATCAGCGACCATGAAATAGTCATAAAAACCCCTGTGCGGCCGGCTTTATTGTACGACTACTGGCTCTCCGAGTACCGGGGTGTGCCCATATCCAGCAAGGCCCAGTGGGACCAAGGGTGCCCTCAGGGTTCGGCCCAGTATGAACTTAGAAAGGAATCTCCGGCTTCAGTCGAAGGATATTGCGCGTTGGGTGCAAAGGGCGTCGAAGCCAATCCATCTCGAACCGGCCCATACCAATACGTCAATTTTGAGAAGGGCGTCAACTGGGAATACGACAGAGTGCCTTACGACCATTGGAGGGTGAACCCTGACTTTGCCGCGTTGGAGATCAAGATGGTCAAGGAACCCGCCACGCGGCTGGCGATCTTATTGGCTAGAGAGGCTCACGTGGGATCCTTGACGCGAGCGTTGAATCAAGAAGCCCTGGATGGCGGGCTTGAGATAGCCGACGCATCGGTGGAAGCTGTGACCACATTTATGATATTCGGTGGCTCCTACTTCGCGAAGGCCGTGGAAGCAGCCTACGATCCGATGCCTTGGGCCCTACGCGGAGAGGTGGGCAAAAAAGTCCGTATGGCAATGAACAAGGCCCTTGACCGGGATAAGATCAACGAGGCCATCTTCGACGGTCAAGGGTCAAGGCAATGGGTAGCTTCCCTGCACCCAGCTTTCCCTGCAGGCTACAATCCCGAATGGGAAGAGAAGTGGGATGAACTGTACGGCTACGACCCGAAGCGGGCCAAGGAGTTGTTGAAGGAAGCCGGGTTCCCCAACGGTTTCGAGGTCCGGGAAAAGCTGTTTCCTCTTAGCGGTGTCCCAGAACAACCAGATGTCATGGAGGCGGCCGCAGGTTATTGGGAAGCCATCGGTCTGCAGCCTAAGCTAGAAGAAGTTGAGTTCTCCCGCTGGCGAGAGAAGTACCGCGGACTGGAGACACAGTGTTGTGTGTACCCGTTCCGCGGTCCGGCCGCTCCGATGGCCACTCGCGTCCACTTCTATTACAGCGCCGAGCGTTTCTTCCGTGCGACGGTGACGGACTCCATTGAAGAGAAGAAGACCAAGGCTTTGGGCACCACAGACAAAGCCTTAGCGAACAGCCTGTGGCAAGAGGTCGCGGACGAGTTGTACTATGGCGCGCATACCATGCCGTTGTTCACACTGCCAGTACAGGCGATTTACGACCCAGAGGTAATAGAGGAATACATCTTCCTAGGGCCTCCAGGAGGTTCCTATAACAACCTGGAAAACATCAAAGGTGTCCGCAAGTAAGCCGCTGTAGGACTTTCAGGCACTTTCGCAAATAGGAATTAGATTTGCCAGCAAATAACCAAGAGGGCAGGCAAGTTTCCTCATTTATTTGCTGGCAAAGATACTAAATCAAGTAGGCAATTAGATCCTTCTCGTCATCAAGACTCCTAATACTGGCACGAGGAGCCCTTATGCAGCGGTACATCCTCCGCCGCTCTGCCCAAGGATTGCTGGCAATCATCGTCATCAGTATGGTGGTGTTCGCTCTCGCACGCGTGACTGGGGACCCGACGCAAGTCCTGTTGCCCGACGAAGCATCAGAAGAGCAGATCCTCCAGACTCAAATAGAGTGGGGGCTAGATAAACCGCTCCACATACAGTATTTCGTGTACGTCAAACGACTAACTCGTGGCGACCTTGGTAACTCGTTCAAGTGGGCTGGTGTCCCGGCTTCCGAATTGATTGTCGAGCGACTCCCCGCCACCNTCCAACTGTCCGCTTTCGCTCTCCTGATTAGCGCAGCCATCGCTTTCCCCGTCGGAGTATTGGTGGCGGTGAAAAAGGACACTGGTATCGATTACGCCGGGAAGATGGTGGCCATATTAGGGCAGTCGGCGCCATCATTCGCTCTAGGCCTGATCTTGATGTGGGTGTTCGCGGTCCAGTTGGACTGGTTCCCCACTTCGGGTAAGGGGGGCTTGAGTCACATGATCCTACCCGGGGTGGCGTTGGGGTACTATAACGTTGCAGCCCTGATGAGATTGACCCGCTCCTCCATGCTGGAGGTCCTGGACACGGAGTACGTTAAACTGGCCCGTATAAAAGGGGTTTCGGAGCACCGAGTGATTTGGAAGCACTGCTTCCGCAATGCCCTTATCGTTCCACTAACATACTTTGGCCTCATAGGAGCGGTGCTAATCACCGGCTCCGTGGTCACCGAAACGGTTTTTGCTTGGCCTGGCCTTGGGGCCTTGGTTATCGAGGCCATCATCGCCAGAGACTTCACAGTAGTTCAGGCTGTGGTGCTTTTGTTTGCTTTCACATTCATCCTGATCAATATATTGGTGGACATCCTATACGCCTACATCGACCCACGCATCCGTTACGCGTAACCAAATCCATCTCCCTCCCGAGGTTCAAGGAGTGGCCCCATGGCCATCGTAGCCCTGCCCAAACGTGGGTTCATAGACTCCCTTCCCGGAGGACCGGCAGTTACGCAGGGACTTGCCTGGGCAAGACGGTACCCCTTGCTGCCTGGCTTCGTCCTTCTATTCGTACTGCTAATTCCAGCGATATTCGCCAACCAGATAGCGCCACACGACCACCGTATCGGNGATCTAGACCTGGTGAAGCGTCCACCCGCGTGGATCGGGGACAAAGTTGTTGAACAAACGGTGGTACAGAAGCAAGACCGCCGGGTTGCAAGGCNGGGTGAGATCACTTTGTCGTCGGCTACCCGGAGGATAAAGCGGGGTACCGCAACATTCTTAGAGGGCGGGGGCGACGGCGCCGTAGATGTGGGCGATAAACTAAGAGTCGTCATACGTCAGGGAGGCTCCTGGACCTATCCTCTTGGGACGGACAAGCAAGGCAGGGATATCTTGAGCCGGATCATCCACGGCTCACGGGTGTCTCTCACCGTCTCCGTATTGGCGATCGCCCTGGGAGGTGGCCTGGGCGTGATCCTGGGTCTGTTGGCTGCCTATAAGGGCGGAATAACGGACACCTTGATAATGCGGCTAGTTGACATCAAGCTTGCCTTCCCTTCGATTCTGCTGGCGCTGGTGCTGGTGGCCGCCTGGAAACCCGGACTGCTCACGGTAATCATCGTGATTGCCGTGCTGTTGTGGGCTCGTTACGCCCGGGTGGTACGTGGTGAAGCATTGGCCATAATGAACAGAGATTTCATCGACCGGGCACAGGTGGCAGGAGCCTCCAACTGGCGAATCATGGCCCGGCACATATTCCCCAACCTGATGAACACCGCGGTTGTGCTGGCCACACTGGAAGTAGGCCACGTAATCATCCTGGAGTCGACCCTCAGCTTCCTAGGCGCCGGGATCCCTCGCCCAACTCCGGCATGGGGCGTAATGGTAGCCGACGGTCGGGAACTCATAGTTGCGGCTTGGTGGATCTTTTTCTTCCCTTGCGTGGCGATAGTCCTTACTGTACTCTCTATGAACCTTATGGGTGACTGGTTNAGGGACAAGTTAGACCCCAAATTAAGGAACNTATAACTATATGGCAGTAGCACAAGGAGAAGTGATTCTGGAGGTCAATGACCTCCGCACGTACATATATACTCGAACTTCTGTGGTGAAAGCAGTGGACGGNATCAGCTTTGANTTGCGGCAGGGAGAAACCCTGGGAATCGTCGGTGAGTCGGGTTGCGGCAAGACCATGACCGCTCTCTCCTTGTTGCAATTGATTCCCAAGCCGGCCGGCCGCATCGTTGGTGGGGAGATCCTGCTCCACGGCGAGGACCTGGTGCAGAAGAGTGAAGACGAGATGCGCCATGTAAGGGGCCGGCAGATCTCGATGATTCTACAGGACCCGCAGACCTCCCTGAATCCCGTGTTCAACATCGGCAATCAGCTCACGGAATCCCTGGCGCTGACACATAAGGAGGGTCGCAAGAACCTGTTGCAAAGGGCGGTTGANTCCCTGCGCAACGTGAACGTGGCCGCTCCAGAACGCCGCTTGGAAGACTTCCCTCACCAGATGAGCGGCGGAATGAAGCAGCGGGTGGTTGGGGCCATAGCCATGTCGCTGGAACCCAGAATTATTATCGCCGACGAGCCCACTACCGCCTTGGACGTCACGATTCAGCTNCAATACTTGCGGCTGCTCAAGGACATTCAGGCACGCACCGGGTTGGCCATCATTTTCATCACCCACGACTTCGGTGTAGTGGCCAGGATGTGCGACCGTGTGGCGGTAATGTACGCGGGACACATCGTGGAGCACGGCTCGGTTCGAGATCTGTTCAATGACCCTCAGCATCCTTATACTCAAGCCCTGATGGACTCGGTGCCCAAACTAGAAGAGAAAGTTGATCGCTTGTATTCGATTGAAGGCCAACCTCCCCTGCTTTGGGATCTGCCCGAGGGCTGCTTGTTCGCCGAGCGCTGCCCCCATGCAAGGGACAAGTGCCAAGAGTATCCGCCCAGTTTCCCTGTAAAAGAAGGGCATACAGCTGACTGCTGGAGGCTGGATCCATCATGGTAAACGGCGCGGCACCGCTGCTTGAGCTACAGGGCGTAAAAAAATACTTCCCCGTGACTAAAGGCCTCGTAATGATGAAGACCGTCGGCCACGTGCAGGCGGTAGACGGAATCAGTTTTAGCATCAAACAAGGTGAAACCCTCGGGTTGGTCGGCGAGTCAGGCTGCGGCAAGACGACCACCAGCAAGATTATATTGCGGCTGGAGCAGCCCACAGAAGGGAGAGTGCTTCTGGAAGGCAAGGATATCCAGACCTTCAAAGGGGAGGAGCTGCGGGATTACCGGACAACGGTTCAAGCAGTGTTCCAAGATCCCTGGTCTTCCTTGAGCCCCCGGATGCGCGTCAGAGACATAATCGCCGAAGCCCTGGTAGTGAACCGGAAGGTCTCGTCCGAAGAGGTTAACAACCGTGTATTTGAGGTAATGGCCCAGGTCGGACTACACACAGATCAGGCCAAGAACTACCCTCATGAGTTCAGCGGCGGGCAACGCCAGCGCATAGCTGTCGCCAGCGCCTTGGTGTCTTACCCCAAGCTCATCGTCCTGGACGAGCCTGTCTCGGCCCTAGACGTTTCGATNCGAGCCCAGGTGATGAATCTACTCAAGGATCTCCAGGGCGAGTATAACGTGGGCTACCTGCTGATAGCCCACAACCTGGCCACAGTCCGCTACATGGCCCATCAAACGGCAGTGATGTACTTAGGTCAGGTCGTGGAGTATTCGGATACCGAGGAGCTGTACCAAAACCCCCTCCATCCCTACACCAAGGCTTTGTTCTCGGCAGCGCTACCTTCTCATCCGGACATGGTCCGTGAAGAGATAGTACTCACTGGTGAGGTACCCTCGCCCATCAACCCGCCCTCCGGATGCCGGTTCCATCCCCGGTGTCCCTTCGCCATGGACAAGTGCTCGGAGGAGGTGCCGGTGGAGAAAGAGGTTGCGCCGGGGCACCTGGTCTCTTGCCACCTGTACTAAGTGCCTATTCTATCAGCCAGCACTGTGGTAACCCCGNTATGACTGGGGTGAACCACCATCAAGGATAATCCNTCCGCCTCGAACCTGTTGCCGAATTGGACTTCCTCTTTTGGATATTCTCGGCTAGGTACTGAATTCCCTGTGGTCTGTCACCTTACTCCTGCTGGCTGGGTAATTCGCCTTACTGACGGTCACTCATCTGGACCCGATCCCCGAAGTAAGATTGCGCCCTACGGTCCATCCAAGTTAACCTATAANNAATGAGTGANGTTGCGCATCAAGGCGCCCACACCAACGGCANGGTTACNTGCCGTTGGTGTGGAGCCGAGAACCAGATCCAGGGGCAACCGTGCGCCCAGTGCGACCGGTACATCGTCGAACTTCCCAGCTGGGTCGAACAGTTACCCAGCCAACAAAAGTGGCTGACTCGAGGCCGGGCAATACGCATCGGCGTGATCCTCATCGTATTGTCATTTCTAGTATGGCTTAACTACCCCTTCCTGCCTAATCCAGTAACTCTCATCTTCAAAAGACCGGTTACAGACCTATCGTCCGCATCCCAGCCGGGCCAGTGGTCCATGATGGGCTGGGACCACCAGAAGACCAGATACCTGCCTCAAGTGCCCAGCCAACCCACAGGAGAGGTTGCGTGGAGCCGGTCCCTGGGATTGAACACTCAATCGTCACCCACCGTAGCCGATGGAGTCATATATCTGGGGGCGCACTTCAAGGTGTTGGCGTTGGACGCGAACACCGGCGATTTGATTTGGGAGCGGGACGCCACGGGGCCGGTTCACTCTTCGCCGGCGGTGGCCGGAGATTCGATATATTTAGGCTTTTTGGATCACCGTATCATGGCCATGGAGCGGTCTACTGGGGAGACCGTCTGGCAGATCAAGACTGAGGATGCCGTCTCCGCGTCGCCGACAGTATCAGGAGGCATTGTCTACGTCGGCGCATGGGACGGCTTCACCTACGCCCTGGACGCATCTACNGGAAGATTGATTTGGAAGACGCAGGGGGCTGCCAGCGTGCACTCCGACATAGCGGTGTACGAAGGCCTGGTCTACAAGACCGACACCGAGGGAAATTATTACAGCCTAGATGCCCGGACCGGTCAAAAGCGCCACCGCTTTCNTACTTCCGGCGGCAACACCGATTCACCCGTCGTGGATAACGGCCTGGCCTATTTTTCCTCCACCGGACGGATATACGCCGTAGATGCCAAATCCCGGGAGATTCCCGGGGAACTACAATTCAAGAAGGTTTGGGCCCAGTTTTGGCTGTGGCAAGTTCCCGGCATCCCAAGGCCCCCCGGCCAGAAGGGTGGCAAATGGCGTATTTCACCTGATTCAAGAAAGGCAGGAATCATATCTCCACCGGCGGTAACTTCAACCGCACTATACGCTGGCGATACCCAGGGTGTTTTTTATGCCAGAGACGCCGTCAAGGGCACTAAGCTGTGGAGTTTTCAGGCGGACTCAGCAATAGTCGCCTCCCCTGTGGTGCTGGATGACCTGGTTTACTTCGGAACCAGGGGCGGCATTTTCTACGCTCTGGACCGGCATTCCGGTGACGTGATCTGGCAGCTTTCCCTGGGCGCCCCCATCGAAGTCGCCCCGGCATTCGCCCAAGGCCGCTTCTACGTGCGTACTTCCGATGGACAGTTGCACGCCATCCAGTGATTCCCCACTTGAGGCCGGTCTACAGCGGTGCTAGAATCGGCATCATGAACCGGCGGCGCGCAAAATCGGAACCTCGTTAGCGCTTTCCATTCGATTCCCATCGCGCCGCGGCGAGTAAGATTGGCTCAACCCTCACGTTCGGAGGAGAACGGTGCCGACCAGATCTAAAGCGGCCGCCAAAACCAATCCCATGCCCGGCATAGACCAGATCATCCGGATCATGACGGACCGCTACGGCCCCTTTGCCGAAGAACCCCGTCTGGACGCCGCCCATGAGATAGTATTCACTATTCTCTCCCAGCACACTTCGGACACGAACTCCTCCCGAGCCTACCATTTACTGATGGACAAGTTCGGAACGTTGGAAGAGGTGGCCATGGGAGATCCGGTAGACATAGAAAGAGCCATCGCCCCCGGCGGACTGGCCAAGATCAAAGCGCCCCGCATCAAGCAGGTATTGAATCTAATTCTCGAACTGAACGGCTCCCTGGACCTCTCCTTCCTACGGGAATTGCCTTTGGACGAAGCAAAAGCCTGGCTGCGGCAATTGCCGGGCATCGGCCCCAAATCGGCGGGAATCATCCTCAGCTTCGCTTTGGGAATGCCCGCCATGGCCATCGACACCCACATATACCGGGTGAGCAAAAGATTGGCATTGATAGGCCCCAAAGTCACTGCGGATAAAGCTCACGACATCCTGGAAGAAGCGGTAGAGCCGGACCAAGTCTACCCGTTCCACCTGGCATTCATCACCCACGGCCGGCAGGTATGCAAGGCCCAGCGTCCTCTATGCGGCGAATGCGTGGTGGCGGAAGCCTGTCCATCGCGAGAACAGTTCATGGCGCCGGCAGAATCTTCCCAAGAGCCATCCAAGAAAGCTCCTAGAGCTACCGCCAAAGGCCAGACCAAGAAGACCGGCCCGTTGCCCCACTCTGTATCGATCAAGGAATAGAAGTAATGAAAGTCGGTATCATCAACGTTACCGGGTACGCCGGTTCGGAATTGGCCCGCTTGCTGTGGCATCACCCAGAGGTAGAGCTGGTGTCGGTCACCGGAAGAAGCGCCGCCGGCAAGCGGCTGCCCGAAGTGATGCCCCACCTATGGGAGATTGACCTTGAAGTGACCGAGGCGATCCACGTTCCCGTGGACCTAGTTTTCTCNGCGCTGCCCAGCGGCGCCAGCGCCGAGGCGTTGGCCCCCTTTGTCGAAAGCGGCACGAAGGCTATAGACATCGCCGCGGATTTTCGGCTCCATGACGCCGCCAGTTACAAGAAGGCTTACAAGATAGACCATCCATCGCCCCACCTATTGGAAAAGGCCGTGTACGGCCTGCCGGAGATTCACCGTGAGGCCATCAAATCCACAAATCTGGTGGCCAACCCAGGCTGTTTTCCCGAGGCGTCCATCCTTGCCCTGGCTCCAGCGGTCCGGGACGGCATAATCGGCGACGACATTATAGTGGACGCCAAGACCGGTATTTCGGGCGCGGGACGGGGCGGCCTGGCGACCAACATCATGGACCACTACGCCGAGGCTAACGAGAACGCGATGGCCTACGGTCTGGACGGTCACGGGCATCAGCCGGAGATAGCCCAAGAACTGGCCGAGTTGCGGGAAGCGCCCACTGCCAGGGTTACGTTTGTTCCCCACCGGATTCCCATGACCAGGGGAATCCTGGCCACTTGCTACGCTCCGCTGGTCGATTCGGGAACCACCAAACAGACCGTTCGGGACCTGTACAAGGAATACTACAAGGACCAACCCTTCGTGCGAGTANCCGANGCGCCGCCCCAAACCAAGCAAACCACGGGCAGCAATCTTTGCTTGGTATATCCTACGGTAGACGAGCAGGCCGGCCGGCTGGTGGTGGTCAGTTGCATCGATAACTTGGTGAAGGGCGCCGCCGGGCAGGCCATGCAAAACATGAACCTGATGTTTGGCATCCCGGAGGAAACCGCCCTACCGGCGATGGCGCTCTATCCCTAAGCAAAGCCGCGGGGTTTATTCAGTTGTTCGACAGCCCCACGCCATTGGCGGCCCCCCCTGGTTTGTAGTAACATAGATTTGAGCCCCGGTCGTCTAGCCCGGTTAGGACGCCACCCTTTCAAGGTGGAGATCACCAGTTCGAATCTGGTCCGGGGTACCAACTTCCGCCAAAATAAAAGAGACCTCTGGTGAACCCGGAGGTCTCTTTTATTGATAGTACNCCTNGTCCGGTTCCGCCGCTNCGAACTTAAAAACTACCCTGCTAACAAGGTATGAGATCGGTCACGAAATAACCCATTCGGGTGCGTTACCTGACTCGGCCGGGAATGGGGTCAGCTACGGGGACACCACGATCACGGGTCGATCGTTCACCGTTCGCTGGTCCGAGAGCTTCGGAGCGCCCAGAGGATTGTGATCCCGCAGCATCAATTCTTTTAATTCAACCAAAGCATCTTTAATAGTAGTTTTAATAATTTCTAGGTCATTTTCTAATATTGTTACCTTGTCATCTAACTCCATGCGTCCTCCTACGTTTGATTAAAGGAGATTGTGGGCGACCGCTTGACGGTCGTGGCGATTAATCAACGAGCTAGNGACGCCAAACGAAAAGCCAGGAACGGCATTTGCCCATTCCTGGCTCAGTTCCACTACCTCATCACNACTCCCACCCTGAACAANACTGATTTTATACTTTTCTTAAAATTAAGTCAAGTTTTCTACTTGACTATCCTCAAGTCGTGCCAAGAGATAGGCCGAGAAAACCCCGGGTCCCTAACCGGCTGGATTGTGCCATCGACCATAAGACGTTGTCAGATGGCCGCACTTTGGGCGATTATCTATTCCCCTACACGTTATGTTACCTCGGATTTCATAAATCAGATACCTGTATCAACCCCCAAAATGCTCTATTTTCCAAACTGATCCCGATTGNCAAGCCAGAAGTTCCACGTGATTTCCCATGTCCCTGGCCCCTTCCCGTGCAATAGCGTGTGTTAAGATTGGCTCTCCCAAACTAGGGTGTTGGACTCTCCTACTCTGGATTCCATCCGCGACGGAGCTACCCGTGACCCACCGTCACCCCAAGGCGATCCTCTTCGATCTGGACGACACAATTCTGGACTACGATTCCGTGGCCGACCGGTCCTGGAAACAGGTCTGCGACACTGTGTCACCAAAACTTCCTGGGTTGGGGACCCAAGAACTCTTCACGGCCTTAAAAGAAAAAGCCCGGTGGTTTTGGAGCGACCCGGACCGCCACCTCCGCGGCCGTCGCGATCTTCTGGCCGCCCGCATGGAGGTCGTATCTTCGGCAATGCAAGACCTGGAAGTAAGCGATCTGGAAATCTGTCAGGAAATCTCCGTCTCCTACGAGAAAATCAGGACCGCGTTAATCACTCCCCGTCCCGGCGCCATAGAGACCTTACGGCAATTCCACCGTGACGGAATCAAACTGGGACTGATCACCAATGGGGCCAAGGAGCCGCAGCGGGCCAAGATCGACCGCTTTGGACTGGAACCCTTGTTTGATTCCATAGTGATTGAGGGTGAATTTGGTATCGGGAAGCCGGATCGGAGTGTCTTTGAGTATTCTCTGGGCAAGCTTGGCGCCAACCCACAGCAAACTTGGATGGCCGGAGATAATCTGTACTTTGACGTGGGCGGGGCGCAAGAGTTGGGCATATGGGGGATCTGGGTAGACTGGCGCGGTTCCGGCCTACCCAAAGATAGCAAGGTTAAGCCCGACCGCATCGTCCATTTTATNTCCGAGTTGCTCGACCCCACACAAGGAGTGTAAAACGTCATGGGCTGGTCTCAACGTCCCACGGGTCTAACCAAATACCAACCGACTAACGCCTACCGAGGATACACCTTGTTTTCCGCCAACGGAGGCGACGACGCCTATCTCATTGACATGGAAGGCAATTTCGTCCACCGCTGGCATTTCGATGGAGGCATCAACTACGGATTCCTCCTACCCAACGGAAACCTGCTGTTTCGAGACCGGGGCTCAGCTCCCAACTCNCCCGGTTCTGACGCTATCCGGGAGATCGATTGGGAGGGCGACCTGGTCTGGGAGTACCGCAACCCCGACCTCCGCCGCCACTGCCGGTTGGCCAACGGCAACNACCTGTTTTTGTGCAACGTAGCTGAGGGAGTCTCCCCGGATTTGACTCAACGGGTTCTAGGCGGCTTCTCGACTCCGTCGGACCCGGAGCGCATGGGGGGAGACTTGGTGTTGGAGGTCACACCCGACGGCTCCACCGTCAACGAATGGCGTTCCGAGGACCAGCTAGATCCTCAACAGCACGTTATTTGCCCNTTGGAGGGCCGAGCGGCCTGGGGCGGCGCCAACGACATCTCGGCGCCCGACGATAGCACCTTCCTGATCAGCTTCCGGATTTTAGACACGGTGGCCATAGTGGATCGAGCCTCGGGAGAGTTCAAATGGCAATGGGGACCGGGGCAGATCTCCCACCAACATAACCCCACCCTCCTGGCCAACGGCAACGTGCTGCTTCTGGACAACGGAGCACACCGTCGAGGACTTAGCTCTTCCCGGGTGGTGGAGGTTGATCCTGCGACCAACGAGATTGTCTGGCAGTACCGGGGCGACCCACTGGTTTCTTTCTTCACCCACTTCACCGGAGGGGCCGAGCGATTACCCAACGGAAACACTCTGATCACTGAAGGCATGGCTGGACGCCTCTTTGAGGTAACGCCGTCCAACCAGATCGTTTGGGAATACATCAGCCCCTTCTTGGCCAGGAACCAGCATGGCTTGAATAACGGGGTCTTCCGCGCTCATCGTTATGGCCCGGACAACCCGGCTTTATCGGGTCGGCAGTTGGACCCCAGCCGCCAGGGAAATCTGAACCGCCTCTACGGCAGCAGTCTCTGATCTATCTGTGTGACGCCTCGTTCCGGCAACCTCGATGGCCGAAACAGGGGCGCCGAATCGGGACCTTTGCTCCTTGAAGCACACAGGCTGCCAATGCTATGATTGGCCTACNATTTGGTCAGCTTCAATCAGCCTTCGGAGCCTACGTATTGAAGCCAGCTTGGAGTGAGCCACCAGCAGGGCAGGATGTCAGATAGCCCCCGTTCTTGTCAAGAGATAGACATTTCAGTGGCCGGTACCTACCGGCAGGATTTGTCCGAAGGTTGGCTACGGACGGTGATGAAAGCCGCTCTGGCGGAGGCACTTCCCAAAAGCGAGCCGGTCCAGGTTGGCCTGGTGGTAACCGACGATGAAACGGTGCGGGAATTGAACCGGCGATTCCGGGGGTTGGATGAAGTTACCGACGTTCTATCCTTTTCCGCTTCCCATTCCGGACATTGGGCTGGGGACATCCAGGAAGCCCGGCAAGAGGCCCTAGAACCGGAAGATACCGAAGCGGTTCCTTTCGCCCTCCCTCTCGNCGAACCATCTCCCTTGGGCGAAGTGATTATCTCCTTCCCGCAAACCCAGCGTCAGGCTCAGGAAAGAAACTGTCCCGCGGAACAGGAACTGGCCCTGCTGATCGTCCATGGCGTGCTTCACCTGGTGGGATACGATCATATGGAACCCGGAGACGAAGCACAGATGCAAGCCAAAGAGCGCTCCGCTCTAGCAGCAGTATCTCAAATTGAGGCCGGAATCGAATGACCACTCAGGTGTACTACCGAAAATGGCGGCCCCTGAGCTTCAGCCAGGTCGTAGGCCAAGATCATGTCACTACCACCCTGCGCCAGTCGACCATGCAGGGCAGAGTGTCCCACTCCTACTTGTTCTGCGGCCCACGGGGCAGCGGCAAAACCACCACGGCCCGGGTCTTGGCCAAGGCGGTGAATTGCCTCGACCTTCAAGAGGGAGACCCGTGTAACGCTTGCGACATTTGCCAGTCCATCAACGAAGGCCGATTCATGGACATCATCGAGCTCGACGCCGCCAGTAACCGGGGAATCGATGAGATACGAGACATCCGGGAAAAGGTGAACTTTTCTCCGGTCCAGGGCAAACGTAAGGTGTATATCATCGACGAAGCCCACATGCTCACCGACGCGGCGTCTAACGCGTTCCTCAAAACCCTGGAGGAACCTCCCGGCCATGTCATTTTCATCCTGTGCACCACCGAGGCCCAGAAGATTCTGGCCACGATCATCTCCCGGTGCCAAAGGTACGACTTCCGGCGTATTCCCCCCGACTTGATCAACCAACGGTTGGAGGAAATCACTAAGGAGGAGGGTGTCACTGCGGAGACCGATGCCCTCCGACTGGTGTCCCGCTATGCGGCCGGCAGNCTTCGAGATGCCGAGAACCTGCTGGAGCAACTGGCGATTTCCTACTCCGAGGGTGTCGGCGTCAAACAGGTAGAAGAACTCCTGGGACTGGGGCACAGTGAACGATGGCTGGACCTGGTGACCTGCCTGCTGACCGGCAACGCTTCCGGGGCTTTGGGCGTCATCAACCAGGCTGCCTGGGACGGCACAGACCTCCGCCAGCTTCACCGGCAAACCCTGGAGCTTATGCGCGCCGCCATGCTCATCCAATGGGGCTCTGGAGGGCCATCCGGGCCGGAAGCGCAGGTAGACTTGCCGGAGGATACGTTGTCCCAGATGCGGCAATTGGTGGGTCAACTGCCCGGCTGGCAAATCATCAGGGCGTTGAAGCTTTGGGGCGAAGTAAACATGCGATACGACGCTCCGTCCACCCTTCCGCTGGAGCTGGCGGCGGTGGAGATTTGCGACCATGAATCCGCGGCGGCCAGCGCGCCGGCGGCCCAATCCCAGCCGTCGCCCGCCCAAACCCCGGCGCCGGCCGCACCTAGGACACGTCCCAACAGGCAAAATCCAACGCCGGCGGCCAGGGCCCCGGAACCCAGGCCGCCTGACCGCGCCCAGCCTGCTCCTGCCGGCCAACGCGGCGAAACACCAATGCCCGCCGCAAACCCTCCCAACGCCTCGCCTGTCCCCGCCCCGGAGCCTGGCAGTATCGCCGCCAACTGGGCGGCAACGGTCAGGACCCTGGGCCGGCATAAGGGGAAAAAGTACAACTTGGGTGCGTTGATGCGCGATTGCCGGTCAGACGCAATCACTATCGAGGGGGACACCCTGGTCCTGGCCTTCGCCCATCGTGCCAACATGGAGCGCATGCAGGAAGAACTGGCGGACCCCAACGGAAAACAGCAGGTCGACAGTGTGGTAAGCGAAAACTTCGGTGGACAATATGCGCTAAGGCTTACCGTGTTGGAGGATAGGGGCGAAAACAGCAATGGCCCCGGCAGCTCTCAAAATAGCCCACTGGTTCGCGTCGCCCTAGGGATGGGCGCAAGGATCATCGAGGAGGTTGTGGAATGAACCGCAACATGATGCGCCAAGCCCAACGGTTGCAGGCTCAACTACAGAAGATCCAAGAGGAACTGGAAACCCTCACCGTTGAAGGCACCGCCGGCGGCGGCGTGGTAAAAGTAGTGATGACCGGCAAACAGGTGGTGGAATCGGTGTCCATAGACCCTGAGGCTGCGGAGGAAGTGGACTTGCTTCAGGACCTTGTGGCTGCGGCAGTGAACGACGCATTCACCAAAACCCAGGAATTGGCTGCCGAAAAAATGGGCCCCCTAGCCGGCGGCTTGAACATCCCGGGGCTAGGGTAAGGGTGTCCAGGTAGGAACGGCGTCTTCATGACCCCCGACGCCATACCCGCGGCATCTCCGTCCTTAGCCCGGTTGATCCAGGAGCTGAATCGTTTGCCGGGAATTGGGCCGAAAAGCGCTCAACGGCTGGCCTATTATCTCATTCGTCTTCCCAGCGAGGAGGCGCTAGCCTTGGCCGACGCAATTAGCGCCGTCAAGAGCAATATCCTCTTCTGCCAGCAATGCCAAAACCTGACCGATTCTTCACCTTGTGGAGTCTGCACCGAACCGCAACGTAACCAGGAGCAGATATGCGTCGTGGAGGACCCGATGGACGTATTGGCTCTGGAGCGCACCCGAGCCTTTCGGGGTTTATACCACGTGCTGCACGGCGTAATTTCACCCTTGAACGGGGTTGGGCCGGACCAACTCAAACTGAAGGAGTTGTTCAGCCGGTTGACCCAGGAAGAGGTCAAAGAGTTGATAATCGCCACCAACCCAACCCTGGAAGGTGAGGCCACGGCCATGTACATCCGCCGTCACCTGGCCGGGCAAGAATTGAAAATCACTCATTTGGCCAGGGGATTGCCGGTGGGCGGTTCTTTGGAATATACCGACGATCTGACCCTAAGCAGAGCATTCCAGGGTCGCCAGGAGCTTTAACCATGGCTCCACCACGGACGTATCATTGCGAAGCATTGATCCTCAAGCATGTTCCTTTCGGTGAGGCCGATCTTTTGGTCACCTTTTTCGCCAGGGAACGTGGCAAAATTCGCGCCGTGGCCAGAGGCGCCCGCCGGTCCAACAGCAAACTGGTCGGCCATCTGGAGCCCCTGACCCAGGTTAACCTGTCCCTGGCCCAGGGCCGCGGCGGTCTGGACCATGTATCGCAAGCCCAGCTGATGGAGAGCTTCGCCCCGCTGAAAGACGACCTACAAGCGATAACCAAGGGCTTCTACCTGGCCGAGTTAGTGGATGGGTTCGGCTCCGAGGCCAATCCAAACCAACCCCTGTATCAACTGGCTGTGGCAGGATTGAACGCCATCGGCCAAGACCCGGAATCCGAACTGCCTTTAAGGTTCTTTGAACTGCACCTGCTCAAGGTCTCAGGCTTGATGCCTGAATTATACCGGTGCGTGGAATGCCGCACCGACCTTGCTCCGGGAAGTCACCGGTTCAGCCCGGACGTGGGCGGCTGCCTGTGCCCGGATTGCCGCCCCGCCGAAGCCCATGTTCGGCCATTATCCCTTCGGGCTCTCAAAGTTCTGCGGCTGTTAGACCGCAGCCAGCTTAGAGAAATACCGTCATTGAAGCTAAGTGACTCCTTGGCCCAAGAGATCAAATCGCTGCTCAGCATGAGCATCGAATATTGGCTGGACAAGCAAATTCAGTCTAACTCGTTTTTAGAACAGCTACACCGGGAGGAGAAGTCTAGAGTGTATTCTTGAGGATTTGAATAAATCCACCTGACTCGGAAGGCCGGCACCCGAATATCTAAAATCCTGCGGCCGCCCCACAGCGTTAAAAAGGATAGCCGGTGTTTAACAAGGTTTTGATCGCCAACCAGGACGAAATTGCTTGTCGAATCATCCGCACTTGCCTCAACCTAGGTATCAGTACCGTAGCCCTTTACTCTGAAGCCGACCGGAACGCACTTCACGTCAACTTGGCCGACGACGCTTGGCCGATTGGTGAAGCTCCTCCCCAAGAAAGCTACTTAGACATGGACAAGATCCTGGCAGCCGCCCGGGATTCCGGCGCGCAAGCGGTGCACCCGGGCTATGGTTTTCTGTCGGAGAACGCCGTTTTCGCCCGCCGCTGCCAAGAGAGCGGGATCCGCTTTATCGGCCCCACTCCGGAAGTCATGGAGAAGATGGGCGACAAACTCCGCGCCCGCAAGCTGGCCAAGAAGGCGGGATTGCCGGTACTGCCCGGAACCGCCCAAGCGGTGGAAGATGATGAGGCCGAAGACCGGGCCTGGAAGCTGGGGGTTCCGCTGATGGTCAAGGCATTGGAAGGCGGCGGTGGCATCGGCATCCACGTCATCAAGTCCATGGAAGACCGTACCCCGATCGTCCAACGCACCCGCCAGGTCGCTACCAGCGCTTTCGGCAGTCCCCGCCTGTTCTTTGAGCGGCACCTCAAAGACGAATCCCACATAGAAGTCCAGATCATCGCCGACGAACACGGCCGCCTGATCCACCTGTTTGAGCGAGATTGTTCGGTCCAACGCCGGCACCTGAAGCTGGTCGAAGAGTCCCCGGCGGTAAAACTGACCCCCAAACTGCGACGCAGGNTCTGCAAGTTGGCCCTGAAGTTGGGCAAACACATCGGTTACACCAATNCCGGCACGGTGGAGTTCCTGGTAGCTGCCGATGGCCAAGCCTACTTCACGGAAATGAACACCCGGTTACAGGTGGAGCACGGCGTTACCGAGATGGTNACCGGAGTAGACTTGGTGGAAATGCAGGTCCACATGGCCGCCGGGGTAGCCTTGCCGGTGAAACAAGAGGATATCCAGGTCATGGGCCATGCCATTCAGGCACCCGTTTACCCGGAAGATCCGGTAACTTTGATGCCCCAGATCGGCGAAATCACCGACTACGATCACCCTGCCGGAGACCGCATTCGGGTGGACAGCGCGCTTTGCGCNGGTTANGAAGTTGGGTTACACTATGAGCCNCTTTNGGCCAAAGTCATGGCCTGGGGTGAGACTCGGGAGGATTCGGCAAAGAATCTCTTGCGGGCGCTACTCTGCTTCCGGGTGGAGGGCATAACCTGCAACACATCTCTGTTGCGAGACATTCTGGCCAGTGCTGAGTTCGCCGAGGCAACTTACCATACCGGGTCCATGACTTCATGGCTCAAGGCCGGTATAGTTCGCGCTCTCCATCCCGGTGTCAATGGAACAGATATGAAAAACGGCAAGGAACACTCTGACAAAGACACGGCGGCGGCGATCGCGGTTGCCATGGCCTTGGCATCCAAAAGCGCCGGTGCTTCCGCGACCCAAGCCTCCAATCAATGGCGGGCTTACGGCCGACGGGAACAGCTTCAGTCGCGTCCCCAGGTAAGCCGGAGTTGGCGATAACACCCTTCCGGATCAAAGTCGGGGACCACTGGTTTACCGTACAAGTCGGAGACCTGACCTACTCACCTGTGGAAGTCACCGTCGAGGGCGAGACTATCTCAGTGGAGGTCGAAGGCCTACCTCCCCGTCCACGTCCTAATACTCGCGGTCCACGCAGCAGACCCGCTCAGATCGTTTCAGCGCCACGTCAAAGCCGCTCCCCAATATCCAACCCATCGGACAAGATTCTACGGAGTCCCATGCCTGGAAAAGTGATTTCCATCATGGTGCGGCCAGGAGACCGGGTGTCAGCCGGCGACGAAGTATGCGTGGTGGAAGCGATGAAGATGGAGCAGAGCATCAGAACCGGGCAAGACGGTGTCATTAAGGCCGTTCACGTACAGCCCATGGACTCCGTCAGCGCCAACGACCCGCTGGTGGAGCTGGAATAGATGTATACGGCAACGGTGCGGCTGAGAGGGAATCCCGGCGCTCTAAACCGGATTCCCCTCTAAAGTCCTCACTTGAATCACTTCGCTTGCGCTTTTGCTGGAAAATTCTCTATCGCCGTCCCCAAGCACCGGCGATATCTTGGTCTTGGACAACGTATCGATGGTTATGACCAGCCCCTGCGCCCTTGATGTATCATGGCTTCTTGTGCACCCAAACCCAGCATCGTCTGCAGGCCGACGAATCCATCTTCGACCACCAAGCCCTTCGCGGAGTTAACTCTCCTGGAGGACCATCGCTTCAATCTTGTTCATCTTTCCTTCTCCTATCGGGAGGTCGGTCCCAGTCTCTCGGTATGATTTGCAAGTTTGTCCAATAGAATCACAACCCGCATGCCGGTNCGGCATGTTCGCTGGACTCNACACTGACCTCCTCTTTAGATGCAGAAACATGAAAATCACCTGTAATATATATCACCGAAAAATCACGGTGGCATCGGCTGTACTTGAGGCACCGATANAAAGNCGGCCCAAACCGACAGGGCATCGCCCACTTTCGATTTGGGCCGAATCGCCTCCACAGGCGTGTTCCCACTAACCCGGTTATAGCTCGTAAGCCGACTCACCGTGCTGGGATAGATCCAATCCCACGGCTTCTTCATCCGGGCTCACCCTAACACCACCTGGTATTATGAATCGCAACACCAACACTATCAATGCTGTAACTACGAACGCCCAACCTGCGGACGCTCCTATCCCGATCAGCTGGTACAGAATCTGCTCCCCACGGCTGACTCCTTCGGCCAATGCAGCNAACCCAATTCCGACGAACAGGCCAGTNGCCAGAGCGCCCCAANCACCCCCGATTCCATGAACCCCCCAGACAGCGAGGGAATCATCCACCTTTAATTTGGCCAGCAACTTCACAGCGCCGTAGCAAANGGCTCCTGCCCCCAAGCCGATGATGATAGCCGGCAAGGGGCCAACGAAGCCGGCAGCTGGCGTAATCGCCACTAGTCCAGCCACCGCACCCGTTGCGGCTCCCACCACGCTGGGCTTCTTGTCGAAGAGCCATGACATTGCCACCCAAGTCACCAAGGCCGCGGCCGTAGCGGTGTTGGTCGTCACAAATGCGTTGGTCGCTACTCCGTCGGCNGCCAAAGCACTGCCTGCATTGAAACCGAACCAACCGAACCACAGTAACGACGCACCCAACACGACCATGGGAACGTTGTGTGGCGCCATAGATTCTATCTGGAATCCCACGCGCTTCCCAACCAAAAGCGCCGCGGCCAGAGCACCCATTCCGGCGCTGATNTGGACCACGGTGCCACCAGCGAAGTCAAGAGCCCCCAAGCTACCCAACCATCCACCTCCCCAAACCCAATGGGCCAGAGGGGCGTAGACGAGGGTTACCCAGAGGACAATGAAGATTACAAACGCGCTAAACTTCATCCGCTCGGCGAAGGCCCCTGTAACCAGCGCCGGGGTAATAATGGCAAACATAGCTTGAAAGATCATGAAGGCCTGATGTGGTATGGCGTCCGAATAAGGTCCCGCTTCCGTGGCGCTGACACCGCGCAGACCAATCCATTCCAGACTACCGATAACGCCTCCGATATCCGGCCCGAAGGCTAGGCTGTAGCCCCACAGGACCCACACCACGCCCACGATTCCAATAGTCATNAAGCTATGCATCATCGTAGCTGCCGCATTTGTTNTCCTGACCAATCCCCCATAGAAAAACGCTACCCCGGGCGTCATCAACAACACCAAGGCTGAGCAAGCCANAATCCATGCTGTGTCTCCTGAGTTCATTCCCAGTTCCTCCTTNCAGCCGATACGTTAAATNGGGACTTCGCGAATCAACTAGATTGCCTCAACCATGTGATCNTGTGAAATGCCTCGNACTATGAAACAGCATCCCNAGCAGGTCANNTGCTNTCCGATCCGCTAGAGTGNCTGACTCTCATGGGGTATCNACCTTCCTGCAAAGCGAAGNAGNGCCAGCCCNTACCCAGCNCAAGCGCCGTCCTCGCGGAAACCNTTAACTCTGCACGANTCNATAGTTGTCCCCAATTCTGGTNATCTCCATAGTCATCGGCTAAACCNANAACCGATGNCAAGACAACATGCACTNTACANNTNCAAAGTTTCATAAGTATTACGAAAATGTTAAATNGGCGTTACNAGNAATCCGNACTCACATTCGAATGGTGGAAAGCCTCTTGAATTCCGTGAGAATTGAAGGAATCCACCACTCCGGTGGTATACTCGGAGGGCACACATCCGAAGACCTCTTGCTAGTGCAGGTCTCCGAGGAATCCGCGACAGGCTCGCAAGATCCAGGTTGACTGCCAACTGACCACCCGATCTGGTCGCGTTCAGGCGAAGACCGCGATTTAGTGACTCAAAACTGCTTTGCTCTATGCGGTTCTGAAATCAGCCAGAATGTTAAGGGTTCCTAATGTATGGCCACAATCTGTGGCTGTTTCTNTTGTTGACCGAGTTGCCCCTCGTACGGTGGTATAGCCACGCCAGAAGACTAAGATAATTGCGCCAATATGGGAAAGAACTAGTCGAAAGGAGCTACGCCATGCCATACCAGCATCTGTTTCTGGAAATTGAAGACCAGGTCGCAGTGGTGACCCTAAATCGTCCCAGCAAGCTCAACGCCATCAGCCCTGATCTCCACGAAGAGATGATGGGGGTCTGCCGCCAACTCCAGGAAGACGAGGGGGTTAGGGTGGTAATCTGGACCGGGGCTGGCAGGGGATTCTGCTCCGGGGTTGACCTGACCGCTTCCCGGGCTCAGGGGGAATATCAAACACGGTCGGAGCGTATCGATGAGTACGGCTGGGTTGGGCGCCAGGCCATCGAAATTTACCGGAACCTGAATAANCCCACCATCGCCGCCATTAACGGAGTGGCCGCCGGGGCCGGGATGTCCCTGGCNTTAGCCTGCGATATGCGGGTGGGGTCGGAGAGCAGCCGCTTCAAGACCGTCTTTATCGAACGGAGCCTCAGCCCGGACTCGGGCATGTCCTTCTTTTTGCCACGCATCGTTGGCGCCAGCCGGGCATTCGACCTGGTATACACCAGCCGGTTCGTCGAAGCCGATGAAGCCTACCGCATAGGCTTGCTGGACCGGTTAGTCCCCGCCGAAAACTTGCTGGACGGGGCCAAAGATTTAGCCCGGCAGATCGCGTTTTGGCCGCCGGTGGCGATTCAGATGTCCAAACGGGTGATGCAGCGCGGCATGGAATCGGATTTGGAAGAGCAGTTGCGGTACGAAACCCACGGAATCGTGTTCGGCCGGAGGGCTCCTCATGACGTCGAAGAAGCTGCCGCCTCCTTCCGGGAAAAGCGCCCTCCCAAATTCACGGGAGAGTGATCGAGAAGATCAACCCGGCGGGCAACCCATCAAGCGCATACGTCTAGTGCGCCCGCCCTAATTGCCCTAAGGGTTATCGTCTGAGAGGAACCAAGGCATCTCGATAGCTTCGTGAGGCCAGAGGAATTCGANCCCCGCCTCTAGAGCATATTTTTTATCTAGATCTTCCCTATCGCCGATATGGTAGTAAACGTCCGCCTCAAACTTCGCCTTGACCTCAGGGAGCATCTGTTTCGAGACGACGAAATCTACCGGAATTTCGTGCCGGTCCCAGATCGCTTGCTGTCCGCTCATCGGACGGTCGGAACAACTGCCGATCAAAAACCCCTTTTTCGCGACCATCCTCACCATATCCATGGTCAGGACGCCGGGTGGGTCGCCTACTTCCAAGGTACCGTCAATATCAAAACTTATCAGAATCACCAAGTAGGTCCCTCTCTCTCAAAGTAAGGTGGCCTTGCGGCCACCTAAGAGTCCACGATTCATCAGACCCCTTTGGGTCTAGTCAGGTGACGCGCTCCAAACGGTGAAGTTGCCTCCCATGGGCATGGGGCCGCCGGAGACCGCGGTCTCAGGTTTTACCCCCGTGACACTTCGAGCGCCCGCCCTTCCCTGCAACTGCTGGATGCAATCGGTGTGCATCCAGAAACGGCTGCGGCCACTACCGATATTGCCACCGCTGGGGAGAACGGGGTTCGGCCCCTCAATGCTGATATCCGTCTGGTAAAAGTCCAGGGCGTCCCCAAATTTCATTCCTCGATAACCCAGGCCCTCGATGTGGAACTGGTGGAACAGGGCGAATCCGTCATACATGTTCTCGAAGGACAGGTCGTCTGCGGTAATACCGGCGCCCTCGAAGATCTTTCTCCCCGTGCTCCCGGTNTCAGCCTGAATCTCATCCAGGGTTGGGGTGAGGCTCCGAGCGGTGCCCCGGCTCGACGCATGGTTGAGGATGTACACGGGCTTCTGCTTCATATCCTTGGCCCGTTCCGCAGTGGTGAAAAGGTAGGCCCCGGACACCATAACCGGTATGTCGTTGTCGAAGAGGCTGGCGGGCTTGGCTATCCAACGCGCGGCCAGGTAGTCCTCCGGCGTCAACTGCTCCGGCCGGTGCTGGGCCCAGTATCCTTCGGGAAACAGCAGCCCGTTCCTTCTGGAGTTGGCCATGAACGGAGCCATCATGTCGTGGGATTTACCGTACTTCCGGCAGTATTCGGCGAACTGCAGGGCGGTTCCAAAGCACCCTGGGGGNCCCCAGATGGTCCGCCCGGGTCCCACCGCGTAAGAGCCGGAAACGTTTTCCGCCGCGCTAACCCCGGCCTGGTTGTACCGGCCTTCCAGATTATGCCAGCTCTTAAGCACCAAGCAGGTATTCGTGAGGCCGTCCCCCACGGCTTGGGCGGCGACGACGATGGCGTGGGACATGCAGCCCGTGCCGTACATGGTGAACTTGACGTTCGTAAGCTCCGGCATATTCTTCAAGAGCCATTCGCAACTCAGCTTGGCGATGCCGTCCAAGGGATCGTCGGTGGGGTTGTAGGCGTTGACGATATCCATGGGAATCGGGTCGCCAGCCTCCCAATGAGCCCCGGTCGTGGTCACCGGGTCAATCACCAGACCATCGATCTGGTCCGGCGAAACACCGGCGTCCTCAATAGCTCTGCGGAGCGCTAGGATGCTATTTGCGCCCATGGTGTTTTCGGGTGTCCCATCCCAACGCCGGGCAGTGGGAGAGTGCCCGATACCGACAGCCGCCACCTTACCCTTGTGGGGCCATACTCCCAATCCCTCCGTGGTTCGATAGAATGAAGCCGGTGCGTTCTGCGTGGTCATTGTTCACTCCTTTCTGTGAGCAATCAAAGTTTGCAAAGATAAGTGCGTCTAGCCTGCTACCCGCCATTCTGGGACCTTTTGGCCGTTGGCGGTCGCCTCGAAGATGACTTCAACACTGGCCCCCACCGGGACTTCGTCCACCGGGGTTCCCGGGAGGTGGGAGTACATCTGAATCCCCGGGTCCTCATCCAACATCACCACCGCCAGATTGAACGGTTGATCCTCTTGAAGCATCCTGATGGGGGTATCGTACACGACGGTGTAGTTGTATATCTTGGCCCGCCCGCTCATACCTTTCCACTCCAAGTTATCTCCCGACCCGCATTGACGGCACGTTGCCACCGGCGGATGCTGGAGCCTGTTGCAAGCCGTGCAGTTCTGGATGACTAACCGCTCCTCGTTGGCGGCGTCCCAGAAGGGCTTAGTCAAATCATCGGGTATCACACCCTGTTTTACCATATCTTTTCTCCAATGCTGGAAGTTTCCAGAGCGGCGTTTTGAATAAAGGATTTTACCTTGTCAACAATATTCACATTTTGGCGATATGTCAAAAGGTCCGGACCTAGAACTCATGCCAACTCATCATTTCTCCGCAAAAAATCGCGGACCACGCTGATATAACGGGAGGTCTCCTCCCAATGGGGCATGTGGGCGCTGTTCTCGTAGACGACGAACTCAGAGTTGGGCGTTAGCTCGGCGTACCAGTTGACGGTGTCCGGAGCAGCTTCGTCGAAGCGTCCGCAGGAATACAGAGCCGGAACGCCGATCTTGTGCAAGTCACCAGACCGGTCGTAGTCTGCCAGATTTCCAGTCATATAGAATTCGTTAGGACCCCACATCGTCTCGTAGACAACGGTTCCGCGTTCCCGCCGGCCCTGCAATACGGCCTCCGGAACCGGGTCCATGCGCAAGACGTGGCGTTTATTGAACTCTTTCTCGGCGTCCTTGTACTCCTGTGAACCCGTGGTTCCGGCCTTTTCGTGTTCGGCCATAACCGCTTGGACTTCGGCNGGCAACTGGTTCCGGTAATTGTTGCAGTCTTCAACCCACCGTTGAATGCTGATGCATGGGCTGGACTGCACAAGGCTCAGGATTCCGTCCGGGTGCGCTAGGTAGTAGTCCATTCCCAGCATAGTGCCCCAAGAGTGCCCCAGAATATGACACCGGTCCAACCCAAGGTGAATTCTCAAGATGTGAAGTTCCTCCACGAAACGCTCAACCGTCCATAGGCTGAGGTCGTCAGGCCGGTCCGAGTTGCCNCATCCCAGTTGGTCGTAAAAGACCACGGGTCGATCCTCCGANAGCGCCTTCAATGGCTCAAAACCAAAATGGGTTGAACCGGGACCTCCGTGCAGGGTAATGAGGGGCAGGCCGCCACCGCCGCCGCCGGTAACCTCATACCAAACTTTGCCGCCCGGAACGTCTACGTATCCTACTTTGTTCTGCTCTGCCAAATGCCCATCCTTGGTGGCGGTCTGTGGCTCGAAGACAGGAATGGCCTAATCCCATCAACCGGCGTCCACCAATATTACCACCTCGCCCCGGTCCNGCAAGCCCGGTACGATGGCTACCGGCGCATCGGCCCTTGGCTGGACAGCCTGGGGGATTCCCCTTAAAATTCAACNCGCCTATAGGGAATGATTCCCTAGCTGGCACGGCTTAACACGGGGAGTTTAAGTGGCGGCGNATACGAACTCTGAAGTGACCCAACTGACCTCGGAGGAGTTGCTCCGCCGGGCGACGGACATGGTGCCGGTCCTGAAATCTCGAGCGGCCCATACCGAGGAGCTTCGCCGCATTCCCGATGAGACGGTTCAAGATTTTCTAGCAGCGGGCTTNAACCGCATCGAGGTTCCGAACCGGTTCGGCGGCCTAGACGTCGCCGACGGCTTGGTCTTCCGGGTGGGAGAGGAACTGGCCAGGGGTTGTGCGTCTTCATCCTGGTGCTATTCGGTCTGGGCGGCCAACGCCTATATGGCGGGCTTCTGGCCTTTGCAAGCGCAAGAAGAGCTGTTTGCCGACGGACCAGACGTCCTGTTCTCAAGCTCCCTAACCCCGGGAACTTCCAAGACAGAAGAAGTGACCGGCGGGTATCGTCTGAGAGGCCGTTGGGAGTTCTCCAGCGGATGCGATTCCGCCAGTTGGCTGNTANTAGGCNCTGCGGGTATCGGCGAACGCACTTGGATGCTGGTCCCTCGTCAAGATTTTGAGATCGTCGACACCTGGTTCGTTTCTGGATTACGGGGCACCGGGAGCAAGGATATCGTCGTTGAGGATGCTTTTGTTCCTTCCTACAGAGTGCTGGACGTGGCTAGCGCCGGAAACGGTGACTGGACCGGATGGGAGATACACGGCCAACCCTGCTATCGCATACCCATACCAGTCTCACTAGGATGGGACTTGGTGGCCCCAATGGTGGGCCTGGCNCAAGGGATGATCGACGAGTTTACCGCCCGGCTTATCGGAACGTCAGGTCCCGGCAAGACCGCGGAAAATCAGGCCATCCAGATCCGTCTGTCCGAGGCCACCGCCGAGGTGGATGCCGGCCGCGTGTTTATGCGCCATGACATTCGTGAAATGTACGAGAAGGCAAACGCCGGGGAAACATTCACTCCCATGGAACGGGCGCGATACCGGAGGGATAAGGCATTCATCGCCCAACTTTGCCTGCGCTCCGTCAACCGGCTATTCGACCTGAGCGGAGGCCACGCTCTGTTTGATACCGAGGCCCTGCAGCGCATTCATCGGGATGCCCATGCCGTAGCCCATCGGGACGGGCTGATCATGGACCTGGGCGGCCAAGCTTACGGCAAAGTTACCCTGGGCCTTGAAGCTGAACGAGGGATTTAGTTGGCGGCGAATACCGGCTCTCAAGTTAACGATCTGACTGCCGAGGAGTTGCTCGGCCGGGCGGCGGACCTTGTTCCCATACTCAAATCGCGGGCCGCCCATAACGAGGAGCTTCGCCGCATCCCCGGCGAAACGGTCCTAGACATTCTGTCGGCGGGCTTGTACCGGATCGGGGTCCCACCCCGCTTCGGAGGCCTTGATGTCGACTATGCCTTGGTCCTTGATGTAGGGATGGAGTTGGGGAGAGGCTGCGGCTCTTCCTCTTGGTGCTACTCCGTCTGGGCGGTCCACGGCTGCATGGTTGGTCACTGGGCTCTGCGGGCTCAGGAAGAAGTGTTCGCCCACGGCCCGGAGGTCCTGATTTCAAGCTCTTTGAACACCGGAATCTCTAGAACCAAGCCGGTCAGAGGCGGGTATCGTCTTACCGGCCACTGGGAGTTCTCCAGCGGTTGCGATGCCGCGGAATGGGTGATGCTGGGCGTGNAAGGGATCGGCGAACGGAGTTGGGTCCTGATTCCACGCTCGGATTTTGGGATCGTCGATAACTGGTTCGTCTCCGGGCTGAGAGGCACAGGGAGCAAGGACATCCTCGTGGAAGATGCCTTTGTCCCAGCTCACCGCGTATTGAATGTGAACCGCGCCGGCGATGGTGATTGGACCGGGTGGGAGATACACGGACAGGACCGGTACCGGATGCCGATACCGGTATTGTTGGGATGGGACTTGGTGGCCCCTATGATCGGAATCGCTCAAGGGATGATCGATGAGTTTACCGCCCGCCTGATCGGAACGTCAGGTCCCGGCAAAACCGCGGAGTCCCCTGCCATCCAGATCCGCCTATCCGAAGCCGCTGCGGAGGTGGATGCGGCCCGGTTGTTTTTACGGCATGACATCCAGGAAATGTTCGATAAAGCAAAGGCGGGCGAATCGTTCTCTCCTCTGGAGCGGGCAAGATACCGGCGGGACAAGGCCTTCATCACCCAGCTCTGTCTACGCTCCGTAAACCGGCTCTTCGACCTGAGCGGGGGCCACGCTCTCTTCGACTCCGAGCCCCTTCAAAGATTTCATCGTGATGCCCATGCGGTATCCCATCGGGATGGTCTGATCATGGATCTGGGCGGGTCGCAGTACGGAAGGGTTGCTTTGGGACTTGAAGCTGATGGCCGCATTTAGCCGTGGGCGCAGCTCCGACGTTGTCATGCTGAGCCAGTCCTTCGCGGGAAGGACGAAGCATCTGGGGTGGAGACTTTCCAGCAATCCCGAGATTCCTCTCATTCCACCGAAGGACCGGAATGACAGTAGCCATTTTTTAANCTGATAACCTAATAACAGACTTACCAAATTGGAGGGGTGGAGATGGCACTAATAACCGGCGGCAAGTTCATTGCGGAAGCCCTCAAGGCCTACGGCGTCACTCACGTTTTCGTGGCCCCGGCCATCGCCCGGGAAGCCCTGGCGGAGATGAGCGTTTTNGGCGTCAAAAGTATCGTCACCCACGGGGAGAAGGCTGCGGCGTACATGGCCGACGGTTACGCTCGCGCCGCCAACCGTCCGGGGGNCTGCTTTGCCCAATCGGTAGGCGCGGCGAATCTGGCCGCCGGTTTACAGGACCCCTATCTGGCCATGTCCCCCGTGATCGCCATGACCGGACGCAAAACGCCCATGGAGCAGCATAAGAACGCCTATCAAGAGATAGAGCACTCCAAGCCCTTCGCCTCGGTGACCAAGTTCTCCGCCTTTGTGGAGCGAGTGGAGCAGCTCCCCTATCTCCTGAGGCAAGCGTTCCGGGAAGCCACCTCTGGCACTCCCATGCCGGTGCACTTAGACCTTCAAGGCATGACCGCCAACGTGATCATGCAAACCGAAGGCGACCTGGAATTGGTCGTTGAGGAGTCGTTCACCCGCCGTCCCGCCTTCCGTCCAGAGGCTTCACCGGACACCGTGCTGCGGGCCGCCCAGAGGCTGTCTGGGGCCCAACGCCCGGTCATTGTCGCGGGGGGCGGGGTTACGTCCTCCCAGGCAGAGCAGGAAGTGGTGGAATTGGCGGAGATGCTGTCCATCCCCGTCGCCACGTCGTTGAACGCCAAAGGCGCCATCACCGACAACCATCCTTTGTCTGTGGGAGTCGTCGGCTCCTACTCCCGATGGTGCGCCAACCGCGTGGTCGCCGAGGCCGACCTGGTGATCTTCATCGGGAGTCACACCGGTAGCCAGGTAACAAACGAGTGGAGGATTCCGGCCGAAGGTACGCCGGTGATCCAGATCGACATCGATCCTTCGGAGCTGGGGAGGAGCTATCCCAACGAGGTCTCGTTGCACGGCGACGCTAAGGCAACACTTCGTAAACTCATCGAGGCACTGGAGCCCATCGGGGGCCGGAACGACTGGGTCTCTCGGGCCCAAGAACTGGTGAAAGACTGGCGGGAAGAGGTTGCTCCCAGATCTAACTCGGAGGCCGTGCCCATTATTCCAGAGCGGCTCTGCAATGAATTGACGAAATTCCTGCCCGAGGATTCTCTATTGGTCTCCGATACCGGTCACGCCGGGATCTGGACCGGTTCCATGGTGGACTTGAACCACCAGGGGCAGGGTTACATCCGGTGCGCCGGGTCCCTGGGTTGGGGACTCCCNGGAGCTATCGGGGTCAAATGCGCCGCTCCCGACAGACCGGTGGTTTGCTTCACCGGCGACGGCGGGTTGTGGTACCACATCGGAGAACTGGAAACCGCGGTCCGTTACAACATCCCAGTGGTCACCGTGGTGAACAACAACCGCGGATTGCTCCAGAACAAGCGGGGCGACGACCGTGGCTACGCCAACGTGGATGGCGCGGACTCATCCGAACTGTGGCAGTTCAACGACGTGGATCTGGCCAAGGTCGCCGAGTCCATGGGCGCCTTGGGAATACGGGTGGACCGGCCCGGAGACATCCAGAGCGCCTTAGAGCAGGCGTTAGCGTCCGGCCGTCCGGCCGTTGTCGACGTAGTAACCGACCCTAAGGACAGCGAATCCCCCGTGCCGTGGGCACCGTAGCAATTCTTACACCGGGGCAACTTTAAACTAAAGCATTGTCATTCCGACCGCAGGGAGGAATCTGGGGATGGGAGGAGGACCCACCACCCCGGATTCCTCGGCGCTCCTCGGAATGACGTTAGTCCTACCGCTGCCGCACGTACTTATCTACGCTGGTCGGCGTGCCCACGTAGATGTCGCCATGAGCGTCGACCCAACTGCCGTGGCCGCCACGGGCGTTGAAACGACCCAGAACAGTCCCCTGCTTGTCCAGGACGCTGAAGCGGGACTGTGAGTCGTCCCGGCTGCCCTCGCTGACGTAGAGGAGCCCATCTTTGCCCTCGGAGATGTCCATCGGCCGCTGAATGTCGGTCCAGATGGCTTGGAACTCGCCATCGCCGTCGAAGACCTGGATACGGTGATTCTCCCGGTCGCACACGAATACAGTGCTGTCATCGTCCACCAGCAGACTGTGGGGCAGGTGAAAATGTCCGGGCTCAGTCTTGCCGGGCTGACCCCAAGATTGTTTCAACTCGCCGTCCGCGGTGAAGCGGTGCACCCGGGCGTTCCGATAGCCGTCTGAGACGTAGAGGTCTCCCGACGGGGAGGGAACCATCTCGCTGGGATAGTTGAAGGGACCGGCAGCCCTGGGGCACAGGTCACCGGGATTCTCGCAACCCGTNTCGGANTGGACGCCGTGGCGGCCCAGCATCTGGATGGGCTTGCCATCCAACGTGTACATGATGCACACGGATGTGTTCCGGTCGGTGACGTAGATAATGTCGTCGGCGATGTGGATGCCATGGGCAAACTCAAACGCGCCGTTCCCCCAAGAATCCAGCAGATTGCCATCCCGGTCGAAAATCATTACCGGTGGGTCCTTGCGTTGGAAGGCATAGACCCGGTCCTGGGAATCGGTAGCCACGGCGCTAACTGTCTCAAAAGTCTCACCCGGGGGCAGCTTTGCCCAGTCCAAGATTGCTTCATACGTAAATTCGCCGGTTCCTACGGTAGTCATTTTATGTCAACTCCTTACGGGGACTTACGCGAGAATAGTACGATGGGGCCGGTTNAATGTCTACCAGACGTCGCCGCCGGAAAACGATCGAAGAANGGCTAGGCCCCCCGCTTCGGCCACACCGGCTTGTGGTAGCCCAGGGGCACCGCGGGGCGGGCCCAGCGGGGCGGCGTCTCCGAGAGCTTTACCACCGGTCCCATGTGGTGCAGCTTACCCTCCGGCGTATCGGTGACGGTCCCCCAACTATCAATCTCCGCCGGGGTGAACTCCGATGGCACGTCCTTTAGCTCGTCTTCCGGCACCTGGCCCCGTCCGACGAGCCAGCGCCCGGTCTGCGCCAAAGAGATTCGCACCAGCCAGCTACCACCCTCTTTCGCGCGCCTGGCCAGAGCCACCATTGCGCCGAAGGCCATCAGATAGCCTGTTAGATAGTCGATGGCCGACACCGGATAGAATTGNGGGCCCGGCGCGGCGCCCGGATACAGGTCCCCCTGGCGGCTGGTGATACCGCTGACCGTCTGCACCACCGTGTCGAATCCCCGCCGCGACGCCCAAGGGCCAACATGGCTGAAGGCGCACAGCGAAACGTAGACAAGGCCCGGCCTAATCTGGGCCAGTTCCTCGGGCGAGAGCCCGCGATTTCCCAGGGTCCCCGGCCGGTAGCCTTGGGTGAACACGTCGGTTTCGCGGACCAAACCTTTCAATGTATCTAGTTCGGACTGCTGGCGTAGGTCTAGATGGGTGGACAGCTTGCCGTGGCCGGTATCGTAATCTTGGGCCACGATGTTGGGCAGATGGGCCCCGGTGATCTTCAAAACGTCGGCGCCGTGCTCTGCCAGGGTTCGGGAGGAGCTGGGGCCGGCCAGAACCCGGGTCAGATCCAGCAACCGGATGCCGGACAGCGGGCGGTCGCCATCGGGAAGTTTTTCCGGTGGACTGTCGCCGATCTTGACGATCTCCATCAGCGGCAGCGAGGCGATGGCAGCGGCCTGTGGATGCTGGGCCCACTCTTCCATGGTGCGCACCATGCCCCCGGCTCCGTTGGCGGCGATTATCGCCTCTTCAAGCTCCAGTGCGTCCCAACCCGCTACCGCCTCGGTAACCGCTTCCCGGTCTTCCGGCACCCCCAGTACTTTTAGNGCAGCGGCACGATGGTTGGGGAAGTTGCAGTGTAGATAACTCCANCGGCCGTTTTTGGCCGGATAGGTGCCCATCACCGGGTTGCGTTCGTGCCGGGAGGGCGACCACTCCATCTTCATGTAGCTCCCACTGCGTAGCGAAGCCGTAGCTTGGCGGGCATCGACGGCAATCTCCTGACGCCGCCCGGTGCGCAGTTCCCACAGATCGGCCGCGGCTAAGCCGACCGCCCCTAGAGTGGCGGCACTGGTCTCGCCGATGCGGAACGGGGTCGGCAATATCGGGTCGGTACCGCCGGTAATCTTGACCTGACCGGCTCGTTCATCNGGCCAGCCGGCTATCGGCATGAGGGTGCGTAGAGCATCGTGGGCGATGGTTTGCGTCATGGCTTGAATCTCTCCGTATAGGCTGTGTTGTGCGCTTATTAAAGCAGGCCGGTCAATTCTACCCTGGATGAGAAGGTTAAGCACCCAGTTCNCGAGGGAGTCGCTTGACAAGGATGAGGACGCCGCCCTAACCTACGGCAGGCCCGGCTCGGAGCCTCACAGCCAACCGTCTAACAGGAGAGTGCCTCGCCATGCGAATCACGGACATGCGGATGGAAACCTACCTCTGGCCTCGGACCAAGCCGATCCGTAACGGCATGTACGTGTATCCCAATGCCGGGCTTAACGTGGTGCGTATCGACACCGACGAGGGAGTCAGCGGCGTAGGCTTGGCCGGAGGCATAGAAGAGGCGCCAGAGGTGGGCAGGGTAATCTCCGAGCACCTGAGGCAGTACGTCGTCGGACAGGACCCCTTCGATACGGAGAGGATCTGGGACGAGATGTGGCAGCCCAAGCTCGTCGGACGCCGGGGGATCACCACAAGAGTGATCAGCGGTATCGACATAGCCCTGTGGGACATCAAGGGCAAGGTCGCCAACCGTCCGGTCTACAAACTACTGGGTGGCTATGCCGATAAGGTGCCGGTTTACGTGGCCGGGGGCTACTATGAAGAGGGCAAGGGGTTGGAGGAGCTGGCCTCGGAGATGGAGNACAGCGTAAGCATTGGGGCCCGGGCCATAAAAATGAAGGTGGGTGGCGCCCCCATCAATGAAGACGTGGAGCGGGTCCGGGTGGTACGCGAGGCGGTTGGCCCCGNCGTTAAACTCATGATGGACGCCAACTGCGCCTACCGTGTGTATGAGGCCATCGAACTGGCCCGGAAAGTGGAAAAGTACGATCTCTTCTGGTTCGAGGAGCCTGTCAACCCCGACGACTACAAAGGGCACCAGATGATCAGCCAGGCCACCTCGGTGCCCATCGCCACCGGTGAGAACGAATACACTCGCTACGGGTTCCGCGACCTGATCGAAAACCGTTGCGCCGCCATCATACAGCCGGATCCCCTGGTTATGGGCGGCGTTACCGAGTTCATGAAGGTGGCGGCCATGGCCCAGTCCCACGACTTGCCCATCGCGCCCCACGGCAAGCAGGAGGTCAATATCCACCTGGCATCCGCCATCCCCAACGGACTCATTCTGGAGTTCTACCGAGGTTCAACCGACCCGATGTGGGACAAGATGTTCGAGGAGCCCCTGACCATCGTTGATGGGTACGTCAGCCCGCCGGACCGNCCGGGATTGGGCATCACCATCAACCAGGAAGCGTTAGACCCCTACCGCGTGGGCTGACCACCTGACTACACAAGCGATTTCCACGCAGATTCCTACGTGACAAAAAGGCACTCTCTGCATNGTAAATGCCCCCGGATGCAATTCCGGGGNCCTGGTGTTTTATGTCGTTGGATAACTCAATCAGCCCAAGGACACTCTTGGCTCAACTCGCCGGGGCCTTCCAGGTGAAGATGTGAACTACTTAAGCACCGTTACGTGCCCGTAATTAACGTCTCCGCCTACACTCTCCACAGCTACCCTCACGAGATCGATCGCCCTTTGAGGATTGGGGGGATCGTTAAGGGTCGCTGTCAATGACGAGGCCAACATCTCGATGGGAATCGATTTCCTCGAGTATCCCGAGCTGGTTATTTCGTGCTCTATATCGAAGAACGAATCAACGTTGAAACTTGCCCTGGTAGTGTTGCCGTCCAATTCGCTAGACCCGATATTTGAGACGTACGAGATGTCGAAGAATGAGTCAATGTTATATCTGCCTTTGGTCAAGGCGGCCTCAACAAGCTTTACAGTTCCAGAGGTATCGAGCGGTTTAAGATATCTGGTACCGGGACCGCCGGTTTGAATCACGAGATCCAACTGAAATGTATCGTTGGTTTTCGTTGTTGCTCCTGGAGCGCTCGATTGGGCAACCACTAATCCAATGGCTACGATTACGGCGATGACTACCGCCACTAAGCCAACTCCCTTTCTACCCATTTCCCCTCCTTNAATCTGAAAGCGTTAGATGCCGAAAACCTAGCCGGGCCGTNGAATCAAATCAACGAGACGCCGCAGGGTTATAAGGCTCGATGGACTCTTGATGAAACAGACCTAGACTCGTCCCCGTGGCCGCGTCAACCNGTGGGTAATATGGTTGCCGGGTGTATCTCCTTGTTCGGCTATGCGGTATTNTCAGCCGAGGGCCCCGGACCCAAGCAACGCCTTGGCCCGCATCTCTTGGCCGGGCTGGTAACGAAAGGCAACCCGGCCAACCGCCCCACCCAAAATATCCAAGATACCGTCTCGCAGATTGGACGGCCTTGACGTGGAAAACGGTCCGATGAGCAACTTGATTAAGTTAGCCACTGCTTCTCCCGGTTATTGGCCGATCAGGCGTTGGTGAGTACCACCCCGGCTTACCCTCTACTGTGCCACACCCGTCGACCTCAACGTATGGGTGTGAGGTTTCTTGGATATTTGCGAGTCAAGAATCCCACATTTTCTACGTATAGCTACGTATGAACAAATGTTCTTNATGGGGGAAATATTAGGATACGCGGCCTTGTTGTGGGAGCCGGGGTCGCAGCCGCATCAAATGATTGTAATAACAGCGGTAGCCAAGCGCATACCTGCCCAGGGTCCGCTCCTTCGCCTACCCATCCACCGTACTCTGGTATCATGCATTTGCTTCCGTTGGAGATTGTAAGTTCTACGTATGAATCGTGTATGAAAATGAGCGCGCCGGGCGCTCACAATCAGCTGNAGTCTCGATCTGACCGGACGCCCCCGGCGCTGGACGGCCAGCTGACCGAACCTTCAGCCAAGTTCGAATCCATCTTGATCTATATGGAGACGCTGTGAAATACGACGTAATCGTGATTGGAGCTGGATCCGCGGGCGGGACCCTGGCTACCCGCCTGTCCGAATCGCCGGACCGATCGGTTTTACTCTTGGAGGCCGGCCCCGACTACCCAGACCTGGANTCCACTCCGGATGACCTGAAGTACGGCTACGCTCCGACTGCGTCTGAGTCAGGAGCGCCTCACAATTGGTCTTTTGAGGGCCAGGGCACCCAGGTTCAGTCGGAACCCGTGGCGGTGCCCAGAGGCAAAGTGGTCGGCGGGACCAGCGCCATCAACGGCCAGGTTTTTTTGAGGGGGGTCCCCGAGGACTATGACCGCTGGGCNTCGTGGGGCAACGATGAGTGGGGTTACCTCAAGGTGCTACCCTATTTCCGAAAATTAGAAACGGACACGGATGTACGNGACGATTTCCACGGATTCGACGGCCCGATCCCCGTGCGCCGACACAAGCGGGAAACCTGGTCTCCTCTGCAAGTGGCTTTCAACCAGGCGTGCCTGGACGCGGGTTACCCGGAGACTTACGACCATAATCACCCGGACTCCAGTGGGGTGGGGCCGTTCCCAATGAACAACCCCGACGGTGTCCGGATGAGTACCGCCCTAACCTACATCAACCCGAACCGNCACCGGATCAACCTGACCATCAGGCCCAACGTGCAGGTCCGGCGAATCCTGTTCGATGGGCAACGAGCCACCGGCGTGGAGGTGGAAAGCGGNGGAGACCGATTCATCGTGGAAAGCGGTCTGATNGTTCTCAGCGCCGGGGCCATCGCCTCGCCCCAATTACTGATGCTATCCGGGGTAGGGCCCGAGTCCCAGCTACGGGGTCTAGGCATTCCAGTGGTCAAGGACTTGCCTGGGGTGGGACAGAACCTACGGGATCATCCATTGCTCCCCATCCGGGTCGCCGTCAAAGATGAATTCCTGCTGGACCCCGATGCTCCCAGGATGCAGGCCTTGCTGCGTTATACCGCCACCGGTTCCGACCACCGGAACGACATGCAGCTCTTCCCATCGTCTTTCTCCACGCCTCTGGGCGGCGACCCCTTCGCCGAAGAGGGCATCAGGATCACCTGCATGATGGAGTTGGCGACAAGCGCCGGCGAGTTACGCCTCACTTCCACCGATCCCGGCGTTCAGCCATTCATTGATTGCCGCTATCTTGAAGAGCCCTGGGACCGGGAGCGGATGCGAGAAGGAGTGCGCATATCAATCAAATTGATGGAACATGAAGCCTTCCGAGACATCGTCGATAGCCTGATCTCTCCCGTCGAACAAGACCTGGCCTCAGATGAGGCGCTTGATGCCTGGATGATGGAAAACGTGTGGATAGGTCAACACCTGTCCGGTACCTGCAAGATGGGTCCCGGCAACGACCCNATGGCCGTGGTTGACCAGTATTGTTGGGTCCACGGCATAGAGGGCCTGCGGGTAGCCGACGCTTCCGTTATGCCCGACGTCATCAGAGCCAACACCAACTGCACGACAATAATGATCGGCGAACGGGTGGCGGACTGGATCGNGGCGGACCTAGCCCAGTCTACTTGATCCATATTTGACCAGACTGACCGCACGTGTCGCAAGCACTGCCGTCCCGGTGGACAAGCTTCCGTCTCCAACGTAATATTCCCATCATGGCCAGCGACCGGCGCAGACTTAGAATGGTAGTCACCACGCTGGCGTGTCTCGAAGGCGACTGGAAACAAGGCCGTGAATCTAGCGACCGGGGCCTGGAGATGTCACCCCTGAACCCGCAACTCCTAGAGACAAGAGTTCTATTGGAATATGAGACCGGTGAGTTCGGTCGCGGATGGGGGCGAAATTTTGGTGTCGTTGCTGCTCAAGGAGTTGACCGACAGCGCCGGAGACATCCAGTTCGGCGAAGGGCAGGAAAGGGAATTGAAGGGATTATCCGGGCTCAACCGGGTTTACCTCGTAGATCGGAGCTAATCCCACGAGACGGACCGGCGCAATGCGCTGTTTTGCCCGTAGATCGATTGGCGCTCAAAGGACTATCCCCCAATAACAAGGAGGATCAAACATGTCAGTGGTGGAAACCGATATACAAGGTCAAATCATGCTCATTCAATTGAACCGCCCCGAGCGCTTGAATGCCTTGGGCGTGGAGCTTAGAACGGAGATGGGAGCGGCATTTACCGAGTTCAAGGACAACCCTGACCTAGAGGTCGCTGTGTTTACCGGCACTGGCCGGGCCTTTTGNGCCGGGGAGGACATGAAGGAAGCTTTGGAACGTGGCGCGCCGGGAAGCGCATCAGCTCCTGTNAAGAACCCGTTTAACGATGGAGAGCTGGACAAGCCGGTTATCGCNGCCATAAACGGGTATGCCATGGGCGGTGGATTCATCTTGGTGGAGCGTACCGACTTGCGGGTGGCGGTCCCCAGCGCGGTGTTCGAGGTGTCTGAAGCTAAACGGTGGTTGCTGGGCGGTTATAACCACGGTTATTTCGCCGGCCTGCCCCACCCAATCGCCACGGAAATGGCCTTGGGCTTCCGCTTTACTGCCCAGCGGCTTTACGAGGTCGGGTTTATAAATCGTTTGGTTGAGCCGGAGGAGCTGTTACCCACCGCCTTCGGGATGGCTGAGCATATGCTTACTTTGCCACCCGCTTCACGAGTCAACACGATTCACATGATGCGGCAGATGCGGCCCAAAGTCGCGCCAGATTTGAGCCGGTTAGCGGCGGCGCTCCACGAACACGGTGATAAATCCGACCTGATGGAATCACGTAGCGCCTTCGCCGAGAAACGAACGCCCAACTTCAAGGGTTGGTTGAACCCCGAAGACCGATACAACTTGCCTCCTTTGGAGTGAGTAACTCGATAGCTTCCCATCAGCCAGCANACACTTGGGCGCAGAGCGTCCGAAACTCTAAGCCCCTCTTCGGCGGTCTTCGGTTGCCANGATCGGCCGCAGCTAGTTGCGGGATAAGACAGGTTTGATCAACCGGCTCGCCCATAAAACGCCGTTCTACTACGGCTGGTTGATCCTCTTTGCCGCCGGCGACGCGATGTTCGTGCGCAACGCCGCCGCCAGCCTCACCCTGGCAGTCTTCATATTCCCGATCTCCGATGACCTGGGGTGGAGCCGTACCTTGATAGCCGGCGCCGCGAGTCTCGGAGGGTTGGTGGCCGCCGTGACTTCTCCCATCGTCGGCTGGGCTTCCGACAAATACGGTGTCCGCCTGATACTTACGATTAGCGTATTGGCCATGGGAATATCCACTTTTTCCCTGGCTTGGGCCACCGTCCCTATCGCGTTCTACCTGGCCTTCGGAATGGGGAGGGTATTGTTCTCCAGTTCCTTCCAGATAGGTCCCTCCGTGGTTGTGTCCCGGTGGTTCGTTCAGCGCCGGGGCCGGGCGACCGGGATGCTCTTCCTGTCCCACTCCATGGGCATGGTGCTATTCCCGTTGATCGCCGGAATGGTGATTCATTACTGGGGATGGCAGGCCGCTTGGATGGTTCTGGGAGCGATAGTTTGGGTCGCGGCCTTGGGACCCGTTTCGTTATTGATCAGACAGTCCCCTGAGGCAATGGGATTAGCGCCGGACCTACCCCAAGGGAGGCCGGAAGATGAGTCCGGCCCGGGACCGGCGCCGTCTGAAGAACCGGACTGGACGTTGCGAGACGCCCTCCGGACCCCCACACTTTGGCTCCTGGCTCTGGCCACAGGAATCCTTTTTCTGATGCAGGCCGGCACGAATACCCACCAGGGCGCCTACTTTATCGACCAGGAACTGGGTGTCGCTATTTCGGCTCTATCCATCAGCTTTAACGCGGCGTTCACCGGCATCGGCAGTCTCATCTGGGGCTGGCTGGTGGAGAGGGTCCCCGTCCGGTATTGTTATGCCGCTGTCGCCGTGGTGATGGTAGCGGCTCTGTTTCTATTCCCGTCGGTCAACACGATATGGCAAGCGCTGCTGGTTGCGTCCTTATTCGGCGTGTCCGTGGGAGGGATCCTGGTCGTCCCCGCGGTAGCATATGCCAACTATTTCGGACGCCGGTCCATCGGCGTGATCCGGGGAGTAACCGAGCCTTTTGTCTCTTTGGGGCAGGCTATCGGCGCGGTGTTTTCCGGCCTGGTATTCGACATCACCGGAAGCTATCATTTCGCTTTTATAACTCTCGCCGTGTTCGGGATTGCGGCCATCGGGCTGATCTTGCTGACCAAACCGCCTCATTTAGCCGCCAAGGCGCCGGCTCTCTAGCCAGCAGCTCCCTCAACTGCTCCTCGCAAGGCATCAAGCTCCACGTCACCGGTGTACATTTTCCCTCCTATGAGATAGGAGGGAACTCCCTTCACACCCTGTTCCACGGCTGCCCGATGCTCTTCCAATACCCATGGACGGTAGTGGCCGGACTCCAACTTAGGCCACATAGACTCCCAGTCCAGTCTGGCTCTGGAGGCTGACCTGCGAAGGGTATAGATGCTTCCCAAGTCGGAGCCCCGCTCCCAGTACTCTCCGGCGACTTCCAGGTAGAATTCCCAACCCCTCCCTTGCTCTCTGGCAAACGCCGTTGCCTCGTGAACCAATACGGTGCTCAAAGACCGGCTGGAAAATGGCTCCGCCGCGGATTTTTCACCGAGGGGCGCCAGAGGCGGACGGCGGCCTGGTTTTTCATGGACTTGCGACTGGGCTTGGGCAGGGCGTTCTTGCGCCAAAACGGNATTTAGAGGTGCGTCCGGGCGGAGCAGATAGGGACGGCGGTCGATGGTGAGGGCCNTTTCTCCGGACAGGCTGTCCAGCCGCCCCAGGCCGATATGGCAATGGGGGCAAGTGTAATCGAACCAAACCGTGACCAAAACATTGCCGCTCAATTCCNGAATTCCCGGCCTTTCCGCGATCTATTTCTCATCATTGGTGACACCTCCATATATCCTTACACTTTGCTTGTAGTGGATTGACTAACGGAGACTACCTGTCGATGATCCCAACATGTCATGCTGAGCCAGCGGCAGCGGCGAAGCATCTGGGGTGAGGTTCTTCCACACATCCCGAGATTCCTCCCTGCGGTCGGAANNACAGTTGTGCGGGTGTTGCCCGTCCCAGATCCCAAGTTNTTACGCTCCTCGACACGACAGGTTGTCACTTATGCCTATTGAGCTTTGAAAGTCTCGGTTACTCCGTTNACCACTACTGTGTATTCCTCTTTGGAAACAAAGTCACTCCCTAAGGNTATGTCCGTCTCAGCATATGCTATATCCCTGGTGCACATCACTTCTCCCGCGGGAAGAAGGTAGGTCACCTTTACCTGAATCGTGCTGGAGTAGGGGCGGGATACATCGTAACCGTTGAATTGGGAGCAACTGCTTCCGCTCATGGTGGAGAGCACCTTGACGCGGTACTGGGATGGGAACGACTCCAGGATGACCAGCTCGACGCTCACGACCGAAGACTCCTTAACCACCTTCTTGCCGCCTTCCGGGTCGCGGCCGACGAACGAGTTGGTTACCTCGCCGTTGACGATCACCCAGTATGACTCTCCGGAAGTGAATCCCGTCCCCAGCGAGATTTCGGTCGTCACTACGGGGAGGTCGTCGGTGCACGGCATGATCTCCGTCACTTCCAGATGCGTCACCGTAGCAACTATTATCCCCGCGCCCCGGCGAGAGACGTCGTATCCGTTAAATTTGGAACAGCTACTTCCCAAGGGCAGTCGGGAGATGACCTGGAGGAAGTATTCCGGCGGGTTGGCGTCTGAGACTACCACATCGACCCGCTCAATCGGTGACTCCGCCACCGCCATCTCAACGCCCTGGGGGTCGCGAGCCGTGAACGAGTTGGTCTGCTTTCCGTTGACGACGACGGTGTAGCTCTGACCCGGTGTGAACTGGCCATCGAGGACGACCTCACCTTCATGCTGCGCGTAAATCGCCGTGCAGGGAATCGCCTGGGCAGGCTGCGTGTTGGTCACATTGACGAAAATGGTATTGCCCTCTTGGAGAGTCTCGTACTCATAAAACTTCACACAGCCGCCGGGGATTCCCGATGTGATCTGCAGAGTATACGCTGGCGGATTGGGAACCGAGACGGCGAATGTAACGCTTTCTATCGGAGCGGACGTCTCCACCATGCTCGGCCCGGAAGGCTGGCCGGATGCAGGCTCAGTGAGAGAGACGGCATCGGGAGTCGCTGGAACCGCGGGCTCAATCGTCGTTGGTGTCTCCTGGATTCCAGTGGTCGGCTCGGGGGGATTGGTCGGCACGGCAGTCGGCCGCACGCTCACAGACGGCTTGGTGGGGGCGAGGGGTGGGGCGCTACTTGTGCAAGCAACCGCGACCAGTAGCAAAAGCATAGCGGCCAACCCGATTACCGCCGCAAATTGGTTTTTCATGGGGGTGCTCCTTTGAGTGAATAAATTGGTTCCTTCACTCTTACGACGGTGTCCCCCATTGATTTGTTCCAATCGTCAGGGATCTCAGGTTAGATGCATAACCCATCATCGACCTTACGGCCTATACTTGTCCCCCTCCTCCCTGGTGATGCGGCCGGACGCCATCAGCCACATTCGGGAAATCTCCGGACCCATGAACTTAAAGGTGCCCCGCAGGGTCTTCTGGATCGCCGGGTATTCGGTACCCTCCAGTACATCGTAAAACCAGTAGCAGAAACTGCCGTGCTCGCTCTGGAGGGCCAGGACGGTGCGGGCGTTCTCAACGGTGGCCTGGATCTTCAGTCGGTTGCGGATGATTCCGGGGTCGTTTCGGAGCGCCTCCACCTCCGCAGAACCGAATCCGGCCACGGTGCTTATGCTCCAGTTGTCGAACGCCGATCGGAACCCGTCTCGCTTGTTCAGGATCATGCGCCAAGTCAGCCCGGCTTGGAACACTTGCAGGCTCATTACTTCGAACAGGAGATCGTCGTCGTCGACGCGCTTGCCCCAGATGGTGTTGACGTACCAGTCCCGCAACGGGTCCGGTGGCGCCAGTGGGTCGTGAAATTCCTCATGCGGCATCTACTTTCCTCAATCACAGCCTCCTGCAACTTACTATGGGCAGACCAAAAACCATTGTCAACACACTCCAACGATGTTAGGTTACTGCGTATCCAGCCAGGAGGAAAACCATGGCAGATCAACCTAGAACTATCATCGCCAACATCGACCGGCTAAACCGGTTCCTGGACCAAGCCGGCTGTTCCGCCCTAATTCTTCGTTCGGGCAAGAATTTCACCTATCTGGCCGGGTTCTCCTATCCGGGCACTCTGGGAAGGCACCTAGACTTTCCCGACTCTCCCCGCGAAGTGCTTTTGGTGTGGCCGCGCCACGGGGAGCCGGTGATGGTGCTGAATCACTATGCCGCTCCCCTGGCTCGACGGGACTCTTGGCTGGACAAGATCGAGGTCTACGACGACTACGCCGAGTCGCCCTACCAAAAGGCGGCGGATGTATTGAAGCACCTGGGCCTGGACCGGGAGGTGGTGGGCTTGGAGAAAACTTACGTCAGCGCCGCCCGATGGGAAGAGATGGAGGGTCTATTGCCCGGCGGCAAATTCCTCGATTGCACCGAAATGCTGGACCAAGTCCGCTGGATCAAGACCACGGGCGAAGTCGAGCTTCTGCGGGAAGGAGCGCTGATCCTAGACGAAGCCTATCTGGAAATCTTTCCCACCGTGAGGGAAGGTCACACCGAGCGGGAAGTCCATAGCCTCATCGTTGCCAGTTGCGTGCAAAGGGGCGCCCAATGGGCCCACGGCATCCTGAATAGCAGCCGGAACACCGTGGCCTACGGGGGCGAGAGCGACTTTGCGTTCCAGCGGGGGGACATTATCCGGAACGATTACGTGGCCTATTACCAGGGATACCCCGGCCATCAGTCCCGCACCGTCGTGGTTGGCCAGCCCACCCAGGAACAGAGGGATACTTACCGGCTGATGCGCGACATCTACCGAATGACCGTCGATCAATGCCAAGTCGGCGCCAAGGCCAGCGACATCCACCGGTTCGCCTCGGGGAAGTTTCAAGAGGCCGGTTACCAGGACCGAATTTCCTTGGTTGGACATAGCGTGGGCGCTTGGTGGCATCAGCAGGAACCATACATCGTCCCCACGTGCCATCAGGAACTGGAAGAGGGGATGGTATTAGCCCTTGAACCCCACGTGGGCTTCTGGCACCTGCAGGACATGTTTCTGGTGACTGCTGATGGCCCTCAACTACTCTCCCCCAGGTTTAGCACCGACGAGATGCTGGCTACCGGTTGATCGCCCGCCATATCTTCTCCGGGGTCAGGGGCGTGTCTATGTGGCGCACGCCGGTACTGTACAGAGCGTCCATCACCGCGTTGGTGATGGCCGCCGGCGCCGCCACGGTGGGCAACTCGCCGATCCCCTTCGCTCCCAGCGGATTCAACGGGGACAGGGTCTCCAGCGTGTCCAAGGTCAAGTCCGGAATGTCCTGAGCTTTGGGCATGGCATAGTCCATAAAGCTGCCGGTTAACGGCTGGCCTTCGGGGGTGAACTCCATCCCTTCCATCAGCGCTTGGCCCAGCCCTTGGGCGAACGCGCCGTGGACCTGGCCTTCCGCCAACAGAGGATTCAGGATACGGCCGGCATCGTGCACCGCAACGTATTTCAGGATTTTCACCGCACCGTTATCCCGGTCAACCTCAACTACCGCCACGTGCGTCCCAAAGGCGTACGGATTGTCCGGCAGGGTATAGGCTGCGTTGAACTCCAGCCCCGGTTCGACATCGGGTGGCAACAACTCTTCGTTGTATGCTGCGGCGGCCACTTGTGAAAAAGGGATGCTGGACGATGGAGTGGCCTTCCGGAATATCCGCCCCTCTCGCATCGCAACATCGGCGGGCGGACACTCCAACAAGTGGGCGGCGATCCGGACCAGCTTCTCGCGAGCGACTTGAAGCACGGTATAGACCGTGGAACCGCCGACGGTTATCCCTCTGCTTGCGCCGGTGCCGCCGCCGGTGGGAAAAAGTAGCGTGTCGCTGTGGAACATCTCCACGTCGGCCGGGGTTACCCCAAGCTCATCGGATACGATCTGGGTGAAAGTTGTCTCGGTTCCTTGGCCGTGGGGCGAAACACCGCTGTAGACCGATACCAAGCCCGCTTGATTGATGACAACGCGAGCGTGGTCGGTGCGGCGGGCGCCATGGGCCCCCGATCCTTTGGTAACAGCGGCCAAGCCCACGCCGATCAGGGGCGCATTGGGTTGGTTCGCTTGGTTAGACCGTTCGCGCCATGCGGGATATTCCGCCAGTTCCAAGGCCCGGTCGAACACCTTCTCGTAGTCACCTGAATCGTAGGTGACACCGGTCGGCGTATGGTAGGGAAAAGCGTCCGGCCCAATCAGGTTCTTGCGGCGGACGTCAGCAGGGTCCATACCCAACTCCTGGGCGATCAAGTCCACCGTGCGCTCCATGCAAAACGCGGCCTCGGGTCCGCCCGCGCCCCGATAGGCTCCGGTGGGGGCCTTGTTGGTAATGACCCCCAAGACATCGACGCTCATGGCCGGAGTTTTGTAAGGCCCAACCAGGCGTTCGCTGGCCAGGGTGGGGGCCGCTGGTGTGGAGAGGTAGAAGTAGGCGCCCAGGTCCACGTAGATCCGCACGCGCACCCCAAGAATAACGCCGTCGTTTGTCACTGCCGCTTCCACCTCTGCGGTGTGTCCCCGGCCGTGGAACGAGACCATGTTCTCCTGGCGGTCCTCCACCCACTTCACGGGCCGGCCGAGAGTCTTGGAGAGATAAGGAACGGCTATTTCCTC
>PAJQ01000006.1 GCA_002710215.1 Chloroflexota bacterium | reverse complement strand
GCTCTGTTGTTGAAAGCCTCTTTTAGGCAGCCTTCAACAACCAAGCTATACTGGAGGTGTCTTTAAGCCTGTCTGAATAATTTAGTTGCTGGGGAGTTCGACTCTAGTCCATCTCCCCGTCCAGAGTATGGTCAGAGTTTTCCGAGAAGGAATCACCTCCTTCCCGACACGTTCATTCCTAATCTTGGTCAACGCACACTATCGGCGAATAGTGTTGGTCTACCTCAGCTGCGACTGATAGTTCGGTTCAATAGTTGACTTCCGCTATGTTTACTATGAATTCAGTTTTGTGTACCTGCGATGAACATCGTGGGCCTGCCCGACACTGCGGTGCAAGAAGCCAAGGAGCGGGTGCGGGCGGCACTGCGAAACAGCGGCTGCGAATTTCCTCTGCGCCGTATCACGGTCAACCTAGCCCCGGCCGACCTGAAAAAGGCTGGGCCGGCGTACGACCTGCCGATGGCCGTCGGCATCATGGCCAGTTCCGGTCAAGTGGATCTACCCGATGAGGGCGCGGTGTTCCTGGGCGAGCTTTCCCTGGACGGCAGTCTGCGTCACACCACCGGGATCCTGGCGATGGTGTCGGTGGTCAAGATCAGGGTTATACCCGGGCGTATGTACCCGCGGTGGACGCTGCCGAGGCTGCCTTGGTGGACGGCGTGGCGGTGTACCCAGTCCACAGCCTTTCCTTGTTGATCGAGCACTTCCGGGGAGAGACCCTGATTTCCCCGTTGCCAACGGCGGGCATGCCCTCAGACGATGGCTGGAGTCCTCCCGACGCCATGAATCTGGCCGACGTCAAAGGCCAGGATCACGCCAAGAGAACCCTAGAAGTAGCGGCGGCCGGTTTCCACAACTTGCTGTTTAACGGACCGCCGGGCAGCGGCAAAACCATGCTGGCCCGGTGTCTCCCGTCGATATTACCTCGGATGACGCCGGAAGAAGCCTTGGAAGTAACCAAGATCTACAGCGTCAGCGGCGCTCTGCCGGCCGACAGTCCGTTGATGCTCCAACGCCCCTTCCGCTCTCCCCATTACACAATCTCCAACGCCGGACTGGTGGGGGGCGGACGCAACATCAGACCCGGCGAGATTACGCTAAGCCACCGGGGCGTGCTCTTCCTAGACGAGCTTCCCGAGTTCAGCCACACCTCTTTGGAATCGCTACGCCAGCCTCTGGAGGACAAGGTGGTAACCATCAGCCGGGTTTCCGGCACGGTGACCTACCCGGCCAGCTTCATGCTGGTCAGCGCCATGAATCCGTGCCCATGCGGGTTCTTTAGCGACCCAAAGAAGGAATGCACTTGCTCCTCCTCCGCCGTCACCCGCTACCAAAAGCGGGTCAGTGGGCCACTCTTGGACCGCATCGACGTGTTCGTGGAGGTCCCGCCGGTGGAATACGAGAGGTTGGTGGACGAAGCCCCGGCCCAAGACTCCAGCCACGCCCGGCAAAGGGTGGAGCAGGCCCGGGAGATTCAGCGGGAGCGGTTCAAGGACAACGGGTTCCTGTGCAACTCGGAGATGGGCCCCGCGGAAGTCTGGAAATCGTGCCCCCTAGATGAAAGCGCCAAGGCCCTATTGCAAGCGGCAACCCAACGGCTGAACCTCTCCGCCAGGGCCTTCCACCGCATCCTAAAAGTCTCCCGCACCATCGCCGATCTAGACACCGCCCAAGACATCGGGGTAGCCCACCTTGCCGAGGCCCTGCAGTACCGGTCAAGGGGGTTCGTCGGCTAGGGGTAATCGAACCCGAGTCCGCATTTTCCGGGAAACGCCAATCTCCCGCCCATCCTCCAACGACACCCGGTAGCGCATCTTGAACACCGGCTCCGGCTCCCAAAACGCCCGCGCTTCCTCCTCGGGTGCATCAATTCAAAGGGAAGAAGAACTTAGGGGCATGCGTCTACGTTCCGGAGCTGAGACCGAAGCTTTTCGGAACGCCCGAAGCTTGCTTCATGCTTCTGCGCTCGGTTCGGAAGACTCCGAATCGTACTCGCGACGGGTACATGAGTTCTGCGAAGAGTTGTTGGACCGTCACCAGGTTGTTTTCGCTGGCGGACTAAGGAGTGACAAAGATCACTCCGAGATTTTTCAAGCGCTTTATGAATTGGTGCTCGTAGCTAGGGCCACGTGATGCGATATACCTGTTGAGGACGCAATTGTAGCGAAGGCTTATCAGCTGTCGAACAAAGTAGATGATGTTTCGCCTATCGGTCTGTAGAGACGGCGGGGCTGGTTTATCCTACTGAAAACGATAGTTGGGGGCGTCTACCGCATCATGGATGTCGTGGGGATGGCTTTCACGCACACCAGATTGTGTGACTTGTATGAATTCACCTTGCGTTTGAAGTTCGGCAATATTCTTGGTGCCACAATAGCCCATGCCAGCCTGCAAGCCACCGATAAGCTGGGCTACAATCTCGGATACCGGACCGGCGTGGGGCACACGAGCTTCTATGCCCTCGGGAACCAACTTTTTACCTTCCGTTGGGTCGTAGCGGTCCCGGCTACCCAGTGCCATGGCATTCAGCGATCCCATTCCTCGGTATACCTTGTATCTGCGACCCTGTTGTAATTCAATAGCTCCAGGGCTCTCGTCGGCACCAGCAAATAAGCTGCCGGTCATAATGGTGTCGGCGCCTGCTGCAATAGCTTTAACGATGTCCCCTGAGTACCTGATTCCTCCATCACCGATTATGGGGATTCCATAACTCTGAGCCACCTCACGGCAGTTAGATATGGCCGAAAGCTGTGGCACGCCTACACCAGCTACCACTCGAGAGGTGCAGATACTTGCAGGCCCAAGGCCTACTTTAATCGCATCAGCCCCCGCTTCGGCTAAGGCTATGGTGCCCTCTCGCGTTGCCACATTACCTACGATTACAGGGACCGAGTCTCCAAATCGTTCTTTTAGTCCTTCCAATGCGGCGATTACTCTCCGGGAATGCCCATGGGCTGTATCAATAACCAATACATCGACTTCAGCATCGACAATCGCATGCGCCCTTTCCCATAAGTCGTCACCGGGACCCAACGCGGCGGCAACGCGCAGGCGCCCCTTTTCGTCTTTGGTTGCGAAGGGGTACATCAGCGGCTTCTCGATATCTTTGATTGTGATAAGGCCTTGTAGATGGAAATTCTGGTCAACCAAGGGAAGCTTCTCGATTCTATGTTGGTGAAGGATGGTCTTAGCATCATCTAGGGATGTGCCCACAGGGGCCGTTACAAGATCATCTGTGGTCATCAAGTGTCCCACCAGTTTCGAGTAGTCCTCTTCAAACCTGATGTCACGATTCGTCAAAATACCAACGAGTTTCCCGTCTGAGTCTGTAATCGGGACCCCTGATATGTGGTAACGCTGCATTATCTCGGCCGCCTCACTTAATCTGGCGGTCGGCGGCAACGTGATGGGATTGGTGATGACGCCGCTCTCAGAGCGCTTGACCTTATCGACCTCGCTGGCTTGTACGTCGATTGGAAGGTTGCGATGAATCACACCGATGCCGCCCTCCCGTGCTATTGCGATCGCCATGCGGGCCTCGGTCACGGAATCCATTGCAGCACTCATAATCGGGATGTTCAGCTTGATAGAGCGGGTGAGCGACGTTGTGGTGGATACCTCCGATGGAAGCACGTCCGAGTATGCGGGAACAAGAAGAACGTCGTCGAAAGTGACCCCTCTTTGGCCAAACTTGTCAACTAAAATTGAAGCATCTCTATCTAGCGCCGTGTATAGGTGCTGCATGCCAAAAGACCACCCTACCTTCAAACATGGATTTGCTGTGCATCAACGGACAACGATATCTTAAGGAACCCAACGAGATGCTGTCAAGAGATTGTGCTCGTCTTGATTCGTGGGTTGGCCCGCACAAGAGGAGCTTGCCATATTGTGATGCTCTTCTACCCAATAAGTGAGTCTCGTGACGGTGTAAAAGGGACCCTTTGCGGTTGCAATCATGGGTGGGCTGAGAAGAAGTGACGTTGTGGGCGGACATATCTAGAGTTAATCTCCACTGAACCGCCTGTCGTAAATTCCCGGTATCATCCAGAGTCGTTCATCATCGCGGCCAGGGAGGGAGTAAATCCCACGTTAGCGGGCCATACTCACGGCGGCCAGATCGCCGTGCCTTGGGCAGCGCGCATCCGTTCCCTGGCTCGCATTTTGACTCGCTTTCCCTTGGGGTTGTACGAGATAGGGGCGGCTAAACTATTCGTTACCACAGGTATCGGAGTTTCGCTTATTCCTGCGAGATTCGGTATTAGCGCTGAGGTAGCAGTTCTGACCTTGCGTAGCTGAGAACATTTCCAAGGGGACTTATGCCATCCATCGATTGACGTACACCGAATTTGATTCTACCGATATCGTTGAGCCCGCCATCCTTCGGTGGAAAGGTTCAATACAGGCTTGCCAGACCGGGGCAAGTTCGGCTTCTGCTGAACCGGGTGAGAGTAGTCGACATCAGCCCACAGTCCGGCGATGGCGATTACCTCGGTCGACTTGACCCGCTCTCGAGGACGGCAGGGTTGGACGGCCAGACCTACGCCGGTGTACCAGTCCTGGTTCGCATGTACCCCGATAAACCGGTCTACCCCGGAAAGGTGACTGAAACCGGTGGACCGTTTGGTCTGGAGAGTCCATATCTGGACCCACCCGCCGATGGGCTCGCCCCACATCGCTCGAAGGAACACGTTGGCGGTCATCACAGCGCCTTCCGCTCCGCAGGGGAAGCCGTGCGAAAAGTCACGGCTTTACGCCTAGGCTGCGGCCTGTGGGGATCTCAATCGTCCGAGATACGATGTTGTAGTTTAGTTCTTCATAGATGTCCATTCGGGTTTTTCAGCGACCCAAAGAACGAATACAAGTGCTCCTCCGCCGTCAGCCGCTATCAAAAATGGGTCAGCGCTGCGCATCTGGACCGTTTCAACGTGTTCGTGGAGGCTCCGAGGGTGGAATACGAGGATCTCGCAGACGAGGTGCCGGCCCAAGACTCCGGCCTAGTTGCCGCCGCCTAGTGGAGTTACCAGAAGACGTGTCCGCCTAAAAAACCCAAGGTGAACACGCAGGCTATGACGTATAGCCGTCCCACTGCCCACGGCGGAAATAAGAATAAGCCGACAAAGACCACAAGCGCGAATCCCCAGAATATCCAGGGGTCATTGCGCATGATGTCCGTCCATGTTTCACCCCCGGTGCTCCACCCGATGAGCCAGCTATAGAAACTTGTGAGGTTGCAGGTGACCAAAAGGACTATGACGGCTATGACGATCATTCCTAAGATAACCAAACCGGTTTTAAACCGCCATAGATCGAACCATTTGCTCGCCCTTTGCATTACACCCATGAAATCCCCTTTTTCATAGCAATACGATTCGGACTGCCCAATACTACCTCAGTTTTGATGATACCGTACGCGTCTGAGTGCTCGTATTCGAATTGTTCGCCGATATGGCCTTTTTAGAAACGAGTACATCCTCTTATCCCGGTACGGGCCCGCGTTTACGCCCCAATCTTCTAAATAGCTGAGCGCCGTTACCAACTCCCAATATCCTGTCCTGGCCCGATTCAAGCACCCACTCCACAGCCCAACGATATTGGATAGCGTTGAGGTCACTGCTGGATTCTAAATGGGCCACAAAATGTCGCTGCTTGATTCGCACGGTTACCCGTATTATTGATGCCGCTGAGAAACCGGGGCCTGCGGCGCCATCGGACTCAACGTGAGTGTTCATCGAGTTCCGCCAGCGGTTGCGCCTAATCCCGAATGTTCCCCGAACCTTCGCCGACCTAGACGCCGCCCACCTTGCCGAAGGACTGCAATACCGTTCGCGGGGGGTTACCGGGTAGGGGCGGAGCTAAAACTGTTCTCTAATTTCCTGCATGAGTCCAACTCCCGCGTGTCCGCCAGAGTAACCTGATAGTGCATCCCTAACACCGGCTCCTGCTCCCACCGGTCCGCCTCTTCGTCTACTTGGTCGTCTACGGACTCAACCGCCGGTGTCGTCACTTCCAATGACACGGGAACCGGCCTAAACTCTTCATCTTTCTGGACCTTGGCTCGCGGACGCGGTTCAGTAGTGGTCTTGGCCTTCTTGGGCATGGTGGGCCTCCTCGTTGGGGGATAAGGGCCGGAGTCTAGAGGAAGGTCACACAAGGGGGGCAAGGGGAGGGTGTCAGGGCTGGTGACCGAACGGTGACCAGTTCTCCGTATTGTCAGACATGATGGCGTTTCCGGTTCCGCTATTTAAGCTGGCAAGAGGTGGAAGCGATGTATGAATAGCTTAGGTTTCGTGGGATTTCAGATGAAACGTTCGCTAACCATCGGGTTGAAAATGTTTTCCACTTCCCTTGGGTTCGGAATTCACCCGGACAAAACCTTTGCCAAGGCCATTCTCGAATCGGCTGACGAGTTGGAATGTTGACGTGGCTCAACGGGTTGTCGCTGATAGTTGGCGGCGTAGCGATCGGGCTGATACTCGAAGCGCTGAAATCGCCTTTTGAGCAATTCTGGCAATCGCGCATTCGGAAATTCTTCCGCCTGGCATTCATCGTCGGGCTCGTGCTCATATCTATTGCAGCTCAGACCTGGGTACTTCGGTCCGGCAAATCTGATGTGCCCGGGCACTTGCGAGTGTGCGCTATCGGTGTCGGTAGTATCCCAGCGAATCCAGCGACCTTAGTGCTGTATACCGAAGATTGGACGTACATCGGACCTAAGACTACAGACTCACAAGGATGCACGAAGTTATGGGAGAATCTCAGACCCGGACAGTATAACGTCGAATTCTACTCCCCCGGCCGGGATGGGTCTTGGTGGGNATCTGATCAAATCAAGGTAGAACCAAGTGTAGTGACGAAGGCCCTGGTCGAGAGGAAGATGCCTTATTTCAGAACGGTCTCTCCCTTGCCTAACAGGATNAAGAGGAGGGACAGTATCCTCGCTTCGGTTGAAGTCGCTAATCCTTCACCCAACGGATGGGAGACGAGGGCCAATCTTCAGATAAAAGCCGCCGAGAAGTACCTGCTCGCTGATGCCCTATCAGAGGAAATATTGTTGGAAGGCAACACCGCCGCTCCTTTGACGGTCGAATTCCCCAGACTGGAAGTTGGACACTACCGGATTTCTTATTCAATCGAGGCGTTTTTGCCCTGGTCCAAGCAATGGGTTAAGACCGACGATCTAGTTAGGCAAGATTCGTTAGAGGTCCAATAGGAGGTTACATGGAGCCAATTCGTGGGCCATTCTTGTTGCTGTTTTTGACGGTTACCGCCGTGTTAATCCTAGGATGCCAGGCCAGTGATTCCGGGAATCGGGATACTTCAAAGCCGTCTCCGGCAAAAGTTCTGCAAGCCACCAAGAGTAATCCCACCCCAACACGCACCTTACAACCTACGGATTTACCGTCTACAACCGCAGTACAGTATTGTTCTGACGGCGACCGGCGAAACGCGGTCACCGTTAGTAAGGCTTNCGATTGGCCGTTGATTCATGTTTGTTCTGATGCCGAATTGAGTACATATGCTAACTGGGTGTTGGTAGGCGGCCAGTATGCAAATCCGATTTACAAACTGGTGTTTGGAGATGGTTTATCGGAGTCTGACGAAGGACACATACTTATCAAACGTGACGGTAGCTNCCAGTCCGGCGGAAAAGACCGCGTTGTGTGGGGGATAGCCGGCTGGTCTGCAACCGACACGCTCGAAGCAGCCGCATACGTGATCGAAAAAGGGTTGCCTGAACAAGAGGTCCGAATCCGGAGATAAATCTCGCGCCTTAGGACTTGCCACATCGGTCAGCGGGAAGAAAACTCTGGAAAATAGGAGGCTACAAACTCTGACGCTGCCAGGAGTTCTTCATACATCGTATCGTGGAAAAGGAACTCTCCGGCTGGACTGCATTGGCAATAGGTTTTTCCTAGGAACATTGATGGATCGGTCATCAGACAAGGCGCCGGGGACAACATTACAGCCCAGGGTTACCCGTACAGGAAGCTGCGATAGAGGCGGTTATCAAGACTTGGCTTGTTATGCGCGCCAAGTTCCCCAGTCTACGGAACTTCCTCGTATCTCGATCAAATTTGAGGGAATCGGACATATTAAGGAGAACGACAATGGACATACAAGGCACTTGGTNCAACGAGTTAGGATCAACAATGGTTCTAAGACCAGTTTCCCGAGGTCAATTTTCAGGCGATTATAGGACCGCCGTTTCCGCGACCGCTTGTGCCAGGGGAGTATTTCGAATTACGGGCCGTAGTGCCACGGACATTGGTGGAGACACGTTAGGGTTNGTTGTCTCCTGGAACAACAGNGGGTCAGTCTGTAAATCGGTTACCGCTTGGTCTGNTCAAGCACAAACCATAAACGGCGTGGACCAGATCAATGCCTTTTGGTTGCTCACCGTTGAATCTAACCCGGACATGAATTGGTACGCAACTCATGTCGGTCAAGACGTCTTTACAAGAACCCGACCGACAGACGAAGTAATCGAGAGGAACTTGCAATCAGTACGGCAATCACACCCGTAACGATAGCCTATCGCTGTAATCTGCGTTGGTCTATCTCTTGCCTGAGCGGGTCGCTGCTTTAAATCCCCTATTCAACCGCGCGTTGGAAATCGGACTCTGCTTGGTCGCCGGCGCCTAGGATTGTGTGGGCTACGGAGCGGCCGGCGGCCTCGCTATCATTTCGTATTACCGCTACCGGTTTCGCCGGGTCGGATGTTACAATACCGTTCAGAATGAAGGATCCAAATCAACGCCGGAGAGGATGCATACTATGCCGCAGATAACTGGACTTGGTCACGTAGGGATATATGCCGAAGATTTAGCTAAGCAACGTGATTTCTACAGCAGAGTCTTGGGCCTACAGATAGCCGATGAGGACTTGGAGAACCGGGGGATGGTGTTTATGAGCGCCGACCCGGTGGCCGAGCACCACGAATTCGTTCTGATGAAAGGCCGGGTCACGTCGGAAGATGCCAAGGTGATTCAGCAGATCTCCTTCCACGTTCCCACCATCGACGATCTGCGCGGCTACAAGAAGTCGCTGGAAGCCGAGAATATCAAGATCGAGAGAATCGTCAGCCACGGAAACGCCTTCGGCATGTACTTCTTCGACCCTGAAGGCAACCGGGTCGAAGTCTACTACCGGACCGGTTTCCCGGTGCCCCAGCCCCACGGGGACCTGATCGACTTGGACCGAACCGATGAGGAGCTTCTGGGAGACGCCCGAGAACTGCTTTTGACCAAGTAACGTTCCTAAAGCAGAGGCTTCAAGCACAGTCACCGTCCGATGTTTCGGACGGTGACTGTTTTTAAGACCCTACATGAACAAGGTGTTGGGCCCACGAACCGGTCTTAGACTCCCCATCTTTCGCCCCATTTTTCTTTGTAGATTACCTCTTACACTGGCCCCCTTCAGGCCGAACCATAATACTATCCGCCGCCACGAAGGAAATTCCACCGCGTCATAGGGCCATTAGTCACGGATTGAAACGCGGCCGACTTCCTGACCGGGGTTAATCCAGTGTGGATAGTTTTTGGTTGTCCCGTTGTTCCCACAAGAACAAACAGGCGAAGAGGGCGGCTCTTCGCGTAAGGCTGTCCGAATTGGAGATGCTGAGCATTGTCGTCACTCCTATTCCGGACCTACCAGAACCCGGGAAGGCGCCTTGTGTGATGAGAAGTATGGCGGTTCCACTGAACGCCATTAGTCAAACAGTCAATACTTCACTGGTCCTTCTGCCAGTTGTTTCGCGGGGAGATTATGGAGCAGACGCTCTTCTGACGGAGCTGCCTTGCCGCTGATTTCAACGGCGTTTTCGGCCGCATTTATAGGCTGATTAATCTTCGCTCTTGCATCAACGGCGTCGCGGATGCGCCGCTCGTTGGCCCGGAAGAGTTCATCCAAAGAAACCGTCTCCGCTTCGATCTTGGGCTGAATTAAGTTGGATGTGGCAGGTTGAGTTGCCGCGATCGCGCTCCCAAGTGCTTGGGGGAAATCCGCTACGATCGCGACAATAATTAATAGGCCAATGATAGCGCCGATGCCAATGGCAGTCCTTTTGACCGCCCGTCTGAATTCGCCCCACGGGATGGGCGACGGTAGCTGCACGGCGCTATGGAAAGGATGGGGTGAGGTACCGCAAGATGAGCAATATCCGGTTTCTCCATGTTACTCGGAGCCACACGAATCACAGTTGGACATCATGCTCCCTCCTCGAACAATTATTCCGCTACCCCAAAGCAGCCCACCGCTTCTGAGGATTCCGCTAACCAGAGGGCTTTCGCCTAATTATCCTCCGTCAGCGGAAATTGTCGACATTTCCCGCGGAGCCGGTCCGCAATGACCTTATTGTAAATTGTATCGTATCCCGTTATATGCCCATCACCAATATCACCCGCCGTACTCCGACGCGTACCAGTTGTAGATATCGTCGCCGGTGCACATCCAGACATCCCGGTGGCCCGCTATGTAGGACAGGGCCTGCTCTAAATACTTGGACCGGTGGGGCACTCCCACCAGAAACGGATGCAGGGCGATGGCCATGGTTCGGGGTATGGTAGCTCCCTCCCGGTAGAGAACGTCGAACTGGTCGCAGATCTCCTGGTAGAACTCTTGGTCGGACCGCTTGGAACTCAGAATCATGCCGATGTCGTTGATGTGCTGGGTGTAAGGGATGGACGCCAGCTTTCCGGTTTTTACTTTAATCTGGAAGGGCTGGTCGTCGCATACCCAGTCGCATAGGTACTTCACTCCTGCCTCCACCAAAAGCTCCGGCGTCACGAAGCTCTCCGCCAAGCCCGGACCCAGCCATCCGATGGGCCGCTTACCCGTTGTACGCTCAATGATATCCAGTGTGTCGAAGATCACATTGCGTTCTTCATCTTCCGGCAGATTGGTCAGCTGCTGGGAATTGGTCATGCCGTGGCCCAATATGGGCCAGCCCAACCTGGCCATCTCGTCGACCACGGGTTTCTCATGAATGCAGACCTCCCCGTTCAGCGTCGACGACCCTTTAATCCCCAGGCGTTCCATCATCTCGAAAAGCCGCCACATCCCCACCCGCAGGCCATAATCTCGCCACGCGTAGTTGATGACGTCGGGCCTGAGGTGAGCCAGGCCTTCGGTTAGGGACGTGGCCGGCACGTCAATCTTGAAGTGCTCAACGTTGTAGCAGACCCAGACTGCCAGCCTCTCCCCGTTTGGCCATCGAAAAGGGGGGCGTTGCGTGATCGCGGAGAATTCGTACCGTGTGTTGTCTATCGACATTCCTCATTCCCTCCTTGAGGTTTTCGCCTTTCTTACTCACGCCTACGAGGCCTGTCAAGTTCCGATGGCGTCCCGATTCTACACCCCCGGCATGACCGGGAAATTTAAGAAACGGTCTACCAGAGCAATTTGGTTCCAAGGCTTTGCAAAAAGCGGTTCGACAAGCTCACCCCGAACGGACAACTTTCATCCATTCGTTCGTCCCGAGCCCGTCGAAGGACCCGGCCGCCAGAACTCTCAACGGCTAACGGTCTACTGAGACCACAAGTCACGAAACTGGGTAGCCACCACCTGATCGTAAGCGACCGGACCAGAGAGAAGCCCGGTCGCTTGCGCGAATCGGTTCATGCTTTCCACGGCATCCTCAGCGATCGACGGGTCATAAAATGGCGCGTCCCGCTCGATCAGCGCCGCTATGATTTCCGCTTCGGCAGCGGGAAACAAACGGCGCCCCACCTCCGTGGCCCGGGAAGGCTCTTCTCGTAGAGCGTTCTGCACATTCACGATCCCCCGCACTGCTCCAGCCACCGCCCCAGGGTCTTTATCCACATTGGCGTCCGATGTTACCAGCGCCGCGAAGGTATAGCCGGTGGCTGAGGCTGGGCCGATACCCCGCCGGACATCAAGGATAACCTTACCCGCCCCGCTGCGAACCGCCACTTCACAGCCCATAGCGTTCGCCCAAAATCCGTCGATCTCGCCCCTCTCCAATACGCCCGCGGCATGAACGCCGAACGAAACGTCCGCACCGTCCGCACCGGGGACCGGGCCCAATTCCACACCGTCTCCCATCGGGTCTATACCCGCTTCGCTCAAGAGATGCCGAAAGGCCAACTCCGGTCCGGGAGCAGCCCCGATGCGCAGCCCTTTAACCCCCTGAACGTCGCCGGGTTCCACATCCAAATCCGACCTAACGACCAGCAACCAGAAGGTCTGCTGGGCCAATGCGGCGACCAGCTTTGCGCCCTGCCATTCCGGGAACGCCGTCAACGCGGCATGGGCCGGCCCTGCCACAAAGTCCACTTCTCCATCCCGTAACGCCGCCATCGCTCTGGGTATAGGGAAAACGTGGCGCAATTCCGCGTCCAACCCCTCAGCTTTAAAGTAGCCCAATTCTATGGCGGCCACGGCTGGGAAGTAGGAGTTGGAGATAAGGTCGGGCACGGCAATACGCATGAAGAGTCTCCTTTAGGATTTTGTCAGCGCCAGCTATTCTCGGCGCAGTCTGCCCAAGTCAGCAATATTCCAGAGCGGTCTGCCGTGGATTTAGCGGCGGATGTGTGACTGACCCAGGGAAGGCCACTGGGATCAGGTCGTCAATCAAGATGGGATTGATAGCCGCGAATCAGTTTTCACCATCCCAACTGAGCGGCCTTGAAAGGCACGGTCCCACCAAAATGCCAGAATTGGGCCGCCTAATTCTATACCTTTTCGTGGCTAGTGGGCATAGGTCCTTGTCGAGATCGCGATTGATCGACTGGACGTATTCTAGTTGCCGGTATTAATATTCCCCCATTATGGCTTCCGATAGGATCCAACGACAGTTAGAACGGCTTCAACCGGCTAACCAAAGAGTTGTCCCTTTCCAGCAAATAAATTGCTTCGGACTGGAACCACGTGTAGCATGCATCTCGTTGAGACGAGTCCCGGATTGACCGATGCTAAATCCAGTGGATAAGGAGCAATATCGTGGTAGACCTGCAGGTTATCACCAATACTGGAGCAAACACCGTACTCACCGAAGCGCTGGTCGAAGAATTTCAAACCAGCCTATGCGGCCCTCTGCTGCAACCCGGCGATGCAGGATACGATGACGCTCGCATCGTATGGAATGGAATGATCGACCGGAGACCGGCCCTTATAGCGCGGTGCGCGGGGGTCGCCGATGTTATCCAGGCTGTTAATTTCGCCCGCGACAATCATTTGCTGGTTTCCGTCCGGGGCGGCGGCCACAACATCACCGGGTATGCCGTGAACGATGGGGGCATAGTCATCGACCTGTCCCAGANGAAGAGCGTACATGTCGATNTAGCCAAAAGCACGGCGCGAGCCGAGGCTGGCCTAACTTGGGGCGAATACAACCACGAGACTCAAGCCTTTGGCNTGGCCAGCACCGGCGGCGTTGTTTCTACCACGGGCATCTCCGGACTTTCCCTTGGCGGTGGNTTGGGGTNGCTTATGGGCAAGCACGGCTTGNCCTGTGACACTTTGTTGTCGGCCGNTATCGTTACCGCCGANGGAAAGTTCCTGACNGCCAGTCCCACCGAAAACCCGGACCTCTTCTAGGGTCTCCGTGGCGGCGGCGGCAACTTTGGGATAGTGACGTCCTTCGAGTTTCAGCTTTATCCGGTTGGCCCAACAGTGCTAGGCGGAATGGTCATCTACCCGATGTCTAAAGCCAAAGAGGTCCTCCGGTTTTATCGGGANTTCGCCAGAACATGCCCGGACGAACTGACGGCATGGGNGGCACTGATGACCTCACCAGAAGGTGACCCGGTGGTCGCCGTCTTGCTCAACTATATCGGTGACATTGCAGAGGGGGAAAGGCTGGTAGAACCGGTCCGCAAATTTGGGTCGCCGGTTGCGGACACTGTCGGGCCAATGTCCTATTGCGATCTCAACTCCATGATCGATGGCGCCTTCCCTTATGGTGAAGTCCAGCGATATTGGAAGTNTAGTTTCATTAAAAACCTGGGAGACGAGGTGATCGACATTCTAGTGGACGGAGCTTCCGACATNCTTTCACCGATGTCGATGGTTGGCTTCTTCCATGTCCACGGCGCCGCCACGCGGGTAGCGGCGGAGGAGACCTCCTTCGGGCTACGGGAAGACCAGTGGGACTACGACATCATCTCCCAATGGACTGACCCTTCGGAAACGGACATGCACATTCAGTGGACCCGTGATTTCTTTAACCGGGTAGAGCCCTTTACCACCGGTGGGGTCTATGTTAACCNCCNGGATGCGGAAGAGGCGGACCGGATTCAGGGAGCCTACGGCAACAACTACCAACGGCTATTGGCCCTGAAGAACAAGTANGATCCGGCGAATCTGTTCNGTCTTAACCAGAATATCAAGCCGACNGTCTGACCAGGCTTAATGACTCATGGAACTAGAGCGCCAGGATAGATAACCAATAGGCTGAGGAGCCATCTTTAGGTCTTAGCCGCCAATAGCCCTGTTCGCAAATCTGCGGAGAGGGTTATTTATCTACCGGGTCGACCACCTTGCCGCCCTTAAGAATCAAGTCNTACACAATCAATCTCCACGCAATATATCCCGAGAGGCTCAGGTCAATGTTTCTCGGTCAAACGTCTATCCGGTAGACGCGAGCGGCGGTGTCGTGGAATAGGGCGGCGCGTTCGGTGTCCGAGTAGCCCTTGGACAGTCGCTTGAAGGCGTTGAATAGAACATTGTAGGAGTAAGACACTTTGTCCGGGGGAAAGTTGCTCTCGAACATGCACCGGTCGGGGCCGAACTGCTCGATGCAGTAGTTCATGAACGGCGCCAAACCCTCGGCCAGCGCTTCCGAGCCCACCGGCCGGTCCCACTCGTGCCAGTCGAAACCGTAGCGAGGCTGTCCGATGCCNCCCAGTTTGACGACGACATTGGGACATTGGGCCACGGCGGCGAGGCCGCTGCGCCAGACCGGCAGCACTTCGTCATCCCGATTGCCATAAGGCCCCACTCTCATAAGTCCTCCAATATGGTTCAAGACGATGGTGAGATCGGGGACGGCCCTGGCAAATTCGGCTAGTTCGGGCAGTTGGGGAAAGAACGTTCCTGTATCCAGAGAAAGCCCCATCCGGGCCAGCACCTTGGCACCCGCCCGGAAATTATCGCTGGCCAACCGTCCTTCCGTCTCCCGGTTTTCCACCTCCGGATGGGGNTCCCAACCAACGGAATGACGTATCCCTCGAAACCTGTTGGGGCTGGCGGCCTGCAAGGCTTGCAACACGGGCTCAACCCGTTCGCCCAGCTTCAGGTCGGCGTGACCGATGATGGAGGCGGCGGCCCGGGTGGGGCCGTAAAGACCGCTGNCGCTGGCGGCGGCAAGACCCTGGACNAACTCCACCTCACCCACTGGACGTAGCTCCTCCGGTCCGTCGGGCCGGTACATTNCTCTAGTCTCAATGAAAACCGTAGACCGAATATTGTGACCGCTGTTGACGTCGGCGGCCAGCTCGTGGAGAAGATACCTCTGATACGGAATACGCACGGTGCGGAAGTCCCAGAAATGGTGATGCGGGTCGCAGATGGGCATATCCGGTTCCAAGGTCTCTTCCCGCGTTAACGCCAGCCAATCATTCCCTCCGAACGGCATGATCGCGCCTCCCTCACTTGGTTTTGCGGCCAAATCGTACCACAGCAACGGATCTTGAAGGCCCTGACCGGGCTAACCGGCGAAGGTTTATGGCCGGTTCATCAGATGTGGTAGNATCCGGCCGGACCCACGAGGGAACTCTGACGGCATCGACGCNGTCCGAACCGCTGGAAAGGAACCGAGATAGATGGCTTCCATCGAAACAGGCANTCAATTCCATCTGCCAACCTACGCCCACGTTTCGCTTCCCGAACTTATCAACCTGGGGAAAGTGGCCAAAGCCGCCGGTGTGAAACAGCTCTGGGTTACCGACAACCTGCGAAGCCGCAACGCTTTCGTGGTCCTGGCCGGTTTCGCCGCTAACATCCCCATCAATCTGGGCACAGCGGTTACCGTCCAATACTTCCGCAACCCGGTGGATGTGGCCGACTCGGTCGCGGCCATCAGCGAAATAATGGACGGGGACGAGTTGAGCATAGGCATCGCCAGAGGGAACGGGAACACCCCGAATTTCGTCAAAACGCCCAAGCCACNCACCATGGCACGGGAGATGGCCCAGAGCCTGGCACTCCTGCTGGCCGGGGAAGCGGTGTGTTTCGGCGACTATCCGGCATTGGCCGANTACTTCAACTTCAATCCCACTGCGTCGTTTAATTTGAACTTTGCTCCCAAGACACCGATCCGCTTGTATTGCGGTGGAAACGGACCCTTGGNCCTGGCCGTGGGCGGGGAATTCATGGACGGCCTCATTGTGGGCGGCGAGTTCAAAGCCATTTCCGGGGCGGGACATCTACCGGCCGTGTTAAGTAAATTCGAAGAGGGAGCCGCCAAGGCGGGCAAGAGTTCAAGCTATCCCAAGATAGCCGAGATAAAGCTTTCGGTATCAAGGGACAAAGAGGCCGCCCGGGCATTCGCCAGACCCACCGCCGGACGGAGATTGTTGAACCTGAGCCGGCGAGGCTACGGGCCGGAGGACATCCTGGCCTTAGGCGTGGCGCCGGAAGACGTGGCCCGCTTGGACGAAGCTGAGCGCCAGGGGGCAACCGAAGAGCGGTTCACCGGGTTGGTGACAGATGCCATGTTAGACGCAGTATTCGTCGCCGGGGAACCGGAGNACTGCCGGGACCGGATGATCGAGCTTCGAGATACTGCTGAGCAGTACGGATTCAAACAGTTGATGTACTCCGAATTGGGTCCCAACGTGGAAGAAAGCCTGCGGCTATTGTGCGATGANATCGTCCCCGCCCTGTGACCTCACTCGCCGGTATCGGCTCCCCGGTTGCAATTAGACCGCGNTCCCTGAGAAACTAGCAGTCGCTACTATGCATGTCCTGGCAACCGAATTGGATCAGGAGGGAAGTTCCGTTGACGCAAGCAAAAGACGGTGGAGAAGCGATTCTGGAGGCATTCCGGAATCTGGATATAGACTACATCATCTCCTCTCCGGGCTCCGAATGGTCTCCGGTTTGGGAGGCCCTGGCCCGGCAAAAGATCACCGAAACAGATGGCCCCACCTACATAAATTGCTGGCATGAAACGCTGGCTGTGAACATGGCCGTCGGCTACTCTCGAATCACCGGCAGGATGCAGGCTGTTCTGCTTCATGCCGGAGTGGGACTGCTCCAGGGTGGCATCGGCATCCACGGCGCCACCTTGGGAGAGGTGCCCCTGTTGGTCTGTTCCGGTGAAGCCAACAGCTACGGCGAGAATCCCGAGATGGACCCCCAAGGCCAGTGGTATCGCAACTTAAGCGTGGTCGGCGGGCCGAACAAGTTTGTCGATCCCTTCACCAAGTGGAGCGGCCAGGCNACCAGTCCCTACACTCTCTATGAGCAACTGGTCCGCGCCGGAGAACTGGCCCAGAGGATTCCCAAGGGGCCGACCTACCTGGACATCCCCATTGAAACCATGATCCACGATTGGTCACCGTCGGCCAAGATCCGAAAAGTGCCTGCGGCGCCCAAGCTTCAGCCAACACCCGATTCCATCAGCAACCTGGCAGNATTGCTGGTCAGCGCCGAGAACCCTCTCATCATCACCGAGTCGGCCGGACGAGCCGCCGANGGCTTCGCCAATCTGCTGAAGCTGTGCGAACTGTTGGCCATCCCGGTGGTTGAAAGCGCGCCGATCTACTCCAACTTCCCCAAGAGCCACCCGCTGCATATGGGGTTCAATCCCAAGCCCTACATGAACGAGGCGGATGTGGTGGTGGTCATCGCCAGCCGGGCGCCCTGGTATCCCCCTTACGATGGTCCAAACCAAGCGACCGTGGTGGCCATGGGCGAAACCCCCATAAAAGGCCACATGGTCTACCAGAACTTGCTGGCCGACCATTACGTTGAGGGCGACCTGCCCATCAGTCTTGGATTGGTGGTAGATGCGGTGCGAGCCAGCGGCGCGGTCAACGTCAGCAAGGTCGCGGAGCGGCGAAGCCGCTGGGAAGCCGAGCACAACAAGATCGCTGAAAACATCAAGGCGGCCCAGGAAGCAGCCAAGACAAAATCTCCCATCGATCCGGTGTGGCTCTGCGCCGCGTTGAACGAAGTCATGCCCAAAGACGCCATATACGTGGAGGAGACAACTTCCCACCGGGGAGCAATCACCCGCCACGTCGATTGGGACGATCCCCATCGCTATCTCCACCCCAGCGGCGGTTTGGGCCAAGGATTGGGATTGGCATTGGGAGTGAAGCTGGCCAAGCCCAACCAACCGGTGATCGCTCTAATGGGTGACGGCGGTTTCCTTTACAACCCGGTAACTCAGAGTTTCGGTGTCGCTGGCGAAGCGAACCTGCCCTTTATGACCGTGATCTTCAACAACGGCAACTACGAGGCCATGCGCGGCAACCACCTGCATTACTATCCGGATGGCGACGCGGCAACCTCGGACATCTGGCATGGCGTCCATATTCCCGGACCCGAATACGCCAAGCTGGTGGAACCCTTTGGCGGATACGGCGAGCGGGTGGAAGACCCAGCAAAACTGACGCAGGCCCTGCGGAACGGATTGGACGCAGTGCGGCAAGGGCGAATCTCAATCATCGATGTTGTTCTTTCCATTTAAATTCCACGAAATGACGGTTTCTGTAAAATCGTTGGCGGTTTTCCGGGTTTTCCCTTGCGGCCCCCGTAACCTGNGGCTATCATAGACGCCATGGAGCCGCCAGAAGTCAAATATACCTTGGGTCCGCTGTCTCGAATCGAACCCAACACCTTCGGGGAACCGGGACAGCGCACCTTTAATCTGGTGCTGGAGTCCGGTGAAGCTCGATGCACCGTCTGGCTGGAGAAAGAGCAGCTTTATCAACTGGGTGTCTATCTTCAGGAAGCGGTGGAGTCTCTTNCCAGCGAAGACAAAGCCCGNCCCACTCAAGACAAGGAGCCGGCATGGTCCGGGGAGGGTATCTCCTTGGATTTCAAAGTGGGCCAGGTGATGCTGAACTACGACCAAGACAGCAACTCCTTTCGGATGCTGGCTTATGAGCGGGAAGAAGAAGAAGAGGCCACCCAGGAAACCTCCTCAGTGAGTTTCTGGATCAGCGTACCTCAAGCCGTAACAGTCGCCGAGGAAGCCTTGCGGATCTGCGCCGCCGGTCGCGCCCGTTGCTTCTTGTGCGGGCTGCCGATCAACCCCGATGGACACATCTGTCCCAGGGCCAACGGCCACACCGTTTTGGAGGCCGGCTGACCCAAGGAGCAACAGCAATAGGGGTCCCGTTGAACCTAGATCAGTCTACTTTAGACCTCATTCATGACGGCGAAATCGTTTCTTGCCAGCTCACTCCCGCTGGTTCTAACTACACATTCCTAGCCCAACTCCAACTAGNCGACCGGCAAGGGCTGGCGATCTACAAGCCCAGAGACGGGGAGTCACCCCTGTGGGATTTTCCCAGTGGCACGCTCTACAAACGGGAGTACGCCGCCTTCCTACTCAGCGAGATCTTGGGGTGGGACTTCATTCCCTACACCACCATACGCGACGGTCCCTACGGCATCGGCACGGTTCAACATTATGTCGATCACGATCCAAAGCAGAACTACTACAATCTCGCCGAGGATAAAGCCAACGAACTGCGGAAGATTGCTTGCTTCGATCTGTTGGCCAATAGCACCGACCGGAAACCGAACCATTTGCTGGTGGACNGCGGCGGCAAGCTGTGGAGCATCGACCACGGCCTGACATTTCACTCTGATACAAAGATCCGCACGGTGATTTGGGACTTCGGCGGAAGACGCATCGCCAAATCTCACCTGAACGCAGTGCGCAAGTTGGCCAGACAACTGGAAGCCCCCGAAGGCCGCGTTCAAGAGTTGGTTGATCAGTTGTACNCTGACGAGGTAACGTCTTTGCAACGCCGTGTCGAGTGGGTGCTGGACGAAGGGAAATATCCGGGCTTGCCCGGCCGAGCTCGGCGGAGACGGNATTAACCATCATCCGGCGCCGGCCAATGTCACTCCGCCTAATCTCCAGGCAGTCGCTCAGTTACTCACTCGTCATTCCAGCGAAAGCCGGAATCCATAGAGCGTCTCAACTGCGGACGCGCTTCGACACCAGCCTACGCCGGTGTGGCGATTCAATTTCTTATTCAGTGCTATTGGAAATGATGCGCTGCCAAGTTCCGGACCGGATATGGTTAAACTAGGTATTGGCGGCGGGCCTCGGCCATCGCCTGCTGGTAAACATCTTGCAGCGATATTCCCGACTCCAGAGCGATCTCTCGGCAATCCTCATACTCCGGAGAGGCGCTGACGGCCTTCCCACCAAGGTATTTCACCTTTACACTGATGACACCCAGAACNCTTTCCATGGATTCGCTACGTCTCTCGGCCACATATCGCTCCACGGGCCGGGTTCTAACGCCCAGCGTGGTGGTTTCCCGCAGTATCAGCTCGAAGGCCGCAGTCTCCAACTCCTGAGGCACCAGAGCGGATAGCATCACACCGGGACGGTTTTTCTTCATCTGGATGGGCGTATACCATACGTCCAGGGCGCCCAAAGCAAATAACTGCTCCTGGGCGTATCCCACCAGCTCGCCTGATACATCGTCCAAGTTGGTTTCCAGCAGAATGATTCCCCCCTGCCGTCCGGCAAGAGACTGCTCCGCTGTTTCGCCCAGCCAAACCCTGATGGCGTTGGGGAAACCCTCCGGGTCTTTGGTCCCTAGCCCCACACCAACACCGGTGACCGAGAAGGCGGGCCGTTGAAAGTCGGCCAGGGTGGTGATCAACGAAGCCCCCGTCGGCGTGGTCAACTCTCCGGCTCCTTGGTGAAGAGGCAGGTCCGCCACCACTGGGGCCGCCGACATTGCCACCAGTTCCAGTGTGGCCGGGGCCGGGTTGGAGTACCCNCCGGCCCAGCGGGGAGGAGTCGATTCGCCCAGCACCAAGGGCGCGGCATAGACCCGCTCCACCCCCAACTGTTCCAACCCGGACACCACGCCCACCACGTCAACCAGCGTATCGACGCTGCCCAACTCTTCTAGCTCCAGTACTTCCTCGGATTCTCCGTGAACGCGGCATTCGGCGCGGCACAGGGCTGATAGCACCTTTCCGGAGCGGGTTTTTACACCCTCGGGAAGGCCGCTATTCATTACCGTGTCCAACAAGAAGCGCGGAGTGTAGCGTGTGGGGTCTTGGATCTGAACGTTGAGCTTTGTGCCCCGCATCTCACAGCGGGTGTCCTGAGTTACTTGCAACTCGTAGCCTGATATGTCCAGTTTGTTCAGGTCGCTTTGCAGGGTTTCCAAAGAAAGACCCAGGTCCAGCAAGGCCCCCAACAGCATGTCGCCGCTGGCTCCACCGATCGACTGGATATACGCTATCCGCAAGGGGCACCTCTCTCAGGGGCACGCGTATCCGCATTGGGCGGCATTGGTAGTATTGTACAATTTAAGCCGGTCGGTGCGAAGGATAGCCGGGAGGTCAAGGCAACGTGACGGTCCAGAACATCAGCGCGGTGACTTTAGCGGTGAAAGACATGGCCCGGGNGGTCGACTTTTACCAAGTCAAAGTTGGGCTGGAGCTTCTCTACGGCGGGCCAACGGCGGCATTCACCAGCTTCAAGGTGGGGCCAGGTTACTTGAATCTCATTCTGGCAACTGATGGGGACTGGGCATGGTGGGGCCGGCTGATTCTTCACGTGGACGACGTGGACGCTCTTTACCATCGCTTGACCGGCGCCGGACTCTCTCCTGACTCGCCCCCGCAAGACGCTAGTTGGGGCGAGCGCTACTTCCACATTACCGACCCCGACGGCCACGAACTGAGCTTCGCCCGGCGGCTTGAGGATTAGGTTCAGGTATCAGACGTTGATCAGGAAGTTAATCACGTCCCCATCTTTAACCGGATAGGTCTTCCCTTCGGAGCGCAGCACCCCTTCCTTTCGCCCTTGGGGGATACCACCGCAGCGCACCAGGTCGTCGTAAGGGATGACCTCAGCGCGGATGAACCCCCGGGTAAAGTCCGAATGCACCGCGCCCGCGGCTTCCTGGGCGGGAAGGTCTGCCGGAATGGTCCATGCCCGCACTTCGTCCTCACCAACAGTCAGGAAAGAGATCAGTCCCAGCGTCCCGTAGCTCACGTTAATCACCCGGAACGTGGCCGGTTCCCCAACGCCCAACTCCTCACGAAACAGGGCGTCTTCTTCGTCGGACATCAGGGCCAGGTCTTCTTCCAGCTTGCCGCACAGGCTGACCTCGCCCAATGCTTGGGTNAGGGAATCTTCCAGGCCCAACTGGCTTACCAGCACATCGGGCCCGGACTCATCGGTGTTGAACGCAACGATCACCGGTTTAGCGGTTAACAATTGGTAGGCAGCCAAGAACTCGGCCTCCGACGGGGACAGTTCTTGGNGGCGCAAAGGAATCCCGGCTTCCAGCGCCGTTTTCGCTTTTTTAACCGCGTCCAAGTGCCGCGCCAGGGCCTGCCTCTCGGCGGGCTTGGCTTTTTTTACCGCGTCATCTTGCCGCTCGACGGCCCGGTCCATGACTTCCAAGTCGGAGAACGCCAGCTCGTCCAACATTGCCGACACGTCTCGGCCGGCGNCCACACCGCCCGTTGGGTTGTGCACCGAAGGGTCGGTGAAAGTACGGACGACTACCAGAAAGGCATCGGCTGATTGCAGGATATTCTTATGCCTGCCACCGATGCCCTGGGATTTCGTGGGGTCTTCGGCGCCGGGCAGGTCCCAATAGGTGATTTCGGCGTTCACCACTTTCTGGGGATGATACATGTCCNCCAGGATGGCGAGCCTGGNATCGGGAACCTTGACCACGCCGACATGCATCTCTCCGCCCGGCCCACCGCCCCNGGTAGGCGCCCCGTGGCCCTTGGTCAGCGCGTTAAACACCGTCGTCTTGCCGCTCTGGGCCAGACCTATGATTGCTACATCCATAGTCGGATTATACCGTCATCCTTAGCTAGTGAATTCAAAATCAGCAACCGTGTGATTCCTTACGGCAAAGATGTTTCCCCATTCTTACCCGAATCGGCAACATTTGGGCGCATTGGCAGGATTTGGACAGATGAGCTATTGGTTAAGGTATCAGTACGACTCGAACAGTTTCCCCCACTCNGTCTGCATGGCGGCCTCGATGCGGCGGCGGCCTTTGGTTTTTAGCCAGTAGCCGTTGTGGTATAGGTTGGAGGCCAGAAAGGCCAGGCTGACCAAGGGTGTGCGCAGTAGGAAGTTCTCCAAGGGCTTAAGCGGCCCCCAGTAGATCATCTTTTGGCCCCGGCTGGCGAATGTGCTTTCCACGCCGGTGAACTTCCAATCGACCTGACTGATGTCCTCGCCCACCACGTCGATCTTGGAAACCTCGCCGCAGCCCAGGCCGCGCTCGTGGGCCAGGCGGATNAACCTGAGGCTCATGGGGTCGAAACCCATCATCTTGGCCGCTACGGCGTCGATGGCCACCTGGTCGGCGCTGGCCAGGATGCGGTTCTTCACGTGCCAGCGCATGGCCCGGGGGCCCGGCCCGTCCCCGGCAAACGTGCCGTCCATCACGGCGAAGAGACCGGGGTGAATCTCTTGTTGAATCGCCAGCAAGTCCACCAGGGTTTCGTGGATGACCGAGTGCGTCCAGTGTCGCTTCCGGTGCAGCAAACCACCAAAGGCGTTCTTCATCGCCCCGGTCATCGTGGTGAAGACGTGGGTTTTCATGGTGGGTAGATGGACGATGTTTCGGCCCTCGAATATCTCCGGTATCTGAATGCCTTCGGGGAATATATCGTCCAGAACCAGCATCTCCGCCTTGGGTTTGTAATCCACCCACCGGTTAGGCGGTGTGTCCAAGTGAACCACCGGCAGATTCATCTTGTCCTGGACCGCTTTGTGCTTGTTCTTTTCCTCTCCCTCAAAGGAGTCGACTACCACCGTGCCGTTGTGGGCGCCGGTCAGTTGCTGATGCCCCAGGNTTCTCAGGGCTCTTATAACCCCTTCCAACTGCCAGGGAGAAGTAGAGCAACCAGGATACCAGTGCTGCCAGGATATGTTGATCTTGAGCAATGTCTCTAACTCGGCATTCAAATGCCGGCCAACGTCCGCCAACACCATGGCCCGCTCAATATCGGCGAACACCGTTTCCGGAGTGGCGGCCACCACCGCGACAACAGCCCGATCGGAACTTGGGGCTGGGGGCGTCTCCGGCCGGCCGGCCGGCCGTTGGGCGGGTCTTTCGGATGCCTGCATGAATGGCGCTCCTGGGTTATCTATGTATAGTTCGAGGTTCCGGCCGAACCCAATTCCACCGGACCGCAGCGGCTAGTAGACAAAATCAACCCCAGATCCACAACACTAAACCGGAGCCAACGATCCAACAGATGATCGACAGTATAAGAGGCAANTCGCGAACGATCAGTTGCTCCGGCGCTTCAGCTTGCTGGCTGGTGTTTAGAAGGTATAGGTATCGGAACAATCCAAAAGTAACGACGGGCAAAAGAAGCAACATGGTGTTGTTGTCGGGAAGGTTTGACGCCTCCACTGTATACAAAGTATAGCTTAACCAGGCGGAAGTCGCCGATATCATGAGCAACTGGTTGATGAACGAGTTGCCGTACTTGCCCAATACCGGGCGTTGTTGGGCCGCCGCGTCTCCAGCCAGGCGCACTTCGGCATAACGGCGTCCCAACACGATAAACAGGGCTCCAGCGCCGGTGGTGACGTACAGCCAGGGCGAGGCGGTCACGTCNATGGCCACGGNCCCGGCGGCCGTCCGTATGACGTATCCGCTGGCCACCAGCATGAGATCGATCAATACCACTTGCTTCAGGCCAAGTGAATAGGAAACGTTGATCGCCAGGTAAAGCACCCCAATGGCCCCCAATATCAGGTCCACTGCGGCCATTACGGCCAGCCCTCCCACGGCCAAGACCGTCATCAGAGTTAGGGCGGAAACGATGCCCACCTGCCCCGATGCAATGGGACGGTTGCGTTTCACCGGGTGCTCCCGGTCTCCATGCCGGTCCGTTATGTCGTTCAGCAGATAAGTGGCGCTGGAAAGGGCGCAAAAGGCCGCGGAGAGGAGGGCCAGCTTCACCAGCATGTCCGGGACCGGGTCGAAGTTGCTGGGAGACCAAGCGACTTTGACCGAGAACACGAAAGGCAAAAACACCAGACCATTCTTGATCCACTGGTGAGGCCGCAGGGCCTTCACCAGGGCGACAGGATGGATCGAGAGTCTAGCGCCTCCCCCCGAGTTATTTATGTTATTGGCCACGCCCATCTTGTAATCTTCCTAACAGGCGGCCGGAAAAGCCGTATCGCCGGCTTNCGGCTCCGGCGAGGCTGCCGACGTATTCCGGATCTTATGCAGCCACAGCAATGCCAACAAACCCACAGCTACGGCGAACCAAAGGGTCGCCAATCGCACCAACAGGGTACCAGATGAGGCCGCCGCACGGCTTACGCCGCTCTGTTGGAGCAGAGCGATCATGCTGCCCTCCGTCCCTATCAGGCCTCCGGGCAAAGCGNTTACTGCTCCAACCAGCGTGGCGGCGGCGTAGATCGGCANGGCCTGGATGATCGGGATGCCGGCCTCTAAGCCCCTTAGGATCAACCACAGGGCCATCCCTTCGCTGAGCCANGCCCCAGCTCCTAGTAATACGGCCGGCGCCATCACCCTCGGCGCCGCCAATCGCCGCAAGCCGTCATGGGAAGCCTGCAGGCCGGTCCGCCACCTTCGTAACACCGGCAGATCGAAGATACGGCTGCCGCGGCGCGAGGCGAACAGCACCAGAGCGCCACCGCACAGCAAAAGCGCGGCGGCCAACACCAGCAAGAGGTACAGAGGGAGCGAAGCCAACCCGATCGCCGCCAGTAGAACAACAGATATCACGTCGGTCAGTCTTTCCATCACCACGACCGGCGCCGACCGGGCAACGGGCACGGAGGCCCGGTCATGGAGCAGGTAGCTTTTTAGAAATTCACCGGCCTTTCCCGGCGTGATCGACATGGCCAGGCCCGAAAGAAACACTAAACAATTCAGTACTAATGGGACCCGGATGTCGAGCACTCTCAGGTAGAAGGACCACCGGAGGTACCGCAACGCGTAATTCAGCGCCGCCAGACCAAGAGCAGCAAATAGGTAAGAAATGGGGAATTGAGACAGGTTTCCGAACGTTTCCCGGAAGTCGCCGTACCCGGCGACCCCCACAAAAACCAGCACCGCCAGGATTATCAGTAGTAGAAGCTTCCAATTAGTCACGAACAGCTTGATCCATCGGCCTTATTTTGTGAATCGATCTTGATTGGATTCGTCCGATTAGAAGTAGGGAACATCGTTCAGTGGGCCGTACGGAGTTGGGAGTACATGGCGCCCAAGGCGCCCATGCTGGAGGTGTAGAAAGTAAATCCCGCAACCGGCGCCCACAACCACAACGCATTTAGATCGGTCAATAACGTCAGGACGGTAGCCGCCGTCGCCGTGGTCAACAAAACGATCGACCCTAGAAGACCGCCAAACACCAACGCCCGCTTTGCCGGTGTCGGGGAGTATCCGCCGGCAGCAGTGATACCGAAATAACCTCCGATGAAGGGACCGAACGGAATTCCCACGAAGTGCACCACTGGGATCAAAGCCAAGATCAGCATGATCCCGAATCCTACCAATACTCCTTTGACCACTGGACCTCCGGCGCGAATCGAAACCGCTTTTAATATTATAGACGGTGTATTCAGCGCCAGCCACGCTCTGGGGGCTTGATTGGCGTGACTAAAGAGGCCTTGGGCCTTCGGGAGGCTGAGATTCCTCTCCTTCCTCCGAAGGATCGGAATGACGATGGGACAACATGACAACTTGGCAACAAGATCATGCGCCCCTCGATTCCTCACAATTGCCCGGTCGGAGATTACCGGGGCTCCCAAGACCGTGTCCAATGTTTTCCACGCATGTTCGGCCTTTTCTTGCTAACGACGATGGGGGACGTTCAACTTGTCCCCAATTCCGTAGCGCCTGACATACGCCCCAGGTATACTTGGAAAGTTTCCAGGGCGACGTAATATCTGGTCTTAATCATCTGCATGTCCCATTTCCGATACTTAAGGAGAATCGCATTTGCCGCCAGAAAGTTCGATCGACGCCAGCCATGACGACTTCGAATACGAGAGTCCATTTGCCCAATTACTAGGCCTGCGGCATTATCCCGCGGTTGACGGAGTTGGTCTGGCTTCAATGACCATTGAGGACAAACATCGCCAGGGCGCCGGCGTGGTCCAAGGCGGCATCATCGTCGCGTTGGCCGACTACGCGTTCCACTTGGCGTGCGAGACCCGCCTAGGCGCCGGCCAGACGGCGGTGACCGTGGAGCTGAAAGTGAATTTCCTTGCCCCGGCCAAAGACGGTGAGTTGAGGGCCGCTGCCCGAATCGTCAGCGCCAGGCGCCGCATCATAGTGTGCGATGTTGACGTTACCGGAAAAGATAACGAGCTGATCGCCAAATGTCTCGGGACCTACATCGTAAGCGGGCAGGCGGCCTAATCAGCAGTTTCAGCGGCGCCAGGTAGTCTCGCCCCGGTTGAATTGTTGAGTTAGTGTATCGACAATGTTGGAATTAAAATTCGGTAATGCTATAATTTCAACTGATTGATCCGGAGGTGGGCACGATGAGAGTCCCCATGAAAGTCGACTATGGGGTGCGGGCCTTGGTGGAGTTGGCGCTGCACTATGGGGAAGGTCCGGTGCAGACTGCGGAGATCGCTTACAGGCAGGGAATACCCGAAGCCTACTTAGACCAATTGATGACGACCCTGAACAAGTTCGGCTTCGTGCTCAGCCGACGTGGACCACAAGGCGGCCACCGGCTGGCCTCCGACCCGGTTGACATAGACCTGGGCATGGTGATGAAAACCCTGGACGGTAGCTCCTCTCCCCTCGACTGTCTCACCAACCCTTTGGACTGTGTATTTTCCGATTCGTGCGCCCAACAAGAGGTATGGAAGGCGGTTGAGGAAGCCATACAAAACGTTCTCAGCGACATCAGCCTAGCCGATCTTGCCCGGCGTCAACGTCTACTGGCCCCCGAAGCGGTATTCTAGGCGTCACCTCAATATAAAACTCATTGCGGCAAATCGCGGGATAGGTGTTTGGAGATTCCCGCTAATACGTACCGCCGGACAAAGGCGTGAACTGTTTTATCTGATCCCGTATAACTTGACAAGGTCAGATTGCCAGGGATAGACTCAATCTACTGATGACCCCCATCGGCTACCAAATAACGAACAACTGTACCTGTCCCCAAACATAGGGGGCGGGCAACATAGCGGCTCCCATCAAGCCTGCGCGCACCAGATCGGAAGTTCATCTGGGACAAGCGCAGGTTTTCTTATGGGATAAGCGAACCGCTGGAATTTTAGGGTCCCCGTTTAACGGTTACGCGGACCGGGGTCCCAAAGAAACCCCAAGAATCAACTGAAAGGTTACTTAGGAGAAGGTAAGATGACCCAGCAACCAATGGTCCTGACACCGGATCAAGTCAATCGGTATAGCCGCCATATCATCATGGGCGATGTGGGGAGCAAGGGCCAGCGCAACCTTCTGGGGGCAAAAGCGCTGATCGTTGGCGCTGGCGGTCTGGGCTCCCCTTCGGCCATATATTTGGCCCTGGCGGGCGTCGGCACCATCGGAATCGTTGATTTCGACGTGGTTGAAATCTCCAACCTGCAGAGGCAGATCCTTCATCACACCAGTGACATCGGACGCCCCAAGTTGGAGTCGGCCAGGGACAATATCAATTCCTACAATCCAGACACCAACGTCGTGCTCCACGAAGTTAGACTGGAGTCCCACAACGCCAGAGAGATCATCAGCCAATACGATCTGGTGATTAACGGAGCGGACAATTTCGCCACCAGATACCTGGTAAACGACGCCTGTTATCTGGAAGGTAAGCCCTTGGTGGACGGCAGCATACTGATCTTCGACGGCCAGGCAACGCTGTTCCTCCCCGGTCAGGGCTGCTACCGCTGCCTCTTCCCCGAGCCACCGCCCCCCGGCTTGGTACCTAATTGCGCCGAGGCTGGAGTCCTGGGAGCATTAACGGGACTGGTCGGCAGCATCCAGGCGACAGAGGCTCTAAAGCTCATCTTGGGTATCGGCGAGTCGCTGGTATCACGGCTATTGTTGATCGACGCCCTTAGCATGAGCTTTAGAGAAGTCCGGCTGAAGAGAAACCCTTCGTGCCCATTGTGCGGTGATAATCCCACCGTTACAGAGTTGATCGACTATGAAGTCTTCTGCGGCTTGACCGCGCCGGAAGCCGCGGGAGTTGCTTCAGACTAATAAATAATCGTCTAAGCAAGGTCCGGGTGCGCTGACCATTGGCAGAGTAGGGTTGCATGTTCCCCGTTTATATCGGGACCGGGCTGTTACGTGGAATCGATAGGCGATTAGAACAATCTAATTACTTGGTGGTAAACCACCCGCCCACTCAACATAGGCTTATGCCCTAATCACATTAGGGCCTGCTACGAGTTCGACCCCAGTCGAAAACCGAGAGGTTATGGTTACAAGGCTGACCTACAAAGGGATATTAACGACAATCGGCAACACGCCCACCGTGGAACTCCAAAATATGAGTCCCAAGGAGGGTGTCCGGATATTCGCCAAGCTGGAGGGGCAAAACCCAACCGGCAGTGTGAAAGACCGCATCGCTCTCAAGATGATCGAACTGGCCGAGCAGGACGGGGAAATCTCCGCATCCCGCACAATTCTGGAGCCCACCAGCGGCAATACCGGAATCTCCATCGCCATGATTGCCCGGGTCAAGGGTTACCGGGTCAAAGTGGTAATGCCGGAAAACGTCAGCCCGGAGCGCACCCAACTCCTGCAAGCCTACGGGGCGGAGATCATCTATTCCGATGGCGCCCAGGGCACCAATGGGTCCATTGACGTTGCCCAAGATATGGCGGAGAGGAATCCCCACGATTACCTGATGCTCTACCAATATGGCAACAACGGTAATCCCGCGGCCCATTACGAGACCACCGGTAAAGAGATCATCGAGTCGGTTCCGGACATAGACACCTTTGTCGCCGGACTGGGCACCGGTGGCACTCTGATGGGAGTTGCCCGCCGACTTAAGGAACACAATCCCCAGGTTAAAATCGTGGCGGTGGCCCCGGAGCCCGACGACCTTATATCGGGCTTACGCAGATTGGAAGACGGGTTCATTCCTCCAATCTTAGATCTGAACCTCCTAGACTCGAGGATCCTTGTCAGCAGCTTTGACGCCTTCAGCACCACCAAGAGCCTTCTGGAGAAGGAAGGTATATTTGCCGGTATATCCTCTGGTTCGGTGGTTTCCGCGGCGTTGCGCCAAGCCGAACGAATGGACGAAGGCAACATCCTTTGTCTGCTGGCCGATGGCGGGTGGAAATACTTGAGTACAGGACTGTGGACCAAGGATTACGAACAGTTGGCAAAAGAAGCCCAAGGCAAGATTTGGTGGTAGCCAAGTCTCCTCCGGCGATAACCCGTCCTACACACACTGTTAATTAACCTCTAATCAATGGCCTCAAGCACCGTTAGTATCCCCATTTTAAACTCGCGGTTATACCCGAGAACGCTGCTTCGGCGGGCAAAATATCCCTCCTTGTGTCAAAGCTTCGCCCACGGCCAAGCCCAAGCTACCCCATTGCCTTGTAACCACCCATTTCCGATGCTATAATTTTACGAAATGGTTCGTCTTCTAGGAAAGCGGGGAGTCTCCCGCTTTCTTGCTGATGGCAAGGCTCAGAGTCCGGGTATTTTCACCCAGGGGGCTTGGCCGTGAAAAGCGACTTTTTAATTGCATTGACCCAGTTGGCCGCGGAACGTCACCTGCCTAGGGAGCAGGTTCTTTCGGCTATTGAGGTAGCATTGGCGTCGGCCTTCAAAAAGGACAATCCGGCGTCTGGGCAGAATATCTCCGTCAAACTTAATCCCAATACCGGAGACGTAAACGTCTACGCCCTCAAAATCGTGGTTGATTCGGTAGAAGACCCCGAAAAAGAGATAACCGTACAAGACGCCCAACGCATAAAGACGGGCGTCGGCTTAGGTGACGAGGTGGCGGCGGAGGAACCTCTGCCCCATAACGCAAGCCGAATCGCGGCCCAAACAGCCAAACAAGTGGTTCTCCAGAGGCTGAGAGAGGCCGAACGGGAACTATTGTTCCAAGAGTTCTTGCAACATGAAGAGGATATTGTCTCCGGTGTGATTGAGCAAAGTGAGCCAGGCCGGGCAATCACTCTAGACTTGGGCCGGGCTCAGGCCGTCCTACCTTACGAAGAACAGGTTTCCACGGAGCGGTATCGCAAAGGACAACGGGCCAAGGTTTACGTCTTGAGCGTTCGCAGCGCGGCCAAGGGACCGGAGATTCTGGTATCCCGCAGCCATAAGAATATGCTCAAACGCCTGTTTGAGATTGAGGTTCCGGAAGTTTACAACGGCGTAGTTGAGATTAAAGCCATCGCCCGGGAGGCGGGGTTCCGCAGCAAGGTGGCGGTCAGCGCTACCCAACCGGGAATCGACCCTGTGGGCTCCTGCATCGGGGTGCGGGGAAACCGTATCCAGAGCATCGTTAACGAGCTCCAAGGGGAAAAGATCGATATCGTATCTTGGGACGAGGATCCCAAAGTATTCATAGGTAAAGCGCTCAGCCCTTCCGAAGTCGTCGCGGTAGAACTGTTCCCCAGCGACTCGACTGCGATGGTGGTTGTGCCCGACCGCCAGCTTTCTCTGGCTATCGGCAAAGAAGGCCAGAACACGCGTTTGGCCGCTAGACTCACCGGTTGGCGGTTGGATATCAAGGGTATGACCGAATGGGAAGAGATTCGGGAGGCTCGCAGACTTAAGACCGCCGAAGAAGCGACGGAGAAAGTCGAAGAAGAGACCGCAGCAACAGCCGTGGCTGTGCTTGACGTACCTGAAGCTGAAGTCCAAGAGGCAGATGCGCCGGCCGCCACCGAGACCCAAGAGGAATCCCCGGTCGCGGTGGTCGACGCCGAGACAGTCGAAGTCGCCGAACCGGTTGCCGAAGACGAAATTCTTGAGGCCTTGATCCGGGAAGAAGAAGGCAGGGAGGCGTTGAAGGCATTGGCTACCGGGGAAGAGGCTTCCCCCAGCTTCAGTGTTGACGACCTAGATTCCTTCACATTGGGAGATGTCGGGACTATAGAGGACGATGACGAGCAAGAGGAAGGCGAAGAAGAAGAGTTCGTCTTAGTTCCCGATTCGCCGGCGATGGCGGTGGTGACCCCCGATGCCGGCAAGATCAGGTTCGCGGAGGACTTGATCGAAGATGCCCGCGGCGGTGGACGCCGAAACAACCGCGCCCGGCGCGGAGGCGCGGCTAGGAAGGGACCGGCTAACCGAGGCGGAGCCCGCCGATAATTGGCGCCCTACCTACAAGGATAATATCGCTGTTGGCCAATAGGCGCCATATACCGGAGCGTAAGTGCGTTGCTTGTGGCCAACGGTTCCCCAAGCGAGAGTTGATTCGCGTGGTGCGGACGCCGGAAGGGACCGTTTTGGTAGACCAGGCCGGGAAAAAGCCAGGCCGTGGAGCTTATGTCTGCCGATCGACAACCTGCTGGCAGCGGGGCGTTCCCAAGACTAGCCTTGAGAGAAGCTTGAATATCACCATGTCATCGGAGAGCCAGGATCAAATAATGGCTTTTTACCGGGCCACGGCGGTAGACCCAGTTTCGGTGGAGCAGTAGATGACTACTGAACGACGATCTAGCCAACCACGCCGGAGGCAATCCAGAGTACTGATATTGCCCCAAACCCTGACCGTCCAACGACTGTCGGAACTCACGGACCAAAATCCCATCGACGTCATTAAGCAATTGATGCGCAACGGGATCATGGCGGCTATGAACCAAGTAATCGACTACCAAATGGCCACCTTGGTCACGTCCGCTTTCGGCATCAGTACCGCAATGGCGGAAGCAGACGAGGCGGATGCCGATAATGAATCAACTGCGAGTGCTGAAGTTGAACAGGCTGGTCTGGTAACCCGCACTCCGGTAGTGACGATATTGGGGCATGTAGACCATGGCAAGACCGCCCTGCTGGACTCTATTCGGGACACTAGCGTGGCCGAGCGGGAAGTTGGCGGTATTACCCAGCACATCGGAGCATATCAAGTTGAAGCCAATGGGCAGCTTTTGACGTTCCTCGATACACCCGGCCACGAAGCGTTTTCAGCCATCCGGGCCCGCGGCTCCAAAGCCACCGATATCGCGGTTCTAGTGGTTGCCGCGGACGACGGCATAATGCCCCAAACTGATGAAGCAATTAGCCACGCCAAGGCAGCCGGAGTGCCCATAGTCGTAGCGATAAACAAGATGGACATGCCGGCTGCCGATTCCGAGAGGGTTAAGCGGCAACTCAGTGAGCGAAACATGCTGGTGGAGGATTGGGGAGGAGAGATAATCTCGGTGGAGGTCTCCGCCCGTACCGGGGATGGAGTCAGCGATCTGCTGGAAAACATCGCAGTTGTCGCCGAGATTGCCGAGCTTAAGGCCAACCCGGATAAACCAGCCTCCGGCGTCATCATCGAAGCCAAACTGGACCGAAAACGCGGGCCGACGGCCACCCTATTGGTACAGGACGGCACACTGGCGGTGGGCACTTATGTGACAGCGGGAGGGGCCTGGGGCCGGGTTCGTGCGATGAGCGACTATCGCGGCGACGCTGTAAAACAGGTCTTGCCCGGTACACCTGCTGAGATCCTGGGGTTCGGCTCCATACCCGAGGCCGGAGACCTATTCTCCGTGGTGCCCAACGAGCGCACGGCTAGGAACATGGCCGCCGACCGGGCGAATCCAGCTTCATCCCAACAAGCCCAGACCCGGGCCCTGACACTGGACGAAGTGGTTAATCAGACACCGGCCGGAGAACTCAAGGAGCTAAACCTAGTACTGAAGGCAGATGTCCAGGGCAGTGTAGAAGCGGTCAGACAATCCTTGGAGAACCTGACTGAAAACAATATTAAAGTTCGCATCTTGCACGCTAGTTCCGGCGGTGTGACTGAGTCCGACGTATTGCTAGCCAGCGCTTCCGAAGCCATTATTATCGCCTTTACCGTGGGCACCGAGCCCAGCGCTGAACGGTTGGCCAACCGTATGGGCGTTGAGATTCGTCATTACGACATCATCTACCAGCTGATAGACGATGTGGAGTTAGCCATGCAGGGCTTGTTGGAGCCCGCCGTTGTTGACGTAATCCTGGGCCGCGCCGAGATAAGAGAAATCTTCCCAACCAGAGGGGGAGTTAAGATTGCGGGTTGCCGCGTAGTTGAAGGCCGCATGACCAAGGGCGTCACCGTGAGAGTCACCAGAGACGGTAAGGTTCTGGAGGAATCCACGGTCACTAGCCTGCGCCACTTCCGCGACGAGGTTAACGAGGCAACTACTGGCACTGAATGCGGCATCGTGCTCCAGGGCTATAACGACTTCGAGCAAGGGGACGTATTGGAAGCCCATCGCGAGGAAAGAGCACGGCGTTAGCCCGCTCCCCACAACCGTCTAACCTCACATCCCGTTATCAATCCCCCGGCGCGGGAGGTCACTATGTCCCGGCGAATTGATCGAGTCAACGAATTGCTGCGCCTTGAAATCAGCCAGGTCTTGGCGCGCCAGATAAAAGATCCCCGTCTTTCCGGCGTCATTACCATCACGGAAGTCAGGACTGCTCCCGATCTCCGAAACGCCTTAGTTCTTCTCAGCGTTATGGGAGACCAGGAAGCTAAGGAAAGCGCATTGGCCGGCATCGAGTCCGCCGCGAAGTTCCTGAGAAGAGAACTGCGCGGGCGATTGACCATGCGTTACGTCCCTTTTCTTCGCTTCGCCCTAGACGACTCCTTGGAGCACGCTGACCGCCTCATGGGGATAATAAACCAGATCCAAGAAAGCCAGATCGGCAGCGTAGGAGCTGAGATCACCGCCGTCGAAGATTCTCAAAGCAGCCCGGCGTCAACGAACGGCAGCTGATTGATGGCGCGACCAAGAAGCAATCCCCTTCCAGCGGTCAACGGGTTTGTTAACCTCTATAAACCCTCGGGAATCACCTCCATGGATGCTTTGCGGCAGGTGAAAAGAATAACCGGCCAAAGGAAGAAGGTCGGCCACGGTGGCACGATGGACCCGCTGGCTAGAGGCGTACTCCCGGTCTGTTTCGGGCAAGCCACCCGGCTCATGGATCATGTGGTTAGCGGCAGGAAGATCTATCTGATGGAGATAACATTTGGTGTTACTACCTCCACTTACGACGGCGAAGGTGAGGTAGTTAAGACCGGAGACACCGGAGGATTGACTCGAAAGTTGATCGAAGTTGCCCTGGAGCCGTTCCTAGGAGTTATACAACAAGCCCCGCCCATGTACAGCGCGATAAAGGTGGGAGGTCAACGCTTGTACAAGCTAGCCCGTGCCGGCATTGAGATAGAAGTTGCCACCCGCCCCGTGGAGATCCACGACATCCGCATAGTGCAATACGATCTTCCCAGTTTGACGTTAGAAGTGGAGTGCGGAAAAGGCGCTTACATGCGCTCCCTGGCCCATGACTTGGGCGAATCCTTGGGGTGCGGTGCACACGTCTCCGCCTTGGAGCGTCTCTCGTGCGGGGAATTCAAAGCCGAAACCGCCATCACTCCCGAGCAATTGGAACCAACCGGCGATAATCAGGAAGATTGGCAGCAGCACCTGTTACCGGTTGACTGGGTATTGCGGAATCTCAAAAGCATTTCGTTTGGCCAGCAGGCCGAACAGTACTTGCGCCATGGTCAGGCGGTGAACCTGGGACACGCTCCGCAGAACGCGGGTTATCTCGAGGAGTTCCGGGCTTACGCCAACGACGGACGATTTCTCGCCCTTGTCCGCTTCGACCGCAGCGAAAACTCCTGGCGACCGGTCAAGGTTTTCGAGGTCGATTCACCCTCACCGCACGCCCCTCAGGCCACCTAAAACGCCGCTATAATTCCCTTTCCAAAGCGCTCCCGAACGCAGATACGTATTTAACCACCTCCATCCTGCAAATGGGCTTCTTGACGCCTTGACAATCTTCGTGTTCCATGTATATTGAAACCCGTCACGTTTGCCTGCGCATCGGTTGATGAACGACTGGGCCGGGTAAGATCGGTCAGGTAAGCCAACAAGGCTTTAACGGGGCATCCGCAGTACTATTAGACCCTGCTCTCTGAAATAGCTTTCAGTCGGAAATCAAGCTACAGATCACGTAACCAGGCATGCCTAATCCATTCGGGGGTGCAGATTATGGAAGCCTACTGCTTCAAGTGCCGAGGCAAGCAAGAGATTCAGAACCCGCAGCAAGTTACCCTTAAGAACGGACGTCCTGCCACTCAGGGGGTTTGTCCCGTATGTAGCACAAAGGTCTTTAGGATCGGCAAGTCTTAGCTAGTTAGCCGACTCCTACCGCTGCCCCAAGGTGTTCATGGACGAGAGTCGGACGCAGGGACAGGGCCAAATCCTAATTTGGCCAACAGGTTTTGCGGATTAGTTTTCAATAGGGCGTGGGCTTCTTCTTTGTTGAGGCCCGCGCCCTCGGCTATTTTGTCTATCAGATCAAGAGTCAACAGGTCATCAGGCTCGTGGGCATCTGAGTCCAATACTGTCGCCGCGCCTGCTTGCCTGGCCATATTTACAACGTGCCCATTGGCCAAACTGTGTCCCTTACGTGCCGAAATCTCTAAGTAAACCCCGTTCTCGGCCGCCAACCTGGCTACTTCATAGCTGATTAGCCCCGGATGGGCTAGAACATCCACGAAAGCCGATCGCACAGCAGCTTCGTTAGTACCGGGCTCAACCGGCTCCACAATAGTCTCGCCATGAACCGTCACCAGTTTCGCACCCAGTTCCTTGGCAGTCCTGGCAACCAGGTCTATGTCATCTTTGGGCACGTGAGTAATCTCCACACCTGGCATCGCCAAGATGTCCCAACGATTAGTTCCGTTTGCGCAATCCACCACCAGGGTTTTCACCACGTACTCGACATTGCCGGTCCCAACATGGTCAGTAACCCCGATGGCTCGGTAACCCCGCACCAGCGCGCGCCGTATCAGCTCGATGGGGGACAGCACGCCGTCGCTAAGAAATGTGTGGGTGTGAAAATCGTACATCTATCCTCTCAATCGGGATACCAGCTTCGGACCAAGTCAGGCCCAATACCCACACTAGTATAAGACCGGTTTAGAGTCCGGAACAAGAACTCATCCGCTCATTGGCTTGATCAACTACGGAATGTCAGCCCAAATTCCCTTGGGTCCCTCTTCCTACCGTCCACGCGGCAGCTTTGTATCCGACCTTGTTTATCATGGTTGAAGAATCTGATTCACCGCCTTTGCATCTAATATGTATATACCGTTGTCTTGTTGTTTTTAAGCCATTAGTGTCAAGGGCGGAGAGAAATTGTACCGGCAGGGCGCACCAAAACTGTACCACTGAACGCCGCGGTGTAATATGTTTCGTAACTTGATGCGGTGTCTACGCGGAAACGCCGCCGGTAGCAGGGAGTAGCATGGATATGAGTCTGATAGTAAAAGGCGAGACCGATACGGGCAGGGTCAGAGATCACAACGAAGACCAGTACCTGGCACTCGGACGGGACCAGTCCCCTCC
>PAJQ01000005.1 GCA_002710215.1 Chloroflexota bacterium | reverse complement strand
GTTATATCTATGGAGCCCTTACGTAGGCCCTGGAACAGCGGTAAGGTCGGACCTTCTATCTGTGATGTGGGATATCCATAACCATGTTCAACAATATACCGGGCCACACCGTTCTGGACTAATGCGCTGTCCCAGTTCAAACCACCAAAAACGATCTCTCTTTTGTCTTTGGCCGGCGGTGCTATCTGAACTTCTACGATTTTCTCTACGGTTACCTCTTTTATGACCTCTACCTCTTTTATGACCTCTACCTCTTGGATAACCTGCTTTTCTACGGGTACCTCTTTAATTACTTCTTGCTTGACGATCTTTTCTACAGGTACCTCTTTGATTACCTCTTTGATGACTATCTTCTCTACAGGTACCTCTTTGATAACTTCGACTTGTCTGACAGCCTGATCGCTCCCGCCACACGCCGCAACCACCGCAAAAAGGGTAAGCGCGAAGATCAGAAGAATTGCTTTCTTGGTCAGAAAATGGTGAATAAACACGTGGTCGCCTCCAATGTTCTTGGCTGGTTCCGCAGCGACTACCCTATACTAGAATAGGCGGCGGCGTCAACACCCGAAATACCCGTGGCTACGCCTGGCAATCCCGATTTGCGCCCGCCTAACGACCAAGGGCTTTAGCGTGTCAGTCACTCTTGCCAGACCTCCCACGGCCGGTCCCCATTGCCAGAGCGGGGAGAATAGCCACCAGCGCCCCAGCCGCGGCCACCCTTAGGAAATTGTGGAACAGGGACAGTCCGGCGGCGGTCAGGTCCGCGTTGTACTCGGCCAGGTGCGCTTGAGCCTCCTCTGCGCTTTCCCCGGGTTCGGGCAAAGGAAACTCCAAGCCGGACATAAGCGTCTGGAAATGCTCCACTCCCCAGGCGGATAACGCCGCCAGGCCCAGTGTCATGCCCAGCATGCGGGCAACTACTACCAGAGATGCGGCGGTGGCCCGGTAGTCGTCAGACACGGCGGTAAGGGCCTGCGTCATTATGGGCGAAATCACCAGACCAAATCCCAATCCGGCAACGGCCAGGTGCAGGGTCAACTGGGGCTCCCCCACGTCCAGATCCCAGCCGCTGACCAGGAACAACCCAAGGGCGGTCAGCCCTAGCCCGGCTACCATGACCGGCCTGAATCCCGCCCGTCCCAACACCAAACCGCCAACCACCGCCCCCAGGGGGATGGCTCCGGTCATTCTCAACAACCACATGGCGCCGGTCAGCGGCGTTTTCCCCATAACGGTGTTGGCCATCAGAGGCACAGTCACCATGGCAATGATCAGGGAAACACCTACCAATAGTTGGGCTCCGTTGGCCGCCAAGAAGGCCGTTGCGCGGAAGAGTGCCGGCGCAAGCAAGGGTTGCCCCGTCCGGCGCTCCACCGCAAGCAGTACCCCCGTCAAAGCCAGTCCGGCGGCCCCCATGACGAAAGGAAGCGGCGACGAAAGAGTGAACAGGCTGCTCCTGGACAGTCCTAACGACACGAGAAGCAGGGCTGCCACCAGCAGGCAGCCGCCCAAGTAGTCCATCCTGTTCTGCCGGTTCGGTTGGTTGGGAAGCCAGAACAGGGCCAGGAACAGTACCGCGCTTTGGGGGACGTTCAGCCAGAATATCCAACGCCAGTTGGCCAATTCGATAATGGCCCCACCATAGGCCGGGCCCAGCATGGACCCGGCCTCCGCCGCGCCTGCCACGATGCCCAATGCCAAGCCCCATTGCTTCCGGGGAAGGGCGTTGCTCGCGATGGCCAACCCAATCGGCACGGTTGCCCCACCACCTACGGCCTGTATCACCCGGGCCGCTACCATCCACTCCAGGCTTTGAGAAACGGCCACCAGGCTGGTGCCGATGACGAACACCACTAAGGAGACTTGATAGACTCGGGTATAGCCGTACACGTCGGCCAGGCGGCCTATCACCGGCATTGCGGCCGTGTAGCCCAACAAGTAGGCGGTGATGATCCAGGAAGCCCGGTCCAGTTGGGTTAAAGATATCTTCAGGTCCAGCATCAGGCTGGGCAGGGCCGTAACCACCACCGTTTGATCCAAGGCGGTAACGAAGGCGCCCAACCCCACAACGGTGAGAATCATGGGCGCCGGCAGAGTGCGAGATGCTCCAATCATCGAGCCCGTCCGGCTATTCCGGCGGAGCGATGTCTACCGGCACGTTAACATCGTCAATGGAAAGCAATCTTACGGTTTCCNGCACGTCACCGTTAACCACGGGGCCGGTGATAAGCACCCGACGCAGCAGGCCGTCTTCCCGATCCACAAACAACTCCAACTTGACCTCAAGTCCCTCCGCCGCGCCCGGCACTAATGATGCCAGGGCTTCAGAACGCACCAGACCGGTGATACGTTGGTTTTGCCGGCCTTCCAATTCTTCAACGCCCGACAAAGCAGGATCAGTGACAGCTTTAACTATGCTCGCCAAAGTTTGCCCGAAGTTCAAGAAATTCACCGGCAGAGATTCCGGAGGCACCATACGCCACTGCCCGGTGAAGAGATCGGTCATGTATGCCNGGTGCCCAATGATGATAACGTTGATCTCCACAAAGGTGCGGGGGGCCGTCACCTCNGNCTCGACCATCAGGCGTAACCGGTCGGGAATATCCACCACCCCAGTGGCTTTCTTCATGNCCAAACCGGGCAACAGCTCCGTGCTACCTATCTGGTGTTCTAACGTGAAGGCCGCCGAGTTTAGAGAGAGCAGGTTGGCCACGGCAAAGGCCAAGGTTGCTTTCGGATNCGGCGGGGGTTCAAGCGTCGGCGTGGGGATGGGAGTTGGAGCCGGACCACACCCTGCCGCAATTGACAGCACCAGGGCCACCAACAAGCCAAGCAGAACGTGGGGTCGCGTTCTCCTAGGACAGCGGCGTCCGGGCCTAAAGTGGGCATCCAGGCTAAGGGCAAGATTGTCCGGCCCGCCGCCTAATTCCACGACCAAAAAGCGAGCGACCCAACGCCAACCTCCATCGGCTCGGAAGCCCCGTTGGCTTCGACGACGAATATGCTCGGTCCCGGCGGCGTAGACCCGTTTCGGCCCTCTCTAGACCGATTCGGGACGATCGCCAAGACCAGACGAGAGCTGTCGGGAGACCAGGGGGAGTGGGAGTAAGCGTATTGATCAAAAAAGCTCAGCGTGACCAGCATGTCGTTGGATGGTTGAGCCCGCAGTAGTTCCCGGATCTCGCCTCCCTCGACCGTTGCGGCCCACCAAACGAACTCCCTGTTGCCGCCATCTAGTCCCGCCCAGGCCAGCATCTCCCCATTGGGGGACCAATAGAACGCGATGATGCGGCCCTCCGCCACCGTCTTAATCGAACCCCCGTCACCGGGGACAACCCTCAGCCTGTCAAAGGTGGGCGCACTGCTGTTCTGTTGGTCCGCCACCGCCAAGTCTCCACCCTGGGGAGACCAAGCGAAAGCCGCCCTGAAACCGATGTCAAGGGCGTTTCTTGCGGTACCGGTAGCGCCCGTCTCCGCTATCAGCAATGACCCTGAGGGCGTACCAGTTCCCATATACGCCATATGTCTCCCGTCGGGGGACAGCGCAGGCACGCGAAACCCCGGATCGGCGTCTATCAGCTGACCCAATGAAGCACCGAAGGGACGGGTCAACAATTTAAGTTCATCGCCCACGTGCAACAGAATCGATTGGCCGTCCGCTCCCCAGTGGAAGTACAGGGGCGCTCCGGACTCGATTACCGTTGGTTCGGTCAATGATTCCGTGTCGGCGGCGAAGAGGGTCAATCCTTGTGGAGTACTAGCTAGCACTGCCAAAGTCCGGCTATCTGGAGACCAGTAAAGGTAATGAGGGGCATTCTCAGCCACCAGGCCGGGGACTTCGTTCCGAAATACCGTAGTAGCCGCTCCCGTCGCCACGTCTATAACTTGGACAGATATTTCGGGCTGTCCACCGGTTACCTCCACCAAAGAAGCCGCCAGTTTTTTTCCATCGGGCGACCACGTCGGCCATGAGTAGAAGAAACTCACGTCGCGTGGCTGGGCCATCACCGCTCCTAAAGGACCTCCCTGCACCTGGGTGTCTCCCGCAAGTTTTAGTTGCTCAGAACCGTCGGGGTTCACCAGGAACAGTTCGCCGTCCGTTGTCATGAAGGCAATCCGGTCTACGGCCACCTCTTCACTCTCTCCTTGCTCGACAATCCCAGGCTCCACCACTTTATCAAGTTGTTCTGCCACCGGTTCGCTGGCCCCATTACAAGCAAGAGCCAGCGTCAATAACGAAAGTATGATTGCCCAGCCGCCGGNTTTATCCCTCATGTAGGAGACCCAATCCAAGTCCATTATCTTCTGTTAGACCGTATCTCCCCAACCTTCACTATTTCCCCCCAGCCGCTCCGCCTCGTCTTAGCCGCCTCAGGATACCACCCGCCTTTCCACCCCGCAACGCCGACAATGCCACGCTTCCGAGTCTTCTAATCCGTCAGCCGCACCTCGAATCCCCAGTGGATAACTGACATTTGCTTGTTGACAAAATCCAGTNCCGCATGAACTACTGATCCCCCTTTGATACAAACCTCGTCAAGACGGCGCAGACATACCAACTTATTCCCAACTCTGTCAACGCCTGCCACCNAGTACTCCACCCTCCGAGATATCTCCGCCATGTTAAAATAACAGAANCCACATACAAACCTACACCCTTCGCCCAAGTTCTCCACACGGTCAACGCTATTATTATTACCGTATAGGTTAGGTCTATTTGATTGATACAGTTAGATTAAATATTCACGCTGGTAGTGGCGGAAACGGTTGTATCAGCTTTCTGCGTGAAAAGTACCGCCCAAACGGAGGCCCCAATGGTGGCGATGGGGGTGGCGGGGGTAGTGCCTACATCTGCGGCGACTCTTCGTTTAACACCCTTCTACACCTGAAGTTCACGAGCACTATCTATGTAGAACGGGGAGGCCATGGAGGTGGTAAAGACCGTACGGGACGGAATGGTAAGGACCAGATTATCCGCGTGCCCATGGGAACGTTGNTCTGGNAAGAAGATGAGGACGGCGAGCGGTTCTTGTTGGCGGATATCTGTGATACAGCCCCAGTCATGGTCGCTCAAGGAGGACGGGGCGGTTGGGGAAANACTCGCTTTGTTTCGCCGACGAATCAGGAGCCGTTGTTAGCCCAGAATGGAGAACGNGGGGACCGGTCGATCTTATTTCTTGAGTTGAAGCTGCTGGCGGATGTGGGGCTTTTGGCATGCCCTAACGCAGGCAAGTCTACATTGATCTCCCGGTGTTCCAGNGCAAAACCCAAAGTTGCCGAGTATCCGTTCACGACGGTAGAACCGGTTTTGGGAGTGGTGAGCGCCCACGGGCAAGATTTCGTGATGATGGAAGTTCCTGGATTATTGGAAGGGGCACATAGCGGGGTGGGATTGGGGCACCAATTTCTAAGGCATGCTGAAAGGGCTAGGGTTTATATCCATGTNGTAGACGGATTGGCCGAAAACCCCGGCCAGCAATACCAGATGCTCAATAATGAGCTGCGCCAGTTTAGTGAGACACTAGCGGAAAAACCCCAGGTTGTCGTCGTCAACAAGATGGATGTAACCGACGTGAGAGAACTGCAGGACGAGATTGCTGACTCGATACGCCAACGGGCCAAAGAGGATGGAATAGACGACTTGGATGTGTTGTTCATGTCGGCCGTAACCGGAGAGGGGGTGAACGAGCTCCTGGGCAAGGTTGTGCAGATGCTTGACGCGACAGCCAAAGAGGTTGCGGAACAAGAGATCCTGCCGGAACCAGTGAAGTGGGGGCAAAGCAAGAGGACACCAATCCGAATCAGTCGAGAAGATGGGGTATTCATCGTTCAAGCTCAGGAATTGGAGCGGTTGGTTGGCATGGCCGATACCAGGGATAGGCGGGTCCTGTTGCAGCTATGGGACCAGATGAACAAGAACGGTGTGGCCAGAATGTTGGAGGAAGCGGGCATAGAGGCGGGGGATACCATCAGGATAGGCAATTCCGAGATAGGGTGGTTCTAGCGTGCGGGTAGGTGTTCTGGGGGGAACCTTTGATCCGATCCATCTGGGACACCTAAAGATCGCTGAAGAAGCCCGGCTCAAGCTGGACCTGGAGCGAGTCCTGTTCATCCCTACGGGACAGCCAAGGTTGAGAACGGATAAGTACCTTTCGCCGGTGGCCGACCGGCTGCGCATGGTGGAACTGGCAACGTCTGACAATCCGTATTTTCAGGTTTGTGACAACGAGACGCGGCGCGGTGGCCCAACGTATACCGTGGATACACTGATCGAGTTGCGAGGTAGCCTGGGAACAGATGCGTCTTTGTACTTTATCGTCGGAGTAGATATCCTGCGGCGGTTTCATGACTGGAAGGAGCCGGAGCGGGTACTGGAACTGTGCAACGTGGTGGTGGTGACCCGTCCGGGCCACGAAGATTTCGACTGGCCCGCGTGGCTAGTCACCTTTCCCCAGGCCGCTGACCGGCTGACACGGTTGGATACGACCATGGTAGATATAAGCGGCACTGAGATTCGGCGGCGGAGTGGGCAAGGGAAATCGGTGCGCAAGCTGGTCCCTGCCTCGGTGGCGGAGTATATTCAAGAACGGAACTTATACACGCAGCAATAGCTCAGATACGTTCGTATGAATCTGGGAGGTGGATTGATTGAGCGAAGGGGTTGACCGTCTTCTCCAGTTGGCATTGGAGAAAGGCGCGCTGAAGTACGGAGACTTTACCCTCACTTCGGGCAAAAAGAGCACCTACTATTTCGACGGACGGCTGCTCAGTCTGGACCCAGAGGGAGCCTACTTGATCTCCCAGTCTTTGCTGCCGGTGCTGCGGCAAGCGGGCGTAGAGGCCGTGGGAGGTCCGACCTTGGGGGCCGACCCGATTGTCGCGTCCATCGCTCTAGCCAGCCACATCAACGAAACGCCGATACCGGCCTTTATCGTCAGGAAGGAAGCCAAGAGTCATGGTACGGGCCAAGGAGTAGAAGGCCCACTGAAAGCGGGTAGCAAGGTGGCTATCATAGACGACACCTGCACCACGGGAGGGTCGCTCTTCCAAGCTATCGAAGCGGCCGAAGAGGCCGGCTGCACCGTGGTGAAAGTAGTCGCCGTGCTGGACCGCCAAGAGGGCGGAGGTCAGGAGATACGGGGACGAGGCTACGATTTCATAGCCTTGATGGAAGCCAATCCCGACGGGAAGATTCAGGTAGCCGCCGCATTCTTGTAGCCGGTAGTTAGTAGCTGGGTTAGCTAGCTCTGTTCTGGTCCGAACATCTGAGGTAGGGCCGTAATCTCAGCCTGGCCGCCGGAAGGATCGGCAAGATCCAAGACGTTGCCCGGCGACGCGCTGGCTTTCCGCACGTACGCCAAGCCGATCAAGCCCTGTCCGGCAGGTATCCTACTCACGGAAGTTACTTTCCCCACTTCGCGTCCATCGTCGTTCAGAGTGTCGCCCTCGGACACCGTGGCATCCGCGGAAAACTCCAGCCTCACCAGGTGCCTCTGTATCTTCTGGTAAGTGTCCAGCCTGGCGATGACTTCCTGGCCGATGTAGCAGCCCTTGGTGAAATCGATGGACCCGATAAGCCCGGCCTCCAAAGGATTATAAGATTCGCCGAGTTCACGGCCATAGGCGGGAACGGCGTAGCTCAAGCGTACCGCTTCAAAGGCCTCTGCTCCCACCGGCGGGACTCCCGACGCCGATAGGTGTTCCCAAACGCCGGCCGCCGCGTCCGGGTCCATCGAGAGATCGAAGCTTGGCAGTTCTCCAAAGGGGCGATTGACGATGCGCACTCGGTGGCCGGCCATTTCCGCCGTGAGTGAGTGATAGGGCGGCAATTCGTCCAGCAAGATTCCCGCCGCCGATTCCACCGCAACCTGGCTGCCCGGACCCAAAACCGACAGCATGGTCGTTTCCCCGGTGATATCCTCGACGACGAGGTCCTCCATTATGGTGTATTTGTCCAGCCAGTCTATAACCTGCTGTTGGGCTCCAGGGCTGGTGATCAACAATATATAGTCGTCAACGTTGACCACCCCNATCAAGTCCAGGATGCGTCCCCGGTCGGTGGTCAGGATGGTGGGAGCGCCTTGCCCTGGTTCCAGGTCCAGCACNTTATTTGTGGATAATCGGTTCAGCAGGTCCAAGCCGTCGGCCCCGATGGCCTTGAGCCGCCCCATGTACGAGGTGTCGTGAACACCCGCCGCAGTTGTCACAGCCTGGTATTCTTCTTCGGCAGTGCTGTACACCGTGGCCAGGTCCCAACCGTGCCGCTCCTGAAACGCCACTCCGGCGGCCGCGATGACGGAATGGAGGGCTGAACGCTGTAGGGCCATGGTCTCCTCCGACTTATCCGGAATTTAAAAGACGCCGCCTNTAGCTATAGAAAGGCGGCGTCTAACAGTACCGTTTTAGTTGTTGCTATACGCTAAAGGAAGTGCCGCAACCGCAAGACTTCTTGGCATTGGGGTTGGTGAAGACGAATCCCTTNCCGTTGAGACCATCGGAGAACTCCAACTCCGTCCCAACCAGGTAGATGTAGCTTTTCTTGTCGACCATAACCTTTACGCCGTACTGCTCGATGGTCTTGTCGCTCTCCAATTCCTGGTCGGTAATCTGCAGATCGTAGGTCAACCCGGAACAGCCGCCGCCTTTGACCGCAACCCTTACGCCGATGTTCTCTTTCATACCTTGCTTTTCCGCGAAGTATTTTATCTTAGTGGCCGCCAACTCGCTGATGCTAACGCCCAGCTCGACGCCGTCCATTGTTATCGCCATTGTGTCCTCCCGAGTGTTGCTGTCCCGTACGGGANAGNTAGTCTTATTCTAGGTGGGAAGCGGGTTGCAAGTCAAGTTATGATGACGTGGTCAAGACGGCAGAAAGAGCTTCCATGTCTAAGTTTTGCCGCATGAGCAGGCGGAACCTTTCTACCTTGGTTTNGGAGTAAGGCGTGGCCCGTTCCAAAACGCTCGCCAGGGCCTCGGCGGTGCTCAGCGTGCTTCCCGTCACCGAAATCAACGGCACGTCCCTTTCCAAGGCTTCGGCTTTAACGTAGTCCGTGGGCTCGGAGCCGCCGGTTAATACCAGGCATTTGGTGTCTTCCATCAGGCTGGCCATCTGGATATCGGGCCGCTCCGCCCGGACGATCACTGCCTGGTTGGCGTATCGCCCATAGTATGTGTGTCCAGCGTCCATTATGTTGCCGCCTAACANGAACCGNTCGATGCATGCGTCCGTGTTCACCGGGTCTTGGACCCACCGGCCGCCTAGCTGCTCGGAGATCTGCTGCACAGTCACTCCCAGCATGACACGGTCTTCGGGGACGGCGCCAAATACTGATACTCCGGCGTTGCGTATTTGGGCCAGTGATCCCTGCTCCAGGTCTCGTTGCCGGTAGCTAGTCACGCCATTGATGACAAGTCCGGAGAAACGCGGGGAGAAGCGCTCGACGNCCCTTAGCACTGTCTGGGAGTCCAGCCCGTCAGCGTAGGGGAATATCAACAACGCCGGGCACTCCAACAGGCCGGTCAGGTCGATAGGCAGGGACCAGGGNTCTCCATCCGGTGACACGGCGTCAGGACCCTCGATCAGGACCACGTCAGCTGTACTCTGTATCCCGGATAGAGACTGACGGATGGTTTGGGCTTGTTCCTCCGGCAGGAGCGGGCTGTTAGACCCGTTCCTCGGCGGCGCAAGAGGCGNAGGAACCGGCGGGCTGTCCGTATCAGCCAGAATCGTTTCGGAGATAAATNTGATATCCGGGTCGTTGTCCGGGGAAGTGGAGAATGGTTTGTAATAGGCCACTCTCCGGCCTTCAGCTAGCATTTGGGTCAGAAGACCCGCTACNAGGCTGGTCTTGCCGGAGCCGGAACGATGGGCGGAGACTAGCAATACTCCCAAGGAAACCTCCTGGGATTTACCGGCGGAACTGCCGTATTCAGAACTTCAGTCCAGCACATCCTTCTCACCGGTGTGGTAGGGGTCGAAACCCTGGGGAAACCGAGTGGTATCGTCGAACTTGGCCATGCTGAGGTCGGAACGGTGGAGGCTGGCCTGGTCGAAGTTAGCGCCCCGCATGTCGGACATAGTCCACATGGAGTCTCGTATCATCGCCTTGGTAAAGTCCGCGCCGGTCATCACCGCCCGGTCCATGTCCGCCCCGTTCATGTTGGCCGACTGAAAGCAAGCGTTGGTCAGATCCGTGCCNCGAAGGTCTACTTCCAACATGGTGGCCAGGCTAAAGTCGGCCCCGGTGAGGTCGGCGCTCAGGAAGCAGGCACGCACCACACGGCTCCAGCGAAGGTTGGCTCCTCGTAGCGAAGCCCGCTTAACGTCGGCCCAATACAGATTCACGTTGGTCAAGTTGGCGCCTGCCAAGTTGGCGCCGGTTAGAGTAGCCCGGCCCATATCGGCGCCTTCTAGGTTAGCGCCGGTGAGGTCCGCGCCGGCAAAGCTGGCCCGAAAGAGAGATGCTCCGGCAAGAGAGGCGCCGCTCAGGTTGGCGTTCCTAATCTTGCACTCTTTTAGTTCGGCGCCGGATAGGTCTACGCCTTCCAGGTCCAAAGCAACGCCCGGGTTCTCTTCACGCCAATCTGTGATCGACTTGGGGCCGCCTTTGACCACCGCTAAATGCTCTTGGTTGGCCACTCGTTACGCTCCATGTATCAGTGTTTCACAAAATATGCAGCCCTGGAAAAGACCCCAGAGCTGCATCCCAACGAAGATATCCTAAGTTAGCCTAGGCACGCTATTATCTGCTGGCCACCGCCGTATCGAACTCGAATATCTTCTCNGCGACCATCATTTTTAGCTCGTTAATCTTGGTGAGGTTGGGGAACCCGTTGGGGTCGGCCTTGCGGTCGAAAATCTTCTCCCCGTTCAGCATGACTTCAAGCCTGCCTTGATGGACCGGGGTTAGCTTGATCGCCACATCTCCGGGGTCATGGGCGGTCCACAACTCTGTCGCCATCCACGAGGCGACGGGATAGTAGCCTCAAGCCAAGCANTAGATGACTTCTATTTCTACTTTGCCATACTCTGGATCCGGCATGTTCCTCCTAATCTAAGGACCGATATATTCGCAGTGTAATGATTCCGTATATTGGATGCAACCGGGCTAACACCCGGTGCTTTAATCCCCGGCGGCGTNGCTAAACGATGGCCGTGCCGATGCCCGCGGCGGTCCGGTCATGGTTCTGGTTCTCGCAGTGGAGGTCCACCGTTATCTCCGTCCCCTGCTCAACCTGCCGCTGGCTGCTGACCGCTCCGGTGACGGTAATGGTATCCCCGTTCTTCACCGGGCGCAGGAACTTGAGATTGACGCTGCCGGTGTGATGGAAGACGTCGGGGCCGAAGAACTTGCGCATGGCTTCAGAAGCGAAGGCTATGGACATACGGCCGGAGGCCAGCGTATAGGTGGTGCCCAAGCGTTGCTTGGCAAGTTCTTCGTTGTTGTGGATATTTTCGCGCTCCAGAATCGCACAGGACTCGAACTGGAGAATACTTTCCGTGGTCACGGATTTGGTAACCGAGGGGATCTGAGCGCCAATCTCTATGCTTGTGGATTCCATTTCTTTCCTACCTCATCGGGTTTTTTCATTTGATACGTCTTAAGCCTTTCTAACAACCGCCCGTCCTCATCAGTGGCGGTGGCCTCGATCACCAGATATGGTTTGTCCCGGCGGAGGTACTTGTCGGCGATGCGGCCTTTGACGGAGATCTTNTTGCCGGGGATGGGTGGGTTGAAAAACTCAACCTCGTTGCCGGCGTTTACACCGCCGGTGGTGTCGTTGTAAACCATGTTCAGAGCGGTGGCATCGTGCTTGACGGCCAGTGTCGGAAAGCACGCTTCAGGGTCGTCGATGGAAGCGCGGAAGTTGTCCAGCATTTCCTGGGTGAGGAGGTATTCGTAGGAGCCCAACTCCTCACCGATTTCCAGCTTGTCATAGTCTAATATTNTCAGTGGTTGCTCGGCCATGTGCAATCTCCTCCTGGATGTTGGGTCTCCGGCGAGCCTGACTTATTCTATCATGTAAGCGCCCCGCTCGGCGGCGTCTTGATTCGCCCCAGGTGGGTTTGGCCTTAGCTCCCGGCATAGCCTATAATGAGCGTGCCGATCCGGCCGGATAATCAATCCTAGGGAAGCGCGAAAGAGTATGGACCTAACCTTCGACATAGGAGACCNNCGCCGCCCCAAAGGGCACGCCGTGTTGTATTTCCGGGTGGACACGGAGCCGGATAAGGTGTACGCCACCTACGTTGTCACGCTGCCCATCAAGGCGGACCTGGGCAAGTATGTCCCGCCATTCCTGGCGACACATCTTGGTGGGCTGCCCTTGAACGATCTATCGGCTTTCGCCATGCCTCCGCTACCGGAACCCGTGGACAGCTTCACGGAGTTGGAGCGCATCAGCAAGATGAGGCAAGACGATCTGGTTTACGCCAGCAGTATGTTTTCCTTCGATCTGCCCCGAATGATGGAAGCGGTGACTGAGGCGGTACAGGCGTACTCCGACCTTTGGACTCAGTGCCTTGGCGATTCTGGCCTGGGACCTGTTGAGGCCATCGAAGAGGCCACCGCTTCGGATTCTCCAGCCCCCGATGACAACGATGAACAGTCTTATCAGGTAAACGAGGTCCTTTTTGGCTTGATGAGCGAAAGCGACAAATTGGCTGAGTTGGCGCGCTTGCTGGGGACTATGCGGTTCGCCGTCGAAGGCGGAGACGCAGGCACCGTTGATGAGATGTCCCAAGAGATCACCACACTGGCCCGGCACCTGCCGGAGACGTTCCAAGTCACAAGCCTGCTGGCGGTCGCCAAGGATACCTCACAGAAAGGTTCCAGGTTGGCTCAACTCTATCTAGACCGCTGCTTCCGCTTATCCGCCGGCGATTATTCCACCGTTCAAGGTCTTGACGACGAGATTCGTGCCCTGGAAACCCAGGAATAATCTGCTCCACACTTTCCCGTCCCCAAACGAGTATATTCCCCCCGGAGATGACCCCTAACCGTTCCTGACTGTTTAAGCCCTGCCTGGCTGGTACAATAAACGCGGCAAGCGCCTCATGGCTAGGGGTTGCTACTTNCGGGAGGGAATGGACCGGGTGGCCTACATNTCACGCCTCAGCCTGACTAATTTCCGCAATCTGGTGGAACTGGAACTGGACCTCGCCCCGGGCGTGTCCGTGTTTTTTGGCGCCAATGCCCAGGGCAAGACTACGTTGCTGGAGGCCATCTACCTCTTGGCCATCGCCCGCTCCTACCGGGCGGAGAACGAGCGGGAAGTGGTCAACTTCCAGTCGGCCGCCGAGGGAGGTCAAGCCTTGGTGGGAGGCATTGTCGAAAAGGACGAGGAGCGGCTGGCGGTCTACGTGGGTTACCAGAGTGTGCCCCACGGGCCGGATCCTCAAAGTACTNAGAGGGNTACCGGGACTAAAGGCTACACCGTTCGAAAAGAAATCCGGGTTAGCCGGGTCCGCCGGACCGCCACCGAATTGGTGGGCATGGTCAATTCGGTTCTCTTCACCGCCGACGATATCCAACTCGTCTTCGGTCCTCCGGCNGGCCGCAGGCGCTACTTGGACATCCTTATCTCCCAGGCTGACAATCAGTACCTAAAGGGGTTGCAGCGTTATCAACGGGTGGTGCAGCAGCGCAACCAGCTACTTCGTCTCGTCCGGGACGGGCGTGCCGGGGCGGACGAGTTGGAATTCTGGAATGGGGAATTGGTGCGTGAAGGGGCGTGGCTAACCTGGAAACGGCACGAAGCGATGAAAACGTTGTATCCTTGGTGCGCCCAGCGCCATCGGGACCTGAGCGGGTTGAACGAAGATTTCCGGCTGGAATACCATCCCAGCGTTCGCTCAGCCGAAGACGCTGACGCCATCGAAACTAACTTTCGTGAGACATTGGCGGCGGTCCAAACCAAGGAGCGCGCCNCCGCCGTTACGGCGGCCGGCCCCCACCGGGATGACTTCTCTCTACTGATCGACGGGATCGACATGGGCACTTTCGCGTCTCGAGGGCAGGCCCGCACCATCGCGTTGACGCTACGGCTGGCTGAAGCCGCCTATCTGTCGGCGGTGCGGCAGGAGGCTCCCATCATCTTGTTGGACGACGTATTGTCGGAGATGGACTCCTCCCGCCGGTTAAGAGTGATGGAGCAAGTGACCCAGTATCAGCAAGTTCTAATCACCTCCACCGACTTGGAGCCGGTGCGGGACTTCTTCGGCCCGGGGGCAAGCTATTTCCGGGTGGGCGAAGGGAAGGTTTGTCCCGTAGCCTATCAGCCCGATGGGTCCCATCCGGTGGGCACGTATTAGATGACTCCTGATGTGTCCCAACGAAAGGCGCTACAACCTCTATGACAGTTACTCAACAAGAGCTGGATGAGATCGCCCTTTCCAGGGCCGAATACGACTTGATCCTGGACCGGCTGGACCGGGAGCCCAACCCGGTGGAGNTGGGCATGTTCGGGGCTCTTTGGAGCGAACATTGCGGATACAAGCATTCCCGCCCTCTGCTGAGGTTGTTCCCCAGCCGCTCGCCTCGGGTGCTGTCTAATCCCGGTGCGGAGAACGCCGGCGCGGTGGATTTGGGGGATGGAATCGTAGCGGTCTTCAAAGTGGAGTCCCACAACCACCCCTCGGCGGTGGAGCCCCTTCAGGGCGCGGCTACCGGTGTTGGCGGAATCGTGCGCGACATATTGGCTATGGGCGCCCGTCCCATCGCTTTGCTTAATTCCCTTCGCTTCGGTCCCCTGGATAACGCCCACAACCGTCACCTGTTCCAGGGCGTGGTGGGAGGCATTTCCTGGTACGGCAACTGTATCGGAGTCCCCGACGTGGGGGGCGAGATCTACTTCGACAGTTGCTATTCCCAAAACCCGCTGGTCAACGCCATGTGCGTTGGTTTGGTGAACAAGGCAGACCTGGCTACGTCAGCTGCGGGAAACGAGGGCAACGTCCTGCTGCTGGTGGGGTCAGGGACGGGCCGGGATGGGATCCACGGCGCTTCTGGGTTGGCTTCCCGCACCTTTGAGGAAGACCAGGAACTGCGGCCTACAGTCCAGGTTGGCAACCCGTTTCTGGAAAAAATCTTGATAGAATCNTGCCTCGAAGCCCTGGCAACCGGCGACGTGGTGGCGATCCAAGACCTGGGTGCCGCCGGCCTGACCAGCTCCACAGTGGAGTCGGCGGACAAGGCTGGCAAGGGGTTCATGCTNGATATATCCCAGGTGCACCGGCGAGAGGACGGTATGACTCCATACGATGTCATGCTGTCCGAGTCTCAGGAAAGAATGCTGTTGGTGGTTGCGCCGGCCAAGGTGGAAAGGATCCGCCTNATCTTCGATAAGTGGGAGATTCCCTGCCGTGATATCGGGCAGGTGATCGGTGATCCCGTCGCCCGCATCGTCGAAAAGGATAAAACGGTAGCCNAGGTACCCATNCGCCACCTGTCGGACGCCCCCAAGTACCGGCTCAAAGGGGTTCCATCCCCGGACCAGGCGCGGCGGCAGCGGCTTTCCCTTTCCGAAGTGCCATTGCCCTCGGTAAGTCCGGAAGAGGTGCTGTTGCGGCTTCTGGAGGCCCCAAACATCGCNAGCAAGGAAGGGGTGTATCGCCAATACGACCACCAGGTGCAAACCAATACGGTGGTGGGGCCTGGCAGCGATGCCGCCTTGCTGCGCCTCAGGGGCACGGACAGGGCGATTGCATTGAGCATTGACGGCAATGGCCGCTATTGCTACCTGGACCCCTTCCGGGGCGGCCAGATAGCCGTGGCCGAGGTTTGCCGCAATCTGTCTTGCTCCGGCGCCGAACCTATGGCCCTTACCGACTGCCTCAATTTTGGCGACCCAGAGAAACCGGAGGTCTATTACCAGCTTGAGTGGTGCATCCGTGGCATGGCCCAGGCGTGCCGTGTCCTGGGAGTGCCCGTGGTTAGCGGCAATGTCAGCCTGTACAACGAGTCCCGAGGTCAGGCTATCCACCCAACTCCGGTNTTGGGGGGCTTGGGCCTGCTGGAGGACATTACACGCTACGCCCGATCATCGTTCCCAGATGATGGGCTGACGGTGGCTTTGTTGGGAGACGTTGGGAGCAGGCCCCGGTCCTCGGACCTGGCCGGAAGCGAGTATCTACAAGTGTTCCACGGCAAGATCGAAGGCCGTCCGGCTATAGACCTGGATATGGAGCGGAAGTTGCAAGTCCTCTGCCGCCGAGCTATTCGGGACGGCATGTTGGTTTCGGCTCACGACTGCGCCGAGGGCGGCCTGGCGGTAGCCCTGGCGGAATGCAGCGTTCAGGGAGGAGCCGGATTCATGGGAAAGTTCTCTCTCCCGCCAAGGTGGGATGCGGCTCTGTTCGGAGAGCGCCAGTCCCGGATAGTGGTGTCCTTAGCTGAAAACGACTGGACGGCGCTGCAGCGGCTGGCGGACGAGTCAGGAGTCGCTGTACGCCGGCTTGGGACCACCGGCGGGGACCGGTTTAGGGTCAATCGCCAGATAGACCTTCCCCTTCAAGAGATNAGCGGCGCTTGGCGGGAAGGGTTGNAGCGGGCGTTGTGAGCGACGCCCCTCTCCGGGTCCTATTTTTGACCCCCTATTTTCGCCCTTACCTGGGCGGGATTGAGCGGGCCATCGAGCAGCTCACCTTCCAGATTCAGAAGTCCCATCNAGTTGAGGCGGTGGCGGTCCTGACCACCAAGTACGCTTTCCCCCGGGTGCCTCATCCAGACTGGGCCGACCGGGAAACCACGGAAGAAGGCATCGGCATCTACCGCCTGAAAGGATTCCCCAAACACTCTATCCCGCTTTATTCCTGTCCGCTGGTATGGTTCTCGCCGATGCAGGTACGTGGTTACCTCAAAGAATTCAACCCCAACGTTGTCCACTTCGTGGGAGATGGCTGGTTCTGGGGACACTTCTGGTCGTGGTTCTGGTACCGCAATCAAGCCCGGTTCGTGTTCACCCCCTCCTACCACGCCTTGCCCCTGATCCGCTGGTGGCTCCGGCCCATAAACGCGTTCATCTGCAACGTGGTGGACCACGTGATTGCCCTGACTCGCCAGGAGGCCAACCTGGTGCGCCGGGCCTATCTGGTACCCGNAAAAAAACTGGCTATCATCGGGTGGGGGGCGCCCCTGCCTGAGACCACGCTTATCGCCGGTCCCGTGGGGGCGGGTGAACCTCTCACTCTGTTATGCGTTGGACGGTTGGGCCGGCACAAAGGTCAAGAGTGGCTGCTGGGGGTATACCGCCGGGCTCGCGGTCAATTTCAACGTTCGGTACGGTTGGTCCTGGTAGGGCGAGATGAAGGTGATGAAGAGAAGATTGCTGGAATCATCCAGGATTGCGGATTGGGCGATGAGGTAGCGATGGTGGGGGAAGTCTCCGATAAGGAGCTTACAGAGTGGTACGCCAAAGCCGGCCTCTTCGTCCTGTTTTCTCAATACGAGGCCTTCGGGTTGGTTTATTTCGAAGCCATGGCCTACGGAGCTCCCGTACTTACCCACGACGTGGGCGCCAACCGGGAGTTGTTGACTCGGGGCGCGGTGGTGGTAGAGCGGTTCGATGAGGATGAAGCCGTCGGTGAGTTGGTCCGGTTGGTGAACGACGGCGACCACCGAAATCGATTGGCCGAGGACGCCCGGGACTACGCATTGTCTGAGTTCACCTGGCCGGCGGTTGCCGAAAAATACTTGGGCGTTTATGAGGTTGCGGGTTCTTAGAAGCTGATTCCCACGATTTTCAGGGAGAAAATGATTCTTCCATAAGGATTTAGGATGGATAGACAAGAATTGGAAGCCGGTGCCCGGAAAATTCTATTGACCAATCTTCGGCAGGGCGTGGCCGACTGGAACGGCAAAGAGTACAGCTTTGTTTGTCCCTCTCTGACCGGTTACCCCTTCCAGTGGTTCTGGGATTCCTGTTTCCACGCGATCGCCCTCATCCACTTGGACCAGGAACAGGCCAAGAGGGAAATGACCACGTTGATGAGCGGCGCGCTTCCCAACGGCTTCATCCCCCACATCATTTTCTGGGAGATGGAGAAGCAGCCCGAGTTCCTCAGCCGGAACATCGTTGGGATGACTACGCCCAACACATCAGCGACCATGCAGCCGCCCATCATCGCTTACGCCGTGGAGCGAATCTACCAGGCCACCGGCGACGAGGCCTTCAAGGATGCAGCGCTACCGGTGTTAACCGGGTTCTACCGATGGCTGCGCCAGNNGCGCGATCCAGATAACGACGGTCTGATCGCGGTGATTCAGCCGGAGGAGGCGGGCACCGATTGCTCGCCCAAGTACGATGAGGTATTGGGACTGGAGGAGTTGAGCAACCAGGGATTCATCGCCGCCTTGCGCAAGGTCTATGCGGCGTACGAGCCCCTTCGTGGCGACGACCACCGGGTTCTGGCCGCCGACCTGTTCCACGTGGAAGACGTTTTGGTGAACTCCATCTACGTCATGGGATTAAGGTCCTTAGCCAGGCTGTTGGGCGACGCGCCCGAGGCGGCGGAGTTCAATCGGGAAGCCGACAAGACCCGAGACGCTTTACTGACGAAGTGTTGGGACGAGGAAGTAGGCGCCTTTTTCGATNTATCCGGAGTGGCGGAGAACCCGCTGAAAGAAGTGACCATCAGTTCGTTGATGCCGCTGGTGATGGAAGACCTGCCCCGGCCCATCGTGGAAAGGTTGGTGGACACGTGGGTAACGGATCCCAAGCATTTCTGGACACCCTACCCGCTGCCATCGGTGCCCGCTTCGGACCCCAAGTTCATGCCGGGTAACCCCAGGGGGTTCATCTGGCGTGGGCCTTCATGGATAAATACCAACTGGTTCTTGTCCCACGCCCTGCGGCGCCATGGCTATGCGGACTTGGCGGACACGATCGTGGCCAAGAGTCAAGAGTGCATCGAGAAATCGGGATTCCGGGAATACTACGAGCCTTTCACCGCCGAAGGACTGGGGGCCAGGGACTTCGGCTGGTCCACTCTGATTCTGGATATGTGAGGCTATTGAGATGGCGAATTATTGGCAGATTGCTGCTGGTTCGCAAGGCCGCGACTACTCTGAGTACTTCATCCGATTNGGTATGGCATTTGTTGGCGGGAAAGAAAACGCAGACCTGATGTCTGAGGTTAAAATTGGCGACCGAGTTCTTTTGAAAAGCGGCTTGTCGAAACTAGTGGCTGCTGGAGAGGTCGTTAATCGTGATGGCGAGCACAGCGAGGAAGGTGACAAGGAGTGGCTGCGGGATGTTGACGGCTGGGACCTGCGCGCCTATTGCTACGTCGATTGGCATATTCCGGCCAAGCCGGTGGGCGTCGAGGGATTGAATCGCAACACGATTCAAAGGGTGCATAAGCAACAACCTCAATTGAAAGCGGCAAAGGTTATCTTAGATTTCCCCCCTCAGGAAAGCATTGAACCCGGACCAGGCAAAACCGAGCCGGTCGACGACGATGAAATCATCGAGCACTTAATCATCCAAGGCTTACGCCCAAGGGCGGCGGAGGATCTGACNACGACATTCAACCAGATCCGACGCCTGGCGCGATATTATCGTGGCCGCCGTTGGGAGGATGTCAGGGAACACGAAACGCGCACTTTCCTGGTTATCCCATTGCTTCTAGCTCTAGGTTGGGCCGAGCAACAAATAAAGATTGAATTACCGGCCGGCGGGCGNGGGCGGGCAGACGTTGCCTGTTTTTCTAAGCCATATGCTAGAAAGAACGGTGAATGTGTCCTGATTATCGAGACCAAGAGCTTTAGCCAAGGTCTACATTATGCGAAAATTCAAGTTGAAAGGTACTCGAAGGCATTCCCAAATTGTAAGTGCATCGTAGCTTCGAACGGCTATTGTTATAAGACATGGGAACGTCAGGACGATGGACAATTCAATCAAATGCCTTCGGCATACCTTAACCTGCTGGCGCCGAAAGACAAATATCCGCTTGATCCTGAAAACGTCCTGGGTTGTCTTGAGGTTCTCAGGATGTTACTGCCAACTACCTGGATGTGATACCGTCGGGTGCTGGCTTGGGAATCTAACCACGCCCGAAGTTATCCCCGAGGGCGAAAGAGTCTAGAGAGGAAAGAAGGCTCCGTTGAGTCAGCAGTTTCCTCGTATGTGGACGTCCCGATAGGGTCGGGATTATCCCCATATGCCGGGAGTTCGGCAGGCTCGGNATCGGATACCGATGCGACGCCAACAGGTTCGACCTGGTATTNCTGAGGGGCCCAACGGTCTTGTAAAACCTTCTCCACCAGGGGATGGGTGCGGTTCAGATAGAATGTCCGCAAGCGCCTGCTGCGCCCCGACTCTTTATCTGTGGCTGTGTGCCATCCTTTGGTGAACAGGTCGGCGTTTCCCAGACTTCGGACCATCTTGGTAACGTAGGTCCGGGAAAAGTCTTGACCCCAACGCTGAGTGATTTCCAGGTGCTCCGCTTTCAGCCCTTCGTCCAATGCCTGGCAGACTTCGCCCACCAGGAAGTTGAAGGCCACGTGGCTGACCTCTTCTTGATGTTCCAAGGTATCGGCCATGATGATAATGTCGGCTACCCGGCGACCGTCCAAACCATCCGGCTGGCTTGGTGGGAGGTTAAGTTGGGGCAGTGTCTCGGCTAGTATCGCGGCCAGGCCATTGACCTGGGTGGTTTGTGGAACCGCGGCCGCATCATCGCTGACGAATTCGCCGATGCTTTCCGGGGATCCATCTTCCGGACTGACGAATTCGCCGATGCTTTCCGGGGATCCATCTTCCGGAACGTCCTGTGGAGCGTCGTCGGGAAACTCATCAACGCTTTCAGCGGCCAATGAGGGCGAATCCGCAGGTTGTTCGGTTGAAACATCTTCAGCCGGTTCTTCCGGAGATTCAGCGGTGGCCTGTTCCTGCCGGTCTGCGTTCCTGCGGCGGCCAAAGGGGAAACGGCTTCGCCTGACTTCCGCTGGGCGCTNTTCTTCGCTATCATCCGCCGCACTTTGAGAACTGTCTGATGTCGCGCCATCGGCGTCCGAGGGAGTCTCTTCGTCGGCCATAATCGCCCAATCGACCAGTCCAGCTGTTATCANCCGGATGTTTCCTTCTTGGGCTACCCGGGACATGAGCTTTTTGAAACCGGAAAATCCGACTTTTTTCTCGTCGAAGTCGGGGTACCGGCGCAACAGCCGCTGCTTGATGGAGGTCAAGAGAGGGGTGCCCCCGGCCTGGCGCTCGGTGCGGATAATATCTTCGATAGCGGAGATGATCGCCGCCAAGTCCTGTTTGCCGGCGGGGGCGCTCTGCCGGACGGGACCGCGCACACCGCCGGCCGGTGCCGGCTCCGGGGGGACACGGGCATCACTGGCCGATACTGGCTCGGCTTGGACNACGGTGTCGATGTCCTGATCGTAGAGGATGAGCGCGTCGACCGTGTCGGCAAACCGGCGGGACGTGGCCCAGGAAACGCCGATGATAATCACCCGTTTGCCCATGGTCCGCAAGGCGTTGATCACGTGGATGAAATCCGAGTCGCCAGACACCAGAACGTAGGTGCCGATGTTGGGGTAGGAGTGGGCGATCTCGATGCAGTCAGCGGTCATTTTGACGTCGACGCTGTTTTTCACCCTGGTGGTGCGAGCAGAGTTGCTGCCCAGAGCCAGACGGGTAGGCACGTAGACGGGCTCGATACCCGCAGCGTAGAGGGCAGGGGGGTCGTTGATGAACTGACTCGCGCCCCGCAGTTCGGGGGCGCGAGTTACCCAGTCGGCNTAGGCTTTGGCTACAACCACGCGGCCGTGGTTGGAAACCTCTTCCTTCAAAGCCGAGACGTTGGGGTTGCGGTGGCCCACGGCCAAACTGATCTTAAAGTTCTCCCAGTCGATAAAAAGGGCTACGTCGTCGCCGGAGTGTATAGGTCCGTTCATATGCGTATTCGTAGTAATTCCAGGTGTGTATTTGTCTAATGCNCAGTGTAAGCGGCCTGCTGGAACCAGTCAAGGAAGCAGAGGGGAGTTCCGGACGTTTTAGCGGCTTGAGCCTGGCTTGACAAGTCCCGGCATTTCCTTGATTGTACCATTTAGCCAAGAAACGCAGGCAAGAACCTAAGGAGCAAACCGATGCCGGAACGACCTAGACTCGAAGGTAAAGTAGCCATCGTCACCGGGGCCGGATCCAGCGGGCCTGGGATCGGCAACGGCAAGGCGACCTCGCTGTTGTTTGCCCGGGAAGGGGCCAAGGTTCTGCTGGTGGACGCCACCCTGGAACGGGCCGAAGAAACTCAGCGGATGATTCGGGAAGAGGGAGGAGAAGCCTCGGTGTTCCAGGCCNACATGACCAACCGCGGCGATTGCCAGGCGATGGCGGACGCGGCTATGGAGCGCTACGGCCGGCTGGATATCCTGGACAATAACGTTGGTATGTCCATGCGGGGAACGGTGGTGGACGTTAGCGAGGACGACTGGGACCGCATCATCGCGGTCAACGTGAAAAGCATGATTTTCGCCAGCGGCGCGGCGATTCCCTATATGAAAGAGAGCGGCGGTGGATCCATCATCAATATCTCATCCATCGCCGGGCTCAGGGCTCATTCCCAGACCCCCTACACCACCACTAAAACCGCCGTCATCGGTTTGACTTTCTCCATGGCGGCCGATCACGGACAGGACAACATCCGGGTCAACTGCATCGCTCCGGGCCTGCTGCACACGCCGATGACTGCTCCCCGGATGAATGAGGAGCAACGCGAGCAACGCAAATCTGCCGCGCCCCTAGGCACCGAAGGCACCGCCTGGGACGTGGGTTGGGCCGCGGTTTTCCTGGCCAGCGAAGAGGCCCGCTGGATCACCGGGATAGTTCTGCCGGTGGAAGCAGGCCTCACCGTGACCAGCCCGGTCACTTACACGACTATAGGCCAGCAGGCNAGGTTTTAGGAGATGAAAGGGCAAAAATAAAAGTGTGCCGAGTATGTGTCACAGAAGGCGGATTTGCGGGGACGGTTCGGTCTCTGGAGCCAGCAATTTCTGTTTGGGCGGGAAGAGGAACTCGCTCATCGGGTCATGTTCACGAAAACGAGTCTTGGCGAGATCGCGATTTTGCACGGCGTAGCAGTAGACGCACCCGTGGGGACAGGTATCGTACTCGCCGATGTCCTTTGATGCATAACATCCGCATTCGGGACGGTTCCCCCTTAGCTCGGCGGGGATGGAGTGACCTGCGATATCAGATAGGCGCGCCGCATCCACGCAACGTGCCGGTTTGACTCCAGGAGCCAAGAACTGATCCTGGGAACACATAGTCAGTTGCATGCCGCGAGTTGCGGCCATTTTCGCCAGATCTTCAGAAAGGGCAAATTTCACCTCATCGGGTGGGTCTTCCCATGTAAAGCCAGCATCCTTAGCGGCCTGTGTCATGTTGCGCTGTGTCTTTCGGTATATCTGAGCGAATGAAATGACAACTTCGTCAGTCGCACCCTCGAGGGCGGCAGCGAGCTTTTCGAAGCTGCTTTTGTGAAAGTCAATCGGGGTGACTGAACTCACGGAGTATTGGGTCATAGCGCCACACGACAGCTCTTGGTCCATAACGCTCGGCGATAAACCGAATGTGTTGGACTGACCTCTCTGAGTCTACGACGGAAAATTCCACAGNTCGANGATACTCGTTAACNGTGTNCTCAATCATGAATGGGTAGCCACGGTCACTGACGATGGTCAGCTTGTCCAAGAAAGGTCCTAGGTTTTTGGTCCAAAACACGAATCCGTCCACTTGGNCGGGTTCGNGACTAATCCGGTAAGCACGCCGATTGTAAGGATTGACCATCATGCAGTATCCAGCAGCCAGGCGATTCTGGAACCACTCACCGTAGAACGTTGGAATGTCGGTTTTGTAACTGGCGGAAATAATCATGTCTACTGCTTTGTGCCCACACAATAGAGGGCGTCCCAGGTTACCCGAGGTTTCCGGCCCACATCATCAAGTATCTCGCCCAGATCAGACATCTGCTCATNGGCATCCATNTTGCCTTGAGAATATCGGAATTCTTCCAAGGCCATGCCAGAATTAGCAGCCAANTCTTTGATTTTATCCTCCCACTGGGATTCCCTGCGTTCCACGAATAAAAACTTCGNACCGACCGGTGCTTGNCGCGCAACCAATCGGGTGAACTCCTCTAGATTCCCTATATCATCGANAATCTCGGATATCAAGTAACAGAGTATGTAGAGGTCTTGGGTGAAGACAGTGCCCCAATTCCCGAAGTTTCGTACGTCGCTTGCGCTGTTGACATCGACTTGGATNAAGTCCCCGGATATCAAAAGAGGAGGTTTNCCTCGCTTTTGCAATNGAGTCTGGATTTGAGTCCGCGCAGCTCGCCATGTATCGGCCCACTCATTAATACGGTCAACCAACAGAAAATTCAAAGCCGTTGGTCCGTGGAACTTTCGCTTTTCTATATATTTAGAAAGGCTAAGTAACTCTGTGCCCGGACCTCCCCCTAGCGCGNATACATTGATTTGTCCCTTGTCTTTCTGAATGGCGTCCAAATGCGCCGAAAGGCTGGGTGAGTCTTGAATGACCCGCTCCACTAGGTTGGCATTCGCGGGCACATTACTGTAAAGATACGCGATGCGGCATAACGGGTCATCATACGGAACGATCGGTATTGTTTGTGTGCGCCATTGGANAGAGTTACTTTGAAGATGGTGCAATACCCGGATATATGCGTTTTCTTGGGTTATCCCTTGTTGGCCTGCAACCGCTGTGACGCTAGCCTGAATAACATCCCGTACAATTTCGAAATACTTGACACTAGGTTGTTCTGGAAAGTGTATTGTAATAGACAATTTGCCGCCTGTTGTCTGCTTGTATAACCCGAATGTTGTCCTTATTGCCTAATATATTAACAGGTTAAGATGTGGGTTTCGTGTCGTTCGTGTCAGCAAGGCTCATTTTTACATGGGGGATTGCTTAGGTCTGCTGCTGCGGCATTACCCATTCATCCAGATATGGCCAAAACTGGTTTCTCATGNGCCTCGGGTCCCAGGGTATCGGCCAGGAAGGCAGGTTCTAGCCAGGGTCTTGCCGGGCCAAATCTCCCACGGCCTTCACCCGGACTAGGGTGGCGTTGCTGGGCAGGTAGGTTAGGGGGACTTCGTCGATCTCCACCACTTCCACCGTGTCCCGTTTGGCGCCGGCGGCTACCGCTTTGTTGATGGCCTCGGTGCGGGCTTCGGCCAAGGCCTCTTGACGACTGGTAGACTCGAGAGAATAAACCCGTTCCACCTGACCGCCGACCTGGGCGATAGCCGCTCCGATGGCGTTGGCCACGTCTCCATGTTCTGGACGCAGAACCTGGGAAGCTCCGCTTAGGGAGCTGCCCGCCAGGATGCGCCCCCCGCCTACCAGGACAACGGGCACGTCCATAGCGCTGACCTTGACCTGGTCGATGGCGGTTTCCATCCTGTGCTGAATCTCTAGCGAAGCCTGCTCCACGAAGGAGTGTGCCAGTCCTTGCACCAGAGTTGAGTCTCCCACTTGAGCCAGGCCACCGGCCACGGCAACGTCGGTACCGGTCAATGTGCCGCCGCCGAAAACTATCCCTTCTTCGGTTAAACGATACCCCACGCTGTCGGGGCCGATGCGCAGTGGGTTCTCTTGAATAACGCTGCCCCCGCCCAAGGGAATAGATAGCACGTCCGGCATCCGGAAATTAGTGCGNACGCCGGCTATGCTGACCGCCACCGCCGCTTCCCGGGGGAAACCCTTGACCAAAGCGCCCACGTCGGTGGAGGTGCCGCCCACGTCAACCACAATGCCGTCGCGGACACCGGACAAGAAGGCAGCCCCACGCATGCTGTTGGTCGGGCCTGAAGATATGGTAAGCACCGGGAACCGGGCGGCGAATTCAGCGTCCATCAGGGTGCCGTCGTTCTGGCTCATGTACAGAGGAGCTTCGAGGCCCAGGGATCTGATGGCGTCCTGGATGCCCAGGATAGTGCGCGCCGCGACATCGCCGAGACAGGCGTTGAGCACGGCGGCGTTCTCCCGTTCCAGCAGGCCNATGCGGCCGTTCTCGTGGGAGAGGGTTATCTTGAGACCGGGGGCCTCCCGGCTTATGACGGCGGCGGCCTCGATCTCGTGGGCCGGGTTAACCGGGGAGAACACCCCGGAGATGGCGACGGCCCGTACCCCTTGACCCAGCATTTCCTTCGCCGCATCAGCTACTTCCGAAGCGTCAAAGGAAGAGATTTCCCTTCCGTCGAACTCGTGTCCGCCAGGCACCATGTAGGTGAATCCGCCAATGGCTTCCCGCAAAGGGCCGGGCCAGTCCACCAGGGGAGGTAGAAGCTTGGTGGCAGGCAGGGACAGCCGGATCACCGCGGTTGGGGTCAGGTTACGCCGCTCCAGAAGGGCGTTGGTGAAGTGGGTGGTGCCCACCATNACTCCATCTATCGAGCCATGGGGNGGANGCTGAGCCANGACATCCCTCAGGGCGGCCACTATACCCTCGGTTACGTCGGGCGTGGTGGACAGTTTGGCCTTGGCCAGCAGCTTTACACCGTCCATCAGGACGGCATCGGTGTTGGTTCCCCCTACGTCGACGCCTATAAACACGTTAGTATTGACTCCTGTTGGTCATTGTAATCGAGGTGAAAAATCCGGAGTGGGGATGTAGTCCCTGGGTGTCTAGACCCTTCGCCGCGCCNAGGGTGACGCCGGGGTTTCCTGTAGTCACAACTGAATCGGCGAGAAGTCGGTGTCATAGCCGAAGACCCGGGGTCCGGCCACGGCCAGTCCTTCCGGAGTGGTCCACAGATTCGGAGCGGGAAATCCCAGGACGGTCACCCGCAACCCGTAGCGCAGCAACTCTGTGGTTACCGGCTCCCCGGTCTCCGAGTCCACGACGCAGATCAGGTCCGGGACGGTGCACACGACCTGCCCGTCACGGCGGGCGATGAGGNTTTCATTCTGGAACTCGATGGCCAACCGTTCGCCGGCGTAGTCCGCCAGTCCCTCGATGGATAGGCTACCCCGAGCGAAGCCCGCCGTCGTCCGCCGATCCACGTCGGCNATCTTACCATTGAACAGAATCTTGCCCGGACACGTGCCTAAGATGGCTTCAAGGGGGTCTTCACCACGCGCACGGGCGGTAATGACCGCGTTTCCCAAGTTCCGGGCCAAGGATAGGGTGTTCAGNACCGCCGTTCGGCGAACCTGCTCAGTGGTCATGGGAGCGACGGCGTAGCAGGCGACGCATCCCATCTGAACCGTTATCGCCCGGGCCAGCCGTTCGGCCCATGCCGGGCTGATGGTTTCGGGGATGACCACGGTGTTGCCCTTTTCGTCGGCGATGGCCATGGGGCAGCAAGGCACTCCGTAGACGAAGAAGGTTTTCATCTGAAACTCGGGAAAGGCCCGGCCCATGCCGTCGGCGTCCACCACCGGGAGACCGGTCATGGCCGCCGGTATCAAAGGCTCCACCGAGTTGCTGCCNCCAATCTCGTTGGATATGAGGGCGGTGGCTTTCTTGCCGGTGAACTCTTCGATGGCCCGAAGAGCGTACAGAGACTGGAGGTCCCGCACCTTCTCAACCCCAACCGTAGGCGCACCGATGCCNCCCACGCAGATGACCTGGGCATCGNCAGGCAGTTCTTCCGGGTCCAGTACCGTTACCGGGCCGCGCTCTTTGATTGCCTGCCGGGCTCGAAGCTGACCTATATAGGGGTTGCCNCCGCCGCCGGTGCCTAATATCCCCGCGCCCATGGCGATGGCTTCCAGATTGTCCTCGTTGGCTTCCCACATATGTGGTGTGTCTCCTAAGTGTTTCGTNCCAGGAAAATANGAGACTGGTGGCGTCGCATNTACCGTTATACAATGGGCCGCATCATCCTGACAAATATGGGCCGCCGAAGACGGCAGCGCCACCGAGCGCCGGTAGAGGGGGAACAGGTTGAGTTACACGGGACAATCAGTCAGAAGATTTGAGGATGCCAGGCTCGTGTCCGGGCAGGGTTCGTACGTAGACGACATCAAGATTCCGGGTATGCTTCACGCCGCTTTCCTGCGCAGTCCTCACGCCCACGCCCGCATCAGGTCCGTGGATGTGGCCGCCGCCCTGAGAATGCCTGGCGTGGAGGCCGTCCTGACCGGAGACGATATATTAGGTATCGTTCCAGACCTGCCGACCAGGTCAATGAGCGGAGAGTGGGAGGTGGACGAGTTCAAGGCCCCCGAGCATCCGGCCCTGGCCGTGGGGAAAGTTTCCTACGTCGGGCAGACGGTGGCGGTAGTAGTGGCTCAAGACCCCGGCCAGGCTAGGGACGCACTGGAGTTGATTCAGGTGGACTATGAGCCGCTGCCGGTGGTGCTGGACCCATGGGAGGCGGCATCTTCGGACTCCATCCCGATCCATGATGAGTTGGGCACCAACGTGGCATTGCGCATCCACCACGACAGACAGGGCGAAGACCTGGATAAAGCCTTTGCCCAGGCCGANCGGATCGTGGAGCAGCGGTACGACGTGCAACGGTTGGCGCCGGTGCCAATGGAGACGAGGGGNCTAGTCGCCCACTACCAACCCGAAGACGATTTCCTTACCATATGGGCCTCGACCCAAGGGGCACATCGAGTGCAAAGGCAGACTTCCCGCCTGCTGGATTTCCCAGAAGCAAAGATCCGTGTGATTGCTCCNGACGTGGGCGGTGGGTTCGGCGAGAAGGGCGGCGTGTTTCCCGAAGACTTGGCGGTGTCCTATCTGGCGCTAAAGTTGGGTAAGCCCGTCAAGTGGGTGGCGGACCGGCAGGAGAACATGCTGGGGTTCCATGGCCGGGGACATTCGGTGAACGTGGAAGCTGCCGTACAGAATGACGGAACGATACTGGGCATCCGTCTCCAGATCGTTGGCGACGGCGGGGCTTATTTCGGCAACTCGACACCGGGGCCGCCCTACCGGGCCAGTCACCGCATCATCGGTCCCTACAAGACTCCCACGGCGAGAATCGAGGTGCTGGGAGTGGTTACCAACAAGCCTCCCACCGGCGCGTACCGTGGTGCGGGAGGCCCGGAGTCGGCGTTTTGCATGGAGCGGACGGTGGACCTGATGGCCCGAGAGTTGGGTTTGGACCCGGTGGAAGTGCGAAGAAAAAACTTTATCTCCCCCGACGACTTCCCCTACATGACGCCTACGGGCCTTACCTACGACTCCGGTGACTATGACACGGTGTTCGACCGGACCCTGGAAATGGCCGACTATTCCGGATGGCGCGAAAAGGCCCGGGAAAGCAAGAACGGAAACGGCCCGCTGATCGGCGTAGGCGTGGCGACCGTGATCAAGATGTCCGGAGGGTCGGGAGAGTCGAGAAACGAGGAAGCCTGGCTCAAGATCGAGCCGGACGGCCGGATCACGGTGCTGACCGGCATCTCTCCCCACGGCCAAGGCTCGGCAACAGCGTTTGCCCAAGTTGTGGCCGNCCAGTTGGGGGTGACGCCCGCCGACGTTCAAGTATTGCACGGTGACACGGCCGTGGTGCCTTCAGGCGGCGGAACCGGCGCGACCCGGGCCACCGTGGTCGGTGGATCCGCCCTTTACCTGGTGGCAGAGGAAGCCCGCCACAAGCTGGTCAGTATCGCCGCCCATCAGCTGGGGTGCGCCGAAGTAGACGTTGTCTTAGAGGAAGGACAGGCCTTCAGCCGTCATGACCCTGGGCGAACCGTGGCCTTCCGGGATCTGGCGGCTGCGGCTTATAGCGAAGAGCAGTTGCCACCGGGCGTTACGGCGGGCCTGGATTTCAGCGGCAGCTTTACCCTGGGCCAACCGTATCAAAGCCCCCACTCGTTCAGCACCCACGTGGTGGCAGTTCAAGTCAACCGGGAGAACGGTGTGGTGGAAATACTGAGCTATACCGCCATCCATGACTGCGGCCGAATACTTAACCCTATGTTGGTTGAGGGTCAAGTGCATGGGGGAATAGCCCAGGGAATCGGGCAGGCATTGTGGGAAGGAATGGCCTATTCCCCGGATGGCCAACCNTTGACCGCCAGCCTGATGGACTACGCCATGCCCTCGGCGCAAGGTCTTCCGGAGCTGAACTTGGACACTTACGAAACTCCCTCCCCCATGAACCCCTTGGGAATCAAGGGAGTTGGGGAGTTGCCNACGGTAGCCGCTCCCGCGGCGGTGGCCAACGCGGTGATGGATGCCCTGTCCGGCTTCGGCGTGCGCCATATCGATACTCCGCTGACGCCGGAGAAAGTCTGGAACGTGATGCAGGGAGCAGCGGAGTAAAGGCAGTAGTGGGAATGGAGGCTTCAAAATGGGAACGAGTTCGTGCCGAAGCCGGAGCTAACCTTCNCCCCTCAGGATGGGCTCCAATGTCTGAATCATGGCAGATAGTCTGAAAGAGAGTTCCACCAGGAAGTCGTCGTCGAGGGGGTCTAGTTCCAGGGTTGCGTGNACACGGGTCCACCCTCGGACCCATTCCTCGACCTCAACCTCGGCGCCCAATGATTCCTTGATATCCTTTGACCGTTGGCTCATCAACTCAAGATACTGGAAGTTGGTGTCGGGGTCTGACTCGAAGTGAAGCCCTAGCTCTACCTCTTTCTTCTTTTTCTGAATATGGACCTCGTAGTGGACGGCAAGACGGTCGTAATACATCTTGGTGAGGCTGGTAACCCGGTGGGCTATCTGGAAATCGGCGAACTCCGGTGGAAGTTGCTGCCTTAGCAGATCGGGCAGAAGCTCNAGGAACTCTTTGGTCTTCATTGCCGGCATTACAGGCCTATGAACATCCTCGCGTTTTCACCCAGGATGCCTTCCTTTTCGGNGTCGGTCAGGGGGAGACTTGCGATGTAGTCTGATTCGTCGGCTTGGCTGACCAGCGGGTAATCGGTGCCGAAGCAAACTTTATGGGCGCCGTGTTTGTTAATGATGGCGGTTAGGGTGTCCGAGGCTATCTCCCGCAGTGACGGCGGCCAGGTTGTGTCAACGAGCACGTTTCCCTGGCCGATGACTTCCCGCTCCGCCTCATCCAACATGTAGAGTCCGCCTAGGTGGAGAGCGATCACTTTTAGGCGAGGGAATTGGCGGACCACGTTCATGATCCGCTCCGGCGCCGCATAAAGCGTTTCGTCCGGTTGGGCGTTGGGGAACCGCCCTGAGTGTATCTCAAGGACCATGTCGTCACCCAGTTCTTCGTAGACGGGGAACATCTGCGGGTCGTCGGGATAAAAGCTGTTCATCATGGGGTGAAGTTTAATGCCCTTTATGCCGTTCTCGCGGAGGCGGCGCACCTCGCCGGCCTTGTCATCCAGGGCTGGATGTAACGCGCCGAAGGGCACGAGCATTTCATCTTGGATAGAGATGAGCCAGTCATTGGCCCGCCGCACCTGGTCGGGGCGGTCCACGACGCCCAGCACGATGGACTTGTCCACTCCCGAGGCGCGCATGTGGGCCTTGATACCGGCCACCGTGTTGGAGGAGACCGCCTCAAAGCCCAGGTCCTTGGTCATTGAGTCCAGCACGGCCTCGGCGATGCGGTCCGGCCAGACATGGGTGTGAACGTCTACGCGCATAAGTCTTGACTCTCTAAATCCCCAAATCCCCCCAACCCCCCTTTACGAAANGGGGGCTAGGACGGGTGCCCGCTCAACAATGAGACTGGCTTGGAGGCGACCCAACGTGGGGGATTATTTGTGTCATATTGATGGGACGGNGCGACTGAAGATGCTCCGTGTGCCGGGCTAGGTCAAACCGAATCGTCCACCCACGTTTCTAGCCCCCTTTCGTAAAGGGGGTTGGGGGATTTCCCTACGCAGTCGCTTTGGCCGCTTTTTCTTTGCTGGGCGCGTGCTCCAGGTTGAAGAACTTGACTGTGTTGCCGACCCACATCTTGAATTTCTCGTCCTCGGGGACGGCGGCGTAGATCTCTTCAACGATGGGCTTGGTGTCCGGCCACTCGCACTCGATGTGGGGGAAGTCGGTGGCGAACAGGATGTGGTCGACTCCGACGTGGTGGCGCAATTCCACGGCTACCCGCTCGTATTGGACGCTGAATAGGATGTGTTCTCTAACGACTTCGCTGGGTAGCCGTTTCAGCGGCTTGAAGCCCAGCTGCTCCTCTGCCCATCCGATGTGACGCTGGTACCACAGGTCCGCGTGCTCCAGCCAGAAGGGCACCCAGCCCAGCCGTGTCTCGGCGAAGAACACTTGCAGCGAAGGGAACCTGTCGAACACGCCGGAGAAGACCAGCTGCATGATCCCCACCGCCGGTCTCTGGCCGAAGTTGCATACCCATTCCAGCAGAGGCCGGCGGATCCTCCGCATGGTTTCCGGGTCTTCTATAGGGTACCTGAACGTGGGCTCATGCTCTCGAGGTCCAGAGCGGTCAAAGGTCACGTGCACCGTCACCGGCATGTTCATATCCACCGCCGCCGCCCAGAACCGGTCGTCCTCGGGCAGGGGGTAGGACTTTCCGTTGGGGTGCGCGCCCAGAACAACCCCTTTCAAACCCAACTTGGCGATGTGCTCCAGCTCTTCGATGGCGTCGTCCACGTTGGTCCATGGAATTATCCCCATGCCGATCAGGCGGTCCGGGTCCACCGGGCAATATTCTTCGCCCAGCCAGTCGTTATAGGCCCGGATCATCGACTTGTAGACATCATCGTGGCTGATGTTGCGCCACAGGGACGGCCCGGCTACCTGGGCTGGGAACAACACCTCGCCGTCTAGACCGTCCTGGTCTTGCTCCTGTATCCGCTGCTCCGGCGAACCGATGCCCGCCGCGCCCTCTACCCTCAATCCAAATGGTTGCCACTGGCCGGTGGCCCGGCCGGCGCGAAGGTCCAGGAAGTTCGCCTCTCGGAGGGGTTGTCCTTCGATCAGCAAAGCGTCGCCGCCGTTGGGCAGGGTGATGCTGCGGGGAGCGCGGTCGCGGTATTTCTCAGGTACCCGGTGTACCCACCGTTCCGGGGGTACTTCCAGGTGGCCGTCGCTGGACATCAAGCGGTAATCCCTTGCCATGAGACCCTCCTCCTGCCATTCGGCACGTCTATTCGCGTCTAGGGTTAAACTGTGGGCACATGCTAATACTTCTCGACTAAGGTGGCAACTATTGTCCGCCAACTCCACCGCAAGTTACGGATATCTCCGCCAGATTGCCCGAAAGACTTAAGCACCGTATAATCGCAGGGATCCGAAGCGCTGGTTCCGTCCTGCGGCACGTTCCGAGGATGCGTGTCCAGAGAGCGTGGATAAATCGCGTCGATGATGACAATAGGACATCCGGTTAGGTCAAACTCCTAAACTGGTTTCCCCAGAGGTGGTACGAAGTGCTACGGTCGCTATTCGGTAAAGGGAAGAAAAAGGGCGCCAGCTCTCCCACTTCGCAAGATGACAATATCCGGGCGGCCAAGGTTGGGGACGTCGTTTCCATCTCCGGGCTGCGGCTGGAATACGACGATGTGTACTTTTTTGTCGAGAAGATAAACCGTTACTCCAGTGAGACCGAGACCTGGTATGAGGCTCTGTGCGTGGACGGCGATAATCAAGTGTGGATCGATTGGACCGGGGGTTACGATCTCACGGTAACAGCCACAGATGATCCCGACCCAGTAGGTCTGGGGAGCATTGGGACTACCGAAGAAGAGTTGATACAACTGGACGAAGAACACTCCATCGACAATTTCATCGAGATTGAAGGGGACAAGTACTATTACCGGAACAGCGCTGAAGTGACGTTCTATCAGGACAGCCGGGGCCAAGGCGAGGGATTTTATAATTGGGACTTGGTTCACGAGGATGGTGAACACGTCTTATCCGTGTCCAAGTGGGAAGGGAAGCCTTTCGAGGCTACGTTCAGCGAGGTGATATCACCGGATAGGATCGTCCTATACAAAGGGGACCGCGGGGACGCTGGGAAAGGGAGGAAATAATGATTGAGAGCATTATCGACACGCTACAGGCATTCCCCCGGGGGCTGGTGTTCGTTGGGTTGGGGCTGGTGGTACTGCTACTGGCCAAACTGGCGCGAGACGTGATAACGCCATACAAGATCGATCAGGAAGTCGGCGAAAAACAGAATCTAGCGGTGTCTTTGCGGCTGACCGGATACCTTGCCGGAGTGATTCTGGTTTTCCTGGGCGCCTTATATCAAAGCCCGACGCTGGTAGGCCCTGAGTGGCTGGGATTCGACCAAGCCTATGGACAAGAGGTATTACGGGTCTTCATTTACTCTCTAGCCGGGATAGTGGCGTTGAACCTGGTTCGCCTGGTGATGGACCGGGTAATACTGTACAAGTTCAAGCTAGAGGCAGAGGTGGTGCAGGGGCAAAATGTGGGCGCCGGAGCCGCCGAGTTGGGCATGTACGTGGCCACGGGACTGATGATTGCCGGAGCGGTTTCCGGCGATGCAGCCGGCACGGAGCTGAATGCGGCGTTGGTTGCCTTGGCCTTCTTCGGGCTGGGATTGGCATTGCTGGTGGTTTTCGCTCTGTTCTACCAGGTCACCACGCCCTACGATATACACTCGGAGATAGAGGGCAACAATACGGCGGTGGGTGTCGCCTTCGGTGGTAACTTGGTTGCTATCGGCCTGGTGACCTTCAAAGCCCTGTTCGGGGATTTTACTGGGTGGGGCGAAAGTATCGCGGCGTTTCTCATCTTCGGAATAATCGGGTTTGTTCTGCTGTACGTGATGCGGTTTTTGATCGATCTGCTGCTACTGCCCAAATTCCAGGTCTCCCAGGCCCTGGCGAGTGGACGGAACGTGGGTGTCTCTGTCATCGAGAGCGGAGTGGTGATCAGCTCGGCATTGATCCTATTTCTGGCGATCTGACCCGCAGCGGGGCCTTCGACGGGCTCAGGCCGAACGGGACTTACTACCCCCGCCGTTCGTGGTGAGCCTGTCGAACCACCGTTTTTGGGATTGGGACGAACGCTCTGTCCAGTGCCCAATGTCATTCCGACCTCAGGGAGGAAAGTGGGGATGGGCAGGGCCACTCCGCCCCAGATTTCTCGTCGCCCCGCTCCTCGAAATGACAAGCTGCCACAACCGGGCAGTCCACTGCAGACAGCTTGACTCAGCACTAAGACTCGGCCCTTGCGCTCTGAATAATCTCTTCCCGGCTGGCCAACTCCCGGGCCTCTTCGTGCTTCTCCTCGAGATACACGAAACCAGCGCCTACTATCCGCTCCAACAGCGGCTCTTCTACGTCTTGCCGATTTACCACGGGCTCGAGAATTCCGTCAAAGAAACTTTCGTCTCCGATGAGTTCTTGCCAGGTTGACGCGAAGGAGTCCAGGGTCCCGTCGTACAGGCGCAGCAGGAAAAGAGTCCTCATGGGGTCCAGCCCCTCGGCGATAAAAACCAGCACACGCAGGTCAGCACCGTGTCCTGTGTCGAATTCAACCACTTCAGCGTCTGCTTCAAATGCGGTGTCTTTGAAGTGGTCGTACAGGTCGATGTAGGACTCGGTTTCGGCCAGCAGGCGGCCGATGAACCTCCGGCCTTCTGGGGTGATGGCGAAGGTGTTGGTTTCTTGAGAGAGGTCTATCAGTTCCTGTGCCAGGAGTAAGTGGGCTATGGGTAGCAAGGCATGACCAACGCCCCCGGGCGGAGATGCCTGGAGGCGGAGTTCGTGTTTGTCCATGAAGTAGAGAAGGGTGTGCGTTTGCAGCCATTCCAGAAGCTCGGCTTTGTTGTCCCAGAAGTCCTGTTGGACCGCGTATTCCAGGGGTCGGTAGTGGCGGAGGATGTGCAGGTGAAATCCCCCCACCCCCCCTTTACGAAAGGGAGGCTTTGCGTCCACTGGTTGCAGATGGGTTGCGATTGGAGNAGNTAGGTCTAGAGGCTGGTTGGCATCGTTTTTGAAGGATAGGGTGGAGCGGCCGCTTCTCCACTCATCGAAAGCGTCCAGGATGGTTTCGTAGATGTCTGGTAGATCTGGATTGGCGCGGAGGTCCAACAGGGAGGTCACTCGTTGCTGCTGCTCTTCGTCCTCGGGAAAGACCTGGTCCAGGAAATTGGACAGGGAAGTTCCCGCGGACGGGAGCGGCAGTTGGATGCGCAGCCCGTCCTCTGGGTCCATGCCGTCCAGTGAGANATGCAGTTCAAATACGCCACCTGAGTCCGGCATGGAATGTTGTGGTGATTGGTCTGGGCCGGGAACTGCGCCGCCGTTGTTCATCCAGGACGGCGCCCNGTGTTGATACGCATGGCTCCGCCGCCCCCTCTCGCTCCGGAGCGCCCNGAAGAGCGGAAGGAGGACCTTGACGACCGGGTGCGGGAGACGGCGCTGCTTTTCTTGAAGGCGCCGCTGGTCTTCTGGGTCTGCTGATAGGTTTGGCGGTTGCTGCTTACGTTGTTTCGAGCTTGCTGATATCGAGACCCGGAAAATGTTGATTGCTTGCGGTTAAANTTGCTGTTTCTTTGCGCTTGGCGGCTATAAGCCGAGGACTGCCGGTACCTGGATCGCTGGTTCCTCATGGTGGACCCACGGGAGATGGGAGTCGAGTAGTAATAGCCCCGGGGAGACATGGCGGAGATCATCATGTAGGTGAACAGGAAATTACCGGCGCCGTAGTGGCTACGGTAGTGCCCGTTGCCATTGTAACCCCGCATGTCATATTCGTTGTTCGTGTCTTTGACGATGGAGAACAACTTGTCGTCCGATTCATCGTCGATCTCATTGTTGCCGCTTAGGTCTTCCCAGCCTTCAAGAGTCAGATTCTCACCGTCTTGCTTGGCCCGGATAAGGACCAGGCCGTCACCCTCGTAGATCTGGTTGACTTTTTCCTCGAATTCCGTGGTGCTCTTGGAGTCTTTGAACGCCTCCTGAACATCGTCCAGGTTGATNCTACCTGCGGCGCCGTCGGTGGCTGCCCAGTTGTCATAGTCTGCTCCGGAGCCACATGCCGCGATCAGAGGCGAGGCGGCTACGACGCCGCCCAAAGAAACCGCCGTCCACTTGCTGAAACGTTTTCCAGCCATCTAGTACCTCCTTGTCGTTTCTGAATCCCCAGCCATGGCCATTGGCCGTGCGGCTATGAGTGTTTGTACCTCGTCGTTTAATTCAACCGTAGGTGTAGAGGGGGCGTATCCCTTGGTGACCGGAAAGGTCAACAGGCGGGACATGAACTCGGCGTTCACCCGCTCCCAGAAGCCTTGCCACGCTTGAAAACTGCGCCGGATGTAGAGGGCCACCGCCGACTTGTGGTCGGGGGACGCCAGTATCTGGTTGGAGATAGAGTCCTGCAACTCGACGATGTGCGCTTTCCACAGCTCATCGCAGGCCTGTAAGTAGATCGAACGGGCCAGGGCGGCGTATTCTTTGGTGCCCAGGCTACTCTCCAAATCTGCCATTCGGTCGATGAACAAGTTGCCAAGTTCCTGAGGAAGGAGGTTCATGTCCCATCCCCTCAGTGAGGAGCAATCGACTAGGTAGTCCAGTTGAACTTCTTCAACCAGCCGGTCGAACTGGGCATCGTATTCTTCCAGAGTGACCTGGGGAAAATGGGCGGACACGAGTTCAAGAGCCCTTTCCTCGGCCAGNTCGGGCCAGGGAGATGGACCGGAGCCCGGCGAACCGGAAACCGCTACTTCCCCGCGCCGCCGGTAAAACAACCTGGTCTGGTGGTCCAGCACCGAGGCGTAATCCTGTACCAAGGCGCGTTGGGTCTCGCCCTCATGTTCGGCGATACCTTGCATCTCTTGAACGTGCCGGTCGACCTCTTCGCCCGAATAGTAGGTTCGACCCATTCCATCCAAACCGCGGCGCTTGGTCAGCTTGAGCACGCCATCCACGTGAAGGTTAAGCAACCGGTCTTCCAAAGACAGGAAGGTTTGGGACACACCGAAGCTGCCCTGACGGCCACTGCGGCCGTTTAGTTGCAGGTCGATTCGCGGAGTTTCGTTGAGTTCGGTGCCAATGACCCTAAGACCTAAGGCGAAGTCCAGGGATCGCGGCCCGGCGGCAATACCTGAGGCGTCATGGAGCCGCGTAGTGAGCCTGAGGCCGTTCGGAGAATCCCCTTTTTTTGCGCGAAGGCCGGAATCGGCTATCAATTGAGATTCCAAGACGCTGACCTCCCGGGGAGACAGGCAGTTGATTTCAACGGAGCCGCCTTCTCGTTCGAGAATCTGGTGGACCAATTGGATGCAACGCTGCGCAATCTTCGCGTCCAGGCCGGGCGCCAGCAGGATGTCGGTACCCCGGCCGGCCATGTTGGTTGCTACCGTGACCGCGCCGAAGGAGCCGGCATTCCTGATGATTTCCGCTTCGGTGTCCGAATTGACGGCGTTGAGCAGGTTATGAGGAATCGCTTTATCCGAGAGCATCCGGCTGATCTCTTGGGAACGCTCCACCGTGAGGGTTCCCACCAAGACCGGCTGTCCCAGTTCATGGCAGGAGATCACCTGATCGATGATCGCCGAAGTTTTTTCAGCGTCGGTGAGATAGACCCGATAGCCCAGGTCCACTCGTTGCAGGGGATGCATCGGTGGCAGCACGGTTACCGGTAATCCGTACTTCTGCTGAAATTCGTCCTGGGAGCCGATGGCGGTGCCGGTCATTCCGCAAAGAGATTGGAACTGCTTGACGAACCCTTCCACGGAGATATGGCCCAGGGTCTCACCCTCCGGATTGGGGGTAAGTCCTTCTTTGGCTTCCAGAGCGGGCTGCAAGCCGTGCTGGTAGATGGCGTCGGGTTTGGGCCGCCCCGTGGCCTTGTCGATGAGCACCAGTTGGTCCTCGGCCACCAGGTAGTCCACGTCCNGCTCCAGCAGCAGATAGGCCCGGAGCATCTGATAAACCTGGTTGCCCAGATTGTATTGCCGGGCCAGGCGGGTGGTTAGGCCCGCTGCCTTCTTGCGGCGCTCCGCCAAGCGCATGTCGCCGTTGGTCCAAAGGGATTCCAGAGACTCCTCCATCGAACGGCCGTCGTAGAAAGGACCCAAACATCGGGTAAGAAAATCCCGGCCCTTTTCCGCCAGAGTAACGAAACGTCTATCGGGGTCGATAACGTAATAAAGCTCCGATGTAAGACCGGTCTGTTCCTGCTCAGCTTCAGATTTGATCTCTTTGAAGCGGCGGGGGTTGTCACGTAATCGCTGCTCGAGGGTGGGGTTATCCGGTTCGGCCAGGAGCAGCTTGGCTAGGATGTGGGATGCTTCATCTAGGCTCGTGTCCGGCCGGGTGAGTTCAGCCGCCAATTCCCGGACAACGTCCCTTTGCAGCCGAATCAGTTGGGTGACGGCCTTCTTCACTTTGGCTATAGGACTACGGTTTCCCAGGGGAGCGCCGGATATAATCATCGGCGTTGACGCTTCATCGATCAATCCGTGGTCCGCTTCGTCGATGATTGCCGCTTCCAGCTTCCCCTGGACGCGAGAGGAGGCGGTTGTCTTTAGATTGTCGCGAAGATAGTCGAATCCCATCTCCCGCATGGTGCTGTAGACGATTGCCATCCGGTAGTTATATCTTCGTTCATCGTCCTCCATGTAGCCGAGCACGGCCCCTACGGTGATGCCCAGGGACTGGTAAACGGGGGCCAGCAGGTCGGCGTCCCTGGCCGCCAGGTAATCGTTGGCGGTGATGACATAAACCGAGGTCCCAGCCACCGCATGTAACACTGCCGNAAACGCCCCGGCGACGGTTTTGCCCTCGCCGGCGTTCATCTGGACGATATTCCCTTGGAATAGCTGCAGTCCAGCCAATAACTGCTCCTCGGTAGCTTCAAAGGTGAGAAGCCCTTTCCCGTCTTGCCTCCGCAACGCTTGGTAAAACTCGGCGGGCATGGAGATGTCCCAAGTCGGCCTAACTTGGATCTCCCGGTCCACCATTAACATGGCATCAACGATGGTCTGTTGATCGGGGCCGGTTGCGGCTGTCCCGGATGATTCTCGGGAGAGGTCTGCCGTTCGCCAACAGGTTTGGAGGGATTCAGGGAGGGAATTCCGGTCGAAGCCGGGATCAAACAGCCGCCAGGTGCCAAGGCGGCGGCTGATTACCTCGCTAACGATGGCGAAGACTTCCGGCAGGACTTGACTGATGCTCGGATTCGGCGGACGTGNCCGTAGGCGCGTAATCGCGTCCCTTAGGTCTGCGTCGGAATAGGCCGTCAGGACGTATCGGCGAATCGCGTCCAACACCGCCCGGCTGTCTTTCGGCGGCCCGAGCTTCGGCTGCGAAGTNGTGTCCGGTCCCCGGTTAAACGGCCCAAACGTCAACGCTGATGATCCCAACAAGGAATTCACCTAGCCCATCGCCTCCCGCAATCCCTGCCATGTATAGCGGTTCGAGCTGATGTACACCAATAGGTCTCCAGGGGACAAAAACAGGCCGCCGAACTTGAAGTGGGCCTTTTTCTCCCGGATCACCCCAACCAGGTTTATATCCTTGCTCAGNAGCTTCACGGCGACCTGTTGGTAGGTTAACGGCTCTTCAACCGGAGGGTCAACCATCGTGCTGGCCAGTGTGCCTTCGATCAGATTGCTGGTCATGGCCTGGGCCAAGATGGTCACGCCCGGGTCCTGGGTTTCCTGGATCAAGAGATTGTTCGCCATATGTACCGTATAAACCAGGGAGACATCCGCCAAGTTGCTGAACAAGAGCTCGTGACTGAGGCTCAGGCATTCGGCGACGACCCTTACATGGGGGCTCAGGTGGCCGATCACCGAAGCTACCGACGCTACCACGCTGTCGCTGTTGGGATCGTCGTAGTTGGTGCTCAGGATGATGGCCTTGGATGCCCTATCGAGCTGGGCCCTTCGGTAGGTCTCTTCTTCGAGGGGCGAGCCACGGACAAACGAAACGTTGGGGTGGCTGAAGGGCAGGGTTTGTAAAGTGTCGGTGACCACGACAATGTCAACTTTTTTGTGTTTGTCGTCGGAAACGAACTCCTCCACGATGTGGCGGACCCTNGTCTCGTTGGGGAAGTGGATGATTAGCAAGTGATCTTCGGATTGCACGGTCGCCATGCCGGTTTGCTCCCTCATGCGAAGGTCGAATATCCAGTCAACCAACATCCCGGCGGTGGTGGTGAAGGCCACCAAACCGACCAGAACGATAAAAATCACAGTTCCGATACGGGCGCCAACGGTAGACGCGGACAGATCCCCGTAACCAATGGTTGTGATAGAGATGATGCTATACCAGAAGCTGTCTCCGAGAGTATATTCTGGGTGGACGGAGGCCTCGAAGTAAAAAAAAGTGAGGGCGTTCCCAATCACACTGGCAACCAGCACCGCGAACATGGACAGTAAGCCGAGGGTTCTCCTCCGCCGGATCCGGTGTATCAACCTTTTTATCGAGTAGAACATGTGGCGGTGTTCGGGCGTGNATTACCGGTCCAGAGGGACCGGTGATTGGTTAAGTAGCTTCATGATGACCAACCCTGCTTGATGGCCGGCGCCGTCGCACTCGTCCAGACGGGTCAACAGATGTTCCCCAGCCCGCAAGATATTATCGGCGACGGCCGGCTCAGCTTGGTGGAACTCTTCTCCCAAGGGCGAATCCAGTGTCCAGTCGGCGGTGACCGAACATTCCAGCCCGGCCNNCTGCGCAACGTCTAGGTACTCCTGACGCTCTCTGCCGAACTCTTTTTCGCCCTTGAAAGCCAAAGGCATCACGTAGAATTCGCTGGACAGATACAATCCCAGTTCGTTATCGAATACTTGCATCAGGTCGGAGAAGGACACCCAGCCCTCCAGGGCGAAGAAAAAGTTTTCGGGAATATCCTGGGGCACCCGATGGTAGTAGAAATCTTCATCCGCCTCAACCATCTTCACCGTGACCGGAAGCTTTTTTTGGTAACCCAGGATGCGTTCCGCCGCGTCGTCCTTAAGGAATATGAAGGGTATGTTCCCGTTGGTGGCGTCCACCAAGACCTGGGTACCATCGATATCATACAACAACGCCGTGTGCTGCCAGAATCGCATATAGCGCTTGGAAAAGCGAAAATCGAACGTGGTCAGAAGCTCCCGAAGCTTCTCGACAGGCACGGGGCCGGTAGCGTTTTCTCCGGCGATGATGTATTCCGACTGAAGTCCGTAGTGGTCCGTGAGGAACTTCAGCGCCTGTACCTTTTCCGAGCAGATTGCCCCGGCCCCTTCCATGATGTTATCAATGGTCTCGTCGCCCGATTTGTAGACCAGTTTCTTGCCGATGAACCGGGAGTAGTTTTCAAATTGGCCATCCCAGATNGTTTTGGCCAGTCCTTTCAACAGCTTTAATTTGTGGCTGGTGGATTCCAGTTGAAGAATGGCATCGGTCTCGTGGCCGCCGAACTCGTGAATCANGGAATCTCGCACGAATCCGGAGTATCTGGATTCGTTGCGGAGCCACTTGCGCCGATGGAAGCTGGTCCAATTGCGGCTGTATTGCAGGTTGATGCGGTCTATCGTTAAGTCAACCACCGAAACTTCTTGATCCTCCACCTGAACCTGGTGATTGGTGGGGACCTGGTCCAAAGCGAGGGACTCTTCGCCCTCTTTGAACGCCATACCGGAAAACATGTCCTTAAGCTCACCGGCGTCCGTGCTCAGGTAGACTAAGTCTTGCATCGCATAGAGGGCGTCGGCGGAGGTCTGGGTGATCCGGGATTCTTGAAGAAGTTGGCTGACGGGAGCGTGCTTCAGATATTTGTCCAGCAAGCCCCCCAGAGACACAGAGGCGTCGCCGGGGTCCATACGTAGAGTACATCTCCGGTTGGATACCGAGTCCCACAGTTGAAGGATCTGATTGTTGGTGTTTTCCACTAAAAGCGCAAACCCGCCGTTTTTAATCCTGATCGTGATTCCGTGTTATTGATGCGCTCGCCGCCGCTGGCNGGGTCAGTCCAGTGTTATACGGCAGCGTGGGGTCCCAAGCCCCACCGGGCGGCGTATTGATCGAAGGTGAACGTGCTCTTGTGAACGAACTCTCCTTGGGCGGTTAACGCGTAAACCGACGGGAGGCCGATGCCGTTGAACACGTGGGCCTTGGTCATTGTGTACGATCCGGCATTGTTGAATATCACCTTATCGCCAACCTTCAGTGGGTCTGGGAGCCGGTATTCACCGAAGATGTCTCCGGCCAGACAAGTGCATCCAGCCAGCAGATATTTGTGGGGAGCGTCGTCGTCGTGGCCGACCACGTCGGGTTCGAAATCGTATTCGAACACCTCCGGCATGTGATTGATGCTTGTGTCCAGCACGGCCACCATCGAACCCTCACTTGGGAATACGTCCAGAACCGTAGACACGATGTACCCAGCGGCTCGGATGAGAGCGGACCCGGGCTCGAAGAAAACGTCCACGTCCAGGCGGGACTTGAGAAAATCCAAAGCCTGGTGCAGACCGGACAGGTTCTGCCCATCCTCGAAGAGATAGCCTCCTCCCAAGTTGATCCAATCGAGATTTTCCAGGATGCTACCGGCGCTGGAGTAGAGGTGGCGCACCGTGGAGAGCAACTCGCCGAAGTCGGGCGAGTCGCAGTTTGAGTGAAACAGGATGCCTCGGACCCCGGCCAGGCGGGCCGGGTCGTCATGGAACGCGGACACCAGGTCTTCTAAGGGAACGCCCAGCTTCGATGCGGGCCGGCAAGGGTCGTAGCGCTCGTCGTCCAGGAAAGAAAGTTGGGGGTTTACCCTCAGCCCACAGCTGGCCCTATCTTTGATGCGGTCGCGGTACATGTCCCATTGGCTCAGGGAGTTGAAGGACACGTAGTCGCATAGGGAGCCGATCTCCTCTACTTCATCGTTCCTTAGGCCAGGCGCCGTGATGTGAAGGGTACCGCCTCCCGTATTGGCTTTTTGAGCCAGTTTGGCTTCGAAAAGGGAGCTTACCGCGAATCCGTCCAATCGGGGGGCCATAAGCTTCAAAGCGTCGGAGAAGGAGAAGGACTTTATTGCGAACAGTACCTGGCACCGGTCTTCTTGGCGCAGCCGATCGGCATGGGTAAGGAGTTGGTCGAGGACTGCCTCGTCGTATACGAAGGCCGGAGTAGAGATGCGGGTGAGGCCGCCGGCAAGGGCGCCGACGTCTTCCAAAAGGGAGTAACGGGTTGAATTCGCGCCGGCCTGTTTGGTACTCATCAAACGCACATGCACGCCATAGAGGTTAGGCAGTGTTTCTAAGATTGAGGAATCGGAGGTGAGTTGGTAGGTATTTTAACATACGGAAATCCACCCAAACCCACTTTACGAAAGGGGGGCTTTTTAGGTGTTATCCACACATGGCTACGAAAGAAGGGGAAGTTCGGCCTCTAACTTGTTGGGTAAGCCCGAAGCCGCTACGGACGAACCCTGGGTTGGTGGCCGGGGATTCCTGATCCGGCGGTGCCATTGGCGTTGATGGCCGGCGTTTTCGCCGACGCGCCTGCGGATTTTTCCACGGTGACTGGGTTGATGGGGCGCCGGACGGAGTTGGGGGCGATTCCCGCTTTTAACGCGGCCATGACCCCGGCGGCCTCCCAATAATTTTCCACTACGTGCAGTTGCCCCTGCTGCCAGGGGAGTTGGGTCAGGTCGTTTCTCATCAAGTTCTTGTTTTCCCGCACGGCGATGACTGGGATCCCCTGATCCAACGCCGCCAGGGTGGGCAGGCCCAGGCATCCGTCTGGAATTACCAAGCAAGAAACGTCGCTGGCGGTGAACCCGCCGGGGTTTCGGAGAGCTTCTCGATCGGTGACGATTCTGGGGCTTTTTTGCAGGCCCTTGAGGATGGACTGCAAAAAGGTGGTTGATATGGCCTCAGCGGCCATGCGGGGGTCAACGATACCGGTGTCCGCGTCCAAGACTTCCTGGGACTCCAGCATTGGGGAGTGGGCCGAGGGCACGTCGTAGATGCTGGAGATGGTGTGGGTGAGCATGGATTCCACACCGCCCCAGGGATTGACCATGCTGCCGCCGCTGTTGAAGTAGTCGCCGTGGTAGTTGGTGGGAACGGTTATGACCGACGATATGGCCACGGCGTCGTATTCATTGCGGTGTCTGTCCAACAGTTCCAGCACGTGTCCCAGGTCTTCCACCCGTCCCGCCGCCCGGGACGAAGGGGTGTACTCGGAGATCATAATCAGTGGCGGTTCCAATTCGATTACCCGTGGGCAGATCAGCCCATAGGATGCCCTGGCGGCGTTAACCGAGTTGACTGTGAGTGTGTGAAATAGCCGGTCGGTATGGGAGTTCATCAAGACCAGGACCCGGTTGGACCGAACCGGCTGCAACCCGGCGGTGCCCATCAACAAACGGCAGATGACGCTGCCTTCCACGTAGAGTCCGTTGCCCGGAATCTCGTTGATGTCCGAGGCGTTGACCACGTTTGGGTGGGTGACCAAAGTGTCGCAGACCGAGGCGAGAAGTTGGGCGACGGGCGTGGCGTCACCAGCGTGTCCGCCGATGTCGGCGCCTATCCCGGTGGGAACCAGCAGGACGGCGTTGAAACTCCCGGTATTTTCCACCTGGCGGTGGCGAAATTCCAGGATGGAGTTTTTTGGAATCCGGTTGGCATCGATTCCACCATTGAAGGTTGTGACCTCACACCGGTACCCGCCGGAGTCTGACGCGGTGACCACCAACCGCACCGGCGAGACATCACCGGGCAACTTCTCTCGTGTCTTCTGGGACAGCCACTCCAAAAGGTTGCCGCCGGCCGGCGGTGGGAGTAGATCAAGTTCGATTTCTGAAAGCATCGCGGATTTCAATCTGTTACATCCTCTGTTTAGGCGGTTGGCAACCGTTTTCTATCTAGAGGTCCACATCTTCGCCACGTCGATGGCCCGGATGTGATGCACCCCATACAATCACTTTGGATCTAACCCCGAGCACCCCTGCGATTGGATTATAAAGCAACTAGCTATCTCGGTGACAAGTTGCTTTANAACTCCTCCATCCTCNTTNCCTGGANNGNCAGNCACANACGGAGCAGGAACTGCGGCGGCTCATNGACCATTTGGCGGAACCGGAAGCATTTGAACGGTGGCTAGATTGGGNAGATGAACCGCACGGAACCGGCGGACGACTCACCTAGCGCCTAACTTTCTTCCGCAGGTGGAGTTTGTGGGCAGAGCGACGACCCCNCCGGCTGGAAGATTGCGGTGTTCTTGGTGCGGCGCTCCCAACGCCTCCCGAAAAACCACAAAACGACTGCGGCCGCTATCGCAGCGACANTATTNACCAACACGTCTTCNACGGTNNCGTNCCGACCAGCAACGAAGGACTGATGATACTCGTCAGAGANGCCNTACGCNGCNGCGGTCGCAGCGGCAGTTAGTGCCCAACGAAGCCGGAATTCAGAAACCCAAGCCCAGATACTGGCTTCGATCAGGGAGGCGCATACACCGTAGAGAGCTAGGTGCCCCACCAGGCTTTGCCAGTTGCCCGGCAAAGGGATCTTGGGAGTTTCAGGTTGAGTCAGCGAAGACAGGTAGAAGATCAGGCCCATCCACGCCAGTGTTGCTCCAGCGAAAGTCATCCGCTGACGGCTGCGCTTGGAACAGGGCGCAATGACGGCGGCAGCTATGCCAATCAATAGGCACAGCATCCCAGCTCCTGACTGTCCACCGGAGAAGAAGATTGCGCTAATGATGAAAGGCACGGCGCCTGCAATGACGGATGTGAAAACTCGTTTGTGCATGTGTGGTCAAGTGTAGATAACGACTACTCTTGAACGCATAGGCTTATACGCACGGGTTTCGACCAAAGATAAAGACCTGACCTCGCAAACCCTGGTTCTGCGCGCCCCTTGGACGCAGCCAAAACTAGGGCTAGTGGGCGCTTGAAGAGGACTAAACAAACGAAGTACTTCCACTGGATACGGACGGTCGTGCCTGAACGTCCGGGTAAATAAAGGACCCTTTATCGGGGAATATGAGCACCCCGGAGATTGAAGGTCAGCTTACGGAGACTAGCCTCCATCCAACGGTGGACCCATCCTAACCCGAGAGCAAATAGAAGGAACGGGAATGAAACGAGCACTAGAACAACGAAGCCGGCGGCAAGCCAACGATGCGCTTCCATCAAANGCACCCTCGCCCACAGTATCGAATTAGGGCATGAAGTTATGTTAACAACTCGGATTTTTTAGGGCTTAGGTACCGCCGGACGGATTTTGATGAGTTTGGAGAGATAATGATTCTAATGGCTTCCTCAATTCGATCGGCGGCTTAATCGGCCGCATCTGGTCACCTGTCGAGCCACCGAAAATAAACATAAACAGAGCCTGCAGCTACAAGAATCCCAAGTATGCCGATTATTACGACATCCATAATTTATGACCTTCTTGGCAACCCGAGAATTACCCGGTGCCTGCTCAGAGATTTGGGCAACAACTTATTAGGAGAAGCGATGACAATTGACGATAAGCCCCCAACTAGAGAGTATGGCCAAGGTGGAGGGCGCCCGGGCCTGAACGTCGACTTTAGGGCAGGAGAGTCGTTTAAAGATTGACCCTGATTTGCTCAGCTATATCCATGAACTCCNGGTCACTAGGCGGCGATTTCGGGAACTCATGCTCCCAAATGGCGTAAGTGGGGAAAGGGTCTGATTGATAGCGAGGTATCAAATGCCAGTGGAGATGGGGCACGGCATTTCCGAGCAATGCGNNGTTTATCTTCAAGGGTTGGAAGGTTTTGACCAGCGCTTCGGCCATGCGGCAGGCATCTGCCATGAATCGATGTTGTAGATTTGGAGTCAGATGATGGAGTTCAGTTACATGGGATTGGAAGACCAAGAGTGTNGAGCCCCTGTAGAACTGCCAGTCGCGGTTAAGTATTGCAGTGGACACGTCCAAATCGGCGATTTTCTGAAATTGGTTAAAGCCCCGGTCTGTGAACAGTGGATCCTGGCACATCAAGCAGTCTTCTCGTGTTGTCACGTTAGCCCCTTGTACAGAATTCAGCCAGAGAAGATAGATCCATGATCACCCTCATGAAGTCCCCAATTAGAGAGTATAGCCGACGTAAAGGGCGCCTGGGGCTAAACGTTGACTTCTAAGGCAGTATGTGCTGCCGTCTGGCCGGCCAGTCGGCAACAAGAGGAGGAGGGGCATGTGCCCCAGCAGCTTTCATGAGTGTGTTCAAGAGTTGCATGGAATCTCATAGGTGAAGCTTTTCCTNGCAAATTTGCCGATGCAGGGCGTTATGTCACAGTGACTAATTTTAGATACCGTCCAAGGAACCTCGGTCATTTGACATCACCAGAGCCCAAGAGTACGCTTCCTTCGTTCCAAAAACCCGCCCAGGATGAGCTTGGCAGGAAGATTCCCGGGATAAAGGGCAATTTANCGCGGAGGTACTCATGACAGCGACGACATCATGGCGTATGCGAGGCGACATATTTGAAGCGTGTAGCTGCAACATCGTATGTCCCTGTAACTANGGGGGCGACNCCACCAAGTTACCGTGTGAGGCGCTCTTAGGTTTCCGGATACAAGAAGGGAACTATGGGAACACCCAGTTAGGGGGCTTGAACATCGTCCTCTACGTACAGATACCTGGCAAGGTCTTCGACGGTGGTTGGACTCTCGGAGTGTATCTTGACGAGCGGGCTTCGCCAGGCCAGGTGGAAGCCCTGGGTACCATACTGTCAGGTCAAGCTGGGGGCTGGTTCGAGCCTTTCAGTGGGTTGATCGCGAACCCTCTGGACCCTAAGCAGGTCTCTATTAACTTCGAAATCGTAGATGGTGAGCATCGCATAACGGTGCCTGGGCTNCTGGAAGCAGGGACAGAAAGGATTCCCAATCCCATCCCAGGCATGCCTCCCTTNGACACCACCGTCAGCGACATGGTAGTCCCATTTTTCACGGAACCGGTGCACGTTCGGCGTACCACTACCGTGAAACTCACGGACCCTAACATGAGCTTCGAGTATGCTGGAAAATCGGCCAACATCTCCCAGTTCGAATACAGTGGCCCGTAGGAGCAATAGCGCTGCCTTAGTGGTATATCATGCTCCCGACCGTGTGTGGTCGATGTTCCAATAACCGGGGATGGTGGATAGGTCTGCCGTCCTCGATAGGCTTCCGCTGCGAATCCCGCGTAAACACAACCGAGAGAAAGCCCCCTCGATCGAGGGGGCTTCTGTCTGTCCCAACCTTCAATCGCATCGCCACCAATGGTTACGGCCCGGCGTACTCGAATGGGGCGAATTCGGCGTATTTGCCTGAGTGGTCATGCTGGAACCCACCTGTGTAACGGTAGTGCGTAGATGTACCGAGGACGGACTTCTTGGAAGTAAAGCCGGTGGGTTTTATTAGTTGCACATCTTCGGGTTCTCCAGTCACTGGGTTCTTCATGGTGGTCAGTCCAATTTCNAGAACACCTTCAGCGCTCAACCGGCTATCCAACCCGTCCATGGATGCNTCAAAGGNCACGAAGATCGGGTCGATAGCGGTTTCGGTCACCGCTGCGAAGATAGTGAAAGGCCCCCCAACTTCACCTTTGAATAGCGTAAGAAGGGATTCCCTCTGCGGGCCATTGGCTTTGGCGTCCACAATCCATTGAGTCTTACCTTTCCCCTCGTGCACTGGTCCCGGAAACTGCCCTGTCCAACTCATAAACAGACCGTCCAACACCACGTCCCCGAACCGGCCATCCTGGATGTGCCAAGCGTATGTCCCTTGGCACCAACCATTGGTAGGACGCGCGTTGAAGTTGCAAGGGCAACCCCAGTCGCAGTTACATGCTCCGATCAATTCACCATTTAGATGCCACTGGACGTTTGTGGTCATGAAGGTCCTCCAAAACTTGAGGCTTATTAGCCATATTACATCTTATCCGAGCCATTCCTCCTGCCCTTGGGATAGCATCGCGAGNACCCCCGGTGCCTACATCGATTCATCTCCTGCATACAACCGACGAATACACGGCGAAGAATCGCAGTGCAGGCTCCGCCACGAGGTCAGTATAGTCGGAATCCCAGGGCGATTCCACACACAGGCCGCCCACATCTGGATGGTGGTTTTAGGGGGTTCGCGGCGCTGTTATGGGTGATCGTTCGGTAATCCGGCGGGCATCTACCCCGTGGCTGGCGCTTGCAGCATCGCCCAGAGCTTGTGGGCGGTCCCACCCATGATCCAGCCGCGTTCGTCGTCGGATAACCAGGACAGGGCAGTCAGGCCGAGTTGCACCTGGCCGATGTAACCGCCTTCGCGGGAGGAGGGGAAGTCGGGGCCCCACANCACGCCCTGTGGCGTAAAAGCTTCAATGACGCGCCTGAATAGCTCCTTCTCAGGCGCTGTCAGGTCGGCATAAGGGCCAATGGGCCTACGCAAAGGCTTGGGATTAAAGGGTAATGTCGCCCAGCTATTTTGGTAGAATAGTCCTGTCCGAGCTCTGGAGAGTTATACGCACAAACTGGCTTTTGCGCGAGCGTTGTTGCTTGTGGGTGTGACTGGGCTTGCTTGCGATACGCAATTAACGGTGCCAACGTGGACGCCAGTGCCCACGTGGACACCACCCACTATGTGGACGCCAGTNCAAGGAAATCTGGAATCGTGAAGCCGCTCAGGATCATCGACAAGGGTGATCGGAGGCAGGCTCAAGAAACGGGCCAACTAGTGGCCGTGCGACCCCAGGCCGAGGCCAGGGAAGTTGGGGCTTACGAGTTGGACCAGTAAAATGCATCAGTTGCTGTTTACCACACGAGGAGGTCACTGCTGGTGGCTACCATTAGACTTGATACAGTGTTCTTGATAACTCTTCTTGTTGTCAGTGGAGCGCTGGTGGCTTGTGGCACTCAGGCGCACCCAGCGGACCATCCGTCCGGTCCCCCGAAGGGTCCGCCCCCGGAGATGCTCCGCCAGGCCGAACAATTCGAACGGCGAATGATGGACCACCGTCGGCAGATGGAACGTCAACGAATGGACTTGAACCGGATGAGAGATGAAATGCGCGGTCGAGCGGAGCGGGAACGAGAACGGTTACAGCAAGCGCGGAAGGACTTGCAGGAACGAGAGCAAAGGCTGAAGGTCAAGAGTTCGAAGCTGGCGACGATAGAGGCAGACCTGAGGACTGCCAGGTCAGCGGACCTGGAGGAAAAAATTACCGTGTTGGAGGACCAGGTGACACAGCTGGAAGCCTTGGTTGCGGCATTGGAACAGCGGGCAGCCACCCTGATGCCGGAGACGTCTAAGTAGGAGACACGCAACGCCACAAAGCAAATGGCGGCTGAACGACCTATCTCTGACAAGCCTGAGCCAAAACTTACTGTTGATTTGATAGTTGGCTTGATTGAGGAACAGCTTGAAACGGGCATATCCACCGAGATCCCCCAAAATTTCCGAAGAGTGGGATGGAATTTCAGGGTTTGTTACCAAGTATCGCGGGGAGTTGGAATCTGTGGTTGCGACCCGATAGCCCTTAACGTACCCCACTCCTATGCAGTCCCGGGTGCCCTGCGCCATGTAGCCGACGCGCTGTGACGCCCAACGGCGGCCGGGGAGCATTTTGAAGCGGCAGGCTTGCCCTACGAATAAGATTAGGACGAGTTACAAACGTGCAGCCCACCACTTATAGACCGCAAAGTCAGCGGCTCCAGATCTTAGAGGTCTTCAAGAAGTACCCCGACTTCCGCCGTTATTACATAGGCCTTGTAACGTCGGTGTTCGGCTATCGTATGATCGTGGACCTCACCCTCGGCTGGCTGATATTCGATCTAACCCAAGACGAGCGGTACCTAGGCTACATGTTCGTGGCCATGGCCGTGCCCACCGTGGTGCTCAACCTTCTGGGAGGCGTGTTAGCCGACAAGCTGGACCCGAGGCATCTGCTGGGGGCCGCCGAAGGATTCTCCGCTCTGATGGTGGCTGGGCTGGGGATCCTAACTCTCAACGATTGGGTAGAGCCCTGGCACGTAATACTGGCGGGCGCTCTCTTCGGGGCGGGCCAGGCCTTCGACGAGGCAGCACGCAACACCATCTACGCCCGCCTGATAGACCGCCGAGATATGGGCGTCGTAGTGCCTCTCAACTCCTTGGTCTGGCCTACTTCTCGTTCCATCGCTCCCATCGTCGCTGGGTACATAGTCGCCAAGGCACATATCGGCACTGCGGGAGTGACACCCGTGGTGTTCATGGCCGCTACCGGGTTCTTATGCATGGCCGTCATAGCGCAGACGCTTCACCTCGCTCCCGCCGAGAGGGCAAAAGGCAACGTGTTGCGGGAGATGCTGCTCGGTATGAAGTTCATCAAGAAGCACTCCATATTTTTGTATCTGGTGAGCTTCAGTGTGTTCATTGCGATCTTCGGAATGTCATACCTGCTCTTCATGCCTGTATTCGCTGTGGAGGTGCTGGAGGTGGGCGCCGACGGCATTGGCACCCTGATGACGTTCGCCGGCATCGGCTCCATCATAGGTCTCTTCACCGCCGCCCGTCTGGCCAATTTCGAGCGCACAGGATGGGTGATCATTGGCGGCGCCATGGGATTCGGAAG
>PAJQ01000004.1 GCA_002710215.1 Chloroflexota bacterium | reverse complement strand
GTACCGTTCCGTCGTCTCGGCCAGCAGATCGTGGGTGTGAGTGTCAACCAGAACGTTGGACATCGGCCAGGAAATTCCTTGAACGCCTCCACCCTCCCGTAGTTTGGTTTGCGCCTCTTCAAGAAGTGTCCGGTCCTTTTCCGTATCGCCGCGGCAATGCACCTCCAACCCCATTCCCAACGATACGGCGCCCACACCGTGACGGTCGGCTATGTCGCCCNTCACCCGGAGGCTCTGTTCATAATGCGCGGTAGCCTGATCCAGCTCACCGGATACCAATGTTATGTTCGCCAGTGGGAGGAGCGCCAGGCTATGAAAGTGTAGTCGCCGACCCGGCGGTAGATTTCCAGGGATCGAGAATAATGCTCGCCCGCCTGTGTTATGTCTCCCGATAACCAGGCGGCAGAACCGAGGAACCAACCACAAAACCCGTCTCCCCACTCAAACCCATTGGACCGATGGATCGCCTGAATCTTGGCGAGTACCCGGCTAGAGGCGCCGAAGTCGCGTAGCCCCCATTGCATCACCGCATCATGGCTATCAGTCGTCATTACTCCTTCCGCCTCTCCCAACTCGACGAATTGTGNTCGGGCTTCTCGGATCTGCGCTCGACACCCCTCCAGGTCATCGATGCGCACCATAGTACTGACAAAGCCGGCCTGGAGAAGCGCAAATGCGCCGGCCTTTGAGGGACCTCCTTCAAGAGCCAGCACCCGGTCGAACCATTCCACACCTTCAGCAACGTGTCGACATACAATCCAGAACCGCCACAAGGCGGCCGCAGTGCGCTGAGCGAGATTGGCAACGCCAAGCTCCAGACCCCAAGCCAGCGCGGCTCGGAGGTTATCGTGCTCNCTTTCCAGTCCCGCGAACCACTCAATCTGGTTTGGTCCGTGGATTTCCGGAAAGGCCTCCTCCGCCAGATCCCGAAAGTAACTCGCGTGACGGCTGCCCGCTTCCAACGCTTCTTCTGGGTTGAGCCGGGCGGCGGCGTACTGCCGCAACGGCTCCAGCATGTAGTACCGTGTTTCCTCGCCTGCGGGCATCGTCCACACCAGGGATTTATCCGCCAACTCGCCGATGGCATCCAACGTCTCTAACTCATCTTCAGTTCCCATGACCGCGCTGCCGGCGTCCAGGGTGACCCCCCCCCCGCGAAACAGCGAGTTCTGGCGGAAGAGCATCTGTTGCTCCGGGTCCAGCATGTCGTAGCTCCAGTCNATAGCCCGTTCGATGGTCTGGTGGTGGGNCAAGGCATCGACCGGCCCGCCGGTCAGAATCTTGAAGCTATCATCCAGGCGGCTGGCGATCTGGGCCGTTTGCATCATTTTCATCCGGGACTCCGCCAGCTCTATCGCCAAGGGAATCCCGTCGAGCCTCCGCACGATTTGATTAACGGAACCCGCGTTTCCAACAGTCAACTCGAAATCGGCCTTCGCTGCCCGGGCCTGCTCTAGGAAGAATTGCACCGAAGGGCAGTCAACCAATATGTCATCGATGGCGGCGGTTACGGGAACGGGCAGCGGTGGTACTTGGAACATCCGCTCTCCCATTAGGTTCAGAGGCTCCCGGCTGGTGGCGATCACAGAGACACCGGGGGAAGAAAGCAACCACTGGACTAATGAGGCTGCTCCGACNATCAGATGCTCGCAGTTGTCCAGAATAATCAGGATCGATTTCCCCTGCAGAAATCCATGTAAGGCGGCTTCACCTACGTCGAAGATCTCGGCGGCGTGCGACTGCAGCATCTTGGGATCCGACAGTCCCACGAACCAGACCCCGTCGGCGTAGTTCTCAATGACTGTAGCCCCAATCTCTTGGGCCTTGTCCCCGGTGCCGCCGGCGNCGGCCAGTGTGATCAACCGAGCTGTGGACAGTAACCCGGCTACCTCAGCGATCTCCTCTTCCCAGCCGATGAAACTGGTTAATTGAACCGGCAGGTTGTGCCGGTGCTCATCCAAAGATTCCAAGGCCGTCTTCTATCCCGAGATACAGTTGGCCTTGGCTCCGGTAGTCGCGAGCGCTGGAGAAAATATCGCTGAGCCTNGTCTGGAGTGGATGCGCCGATAGCCCGGCCGCGTTCTAGTCAGCCTCCACCAGATCCAGCGGCCTTTCGATGTACACGAACGTCGCCAGGGATTCGCGGCAGAACGGGGCCAACGCCAGTCTGAAGGATGGGGGGTAGGCCCTGGGGCTTGAAGGAAGATTGGGCCGGCGCAAATGAGCAGCGCCGCCCACCGCCGTGAGAAGGTTGCAGGCCAAACACATGTGCAGCATCTCTTCAACGGCGATCTCCATGATCGTCTTGCGCCATCCCTGTATACTTTTGAGCTGCTCCTCGGTAACCCCTTCCGCAACATCCCTCTTCATACTGAAGGCGCAATACAGATAGCAGCACATGATCCCGTGCTCAAGCTCGGCNGCTTCGGACAGCATGTAGATAAGCTGTCCTCTATTTTCTATTCTGACCAGAGAAACCAATATCGCTTACCTTATATCCGACTTTAAGTTGGATATCTTGGGTACGATTCTCAAGAATAATCGAGCGGCGAGTAATCCCATCTATCGATCNGAGAATTGAAATCCCTGGTATTCTAGGCGTGCCCGTTTGAGGCGTCAAATTGGGCGATTACCCGGTGAGGACGAGGAAATGACAGGACCGGAACATGGGCAGGGAGCCCCGGCAACCAAGACCATCACCTATAGCAGAATAGTGAACCTGTCCCACACGGTACACTCCGGCATACCCCAATGGCCGGGGGACCCGCCGGTGGAATTCCAAGAGGTGGCCACGCTTGTCCGGGATGGGTACTACCTACGCCGGTTTTCCATGGGAGAACACAGCGCCACCCACATTAACGCTCCCATCGCCTTCCATCCNGGCGGCTTGAGCATCGACGCCTATTCCGCTGAGTCGCTGACGGCCCCGGCAGTGGTGATCGACGTGGAGGAGCGATGCAGCGACAACCCTGGCTACGCGCTGAGTGCCGCCGAGGTTGTGGGCTGGGAAGATCGCCACGGCCCCGTTCCGCCCAACGCAGTCGTTCTCTTGCAGACCGGATGGCAAAGAAAGTGGCACGACACCGTGGCGTACCAAGGCGCCGAGCCCAATGGTGAACCGCGCTTTCCCGGTTTCAACCACGACGCCGCCAGATTCCTGATAGACCAGCGGGCCATCGCCGGATTGGGCACGGACACGGCTGGATTGGAGCCCGGCTGGGACGGCAATTTCAGCGTGAACAAGATACTGCTGGAACAGCCCAGAATCGCACTGGAAAACCTTACCAATCTGGACCTGCTGCCGCCAACCGGAATCACCCTGGTTATCGGAATCCTCCGATTGCAGGGTGGCAGCGGATCACCAGTGTCGGTAACTGCATTTGTCGATTGAGCAATCAGCGTTCAGCTATCAGCTGTCAGGAGACGAGTCCACCGGACTGTCCCCCGGCGGCTGAAAGCTGACTGCTNACAGACATCTCACAGCTTGGCAACGCCAGCTGCCGCGCAGTCTTCGTCCTGTTGGGAAGTGCCTCCACCAACGCCGCAGGCACCTTCCAATGCCCCGTTGCGGAATATAGGCACCGCTCCCTGTCCCATAATCATGTGCCCGCCCTCAGCGGCGGCGATTCCCGCCGGAGTGGGCAGGGCGGCCCGCTCGGCCAGCTCACCGCTGTTCCGCCCGAAGGCGGCCGAGGCAACNGCCTTCCCTTGGGAGCCATAGACCCCGGCCCATATGGCGCCGTCCATACGGGCAAATGCGATGAGACGCCCGCCGGCATCGCATACCGCCACGTTTACTTTGATGCTGAATTCNTCCGCCTGAGCGATGGTCCCTTCAATAATCTTGACAGCTTCATCCAGAGTAATCGCCATGAGTTTCCTCCCTGATTCCTTATTTGAATCTCAACNAGTTCACCGGACGCGCTTGACGTNTCCATGAGTAGTNGTCTCGGCTCTCGACGGCTCATTCTACCGTCCCCGATTGGGTTTGCCAACAGCACATAGCCGCATAACGGGTCCCGAGTTTAGTTCATAGAAGGCCGGGTGCTATACTTTTACTGGAATTAGGCCCTAANNCCTCTCCCTCTGGGAGAGGGATGGATCCGAAGGAGCCGGGGTGAGGGCACCCCCCAGTAGGAGAGGCAGTCGCGACGTGCTCACCAAGCGCATCATCCCCTGTTTGGACGTGGATGCGGGCCGGGTGGTCAAAGGCATCAGTTTCGTAAACTTGCGGGACGCCGGCGACCCCGCCGAGTTGGCCTCTTACTACGACCAAGAAGGCGCCGACGAGCTGGTCTTCTTGGACATCACCGCCAGCTCCGATTCTAGAGACACCATGGTCGACGTCGTAGGCCGGGTTTCCGAACAGGTCTTCATACCTCTGACCGTGGGAGGTGGCATCCGCAGTGTAGACGACATGCGCAGGATGCTCATCGCCGGGGCCGACAAAGTATCGGTCAATACGGCCGCGGTCAACAACCCGGACCTCATTAAAGAGGGAGCGGCCCAATTCGGCAATCAATGCATAGTGGTGGCCATCGACGCCAAGCGGGTTTCCAACCCCGGCGAAACCAGGGATACCCGGCAAGACGGNCTCTCTTTAGACCCGGAATCCCGGTGGGGCGTCTACACTCATGGCGGCCGGGAAACCACGGGAATCGACGNAGTTAAGTGGGCATTACGGGCGGTAGAGTTAGGCGCCGGGGAGTTTTTGCTCACCAGCATGGATGCCGACGGCCACCTGGCCGGGTATGATTTGGAATTAACCAAGGCTATCTCCGAGGCGGTGCCGGTACCGGTGATCGCCAGCGGCGGGGCCGGCAACCTGGACCACTTGCACCAGGCATTCACTCAGGGCAAAGCCGATGCCGTTCTTGCCGCCAGCATCTTCCATTTCGGAACCTATTCCATCGCTCAGGCGAAAGAGTATCTGGCGGCCCAGGGCGTGCCGATGCGCCCCCAACAATACCCTATATCCTAGTTTCAGTCCCTGGAAGCCCTCAGATTTCCTGCCTAACTCAATACCGGCGTATCACAGTGAGCGCATGACAAACCAATGAGCCAGATAACCACTGTCATCTTCGACATGTACGAAACCTTGGTGGAGAACGGCCCCCATCTCTGGCAGGCCACTTTCCAAGAGATCATCGACTCCCAACAACTGCCGGTTTCGACCGGGGACCTGTGGCGGGAGTGGAAGGCGGCGGAGGTAAACTTCCGAAACCGCCGCCTCAAGCCGGAATCCCCCTTCGAGAGTTATTTTGAGGGNTGGCGTGAGTGCTTCATCGACGCCTTCCGTGTATTTGATCTGCACGGAGATCCCGAAGCAGCCGCCCACAAATCCATCCTGGATATGTCACTCCGGGTCCCCTATGCAGAGACCGTTGAAGCCTTGGAAGCCATCCAAGGCGACTGGCGTATGGCGGTCCTCTCCAACGCCGACGACGGCTATCTGATGCCCAACGTGGCCGGCCTGGGGTTGAACTTCGCTCAAGTCTTATCCTCGGAGGAAGGCCGCGCTTACAAGCCGGAGCCGGGCCTATTTCAGGAAATGCTGCGCCGGTTGGACGTGACGCCCAGTGAAGCGGCATACGTTGGCGACCGCCAATTCGAAGACGTCCAGGGAGCCNGCAGCGTTGGCATGCCCACCGTTTGGATCAACCGCACTGGCGCGCCATTAGATCCCGGGTTACCCAAACCGGATCACCAGATAAAAAGCCTGCTGGAGATNCCCGGCATATTGTCCGGGGGCAACTAGNTCACGGCAGGGGCCGGCAATCAAATCAGGAAGGGTAAGTTATGAAAGTTAAGCTCAATGAGCAAGGTCTAGTCCCCGCCATCGCCCAAGACGCCGACACGGGCCAAGTGCTGATGCTGGGATACATGAATCCAGGTTCGTTGAAACGAACCGTGGAGGGAGTTCAGGTCTGGTTTTACAGCCGGAGCCGGGAAGACCTTTGGCATAAAGGAGAGGTTTCAGGCAACTACCTGAACTTGACAGAAGCCTGGTTGGACTGCGACGGGGACACCCTTCTACTGAAGGTCAAGCCCGACGGCCCGGCCTGCCATACCGGGGAAACCTCATGCTTCTACACACTTATGGACCAGCTACCCGAGGAATACGAAGTTACGGAGACCGGTCCGGGAATCCTCAGTGAACTATTCGCCGTCATCCAAGACCGGCAGCGGGACCCACCGGAAGGAAGCTATACGGCCAAACTGCTCCAGGAAGGAATGGGCCGCATCGCGCAAAAAGTGATTGAAGAAGCGGGGGAAACCGCCATCGCGGCGGTCCAAGACAACAAAGAGGACATACCCAAAGAGGTAGCCGACCTTCTGTACCACACCTTGGTCCTTTTGGCAGCGTCCGGCGTCACACCCAATCAAGTTTGGGAAGAACTGCGGAACCGGAGGAGCTAAACGTCTCCCGGCAGGGTATCCCCGGACTGGTAGACCGCCCATTCCGAACCTTTGTACACGGTAACCTTGCCTGACCCCACGACACGCCAGTTTCCCGGCTTGCCCAGACAACCGGTGCGGGCATCTACCCCCAATACCGTCAGACCGGAGGGGGCCTGGGACTGCAACTCCCTTGAAGTCTCGGCGGGGNCTCTGTTTTCATGGTGGGGCATGACGGCAACTCCAGGGACGATACCAAGAGCTTCGATCCAACCGCCCGCGCTGGGACGGCGCATGTAAGACCCGAACACCATGGCTCCGGCGCTGGAGCCGGCCAGAACCGTGCCTTGCTCCACCCCNTTCAAGATTGCCGTCAGGAGCGGGGAATCCCGCAATACGGCCAAAAGATGGTCGGGACTGCCGCCGGTGAAATAGACCACACCGGCGCTGTCGACCGCGCGGCTAAATTCCGGGTCCTCGGCCTGCGTCCGGTCCAACACCATCAATTGGCNGGCGTCTCCCCCCAGACCGGCGAAATGGGTGACGCCGTCGTTGGCCGCTTTTGCCGGGCCGGTCACCGCCGCCGTGGGCAGCACCAGCACTCGGGACGGCTGCTGCCCGGACACCCTCATTATCTCCCGGTCCATGTCCTCGCAACCTAAGCGGAACTCTTCTCCGCCCACGAGACCAATATCACCTGCCATCCTAGCTCCCACNACTGAGTGATGATTCGGAAGAAAATCCTAGCCGAAACTCAGGTCATTGTACCAGTCCGACAGACCCACTAATTCCATACGCCGAATCAAGGGAATCACTGCGGCTTGATGTGATAGGATGAAAGCTAGNAAAATAAGCATGTTGTCTAGATTTTTGATTGCCCTTGGGGCTTTGATCGGCCGTTTAGGCATCAGATTCGGAACTCAAGATAGGTTTCTCCACATGGCAACCCCACCGGTCTTGCACATCGTCCGAGAGTTGGTTTCCCAAGCCGTACAACAGGCCCAGCGGGAAGGCTTGTTGCAACTGGAAACTACGCCTGAGATTCAAGTAGAGCGCCCAGCCAAGGCCGAGAACGGCGATTTCGCCACCAGTCTGCCTCTCCGGTTGGCCCGGGCTACCCGCATCAATCCCCTGGAGCTTGCCGAATCGCTGATCAAATATATCCCTGCTTGCGACGAGATCGACCGGGTGGAGGCCGCGCCTCCCGGCTTTATTAACTTCCATCTCAGTGACCATTGGGTCCGAAGGCAGGTAGAAGAAGTGCGCAGAGTGGGGAACGAATACGGAAACGTGGACCTGGNCCAAGGGCAGCAGATGATGGTGGAGTATGTCAGCGTCAACCCCACCGGACCGGTGCACGTGGGCCATGCTCGCGGGGCAGTCTTGGGCAGCTCTCTAGCTAACGTTCTCTCAGCCGCCGGTTACCAAGTAACCCAGGAATACTACGTCAACGACGCCGGCACGCAGATGGAGGCTTTCTACGGTTCAGTGTACGCACGCTATCTGCAGTCCCTTGGCCAAGAGGCCGAGATGCCCGCCAACGGTTACGCCGGCGAATATATCGGCGACCTAGCCGAGGAGATCGCCGAAACTGAAGGAACCCGATTCATCGGAATGGAAGAGCCGGAGGCCCTTCGGGAAATGGGCGACATTGCCCGGGAAAAGATGATCGCTCTAATCCGGGACGACTTGTCTCAAATCGGAGTGAATTTCGATACCTGGTTCAGCGAGCGCACCCTGTTCGACCAAGGAGATTACGATCAGGCNCTACAGCTATTGCGGGAAAAAGAGTACTTGTCGGAGCGGGAGAATGCCGTCTGGTTCAACTCCACTCAATTGGGCGACGACAAAGACANCGTGGTGATACGCTCCACCGGCGAGCCTACCTACTTCGCTTCTGATATCGCTTACCATTACAACAAATTCGTGNTNCGCCAATTCGATTCTGTGGTAAATATCTGGGGAGCNGACCACCAGGGCCACGTCCCCCGGATGAAGTCGGCCGTCGCCGCCTTGGGCATCCCTCCGGAGCGGCTGACGATCTTGATATCTCAGATGGTTACATTGAAGAGGGGAGCCGAAGTCGTTCGCAATTCCAAGCGGACCGGCAACTTTGTGACCCTGCAGGAGTTGACCGACGAGGTAGGCGCCGATGCCTGCCGCTACTTCTTCTTAGCCAGGACTCCCTCAACCCAGATGGAGTTCGATCTGGAGTTGGCAAAACAAGAATCGTCGGAGAACCCGGTCTATTATGTCCAGTACGCCCACGCCAGGATCACCGGTATTCTGAATGCGGCGCGCGGACAGAACATCGACTGGAGCGCCGGCGACGTGGGTTTGTTAACGCACCCCAGCGAACTGAGTCTCATCCGCACAATGATAAGGTTGCCCGAGTTGGTGGAGCAGATGGCCAGGGCCTTGGAGCCCCATCAGTTGCCCCACTACACCATGGAACTGGCCACCGCCTTCCACTGGTTTTACGAGAATTGCCGGGTCATTTCATCCCATGAGGAAGACGCCCAACTTAATCTGGCCCGGTTGAAGCTGGTGGAATCGGCCCAGATAGTATTCCGCCGCTCGTTAGAGTTGATGGGAATGAGCGCGCCGGAACGGATGTAAGCAGGCCGCCAACCTAGTCCTGAGACAACCGGTTTTTTACAATGTCATCCCGAGCACAGGGAGGGATCTCATGCGCCTGCGGCCAGCCAGCCCGAGATTCCTCCCACGCCTCCGGCGGGTTCGGAATGACATCTTTTATTCTAGAGTTGACTAGGTACAGATAGGCTCTTTCTGGCCGCCCCGAAGTCAGCCTAACCNCGATCCCGCACATTCGCTGGCANCGGCTCCTAGGACGTGATGCGTTTGTTCGATCTATTTCAGGGCCGGAAATCCGTTGACCGCGANCTGCGCCTGGGGCTGATGGAAAACTGGCGCCAGTTTTCCCTGCTGGTCGCCCTCAACCTGTTCGTCGGCGGCATGATCGGCCTGGAACGAACCATCCTTCCGGTACTGGCCGAAGCCGAGTTCGGCATAACGTCCAAGACAGCGGCCATCTCCTTCATCGCTACCTTCGGGATCTCTAAAGCCTTGTCCAACCTATTCGCCGGGAATCTTGCCCAGAGAGTGACCCGGCGCCGAATACTCATCGCCGGATGGCTGTTCGGATTGCCCGTACCCATTATCTTGATCTGGGCGCCGGACTGGGGTTGGGTGATCGGGGCCAACGTCCTGCTGGGTATCAACCAAGGGTTGACTTGGTCGATGACGGTGANTATGAAGATGGACCTGGTTGGCCCTAGATGGCGCGGCCTGGCTTTGGGCTTCAACGAAACGGCCGGATACCTGTCCTTGGCCGCCGCCGCGTTCCTGACCGGGGTTATCGCCCAGTCTTACGGTCTACGGCCTGAGCCATTCTATCTGGGCATCGGCATCGCGGCCATTGGATTGGCCCTGAGCGTTTTTTTAGTTCCGCGACACCGCGCCTTACCTTGCCTTGGAAACGGCTCGGCAAGCTGCGCTGGACCCCGATTCCACGTCTACTGCCGCGCCCGCACCCGTTTCTCTTAGGCGTAGTTTTGCCGATACCACCTGGCGCAGACCGGACCTGTTCGGCATTACTCAGGCCGGATTCGTAAAGAACCTCAACGATGGCTTAGCCTNGGGAATATTCCCGCTTTTCTTCGCCAGCCANGGACTGGACCTGGACCGTATCGGAATCTTGGTGGCGATCTATCCGATGGTCTGGGGGTCGCTGCAGATCGCCAGCNGATGGGTCAGCGACGTGTTGGGACGCGCCCCATTGATCGTGACCGGTATGTTGCTGCAAGGCGGCGCCATATGCCTCGCCGGCCTGGTTACATCCTTCGGCCCATGGGCCGGCGCGATGGTCCTTTTGGGGCTGGGTACCGCCATGGTTTATCCGACGCTATTAGCCGCCATCGGAGACGCGGTGCCGGCCCGGGAGCGAGCCACCTCGTTGGGAGTGTACCGCTTCTGGCGGGATACCGGATTCGTTGCCGCGGCCCTTTCAGCCGGGGGAATCTCTGACCTGTTCGGGCTACGAGCGGCCATCTTTTCGGTGGGGGCNTTGACGATGTTATCGGGCATACTGGCGAGCCTGACATTACGAGATAACCGGGGCAATCCCCAACGCTGAATTTGTCCCACACTTGAGATATTCCGTCCGTACAACCACTCCAGGTGATAATTTCTGGCTTGAAATGGCCAGGATTTGGGTTTATAGTACGANCTGTTGGTCGAACCGTAACAGTCTGCCGTTCTGGCGCACCGCCTTTGCGGGCGCCTCTTCAACCCAGTGGTAGAGGGTTCCCCTCGCCTCACTTGACTGCTCCGGTAAAAACTTGGCCGCCGGGCGGGCCGCAAACAGTCAGATTATCAGTGGTTATCCCGCTTGGTTGGCGTCAGGAGTTCGAGGCGTACTCGCCTAGATGCAAATATTACACCGAATCAACTTGATGGCTTGGCGCCATCGTGTTCGTCTCCTCATCGGATACCTGACCATCGTGATTGCGGTAGGTCTGTCCCTAGTCATCCCCCTAACATTCCGCGAAGCCATCAATATGCTAGTCGTGTTTGAGGACGGTGTGATACGCACCGTGGAGGACACGAAATTCAGTGCCCTGGTGATTCTGGGCCTCATTCTGCTGGCAGCCAGCGTCATCCGGGGATTCGTCGACTTTGCCCGAACGTACTGCACCGACTCTCTGTCCCAAAAAGTTGCCTACGATGTGCGCAACGACATGTACGACAAGCTGCAGCACCTCAGCTTCGCTTACCATGACAAAGAGCACACGGGCAATCTCATGTCCAAGGTTACTTCCGACGTAGAGGCGATCCGGCGCTACGTGAACATGGGCATGGTCCGGGGCCTGGAAGTCCCGCTCCGGGTGATCGCGATCGTGGCATTGATGTCAAGCGTCAACTGGCAACTCACCCTCCTCAGCTTGGTATTCCTCCCATTCTTGCTGGTTAAATCTTCCTTCGTGGTCGTTAGGTTGAGGGCCATGTGGCTGCACGTCCAGGAAGTGATGGGGGAGTTGGTAACCATCCTTCAGGAGAACCTTTCCGGTATCCACGTCGTCAAGGCCTTCGCATCGGAAGAGTACGAAAAGAACAAATACGCCGTTAAGGCCGCGGAGCTCCAGCGGGAATACTACGGAAACGAACGGCTGCAGCAATCGACCACGGCCTGGCTAACCCTGTATTTTACTCTGGCGCTGGGGATAGTACTTTGGTTCGGCGGATTGGAACTCATGAAGGGAGACCTTGACCCTGGCGGGTTTGCCGCCTTCCTTCTGCTGATGAACCAGTTGACCTTCCCGATACGCATGACGCCGCAGATCATCGGCAGCTTCTCCCGGGCCATCTCTTCCGGAAAGCGCCTCTTCGAAGTCCTGGACGCCCAATCTCCGGTGGTGGAGAAACCGGATGCCAAAGAGATGGAGCGGTCCGAGGGATTCGTCCGATTTGAAGATGTGTCGTTCTCCTACGACCCGCGGATCCCGGCGTTGAAGAACATCGATGTTTCCGCAGCCCCGGGGAGCATCACCGCTATCTTGGGAGCACCCGGCAGCGGCAAGACCACGATCATCAACCTGCTGCCACGGTTCTACGAAGTAACCCAGGGGCGGGTCAGTATAGATAACCAGGATATCCGTGACTTCACGCTGGCGTCATTGCGCCGTAACGTGGGTATAGTCCAGCAAGACATATTTTTGTTCAGTGCCACTATTCAAGACAACATCGCCTACGGCGCTTCTGGGGCTACGAAAGAAGACGTGATTGAAGCCGCCAAGGTGGCTCAACTCCACGACCACATAATGTCCCTGCCCCACGGTTACGATACATGGGTGGGTGAGCGGGGCGCCACGCTTTCCGGCGGTCAGAGACAGCGTCTGTCTATCGCCAGAACGGTGCTCATCGATCCACCGGTCCTGATTCTAGACGACTCCACTTCCAGTGTGGACGTGGAAACGGAGAGGATGATTCATCAGGCCATGACCGATGTGATGAAAGGCCGAACGACATTCATCATAGCCCACCGTCTCAGTTCGGTAAGAGAAGCCGACCACATATTAGTGTTAAAAGACGGCGAGATCGCCGAGCAAGGTAACCACACCGAACTGATGGCGGTTGGCGGCATATACCGGGAGATTTTCGATCTCCAGTTGCGTCCCCAAGAAGAGGTTTTGCTGGATGCAGCCATTTCGGGGGACGACGGAGGAGACAACTAGATGCACTCACACGGCATGGGCGGTGGCTTTGGCGGAATGATGGGCGGCATGCGCGGCCTTCAGTCCGGCGGCATGAACTCACCCAGCTTGGACAACCTGACCGACGAAGGGGTCCAAGGCAGCGCCTACGACAACAAAGTGGTTATGCGTCTCGCCACCTACCTGAAGTCCCACCAAAAGGACGTATTTATAACCGTCTGTTCGATCTTTACTTACACGGTGGGCAACGTAACCATACCCCTATTTATGTTGTTGGGGATCCAGTGGGGCATCAACCAGGGGTATGACTCCGCTCCTCCAGCCTGGCTTCCTTTTGAATCCTGGCGCCTCCACCTAGTGGCCTTGGTCTTTCTGGCGATGGCTCTGTCCTATTTCACCGCCATGTACATCCAGGCCGTCTTCATGCCGAAATTAAGCCAGAGCATTCTGTACCAGTTACGAACTCAGATGTTCAGCCACCTGCAAGACCTTTCCCCATCGTTTTTCCACAGGACACCGGTGGGCAGGATAATGTCCCGCAGCCAAAGTGACGTGTTGCAACTCACCGAGACCTTCGAATTGATGGTGACCAGCGTAGCGGATATGTTAAGCCTGGTCGGCATTATGCTCATAATGTTGGTCATACTGCCGCTCCTCGGATTAGCCGATTGGCGTTTGTCCCTGGTCTGTCTAAGCGTCGTGCCGGTGCTTTTCTTTATCTTGAGCTACTGGCAGCGTTTCGCCCGGCGCTCGTTCACACGCATCCGCCGGGCAATCGCCATGGTGAACGGCGAATACAACCAAAACATCACCGGCGTCCGGGTAGTGGAAAGCCTGAACCGCCAAGATGAGAACCTGGAACATTTCCAAGACCTGAACTACGAGCACTTGGACGCCAACATGCAGGCGAGCCGCTTCTCCGGCGGCCTACAGCCCATCGTGGAGTCTCTCATCGGTATCGCCTTCGGCGTAGTGATTGTCATGGGCGGCTCCGCTGTCCTGGGGACTGGCGACCCGTCATGGGGTGTGTTGCTGGCGTTCCCCATGTGGATTCAGCGCTTCTTTGAACCCATCAGGCACCTGACCATGCAATACACCCAGTTGCAAAGAGGCATGGCCGCCGGTGTGAGGATATTTGAGGTAATCGACCTGCAACCGGAAGTTAACGACGATCCTGACGCTATTGTGATGCCTCCGATCACGGGCGAGATAGAGTTCGAGAACGTCAGCTTCCACTATGTCCCGGGCGTCGACGTGCTACAAGACATCAACCTTCACATTCAGCCGGGCGAGAATGTCGCTCTGGTAGGGTCCACTGGAGCGGGTAAAAGCACTCTGGTTACCCTCATCCACCGGTTCGCCGACGTTACCCAGGGCGCGATCAAGGTGGACGGGCATGACATCCGGCATGTGCAACGTAGGACGATGGTCAATCAGATGAGCATGGTCCTGCAGGAGCCTTACCTGTTCTCTGGGACTATCAACGAAAACATACGTTACCTTCACGTTGAGGCCAGCGACGAAGACGTGATAGCCGCCGCGCAAGCCGTAGGCGCCCATGACTTNATCATGGCCNTNGANGGNGGNTACAANTCCACACTGGCCGAACGGGGCAGCAACCTGAGCATAGGCCAGCGCCAGCTTCTAAGCTTTGCCCGGGCCGTGGTGGCGGACCCAAAGATAATCATTCTGGACGAGGCCACCGCCAACATCGACACCTATACCGAATTGCTGATTCAGCGGGCCCTGCAGAGAGTGCTCCAAGGGCGCACCTCCATCGTCATCGCCCACCGCCTCTCCACGATACGGAATGCCGACAAGATTATTGTCCTGGATCATGGGAAAGTGGCGGAGATCGGGAACCACGATGAACTGCTCGAACGNAAAGGCGTGTACGCTCGTCTGTACGCCATCAACTACGGCCTGGCCCCCNATGGAACGGAAGGCGCTGATAGCGGCACCGTAGCGGTACCGGCGCCGGCCCCCGGGGACAACGACTAGCTCCCTTCGCCGAGCCAACCGGTCAGAAATAAATCCCCCGGCGCGTCCCTTGCAGGGGCAGACCGGGGGATCAGTGTTTCAGGTGAATATTCTGGTCAGACCGGATGGAAACGGGCCTACGCAGCCGGTTCTAGGACTCGCTTCATCGCCTCTTTGAACACGTCGTATGGGTGGGCGCCGGTGAACAGCAGGTTTCCAACCAGGAAGGTAGGAATCCCGCGAATGCCGTGATTCAACGCCTCTTGGTACTGCTCCATCACCGTGTTGGTGTAGACCTGTTGTTCCAACGACGACAGCAGTTCGGTTGAATCCAGACCGACACCCTCAGCGAGCTTGCCAAGAACGTCCGGGTCTCCCAGGTCCTCTTTATCGCTCCACAGCGCCCGGTAGGCCGCCTGATGGAACTCCATGAACTTGCCGTGCTGCTGGGCGTACTCGGTAGCCTCCAAGGCGTACATGGTGTTGGGTGTTCTGGACAGGGGACGCATCACCAGTCCGGATTCCTTGGCGTTGGTCCGCAAAGGTTCGGACAACTCATCATCGCTCTCGCCGGGCCTGCGNTCGCGCACCCTTCCCTCTTTGGGTGTATCGGGGCGCAACAGATAAGCCCTTCCTTCTACTTCGATCTCATATTCCTGAGTAAGCTTTTCGACCCGCTCCAGGCCGACATAGCACCAGGGTCAAATATAGTCGTACCAGATAGCAACCTTAACCGGAGTTGTACCGTTTTCCGATGGCTGAGCAGATTGAGTCATGGTAGTCTCCTGGATCGGGACGCCGCAACCGTCCCTGGATGCAACCGAGTCTAGCAGCGGGGTGAAGCGTCGTCAACTAGGGGGCTTGTGGCGGCAAAGACCGGCCAACGCAGAACAGTGGCAAGAGCTGAGAACCACCGTCCGGTCAACCCGCCATAACTGGCAGACGGAGATCAGCGGTGGTTGTTGGTAAGGGATTCGGGAGCGCCTTCCAGAAGGGAGCCTAACTCAGAAAGGCTGGCTATCTTGGGGCAATCGGTAACATCATCCCGCCAGCCACCCCGGTCGATCAAAATGCCGTGTATCCCTACCGCCCGGGCGCCCAGAACGTCAGACCCGTATTGGTCCCCTACGTGCACCGCTTCCTCTGCCGCTACCGACACCCGGTTAAGGGCCTCCAGGAACATGGCAGGGTCGGGTTTTTCGCCTCCGGGCTCGGTGGGACTGATGCAGAAATCCAGAAATGGGGCCAACCCCAGATTTTCGCAAAGCTCATCCATATCCCGGCGCAGGTTTGACAGAACGCCCAGGCGATAACCCTGGGCGCGCAACGCCTCCAATGCGGGGATGGTNTCGTCAAAGGCCACAAAGTCTTTGGGGATAGTCATGGCCATGGCCCATACTTGCCGGGCCAGATCCAAGGAAACCGGTAGCCCGGCGTTCTCCAGTATCAATTGTTCATACCGGGCGAAGAAGTCCAGTCTCTCTTCAGCGGAGCGCAGGCCCAGGGAATTGCGGCCGTTTTCCTCGTTGAAGAAGATGTCGGCCACCGCATAGCCTCGTCTGATGGAGGCCTTGCACACATTCAGGCCTAACTCTCGACATGCTGCCTGTTGGACTTCGTCTAACGGCGGCCAGAACTGTACCAAAGTGTTATACAGGTCGAAGGAAATCGCTTTGATCATCTACCCTGTTGGTCTCCATGCCCGCCGACCCGCCGGACAACAGCGGGGGACAATTAACGGCTTCACTATGCCGAGAAGGCGGTCACATCCTAACACACGCCAGNCTGGATNGGAATTCAATCGGCATGCCAGTATAGTTGATACTTGTCANTCCCTGGCGCAGGGCAGAACTCAGCCTGCTACTGTTGCCCGATCAACTGCAGTGTTTCCAGCACTTCTTGTGGGGAATCCAAACGATACATGGCTTTGGTCGGTTGCCTGGCCTGGCCGACGAAGATCGCGATGCCGCCGCCGGATTGGACCACCTCGAAACCGTCCTCGTCGGTAAGGTCGTCACCGAAATAGAAGGTCAGCGAGGCCCGNGGATACGCATCCTGTAGATAGGCGATCGCGTTCCCTTTATCCCACGGGATGTCCGGCCGGACCTCAAACACCTTCTTGCCCACCNACTTTTTCCAGCCGCCCGGTTTTAAGTAAGGGGACACGGCGGTGTTAAAGCGGGATTCGATCTCGCCCGCCAGTTCGTCCGCCGCCAGGCGGTAATGAACGCTGAGGGTCATGCCTTTGTCCTCGACGAATACCCCCGGCAAGAGCGGCAGATTTTCCTGTAGGTCATGGAGAAGAAGACACCGGGTCTCACCCATCGATTTTGCTTCAGGATGGACGAAATCCAGGTCAGGCCCGGCTATCTCCAGACCGTGATTTCCGGCGTAGACCAGTTGCGGCAGGTCAACGATAGCGGCAACGTCTGGCAAACCCCGGCCGCTGACGATGCCGACTATATACTTATCCTGCCGGCTCAAACTGAGCAGCGTATGCCTGGCTTCCTGTCCTAGTACGGCCAATTCGGGTCGAGCGGCGATGGGAGTCAAAGTGCCGTCGTAGTCGGACAGCAGAAGCACCTGTTCGGCTTCTTTCAACCGGTTGAGGATGCTGGGCCAGACTTGTAAGAGGTGGGGCATGTAATCAAAGAAGAAGGTGGGTGATTTTGCGGACCGCGTAAGTTATCTGGTTCGGACCGGACGGCGGGAGCGTCTGGCGCCTTGCATCAGGTCCTCCACCATCAACGCCGCCCATTTATAGATATTGTTTTCCCGAACGATTTCGCGCATCTGAACCATTCGGAACCTGCGCTCCTCATAGGGCATCTCAACTGCTTGGTGTATCGCATCCGCAAATTGTTCGATGGCGTAGGGATTTACGATCAATGCGTCGGTCAGTTCCTGGGCCGCACCGGTAAAGGGACTCAGGATAAGCACTCCGTCCTCGTCGAATCGGCTGGCTACGTACTCCTTGGCCACCAGGTTCATACCGTCGTGCAATGAGCTGACCACGCAGAACCTGGCCATGCGGCGGAGAGCCATTAACGTAACGTCGGGCAGATCGGTGGGCATATATATAATGGGCAGCCACCCATCGCGGCCGAACTTTCCGTTGATCTCCTCCAGCAACTCTTCTATCTGCGCCGACAGCTGCTGATAGGCGTCAACCTGGATACGGCTAATTACTCCAGCCTGAACCAGAACGACCTTCCCGATGTATTCCGGGTATTTTTCCAGAAACCTGCCCATCGCCCGAAAGCGGTGGGGAATTCCCTTGGTATAGTCGATGCGGTCGATCCCCAGACCGATCAGTTTGCCGCCCAAGTTTAGTTCATCGGTCAGGCGGTCCATCTCCTCGTCAACATATTGGCCCTCGGCGTCTTGGTTGATCTGCTCGAAGTCCACGCTGATGGGGAATGGCCTGACAACGGTCAGTTCGTCCTTATAGCTGATCCGGGAATATTCGTGGTCCACCCGGCTAGTCAATGTCCGGGACACGGTATCCAAGAAGTTATTGCAGTGGTCCCCGATGTGGAAACCCAGCATATCGTTGCCCAGCAGACCGTCTAGGAGTTCGTCCTGCCAGGGGCAGATGCGGAAGATTTCGGGATTGGGCCAGGGGATATGCCAGAACTGGCCGGTGATAATGTCGGGATCTGCTTCTCTGATCAGCCGGGGCAACATCGCCAGGTGGTAGTCCTGGGTGAAAACGGCCGCAGGCTGTCCGCCAATCTCATCCAAGACATGCCTGGCGAACTCCTGGTTAACCGATTTGTAGGTCTCCCAATCATCTAGATTGAATACGGGTTCGGTGTAGGCGTTGTGACAAAGAGGCCATAAAGCAGTGTTGGAAAACCCGTCGTAGTAACCCTGTTCTTCCGCTTCCGTCAGCCACACCAGCCGCAGCGTGTAGGCCGGATCGTCGGGCGGAACCATGATCTTGTTTTGGTCGTCCACCGCGTACCAGTCGCCCTTCCCCCCGCCGTAAGCAACCCAGGTGCCGCCGCACTCTTGCATTATGGGATCGAGGGCCGTCGTGACGCCACCGGAGGGCACCACATAGCGCAGTTCGCCCTCGACGAACTCATGGATGTACGGCTGACGGTTGGACACCACCACCAGGCGGTACTCGCCCATCTCTCGTTGGATCAACCGCCGCAAACTTTCTTTATTCCAAGTAGGCATTGTCACCGCCCCGTTCGTTGGGGGAACATACCTGCAAAAGGTTGGGTCTGATGCCGTCTCAAATTAATAGATAATTTTTTGAAGTTGATTTGATGGAGGTGCGAGGGAATCCATCCCGCGCTCGTGAGGAATAGCGGGTGCTTAACAGGCTCACTTTAGATTCTGTCACACTCCTTTCCCAAGGTCAACCGAAGCTTAAGCGATTCAGATACGCTCATACTATCCCATCAGCGTAATGGTTTGAGCGCCGCCGATCGACTGGACCAGCACACTAAATTGACAGACTCCGGCTCAATAGTTACGATAGCGTCGAATCCTGCCTGGCAGCCTCAGGAAAGCAAACATTTCCCTAAGTCCGAAGGGAAACAGGAGTGAATATGTTCGTCCGACGGGATCTCAGCGATAGAGTGCCGACGCCGGAAGGCGAGATGCACTATGTAAAGCAAGGCAGCGGTTACCCCCTGGTGATGCTTCATCCCCTGGGCACCTCGACATGGGCTTGGCACTCGGTGATCGACTCACTCAGCCAGCATTACACCTGCTACGCGTTCGACATGCTGGGACATGGGGAGTCCGACAAGCCGTCGCGCCATTTCAACATACCGGATTACGCCAACGCACTGGACCACGCCTGTCAGATCTTGAACATCCATCGCGGGCACTACGTGGGCAACTCGGTGGGAGCCATTCTGGCCGCGGAAATGGCCGCCAGCTTCCCAGAGCGGCTGGACAAGCTGGTTCTGGTTGGATGTCCGGTGTGGGACCCGCGCACGGCGGCCCATCGCCTGGAAGATGCTTCCGGTGGATACGATGCGCAGGGTCTTGCAAAACCCCGCACGTTGGAAGAGTTAAAAGCCTCCACCACCTTCGCGGATCCCAAGCCCGAATGGGTGGATGCCACCAACCAAACCCGGGCCCAAGCGGGAGTGTGGGTGGGCAAGTTGATGCAGTCGCTGGCCCACTACGACGTTATAGCTCGGCTTCCCAAGATCCAAGCATCCGCCACCATGGTCATGTACGGCGAGGTGGACCGGTTGAGAGATGGCGAAGAGCTGCTCCACAACAACATCGTAAACGCCTCCAAAGTGGTACTGCCAGGACTGGGACACATTCCCCAGATCGAGGACCCTGAAGCTTTTGTAGGCGCTCTGCTTCCCTTCTTGCAATCCTAAACTGGGACCGCAAGAAGGCCGCATCACCAAACGATCGCCCTTCGCCGATGGGGCGCCAATACGTACCTTAAGGAGCATGAATGGCCGCCAACCGGTATCCCCTTCGCTTGATGGAGGTTTTTCGTACCGTTTTTTACACGCCGATACACGTGGCGGTAGGGGGCGGTTTTCTGGAAAGCGAAGGCTTGGACGTAAGTTTCTCGAGTTGTCCGCCCGAGCTGGGCAGTGTTCCCAACGCGCTGAACCAGGGAGTGGCCGACATTTCGGGCAGCGGCGTGATGCGCTCAATCATAGAATCCGACTCGGGCGCCCAAACCGTGCTGCCCCATTTCGCTGAGATCAATTCTAGAGACGGATTTTTCGTGTTGGGCAGGAAATCAGGCGACGGATTTCGATGGGACTGCTTGAGCGGGGCCACTGTGATCCCAGTGGGCTTCTCCGCCATGCCATGGGCCTCATTCCAATTCGCGTTGTGCAAGAATGGAGTCGACCCACAAAGTTTGAGCCTCATACCCGATCTTTCGTTACCGGACGCCGTTGCCGCCTTCAAGGGCGGACAGGGAGATTTCATCCACCTCCCTGAACCGGCTGCCGAGCAGCTTATCGCCGACGGCACAGCCAGTCTATCGGTGGCCCTGGGGCCGGTCAACGGCCACATCGCCTATAGCTCCTTTGCCGCGACCGAAGCATATTTGGAGCGCAACAAAGAGACAGTCCACCGGTTTATCAGGGGCTACGCTAGGGGACTGACGTGGCTCCACGAAAGCGACCCTGCGGCGATTGGAGATGCAGTGGGCGGGTTCTTCCCCGGCGTCCCCAGCGAACTGATCACGAAATCGGTGGCACGGTACAAAGAGCAGGGCACCTGGCCCGCAATCCCTCATTTGGCGCAACCTGAATTCGAGGGATTACAAGAAATCTTGATGGCCGCCGGAATGGTGAAAGAACACCAACCCTACGTCAAAATAGTCCGCCCCGAGTTTGTTCGGGACGCCCTGGCTTAGCTTCCGCGAACAATTCCCCCAAAGAAGATGAGATGTACCTTTCTGTTGCGTATCGCATATAATTCGTAATAGATGCATTGCTTAGAAGCAAGAAGGAACAGCCGAACATGCCTGTGGGCTGGGGCCGCCGTCTTGGCTCTGTGGGCTTTTTTTTCACCCGCCCTTGGCCCGATGATGGACCACCACTTTGCCGAGCGGCAACATAGCCACGCCCACATTTATTTCGGGCCGCCTGACGTAGACCACGTTCACCCTTACCAGGACCATCACATCCACCGGCTAATCCAGTGGGCAAATGATAATGGGATGAGCGATGGCCTGCCGGGTCCCACCCTACCCATCGACACGGTGTACCTCACTCCCCAGGATGGAATGGGACAAGACTCTCTGGCCTCGCTGACACCCGCGACGCAGTCCATGGACGCCTTTCCGGACCAGGGAGATCCCTCACTCTTTTTCGCCTGGACGAAAGGCGACGATTCACTTCAAGAAGCCCACGTGCCCCCACTGAAAAAGCCCCCTCGCGCCTAGCCCCAATTCGCTTTTTTTGCCCTTGGTTGGTGAATTCCCCGTGTTTAGTGGAAGGCCGTTATGCGCCGCCGTCCAAGGGCTAGCATTTTTTCACCAGGGGGCTGCGTGCGCTATCGGAAATCTTTTAATTTGTATCTTGCCGCGTCCATTATTGCCGTGTTCGCGTCGGCCTGGGGTGGCATGGAAACGCCTCCGTTACCCGGCTCTACTGTTCATGCCAATGGCTTTTCGGTGCCGCTGCTGGAAGGTGACTCAGGTCCATACAACTACATGGTGGGCATTTGGCCGGCGGTACCAATCGTCAGGAATCTCCACATAGCCATCGAACTCACCTCCGAGCGTGGTCCCGTGACCGACGCCGTGGTAGACGTAAGAGGCCGAATAGGCCTAAGAGGTCCTCTTTCCGAGCCGGTGCCGGCCCCCGGCTACTTCCTGCGGCCTTGGTCCTACGAGCTGGACATGCGCTGAAGCGAACCGGGCCGGTGGGTCTTTGAGATACAGGTAGACAGCTCCCTGGGAGAAACGGTGATTGAGCTCTGGTAGTGGCGCCTGGCTCAGGCCCAGAAACGCCAGGGGAGAGCGGCTCGCGGCCTTTCGGCGGCCCAAACTGGATTTTAATAAGCGGCATCGTTGCCCTTCTTGCTCTGGGTTCTGGAGGATGGGCATGCATAAGCCGCCAACGCGCCGAAACCAGGCCAAACCGGCGCCGGAGACGAAGGTGAAAAGTAGCTGCATACATAGGACATTGACCCTCGCCCTATTGCTGGTGGCATCCTCTGCGGTCTTTATTTTCGGTATTGAGACGGCGCAGGCCAACGGTGGCACACGTCCTGTCGTGAAGAACGAGACTGTGGGACCTTACAAGTTGCAGGTGGGGATCTTCCCGGGCAAACCCAGGGTGGGCAACCTGCACCTCAGCATCATGGTCGCAGACGCCGCCGGGGGACAGCCGCTGACCGGCGCCACTGTCTTGGTTACCCTGGCCGGCCCTGCCGGAGCCACCGGCGTGGGCCCGGTGCCGGCCGTCAATGCCTCCCAGAACCCTCAATTCTATGACGTTGATATACCTCTGGACATGGTTGGGAGCTGGACGTTGACCCTGGAGGCGGATAGCCACCTGGGGAAGGCCAGCCTAGACGTGCCTCTGGAGGTAACTGAACCCGAAGGCTTCGACCTGATTTTGCTTCTGGCCGGGGCGGTGACCATTCTGGCCATCGTACTTTGGATCCGGGGCCGGGTCAGGAAAGACCGGAATCAATCGGGGAGTTAAACAAATTGGAGAATAAATGACTATTAAACATTTTAGGATGCGGAGGCTAATCACCACCATGGCGGTGGTGGTCACGACTCTTGCGGCAGCTTGCGGCGGCAGCACGCCCCAGGCCGTGGAGATTTCCGTCAATGTGGCGGGCGAAACCATGAACCCGGAAACCATCAGAGTAAAGCAGGGCGACAGGGTCACTTTGAAAATCCAGGCCGAAGAGGCCGGGGAATACCATCTACACGGTTATGACATCGAACAAGACATTGACGAGGATGAGGTGGCGAATTTCTACTTTGTCGCCGACGCCACCGGGCGGTTCAGGATTACGTTCCACCACTCTGAGGAAAACCACGGCGAGAAAGAAGAAAAGGAAGGAGGCCAAGGCCACGACGGCGCAGAGGAAGGCGAGGAAATCGACATCGGGTTCCTGGAAGTTGGCCCAAGATAGTCGACGGGAGGTGAATAAGCAGGAGGTAGGACCAAAATGAAAATTCGATATTTATTCCTTGCCGTGTTCGTCGCAGGGGCCGCTCTGCTGTGTCGGCCAGTCTATGCCCACGGGTTTGGTGAGAGGACGGAACTTCCGGTGCCATTGGGATTCTTCTTGATCGGCGCCGGGGCCGCAGTGGGTCTCTCCTTTGCCATAATCGGGCAATTTCCCAAGGGTAATCCCGGGCACAGTTCATATTGGCGGTACAACCTTTATCAACACCGGTGGTTACGATTGGCCCTGACCAGCCCGTTACTATTGCTGCCGCTTAAGCTGGTCTCCGTGTTCCTCTTGGGCCTCGTCATAGCCACGGGGCTTTTCGGCGATCAGACACCGTCGTCGAATTTCGCTCCCACCTTCGTCTGGATAATCTGGTGGGTCGGCATGGGTTTTGTAGTGGCTTTGGTGGGCAACCTATGGACTTTGATCAACCCTTGGAAAATTCTGTTCGAGTGGGCGGAAGGACTTTACCGGAAGTCCAGACCGGGGAGCCATATATCGCTGATGCGCCCATATCCCCAGAACTGGGGCGTGTGGCCGGCCCTTCTGCTGTTTCTAAGTTTTACCTGGATACAAGACGCTTTCGTCCAGTCGCCATTGCCCAACCGGGTAGCCCTCATGACGATGATCTACTCGGCCATCACCCTTGGAGGCATGGTTATCTTCGGCAAGTACCAGTGGCTGAGACACGGCGAGGCATTTTCCGTGGTTTTCAGCTTCCTGGCCAAGTTCGCTCCCACGGAGGTCAGGGTGCGAGACCCCGGCGTTTGTTCTTCCTGCGACGAGGAGTGCCTGCCTCCCAACGGAGAGTGCGTAAATTGCTACGAATGTTTTAGCAGGTCTGAGACGAAGGAGTTGAACGTCAGGCCATTTGCGATAGGGCTGGCGGCTAATGAGAACAAGACCAACGACGTGTTGGCCATGGTGGTGCTGCTGCTAGCCACGGTCACCTTCGACGGTTTCAGCGCCACTCAGATCTGGGTGGATATTCAGACCTATTCAGTGGACATATTTATTAATGTGGCCAACGGCGCGGACTTTAATGGCCGGACGATTGCCGACAGCCTGGGGGTGCTGTTCTTCCCAGTAGCGTTCTTGGTAATTTACCTCACCTTCTCCAGCTTAATCTCCGGCTCGGCGGGTAGCGATAAGAGCGCGGTCGAAGTGGCCAGGACATTCGCATATTCTCTGATACCCATCGCCCTGGCCTACAACATTGCCCATTTTATAACCCTTTTGCTCATCCAAGGTCAGCTCATCATACCTTTGGCATCGGACCCATTCGGATACGGTTGGAACCTATTAGGCACCGAGGGCTACCAGATAAACATCGGAGTGATTAACGCTCGCATCTTGTGGTACCTATCGGTGGGTCTTATCGTCGTCGGCCACATCATGGCGGTCTATCTGGCTCACCTGATTTCCCTGCGCACGTTCCAAGACAGGGCTACGGCGATAAGCAGCCAGTATCCCATGCTGATGCTGATGGTCATCTACACCGTAGTCAGCCTGTGGACAATCGCCCAACCGATCGTGGCGTGACGGACGCGGCGGCCGCCGCCGGCTTCACCCCGGCCTGGCCGGTGGTATGGTGGTAAGCCATGGTGTAAGATAAACTTCCAAGCTGGCGCTCGTCCCTTGGCGGGACCTTGAGGCCCATACGGCCAAACGTCTGTCCCAGGAGAATAGTCTTGGCGAAACTAGCAATTATCGGTACCGGACTAATCGGCACATCCTTGGCGCTAGCGCTGAAGAAGGCCAACTTAAAAGACGTGGAATTGGTGGGCACCGACTCTGATGGCGCCGCCCGCCGGGGAGCGGAGAGATCGAAAGCCTTCCACAAAGTAGAGAACCGGCTGATTCCTGCGGTGCACGACGCGGAGATCGTCGTTCTGGCAACTCCGATTATGGCGATGCAAGAGCTTATGGAAGTGATTGGCCCCGAGCTTCCCGAGGGCTGCCTGGTCACCGACGTGGGAAGCTCGAAAAGATTGGTCTTAGACTGGGCCGAGCAGTACCTTCCCAAGACGGTGAATTTCGTCGGCGGGCACCCCATGGCCGGGAAAGAGACCGCCGGACCCGAGAACGCCGATGCCGATCTTTTCCGCGACAAAGCGTATTGCGTGGTCCCCGGCCCCAACGTGGGGCAAAAGGCGGTTTCCGAGATAACCACCTTGGCCGAAGCGGTGGGCGCCCGGCCCTTTTTCATCGGGGTTGACGAACACGACAGCTTCGTGGCAGCGGCCAGCCACCTTCCTTTCATGCTTTCCACCGCCCTGGTCGGCTGCGTCTCCAAGAGCGCCAATTGGGAGGACATTGCCCAGTTGACCGCCAGCGGCTTCACCGACGTTTCCCGGCTGGCTTCGGGAGACCCGATAATGCACCGGGACATTTGCGTAACCAACCCAGAGCCGATAGTGGCATGGATAGATGCTTTTATCCGCGAACTCTATGAGATGCGCAAGACGCTGACCAACGAGGACGGCCCGGACGTCGAAGCCGTGCAGGAAATGTTCGAGGAAGCTTCAACGGCCCGGGCCAAATTGATGGCCGGGCTGGTAAATTCCAGGGCACGCGAGGCGTCATCCGCGGAGATTCCCAGCTTCTCCGAAGGCATGGGAGAGATGTTCGCGGGCCGGAAAGTAATGGAAAGGATGAGCCAGTTTACCCGCGGCAAGGGCCGTAACCGGGACTAGACGATTGATTCGACCAGGACACGCGGCCTGACTGCGCGATGCCTTGGCCCAAACCGAAATGCCCGAATATTGACGGGAGGTTAGCCGAGTTGGAACAGAGGGTCCTTTCGCCTGCTTCGTTGAACGGAGAAACCAGGATAAAGGCAGCAGGCGCAGCCACCCAGTCTTATCCCAGGTTTCGGCGCAACCTGTTCCCGCTCTCCGAACGAGAAGGGGCCCAGCCCTGAATCAGCATTCTCTCACCAAGCCACGGCAGGCGGCATAATTGCCACAGATACCTGACGCCAGCTCAGCGCCTCCCCTGCTAGTGGTACTGTCAGGGCCATCCGGCGTGGGAAAAGACGCCGCGTTGGACGCATTGAAGCTGCTAGACCGCCCGTGGCGATTCGTAATCACCGCTACCACCCGCCCCCAGCGTCCGGGAGAGCAAGACGGCGTTGACTATATCTTTCTGGAGACCGCCGCGTTTCTCAAGATGAAGGAACGGGATGATTTATTGGAGTGCGCCCAGGTATACGACTACTGGTACGGGGTGCCGCGCAACCAGGTGCGGCAGGGATTGCAGGATGGCAAGGACGTCATTCTAAAAGTGGACGTGCAAGGGGCGGACACAGTGCGTGAACTGGCCCCCGAGGCCCTCTTTATCTTCATGATTCCTAGTTCATTGGACGAGCTCAAAAGCCGTCTGACCAAACGCGAGACAGAAACACCATCCCAGGTCGCCCTTCGCCTCAGCAATGCCCAGAGCGAGTTGGGTCGGGTCGGCGAATTCGATTACCGGGTCGTCAACCGCGAAGGCCAATTGGAGCAAGCAGTCGCCGAGATTGACGCTATAATCACAGCAGAGAAGTGCCGTACCCGCCCGCGAGTGGTCGATTTTCTTTAGCGGTCGATTCCTAGATAGCCGGGCTCGATCTAAGGGCTATGAGCCGGTAACTAATCAGCAACAGCAGACCGAAGGAAACGTTTTTGAACCAACAACCCCAAGAACTACCGGTCAGACCCCGGTTGCCGGAATGGCTCAAGGTGAAGGCGCCGGGCAGCCCAGGTTACATGCGCTTGAAGGGCTTGATGCAGGGCCAACAACTACACACGGTCTGCGAAGAGGCTCATTGCCCTAACATCGGCGAGTGTTGGGACCGGGGAACGGCTACCTTCATGATTTTGGGCGACATATGCACCCGCCGCTGCCACTATTGCGCCGTAACCACCGGCCGGCCCACCGGCATCGACCTGATGGAGCCTAACCGTGTGGCGGAGACGGTCAGCTCACTAGGGTTGCGCTATTGCGTCATAACCTCGGTGAACCGGGACGACTTGCCCGATGGGGGCGCCTACATCTTCGCCGGTTGCATCACCAAGATCCGCGAACAGAGTCCTGACTGCCGCATCGAGTTGTTGATACCCGACTTCGGCGGTTCAACCTCGGCTTTACGGAAGGTCATCGACGCTCGTCCCGATGTCTTGAACCACAACATCGAGTCGTCCCGGCGGATCTTTCCCCGGGTTCGGCCCAAGGGAGATTACCGGCTGTCCCTGGATCTGCTGGCCGAGTCCAAGGAAATGGACCCGGGCATGGTAACCAAATCGGGCATCATTGCCGGCATGGGCGAGACTCGGGACGAGATCGTGGAGACCATGGAGGACCTGCGCAGCGTGGACTGCGACCTCTTGACCATCGGGCAGTACCTACGGCCTTCGTCCAAGCACTGGCCCATCGACCGCTTTTACACCCCGGCGGAGTTCGACGAGCTACGGGAAACGGGAGAGAAGATGGGGTTCAAACACGTGGCCTCCGGTCCCCTGGTCCGCAGCTCCTACCATGCCGACGAGCAGCACGACGCGGCGAACGTGGCCAAGTCCGCCGGTTAAGAACTGCCGGATCATCAGCCCTGGACGGCCCCCAAAGGAATCCGCTCCCTCAGAACGTTCCGGTAAAAGAGCAGGCTGACGCCAAAGGGAGTCATGTAGTAGACCAGCCGGAACAGAAACGACACCAGCACCGCCTGCTCCAAGGGCACTCCCAGCAGATGGTATGCCCCAGCCATCGACCCTTCTTGCACTCCCAAGCCGCCCGGAACCATGGACATCACCCCGGCGGCGACGCCCACGGCGAATCCAGTAACAACTACACCGGGGTCCACCTGCCCTCCCAGCGCCTGAAAGCACAGCCACACCACCCCCAGCCGGCAAACCCTATCCGCTACGATTAATAAAAGTGGTAGGGCCATATCCAGAGGCCGGGATCGCAACCTTCCCATGCCGCGGCGCAGCGTCGATTCAAAATCCCGCAGGCCGGATTTGATACTTTGGCGGGTCACCAGATGCCACGTCCGGCCAACCAGCCATAGGGCAATGGCTCGCACCGGACCTACAAAGAAGACCACCGCTGTAATGGCGAATGCCACTCCCAAGACGGCAGCCCCGGTGGTAACCGCCAGGGACAATCCGGAAGACAGCGGGTGAGTTAGGGCCAGATAGGCCAATCCCGCCGGTATCAGGGCGAAAAATATCAGACTTTCCAGGTAACCGTGAAACAGGGAGGGAGCCATCACGTCACCGGCGGCCACGCCGCGCCGAGTGAGCAGCAAGAGCCGAAGCGAGTGTCCAGCCACTCCGCCCAAGGTAGCGATCATCGCCGACGAAACGATACCAACCCCAAACAGCGCCGGCAGCTCCAGCGGTATCCGAAAAACCCGGTTTACCAAGGCGAAGCTATAGCCCAAAGTCAGGTAAGAGACGGTGGTGATCCCCAGTGAAGCAAATACCGGCATCCAGGCCGCCTGGCCGATTACTCCCCGCACTTCCCTCCAGTCCAGCAGAACGGACAGCACTCCTAGAAGCGCCAGCAAGACCACCGCCGCTATCGTTATCCGCGTCCGATGCTTGGAGAATTCCCGGCGATAGCTCACCGAGGGCGGAAGTGTGGCATCGGAGTTGCCTTCTAACACCAGGATGTCTCCCGATGGGTTCTTTCGGGGAAGATAATCTTACTCCAGGCTCAGCAGAACTTGATCCATCGATTCCCAACTGTGGTCCGGATGTCCATTGAGCAGGTCTTCCCGGTTCAATGACCCCCAAAGAGCGGCGCCGCCGGCGACACCAGCCCGGCGGGCGCACTCCAAGTCGTGACTCCCATCTCCCACGTACACAGCCTCGTCTTTCGCCACACCGAGGACATCCAGGACGTGGAGCAGTCCGTGGGGATCGGGCTTGTAGGGCCGGCCTTCCACCAGAAACAATGTGTAATCCAACAAATGCCCGATCCCCGAGAGCTCAACCTCAAGCTCTCCGAATTGCTGCCGCTTATCCGAGAACAAAGCAATCCGGTAGCCCCGGTCCTTCAGCGCTACGAGGGTCTCAGGCACACCGGGATAAAGCCCTCCCACGGTGGCCATGCTATCAAGATAAAACCCCATGTAAGTATCGACCACTCGTTGCTCATCGTCGCCAAAAAACCAAGTAAGGTGCTGGAAAAACGGACGGTGGTATTCGCGGGCTACTTGGGCGCCAGACGGCCGGGGCAGGGACAGCGCATCGGCGGTACTTTGCATCAACTGGAGATGGAGGTCCCAGCTATTCCACAGAGTTAGGTCCCAATCGAAAACCACCGCTTTCAATCGGTTACCCTCCAGACTCCCCATCCAACACCCGGGAGAAAAATCCTTGAAGAAGGGCCACGTCTCCGGCTTCCAGGTACCGGACGAAGTGTTGGGCGATGCCGCGCATATGCCCAGGGGATGCCCGGTCAAGGGCGTCCCGGCCGGGTTGGGTCATCACCACGTAGGACACCCGGCGGTCTTGAGGGGAAGATTCGCGGCAGACCAGCCCGGCCTCGGCCATGCGGTCCACCAGGCGGGTGACCCCGCTACGGCTCAAAAGCAGGGATTCGGCCAAAGCTTGATGCTGCATCCGGGCTCCAGACGCCTCGGAGAGGTGAGTCAGAACATCGTACCAAGTCAAGGAAAAGCCTTGGTCCTCTATCAGTTCCTTTTCCAGCGCCTTGATAACCGCCGAGTGAACTTCCAGAAAGGACCGCCATGCGGATATTTGCTCTTGGCTTGATTGTGCGGCCATTTACCCATTCTAAACAAAATCGATTCGCCACGCAATAGTTGACAGCGCAAGTAACAAGGCGTATATTGTTGCTTGAGCAATGATTCATCTCGCAATTAAATCCAGTCTGAGGACATTGCCCATGGCGTAAGCCAGGACCAGTTACGCGATTTTAAGCCGCAACCGTGAGGCCGCGATAACTGGTGATATACTAAAACGACCCGGTTGAGAAGAGAGGAAAACGAAATGAAATTCGGCGGAATAAATCACTTGGCCATGGTCACCAACGACATGGAGAAAACCGTCCGGTTCTACCGGGACGTATTGGGCATGCCCCTGGTGGCGGCCGTGGGCAACATCCCCGGCGGCTATCCTTACCGGCACTACTTTTTTGAGATAGGCCCCAACAACACGATCGCTTTCTTCGAATGGCCGGGCATGGTGGAGGAGTTCCACAAGCCGGCCGGACAGCCCGCCAAGGGACAACTCCAGTTCGACCACGTTTCCTTCGACGTGGAGAGCGAAGATGCCTTGCTGGTCCTTCAAACCCGCTTGGCCGCCGCCGGCGTGGAAGTTACCCCGGTGATCGACCACAAGATTATCCACTCCATCTACTTCACCGACCCCAACGGAATCGCTCTGGAGGCCTCGGTCTGGATCATCAACCCCACGGGCCACGATCCCGACCACGGCAACGCCGACGTATTCCAAGACAGGGACCCGGTTCCTGCGTTGCTGGAACAGATGGAGCAGGCCCGGCTGCTGAAAACCAGCTAGCCCCCATTCATGCTCAGGCGGGCCCGTTCAATGCGGAATCTTGCGCCTCCATCAGGTCAACAAGAAGGGACCGGCCCTCCCAGCCTGCTTCTGCTCAACGCCCGGGTGCTGACCATGGACCGCCACCATGCTGGTGCCCAAGCGGTGGCAATATGCGGTAACACCATCGCCGCCGTAGGCTCTTCCAGCGAAGTCGCCCCACTGGCGGGCCCGGCCACCCATAAGATCGACTGCGGCGGCAAGACCCTGATGCCTGGGTTCGTGGATTCCCACTGCCACGTATTGGCCCAAGTGGCTTCTCTCCAAAGTATCGACTGTAGCCCTAAAGCCGTTTCGTCCATCGAAGCCTTGGAGGGGGTGGTTAAGCGCCAGGCGGAGATCACCCAGGCCGGCCACTGGATCCGAGGCTTCGGCTACGACGACCTGTCCCTCTTGGAGAACCGGCACCCAACCCGCTGGGATCTGGACCACGCCGCGCCGAACCATCCGGTCCGGTTGGACCACCGCAGCGGCCATGCCTCCGTATTGAACAGCCAAGCTCTGGACTTGGCCGGCATCAATGAAACCACCCCGGACCCGGTGGAAGGAGTAATTCACCGGGATGGGCACACTGGCCAACCCTCCGGTCTTTTATTCGAGATGTCCGGTTATTTACGCCAAAGGCTGGGCGCGTCGCGGGACCAAGCTGCTTTCCAAGACAGTGTTCACCATCTGAACAACACGCTCCTGGGCTACGGAATAACCTCGGTTCAAGACGCGGGCCCGGACAACGGGTTGGACCGGTGGAGAACATTTCAGGAGCTTCAGTCGTCGGGCCCGCTGCAATGCCGGGTGACCATGTTTGCCGGGGCCTCCCGCCTGAACGAGTTCCAGTCCGCTGGGCTGAGCTGGGGCTCGGGCGGCGAACAACTTAGGCTAGGCCACGCCAAGATTATGCTCACCCTGACCACCGGCGCGCTGGAGCCCAGCTTAGCGGCATTGGGGGTCATGGTAGACAACGCCCATCGTTCCGGATTCCCTGTGGCGATTCACGCCATCGAACAGGAAGCTATCGAGGCTGCGGTCCGGGTGCTAAACGACGCCACGCCCCTCTCCAAACCTGCATCGGAAACCTCCGTCCAACCGATAGACCGCATCGAGCACTGCGCCGAATGCCCTCCCCAGCTTATGGCGGAGCTTGCCAAGTCGGGTTGTATGGTAGTAACTCAACCAGGATTCATCTTCTGGAATGGGGACAATTATCTGGAAAGAGTCAACGCCTCCATGCTTCCCGACCTGTATCCAGTTGGCGCTCTGGCAAAGTTCGGAATTCCCCTAGCCTTCGGGTCCGATGCACCGGTGATAGACGCCAATCCGTGGCCCGCAATCTTCGCAGCCGTCACCCGGCGCACCAGCGGCGGGAGGTTTCTACCGCCGGACGATTCTCAAAGGCGGACGATAACGGTTGCAGAGGCATTAAGGATGTACACCTCCGACGGAGCAAACGCGGAAGGGGCCGGACACCGCAAGGGGACCATCCAACCTGGTAAGTTGGCGGACCTGGTTCTTTTGGACACCGACCCCATAAACGCCGAGCCGGACCAGCTAAGAGAAATCCGGGCGATGCTTACCATAGTTGGTGGGCGAGTGGTTTGGGAGAGAGGGAGTTAGATTCGCGGAGCGCGGCGGCCCAAACTACCGGCTGCGGTCGCGGATGTATTCGGGGAGGGCCAGTAAGGAGCGTCTTGCATCGCAGTCGGGTATTATGTCCAACGATTGAGTGGCTTTGTCGCAGAACTCTCTGATGACTCCGTAGCAGTCTTTGACGATGCCCGAATTGTTGATCATATCCAGGGCACGCCGCACGTGGCCGTCTTCGGTACGGTCGTTGAACAGGGCCTTGACGGGGTTATCGTCGGGGAATCGCTCCATGAGCATGATGGTGGGCAGGGTTAGGATTCCCTGAAGCAGATCGGTCCCCACCGGCTTGCCCAATTTGGACGCTTCGCCCTGCACATCCAACAAGTCGTCCACCATCTGGAAAGCCATGCCGATGTTATAGCCGTAGTCGCACATCGCTTGAACCTGGGGTTCCGGCGCGCCGCCCAGGATTGACCCGGTTTCCCCAGCGGTGCGGAATAGGGAGGCCGTTTTCCGGTAGATGCGGTCGTGGTAGCGTTCCTGGGCCTGCTCCAGGTTGAAGATGTTGAAGTATTCCGCCATCTCGCCGCTGGCCAATTCCATGATAGTTTCGGAGAACCGGCGTATCACCCGAACGTTGTCGGTGTCGCAAACAAAGGTGGCGGAAGTAGCAAATAAGAAGTCGCCAAATAGCACCGCCACGTGCTTACCCCAAAGGCTGCTGACCGTGGGTCGGCCCCGGCGCAGGTCCGAGTCGTCCACGGTATCGTCGTGGATCAGCGTCGCCAGATGCAGTAACTCCACCGCCGCCGCCATGATGACGGGGTTTTCCGGTTCGTGGGAGTAGAAATCGGCGGCAAGCAACGTGATGGCGGAACGGATGCGCTTGCCGCCTGAATCTAGAACGTGGTCCAGAAGGGGTTCCAGGTAATCGGGGGTGGTATCCCGTAGGCTGCCCAACCGCTCCTCCACCAGACTTAGCTGGGGACGTATTGGAGCGTAGATAGACGCGGTCCGCTCATCCAGGCCTTGGAGCACCTTACCTCCTAGGCCACGCTGACGCCCAGGCGTTGGACTTCATCGTCCACCACCTGGGGGTCGAATTTGGTGTACAAAGGGCTCGGTTGACGCAGCGGATTGCCCGGCTGGACCGCATCGATCAACGCGTCGAAGTCCCACGATAGGCTCTCAACCGTTCCTTCCAACCCCAGATATTCGTGGAGGCGCTGGGCGCTGAACGGTAGGAAGGGATACAACAGCATCTTGAGACAGTTAATCACTGTCGTGGCGGTATACAACGTGGTTGCCGCTTCTGTGCGGTCGGTCTTGATGGATTGCCAGGGCGCCCTTGCATCCAAATAACGGTTCACCTGCTGGGCCAGGGAAAAGGCCCTGCCGATGGCCGCCTTGAAGTGACAATCGCGCAGGTCCCGGTCGACGCTATCCATCGCTTCCCGGGCACTTTGGAGCAGCTCTTGTTCTAGGTCGCCCGGCGGCCCGGCGGGCGGCACTTTTTCGTCGAAATTCCGGTAGGTGAAAGACAGCACCCGGTGTACCAGATTGCCGAAGGTGGCCACCAGTTCCTCATTGTTGCGGCGAACGAACTCAGCCCAAGAGAAGTTGGTATCGCCGGACTCTGGCATGTTGATGGACAGCAGGTATCGCAGCGGGTCCGGGTCGTACCGGGAAAGGTAGTCATGCACCCATACGGCCCAGTTTTCGCTCGTGGAAAATTTCCGGTCTTCAAGGCTGAGGAACTCGTTGGCGGGTACATCGTAGGGGAGGTTGAGTCCTCCACCGTAGGCCATCAGAATGGCCGGCCAGATGATGGTATGGAACGGTATGTTGTCTTTGCCGATGAAGTAGTAGGCCTTGGTGTCCGGGTCCTTCCAGAAGGCTTCCCAGCTTTTGCCGTCGCCATGCAGTTTGGCCCACTCCACGGCGGCGGACAGATAACCGGACACCGCCTCGAACCACACGTAGATACGTTTGCCTTCATAACCGTCCAAGGGTATGGGCACACCCCAGGTCAGGTCCCGCGTGATGGCCCGGTCCTTGAGCCCGTCCTCAAGAAAACGGCGGGTGAAGTTCAGAACGTTGGGCCGCCAATGGGTCTGCTGATTGACCCAGTCCAGCAGTGGTTTCTCGAAAGCGGAAAGCTTGAGAAAAAAGTGCTCCGACTCTCGGAAATCGGGCTCGCTGTTGGAAATCACGCATCTGGGCTGGATCAAATCCTGAGGATCAAGCGTCCGGCCGCAATTGTCGCACTGGTCGCCCCGTGCCCGCTCGAAGCCGCAATGGGGGCACGTGCCGTTAACGTACCGGTCGGGAAGAAACCGTTGGCAGTCGGGACAATAGGCCAGGAGCATCGCCTGCTCATACAAATAACCCCGTTCTAGGAGAACACTAAACAGATCGTGGACCACTTCCTGGTGGTTCTCGGTATGAGTGGAGGTGAAGAGGTCGAAGGAGATACCCAGCTTGTCCCAGGAGTCGACGAATTGGGGGTGGTAGCGGTTCAGTATCTCTTCCGGGGTTACGCCCTCCGCCTCGGCTCGCACCGTGATGGGGGTGCCGTGGCTGTCGCTTCCCGAAACCATCAGAACTTCGTTGCCCTTGGCGCGGTGATAACGGGCGAAGATGTCCGCCGAAAGATAGCATCCCGCCACGTGGCCCAGATGCAACGGCCCATTGGCGTAGGGCCAAGCAACTCCGATGAATATACGTTCCGGCAAAGGCTTCGTTCCTTCTATAAACCCCCCTTTTTCCTCCCGGTCTAAGGCGGGACGGCAAGGGGGGTTCCAGCTTAGGTATTCTATCATAAACCATGCGGCTTCAGCGTGGGTTTGGAGCCGCGACAGAGTCAATCTAACGGTGTAGATTCTTCAAGGGGATTAACCTTCCAAGATTGATTATGATAGTTGATGACACCGAATTTGATTCGGTCCGCGTCAGCGGGCTTCCCCGAAGGTGATTCAGCTTATCAACATCAATATCTTCGAAAATCAGAGGCGCCCATCATGACATCCGCAGGCGAGTCAACCGGAATCCCACCTTGGCGAGCCGAAGACATTTCCGTCGAATGGTTGAACGACGTTCTAGGGAAGCACCCCGACTTCCGGGATGCAAAAATCGCGTCATTCGACATGGACATGATCAGCGAGGGGTCCGGGTTTGTTGGCGAGGTTTTACGTATCACGTTCAATTACGAGAACCGGACGTCATCCACGCCGGAGTCAATCGCTGCCAAGTTCGCGAACCGAGATCCGCGTATTAAGACGCATGCGAGTGCGTTAACTGACAAGGAAGCCAATGTATATCACCATCTAGGGCCGGATTCAGAATTCATAATGCCTAAGTGCTATTTTTCTGACTCTGAGCCTGAGACAGGCGACTGCGCTATCCTCATAGAAGACCTGGGCAGGGGCCGGTTCGGCGATAATACTGGCGGAATCTCGGAATACGATGCAAAGGCGGCTGCCCGGGCGATAGCGGTCTTTCATGCCAAATGGTGGGGAAGAACAGATCAGGAACGGACGAGATGGCTACCCACTCAGATTGATCAGGCCGCATTTCTGAAAGAGCGGTTCACGCGCAGTGCGCCGATATTCCTGGAGAGGTTCGGCGAACGGGTTGATAATGAGTATAAAGAGATTACCAGCCTTTATCTCGAGAAACTGATTCCCATCTTGGAGGCGGCCAGCAGTCCACCCCTGACGATAGTCCACGGAGATTTTCGCCCGGACAATATTGTCTTCGACACCGGATTCCGGGGTTGCCCAATCACTGCTATAGACTGGCAGCTAACTACGCAAGGGAATGGAGCTCTCGACATCTCCTACCTGGCAACCTTTGGCCTTACCGTCGACCTGAGAAGGGCGATAGAGGACAGTCTGCTGAGCGTTTACCATACTACCCTGGTTTCTGAAGGGGTAACTGGATACAGCCTAAATCAGTGCCAGACCGACTACAAAACGGGTATCCTCTACCCATTTCGGGTCTCGGTGCAGGCCTTGGCAAATCTGGATTTAAGCGATGAGCGAGGACAGGTTCTTGCGCAGGCAGTGCTAGACCGTACATCCGCTGCCCTGCGAGATCACGATATCGCCGTGTTGCTTCGTGAGATGTAATCGGCCTCTTATGCTGACGGCGGCAGGCAAGTTGACAACGACATGGCGCACTGTTAGCATTTCATGTAACAATTTTACGAAATCCGCGACGAAAGGAAGTAGTAAGGGTACCCTGTCCCAGAGAGCCGGAGGTAGGTGGAAGTCCGGCGGCAGAAGGGCTCCGAACTCGTCCTGGAGCGGCCCGCCTGAACTAGAGTAAGGCGCGGCGGCTGGCCCCGTTATAGGCTGTAGAGCAGTTCCGAGGTTGGGGTTACCCAGAGGTGACTCACCGGCATCCGGCGCAAGTCTGAAGCCTGACCTTCGGAAAAGAAGGGTGGTACCGCGGGAATTTCCAGCCCGTCCCTTCAGGGGATGGGCTTTTTTATTGGGGAATTTTACTGGGGTCTATAAATCGGACTTAATACCATTCAGACATGAAAATAATGCGTGTTGTTTCACCCCCATCCCTTCGGCTGCGCTCAGGGCAAGCTTTAACCTTCCCCCGTCGAGAGGGAAGGGATTAGTCCTCTCCCTTTTATGAGGGAGAGTTAGAATGGGGATGCTGGACAAGGAATCTAATCCAACTAAAACGGGGACTTGACGTTAGAAGATGGAACTAACCGGCGCGGAAATAGTTTGCGAAAGCCTTCTTAAAGAGGGCGCGGATGTGGTCTTCGGACTACCCGGCGGAGCGGTGCTGCCTTTGTATGGCGCCCTCTCTGTCTACCCGGCCATCCGCCATATCTTGGTGCGCCATGAACAGGCCGCCGCCATGGCCGCCGACGGCTACGCCCGGGCCACGGGCAAGGTTGGCGTCTGCATTGCGACGTCGGGACCCGGCGCGACAAATATGGTCACCGGCATCGCCGCCGCCCAAATGGACTCGGTCGCCATGGTAGCCATCACCGGACAGGTGCCACGGCCCGCCATCGGCAGCGACGCTTTCCAGGAGACCGACGTCACCGGCGTCACTTTGCCCATCACCAAGCACAACATGTTGGTCATGGACGTGAAAGACGTGGCGCAGGCGATTCACGACGCTTTCCACATCGCGCGCACCGGACGTCCGGGGCCGGTCTTGGTGGACATCCCCAGGGACGTACTACTGGGCGAGAAGACCGAGTTCGTCTGGCCCAGTACGACTAAACTGCCCGGATACAAGATCCCCTGGGAAGCGCCGGAGGCCCAGGTGGCCTCCGCCGCCGAGTTGATCAACCAGGCCGAACGGCCCATCATCATGTCGGGGCACGGCGTGCTCATTTCCCACGCTTACGGGTTAATGACTGAGTTGGCTGAGAAGGCCCAGATTCCGGTGATAACCACCCTCTTGGGAATCAGCGCCATACCTTCCAGCCATGAACTGAACCTGGGTATGTCGGGAATGCACGGCATGGCCTACGCCAACCTGGCCATCGACGAAGCCGACCTAATCATCGGCCTGGGCATGCGGTTCGACGACCGGGTGACCGGCCGGATATCCGCCTTCGCCCCCAACGCCAAGTTCATCCACGTGGACATAGACGCCTCCGAGGTGGACAAGAACATCCAGGCCACCGTGGGCATGGTTGGCGACATGAAAGCGGTCCTTGGCCAGTTGCTGCCAAAGGTCGAGGCTAACCAACATATCGATTGGCTAAACCACATCAATGAACTAAAAGCCCAACATCCGTCGCATCTAGTCCGGGAGTCTGATGAACTCCTGCCCCAGTACGTGCTCCAGCGGTTGACCGAGGTCACCCAGGGCCGGGGTATCGTAGTCACCGGCGTAGGCATGCACCAGATGTGGGCTGCGCAGCACTGCCGATTTACCGAGCCCAACACATGGATCACTTCGGGCGGATTGGGCACCATGGGGTTCGAAGTCCCAGCCGCCTTGGGCGCTCAGGTGGGGCGGCCCGACGTCACCGTCTGGTCTGTGGCCGGCGACGGCGGCTTCCAGATGACGATGTGCGACATCGCTACGGCCGTTGAGGCCCACGCCGACATCAAATTCGCCATCTTAAACAACAACTCCCTGGGCTTGGTCCATCAGTTGCAGGAACTCTTTTTTGACAAGGAATACATCGCCAGCCAGTATACGGCCAATCCCGACTTCGTGAAGATCGCCGAGGCCTACGGCATCCGGGGCATCCGCGTGACCCGCAAGGATCAGGTGGTGGACGCTGTGCGACAGGCCATGGAAACCGCCGGACCGGTGATCGTCGACTTCATGGTGAAAGAAGACGAGGGACTCTTCCCATTTATACCCTCAGGTCAATCGGTCAAAGAGATGCTGGAAGAACCAACACTCGAAGAGATTACCTAGAATGGTCCCGTCAAATCACACCGAACAACACACACTGATAGCCTTGGTGGAAGACAAGCCGGGCGTCCTGACCAGGGTGGCCAGCATGTTCCGCCGCCGGGGATTCAACATCGCCAGCCTGGCCGTGGGCAATAGCGAACAGCCGGGCCTGTCCCGCATGACTTTTGTGGTAAACGGCGACGACTACACCGTGAGCCAAGTAGCCAAGCAACTGGACAAACTCATCGACGTCATCGAGGTCTCGGACATCACCAGTGAGTCCACCGTGACCCGGGAGTTGGCCTTGATCAAGGTCAAGACGAACCAGATGACCCGTGGTGAGATTATCCAGATCGTTAACCTATTCCGGGCCAATATCATCGATGTCGGCAGCGAGTCGATGGTCATCGAAATCACCGGAGAAGAGGACAAGATTAACGCCTTGCACAACCTGCTGTCGTCCTTCGGCGTCATCGAAATGCTGCGGACCGGTGTGGTGGCGATGGTTCGGGGGCAAACCAACGGGCTGGCCAACGGACACTCTGAGCAAGCCGGTCAGGTGAACTCAGGTAGCCATTCCTGATTACCCGTCCAAACTCAGCGCCAAATACTAAAACGAAAGTTGGAAAGGAAGAATATAAGATGGTAGATGTTTATTACGACAAGGATGCGGACCTGGCCCATCTGGAGGGCAAGACCATTGGGATGATTGGCTACGGCAGCCAGGGTCACGCCCACGCTCTCAACCTGAAGGACAACGGGCAGAACGTGGTGGTCGGCCTATATCCCGAAAGCAAGAGCCGGGCCGTGGCAGAAGCCGCTGGTCTGCGGGTGGGCGATGTTCCCGATGTGGCCGCGGAGGCCGACGTGTTGATGATGGTCATTCCCGACCACCTTCAAGGCCGCGTCTACCGCGAGCAGATTGAGCCCAATCTGAGGCCGGGAAGCGCTTTCATGGTGGCCCATGGGTTCAGCATCCATTACAAGGAAATCGTAATACCAGACACCATCGACGTGATGATGGTGGCCCCTAAGGCTCCCGGACACCGCATGCGCGAGTTGTTCACCGAGGGTATCGGAGTGCCCAGCCTGTTGGCGGTGCACCAAGACGCCACCGGCCACGCCAAAGACATCGGACTGGCCTACGCCAAGGGAGTCGGCAGCACCGGGTCGGGCGTGCTGATGACCACCATCAAGGACGAGACGGAAAGCGACCTGTTCGGCGAGCAGACCATCCTCTGCGGCGGCGTGACCGCCCTGGTGAAGGCGGCATTCGACACACTGGTAGAAGGCGGGTATCCCCAGGAGATTGCCTTCTTCGAGTGCCTTCACGAGCTGAAGATGATTGTCGACCTTATGTACCAAGGCGGGTTCAACTACATGCGCTACTCGGTCAGCGACACCGCCGAGTACGGCGACCTTACCCGGGGCCCGCGAATCATCGACGAGCATGTGCGAGACAACATGAGGGCCGTTCTGAAGGAAATCCAAGACGGCACCTTCGCCCGCGAGTGGATCGCCGAGAACGACGAAGGACGCCCGCGGTTCACTCCCCTTAGGGAGCAGGCCCAGCACAGCCAGATCGAGGAGATCGGCAAGGAACTTCGGGCCATGATGCCCTGGATGGACCCCAAAGTAATCTAGACCAATCTTACTTGGACCCTGGCCGGTCCACGACCTGAATCGGAACAATCTGTGACGGGGGAATCTAAAATGAGAAATCTGGAGGCGTTGAGTGTAGTCCACCATCGCCCGCTGGTCCTAGCAGGGCTGGCGGCGGTGGACTACATGCCCCTGCGGACCCTTTCTGAGCGCCGCGGTTAGCGGCAAAGGTACAACCAAATCTACAAAACAGAAAGGGATTAGGTAACAGATATGGCTACAGAAAAAGTACTACTATTGGACACCACCCTCCGCGACGGAGAGCAGTCGGCCGGCATCGGCATGACCGGTCAAGAGAAGATGGAGATCGCCCGCCAACTGCAACGGATGCAGGTGGATATCATCGAAGCGGGGTTCGCCGCCAGTTCCCCTGGCGACTTTGAGGCGGTGTCCAACATCGCCAAAGAGGTCAAGGGCCCCATAATCGCCTCCCTGGCCCGGGCCGTGGCCAACGATGTGGACCAAGCATGGCGGTCCGTGGAGCACTCCGAACGCCCTCGCATCCACGTGTTCCTCTCCTCCTCGGAGATCCACCAGATGCACCAACTGCGCAAGAACCGGGAAGAGGTCATGGAGATGGCCGTGACCATGGTTGAGCGGGCCAAGGGTTACTGCGACGATGTCGAGTTCTCCCCCATGGACGCCACCCGAACCAATCCCGAGTACCTGTTCCAGATGTTGTCCGAGGTGATTAAGGCCGGGGCCACAACCATCAATATCGCCGACACGGTGGGCTACGCCATCCCCTCATCCGCTGGATTCGGCCAGTTGTTAAAAGACGTACAGGCCAATGTGCCAGGCATCGAAAACGTCGTGTTAAGCGTCCATTGCCACAACGACCTGGGGTTGGCCGTGGCCAACAGCCTGATTGCCGTCGAGTTTGGCGCCCGCCAGGTGGAGGGCTGCATCAACGGCATCGGCGAACGGGCCGGCAACGCATCATTGGAAGAAATCATCATGGGGTTGGACACCCGCAAGGACCACTTCGGCGTAGAGATCAACGCCGACACCACCCAAATATACGGGGCCAGCCGCATGGTCAGCCGCATCACCGGCATGGCCGTTCAATCCAACAAGGCCATCGTTGGGGAAAACGCCTTCCGTCATGCCTCGGGTATCCACCAGGACGGTGTGATTAAGAACCGCTCCACTTACGAAGTGATGCAACCCGAGCGGGTGGGCGTCCCCGGCAATACCCTGGTGCTAGGCAAGCTCAGCGGCCGGGCGGGCCTACAGTCCCGGTTGGAAGACCTGGGCTACGCCCTGTCCAGAGAGGACATGACCAAGGTATTCGAGTCCTTTAAAGAACTGGCCGACAAGAAACGGGAGGTCACCGACCGCGACCTGGAGATTCTCATGGACGAGGAGAAGCGGACGGCTACCGAGCCGATCAGCTACACTCTGGACCACGTGCAGTTCTCCGGAGGCGACCAAGACATCGCCACCGCCACCGTCCGGCTCATCGGACCGGACCAGAAATCGGCCACCGACGCATCCACCGGCAACGGCCCAGTAGACGCCGTCTGCAACGCCATCGACCGGGTGATTGGCTGCGAATGCGAACTGGTGGACTTCAAAGTTCAAGCGGTTACCGAAGGTATGGACTCCATGGGCAGCGTGACCATACGGATAGAAAGCGCCGGGAAGACCTACACGGGCCGGGGCGCGGACACCGACATAATCGTCGCCAGCGGCAAGGCCTATCTGAGCGCGGTCAACCGCATGCTGGCTGCCGACGAGGAGTCAAACATCCCAGCGGTGGGCACCACCCCGGATTAGGGACAACCCAAAAGAATCGCTATCACGTAAGTAGGGGCTGGTTTGAAACCCGCCCCTACGATATTGAACCCTACGATTTCGACGAATCCTTTTCTAATCCTGGAAAGCCCCCCTTTCGTAAAGGGGGGTTGGGGGGATTTCCTACATCATCTTCATCTGAAACCCTGTGTCCTGAATCTCGCCCCGCCGCCCGTCCAAGTGCACCGCCGGATACCCCAGGCCCCTCAGGTGAGCCGCCAGTTCGGGAAAGCCGTTGACCGTGTACACCTCCTTGGGTTGGACCCGGCGGACGTATTCAACCAGTTCATTGAAATCTGGATGGTCGCTGAATGGCAAGCTGGCGTCGCCGCGGCGGCCCCAGCCACGGCTTCCATCCACGGCCCATCCCGTTAGCTCCATGACCTTCAAACCCCGGAACCCGTTTACCGCCTTCGTCATCCCACGCCCCGGCGGACAAAGCAAAACGGCTCCCTCGGGCCATTGTCCGTCGAACACGCGTAATTCACCGGGGAATTTAACACCTGCCTGTTGATAGATCTGGGCGATCTGGTAAACCCCATCATCCACCACCATATCGAAACCCTGACTCAACAAGTGATACAGCACTTCTTGGGATTTGCCCAGTCTCCAGCCCTGGACTACGGGTTTCTGCCCTTGAGACAACCAGTTTTTCAGTGTATTGCAAGCAGTGGACAATACCTGGTCTTGATCCGGGAAAACATACTTGGGGCGGCCGTAGGTTGCTTCCAAAATCAGGGTGTCGCAGGGGACGGCTTCCAGGGGCTCGTTGGTGGGACTGGGCTTCACCTTTATGTCGCCCGTGTACAACACCCGTTCCCCGGTGCTCTTGGACTGGATCAACGATTGAGCCGACCCCAGGCAATGACCCGCAGGATACAGGGTAAGGGTGTATTTGCCGCAATCCAGGGGTTCGTGATAGGAGAGGGGTATCGGGTCCGACTTTTTTAGGTAATCGGATAAGAGGAGCAGGGTATTCGGCGTCAGAACGGGACGAAGGTGGCGAGCGGTGTGGTCGGAGTGGGCGTGAGAAATCAGGCTGGTGTCCTTCTTTCTAAGGGAGTCCAGCCACAGGTCTATCTCAGGGAGATACACGCCGCGTTCAAAAACTACTTGCAATCTGCTCAGGGCTCGGGGCTGCTTACCCAACTACGGGACCAGTTGACTTGGTGTGGCGAAACAGGTAGATGACTTGGTGTATGGAGGCTCACAGCCCGTAAAGTGGTTGAGATCCCGGCTAGTATACACCGTACGACGCCGTCATATTCGGGCGTCCATGCCCGTTTTCGGAGGAATTTATGTCAAGTTGTTACTTGGTCGTACAACGCTCAAATCTAAGGTATAATCCCCAAGTGTCCGGCCAAGGGCACGAGTCTGCAAAATCTAAACAGAAAGGTAAGGATATGCCTGCACAAGTTGGCGACCCAGCCCCTGACTTTACCCTTCCTTCGGTGAGTGAAGGAGACATCACCCTAAGCAGCTACAAGGGTCAAAAGCACGTGGTCCTCTCTTTCCACGTGTTCGACTTCACATCTGGTTGAACCACGCAAGCCACCCTCTTCCGGCAACATCACAGCCAGTTTGAGGAGAAAAATGCTCAGGTTCTGGGCATAAGTTGCGACACAGTAGCGGCTCACCGCGCATGGTCAACCTCTTTGGGAGGTTTGCCTTACCCCGAGCTATCGGATTTCCATCCCAAGGGTAAAGCCACGACCGCCTTCGATCTATGGAACGAAGAGCGAGGCGCCAGCACCCGGGCGGTTATCGTGGTGGACAAAGACGGAGTCATCCGGTACCGCCAGACCTACGTTCCCGGCGTACTACCAGACCCGTTGGATATATTGGCGGAAATAGACAAACTAGGCTAGAGATCAAAAAGAAAAGAGGTCCGGAAGTCCGGGCCTCTTTCTATTTCAATCTCAAAACGCGGTTTGAAATAAGCCGGTATGCTACGTGCTGATCTTTTCGATCGTGTAGTTCAAGGTGCCTTTAGGAACGTTGATCGCAACCTCTTCGCCAACACTCCGGCTCATCAATGCAGAACCGACAGGCGAGACTGTGGATATTTTCCCGGAGGAGACATCGGCTTCCCGAACATCTACCAGCGTATAAACCACCTTCTTGCCTGAATTCATGTCCTTCAGAGTCAACTTGGCGCCCACAACAGCCTTCTGCTGGGCAGTTCGGCGCCCCGTCTGCATGACTACAGCGCTGACCAGGCCGGCTTCTAGCTCCCGAATCTTGGACTCGATGATTCCCTGGCGTTCCTTGGCCGCTTCCAATGGGGCGTTCTCGCGAAAATCCTTGTCCTCCATCGCCCGCCGGATATCTTCCACAATGCTGATCCGCTCGCCTTTAAGCACCTCAACTTGGGACACCAGACGATCATACCCTTCTTGGCTCAAATGGGTAGCATCATCATCCGCAAACGCCCCGGACGAAGACGAGCGGCTTCCGGTGGTTTTCCGCGTCCTAGGGACCCTTAGGTGGGCCGCCAGTCCATTGACGATCCAACCTTCATCCTTGAGATAGGTTAGGAAGGGCTTTAACGGGTTAAGCCTAAGCGCCGAGTCGACGCCTCCCAGACCAATATGCTGGGCGTATTCAGCAACCTCAGATGGCGAAACGTCATTTACGTTTCTCTGCCGTCCACACCAAGCCACAAAGCGGCCGAGCTCTTGATGCCCATCCTGGGCCTTTTTACCGCCCTTCTTAGAGGCGATAAACCGAGTCAGGGCTTCAGAAAGCGACGGGCAACTTTGACTAATCAATTCAGATACCTCCAGAATTTTCAGCCTCTGCCGAACATTTAGCCTTCCATCACACCATCCGCCTCCCTACCATCCACAGATCAAACCCGGGACAAGGACCATTGCTCGTTTGGTTGAACGGGACCGTTCTACCTGGGTGGGCGTCCTGGTTACGCTGGTTGAGGCAGTCCACCGGGTCTTTCCCGGTAGATAGGGCTCTCTTCGGTCCACCCGGAGATTTGACACTTGGATGGCCGCTCTGAACCCTGATATCTGGCCATTCGGCTGTTCCAGCCGACTAGAAGGATTGAATTTTCGGGGGATTGGCGGTCACCGATGACCGATTAACGTCTTATTAATGATAGCAGTTTCCGGTAGGGATATCAACGACTTCGAACGGGTCTTCAACGCCACCAACTTCCGATTTTATCTCTATGCCGGCCAGGCCGGTTCGGCAAAATAGGCCGGCGGCCAATCTTGAACTGCACACCCATAGCGTGTCCCAGCACATACATTCGGAGTATACTACCGTCGGACCGTTGACCTCTCCGGAATCGCATGGGCTTCATTCAACATGGGGTTAATCTCACTCCCAGATTCACCCAATACATGGCGGCGCGGATATACCGGAGAAGTTGGCCTCAACTTATTACGAAATGCGGGGTCTGGCGGGGGAAATCGAAACAGATTGTAAGGTCCAAGCGGCGAGAGAAAATTGCAGTGTCCCTTAATTAGCGTTCGGTCAACTAGGAGGGTGAATCATGAAAGCAGTACAGATATCTGAGCACGGCGGCCCCGAGACGATGAAGTACCAGGACGTGGCGGACTTAAGCCCTGGAGAAGGACAGGCCTTGGTGGAGGTACAGGCCGTGGGCGTCAACTTTACCGATGTCTACAACCGCATGGGGGCCAACCCTGGCCAGCCACTTCCCCGGACCATCGGCGTGGAAGGAGCCGGAACAGTGCGAGGCGTCGGGCCTGGCGTTACCCAAGTGAAAGAAGGCGATGTCGTTGCCTACTGCGGCACCCCCGGGTCTTACGCCGAGCAAGCGTTAGTACCGGCTTCGCGCCTGATCAAGATGCCGGATGGATTGGACGCGCGAGCGGGCGCCGCCGCTATGCTGCAGGGCATGACCGCCCACTACCTTTGCCACTCAACCTACTCGGTGCAAAAAGGCGACCGGGTTGTCATACATGCCGGCGCTGGTGGAGTGGGGTTATTGCTGATCCAAATGGTCAAGAAGCTGGGCGGGTACATCTTCACCACCGTTTCCACCGAAGCCAAGGCGGAGCTGGCCAGGGAAGCGGGCGCCGACCACGTCATTCTCTATACCCAGCAGGATTTCGCGGAAGAAGTCAAGAACGCCACCAACGGCGAAGGTGTGCAGGCCGTTTACGATTCGGTGGCAAAGACCACTTTCGATCAGAGCATCAGTTGCTTGGGTAGAAGGGGTCACATGGTGCTTTACGGCAATTCCAGCGGCCCGGTCACGTCCATGGACCCCAGGATCCTTGGCAACGGCTCCTTGTACCTGACCCGCCCCGGATTGGCCGATTATACGGCCACCAGGGAAGAGTTGGAGCAGCGGGCCGGAGACGTGCTGGGCTGGGTCAAGTCAGGCGAGCTAAAGCTGCGGGTGGAGCATGTCTTTCCATTGGCCGATGCCTCGGAAGCCCACCGNCAGCTTGAGGGCCGCAGCACCACAGGCAAGCTTTTGCTGATTCCCTAACCGCCCATATAGCCTACATATAGAGATTGATCGCCGAACCACATCCATGATTCAGCAGTTCCNATCGTGGGACTAGACACATCCAGGAATTGTTGACCAAACCGGTCGACTTTCCATATAATTAAAAAGGTCGGGTCCAGCCGAAGCCTANGGAGGATATTATGGCGGAAGAACTAACCACGGAAGCGATCTATGAATCGCTCAAGACCGTTTTCGATCCAGAGATACCGGTAAACGTGGTGGATTTAGGACTGATTTACGACGTGCAAGTCACTAAAGGCGATGTCTACGTTCAGATGACATTAACCTTTCCCGGTTGCGGCATGGGCCCTTTCATCGCCCAGCAAGCAGAGTGGGCGATTCAGGACGTTGAAGGCGTTGAAGACGTTGAGATAGAACTGGTATTCGACCCTCCATGGTCTCCCGACCTTATCAGCGAAGAGGCCAGGTCCCAGCTAGGCATCTAGGCTTCGATACTCCCCAGTCAANACTTTTTTTAACCTTAANCCCAAGCAGCCCGGAAATCCGGCTGGAGGACCGCATGCCAACGCCCCAGGAAAACGCCCGGCTAGAGCAGATTAAACGCAGCTGGGAACAGAAACGTCAGATAACCGACCGCCTGTCCAAGATNAAAACAAAGATCGGCGTCTACAGCGGCAAAGGCGGAGTAGGCAAGACCACCGTTGCCGTCAATCTGGCGGTGACTCTGGCCCAACAAGGGAACAGCGTCGGTCTGCTAGATGTGGATATCGACTGCCCCAACGTAACCAAAGTCCTGGGCATTGAAGACAAACCCGATTACGTAGACGGCCAGATTCACCCATCGGAAAAATGGGGCGTCCGGGTCGTTTCAATGGCCTTCTTTCAAGAGAATGAGGAAGAAGCGATTATTTGGCGCGGTCCCATGATTCACAATGCAATCAGCCAGTTTCTACAATCCACCGAATGGGGAGACTTGGACTACTTGGTGGTCGACCTTCCTCCCGGGACTTCCGACTCCCCATTGACCGTCATGCAGACTTTGCCCATGGACGGATTTGTGGTTGTCAGCACCCCCCAGCAACTGGCGAATATCGACGCCAGGCGTTGTATCAACATGATTCGGAAACTCAACCTTAACGTGCTGGGAATAGTGGAGAACTACACCGGCGACGTTTTCGGGCAGGGCGGAGGCGAGAAGTTGGCGGCCGAGGTGGACACTCCTTTTCTGGGTACCCTGGCGCTGCGGGCCTCTTACCAGGACACAACCAAGCCCACCTCTTTGATGGACGATTCGGTAGGCGAGGAATACGCTCAGTTGGTCAAAGGGGTCAAGAACAGCCTACAAGAACTTGGACGGGAAGCCGCCTAGCAGCCAGCAGAATTCCAGTAATCAGAGGAANCTGGGACCTAGGAAGACTCGTCTTCCAGGGTCCTTTTCTTTTGGACNCGTCCGTTCTTCCCGGCTCCCCGTTCCCCGGAGGATATTCCCCGCAGCAACTCCACTTCACGGTTTACCGCTTCATGAGAATAGGTGCTCCGCTCTCCCATGCGCCGAAACTTGCGATAACGTTGTTTGCGGAGCTTACCCTCGGATAGCTTGGACAACCCGGCCAGTTCCTGCAGCACCGAAACTTGTAAAGCTGCTGCCGCTTCCTTGGGATTGGTGTGGGACCCGCTGTGGGGTTCTGGCACGATCCGGTCCACGATTCCCAATTCGACGCAATCCCCCGCGGTCAGCATCAAAGCCTCGGCGGCTTCCCGGTCCAACTTATGGTCGGGGTAGGAGCCTCCCAGGTTATGGTTCAACGTTATCGGCGAATAGATCGCGTATTGTTGCATCAAAGTGCGGTCGGAAAGTCCCAATGCCAGCGCGCCTTCACTGCCACCCTCCCCGATTATCACTGAGACGATGGGGGTAGGAGCATCGGCCATCATCGACAGGGTCTTGGCGATNGCGTTGCCAATGCCTCGCTCCTCCGCCTCCAAGCCAGGATCGGCCCCTTGAGTATCCACCAACGCCACCAGAGGCAACTTGAACCGGGCTGACAATCCAATCATGCGCTGNGCCTTGCGCAGGCCGTCGGGATATACGTGGTAGCGCTCTCCATCGACCGGGGAGCGCCTTTGCTGCCCGATGATAGCCACCGGCTCGCCGCAGAGAAATCCCAGTCCACCAACGATCGACCGGTCGTCACTATTTAACCGGTCGCCGTGAAGCTCGATGAAAGGATCCAGCATCGCTCGCATGTAGTTCAAGGCCAGCGGCCTTTCGGCGTCCCGGGCAATGGTGACCGCCTCCCACGGTTCCGCGTCTTCCGGAGTCTCAATCTCGGTTTTGAGCAGCTCCTTGAGGTTCCCGTTACTGTGCTTCTGGGCGGTGAGAATCTGCAGGAGTAGAGACAATCTGGGTTGCAAAGCCTCGCGGTCGACGACGTTATCCAACAAACCGTGACCCAGGTGAGCCTCGGCAGTATGCGCGTTTAGAGGCAGGGGTGTCTTAGACACTTCCCGCAGAGTTCGAAGGGGCGACAAACCGATCAACGAGCCCGGTTCGGCGATGATTATGTCGGCCAGGTTGGCGAAGCTGGCGTAGGCCTGACCGGTGGACGGGTTGGCCAGCACCACGATGAAGGGTACTTCCTTTTCCCGCAGGCGATTGGCCGCGGTCACCGTCTTCGCCATTTGCATCAAAGACAGAACGCCCTCTTGAACTCGGGCGCCGCCGCCGGTGACCAAGGCGACCATCGGAAGGTCTCGCCGGGCCGCCGTCTCCAAAGCAGTGGCCACCTTTTCCCCCACGACACTGCCCATGCTGCCGCCCATGAACCCAAAGTCCAGCACCACCACCATCACGTCGATGCCGTCGATCCGGCATCGGCCGGTTACCGCGGCTTCGGTCAACCCGGTACGGTCCTGGTCACGAGATATCATTTCCCGGTAGGTTGCCTTTCCGGAAAATGAAAGAGGCTCAACAGAACTGAGGTATCTTTGGGACTCTTTGAAGGTCCCCTTGTCCGCCAGTAGCTCGATGCGTTCCCGGGCGGAAAGGGTGTAGTGGAACCGGCAATAAGGACAAACCCGGTAGGTTAGGTAGGTCNTGGAATCGCTGATCTGCTGTTCGCAAAGCAAACATCGGTCGTGGACTGTGGAGAGGTTTATACGGTCCTGATCGCCTTCGCGCCCGAAGAGATGAACCAGGAAATTCGCCAGGTTCCTCAAGTCTTTGCCTCTGGACCGGCCGTCCCCCGGCGGCCTGAGATCTGTTGTTGCNAGTCCGGTGGTTCTCCTTCCATCATACTACCAGCGCACCGAAATTAAAATGCGGGACCGGCAAGGGGCTTGCTTCGATAGTGGGTATGGAACCTTGCAATAAGGTCTAATCGAGGCGGTTACTCGCTTCCAAAGACACCGGCGTTCTTCGTCCTATGAATAATACGGCTCCGCGGGAAGGTATCATCTCCATGGTGAAGTCGGTGTTTGTCCCTAAGTCGGTCGCGAGCTGTGTGGTTAGATCCAAAAGGGTGATTTGGAAGACTTCGCCGAATTCCAACAGCAAGTCCGTGTCCCCAAAGGCGGCGACGTTGCTAGAGCTGAACTCAGCGCTGGAATTCATATTCACCGTTTGAGTCTTGTCGCTATACTTGATAATGGAATTACCCGGAGTCATGTCGATTGCCTCACCGGCGGCGGCGTTGGATATGAGGAATTCGATGCTCGTCACCACGCCGGTCGCGCCGGTGGTTCCGCTCACTTTGGCAACCACCGAACCCTTGAGTTCCAGAGTGCCTCTAGCCTCGGCTAGCCCAGCGGTATGGGTCTCGTTGGCTTTGTCGCTGGAGAACAGGCCGGCGGATAGCGCCGCGNAGGCAAATACGGAGGAAACTACCACGAAAGCGATCAACACAATTGCGGTTTCCAGCCCGGTGATTCCTCGTTGGTCGGACGCCAACTGGGGGATCGAAATGAGCGATATTTGTTTCTTTGGTCTAGATAATTTCGCTGGAATCATGGACAGAAAGTAGAGTATTCATCGTCAATCTTCGGGTGAGTTTAACTTCGGACCCACGCCAATTCCACGGTATGTACCCCTTAGCTAAATAGGGAGTGGGTATGGCATTTTGCGCGGAGATTTCCCCAGACATTTTGGGTGTCAGCACCTTCCTGGACTACCCTCGATTGGACAAGTTCGTTGCTTTCCAGATTNCCCTGGTTTACACTCTGCCGTGAACCACCCCCGGTCCGGAGGTTAAGGCAATGGCGATTTCCAAAGAGACCCTGAAAGCGATGATCCGGGACTATCACGGGTTCGAGCTTTCCGACAGCGAGATCGATCTCATCGCACCCGAACTGGACAGTTACCTGTCTGAGTTAGCAAAGCTGCGGGACCTGGACCTATCGGGCATTATGTCCAGCCGCCTGATCAAAGCGGACGAGGGAGGTGGCGCCAATGGCTAACCTGGAACTGCTCAAACTAACCATTTCGGAGATGGCCCCCAAGATACAGTCCGGGGAAGTCTCGCCGGTGGAACTAACCGAGGCGGCCTTGGCCCAGGCAGACCGCCTGCAGCCCACGTTGAACTCCTTCATCACCATCCTCCGCGACCAGGCGATGGACCAGGCCAGGGAGCAGGAAGCGGCCCTAGCCCGGGGAGAATACCTGGGTCCTCTGCAAGGGATTCCCATCGGGATNAAGGACAACATCGCCACCGGAGGCATCCGCACCACGGTGGGGACTAAAGTACTGTCCGACAACGTTCCCGAAGAAGACGCCGAGGTTGTGCGGCGTTGCAAAGCGGCCGGCGCCATCATCCTGGGCAAGGAAAACCTGGAAGAGTTCGCCGCCGGCGCAACCTCCAACAATCCCCATTACGGGCCGGTGCACAATCCCTGGGGACTGGACCACATTCCCGGCGGGTCCAGCGGTGGGGGAGGGGCTAACGTTGCGTCGGGGGTGACCTTCGCGTCGTTGGGCACCGACCTGGGAGGCTCGGTCCGTTTGCCGGGGACCTTCTGCGGCGTGGTCGGCCTCAAGCAAACCTTCGGACGAGTGAGCCAACGCGGACTGCTAGTAACTAGTTTCAACGGCGACCACATCGGTCCCATGACCCGCTCGGTCAGCGANAGCGCCTTGGTGCTACAAGCTCTTGCCGGTTACGACCCGTTGGACCCCAGCACCGTTCCGGTTCCCGTGCCCGACTACTCCGCCGCCCTGGCGGGGAATCTCCAGGGAATGAAGATGGGGATCCCCTCCNACTACTTTTTCGACCTGGTGGACAGCGAAGTGGAGGCGGCGGTCCGTCTGGCCATTGAGGCCCTGCAAGAATTGGGGGTAGAAANCAGGGAGGTCAGCCTGCCCAGCATGGAGTATTCCGGGGCGCTGCGCTTCTCCGGCATGGCCGACAGCGTGGTAACCCACGAACCATATATCCAGGCGAAGCGAGAAGACTACGGACCGGACACCCTTTACCGCACCCTGGCCGGGCAGTTCATCCTTGGGCGAGATTACTCCAAAGCGCTGAAAGTGCAACGCATCATCCAAGAGGAACACGCCCGGGTACTGCAAGAGGTGGACTTCCTGGTGACCCCCACCGCGCCCGTGGCGGCGCCTCGCATCGACGCCAAGTACATCACTCTAGGCGGCGAGGAACACCGGGTGCGCGGTCCGGGCTCCGGCGTCATCTCCCGAAACACCAGCCCTGAGAATGCCACCGGATTGCCAGCGATCACCGTCCCTTGCGGCTTCAACCAGGCTGGCCTCCCCATAGGCATTCAATTCATCGGCCGCGCCTTTGACGAGGGCACCCTATTCCGGGTGGCCCAAGGCTACGAATCAGTCTCCCCCAGCCGCGGACATTGGCCGGCGGTGGCGGCTTAACTCTTCAGCCGATTCCAGAAAGAAACCTAACCAGGAGGTAGTCTCCATGCCGTTGCCACCAGACCGGGTGGACTACAGCCCCATCATTGACCGTCCCATAATTAAGTGGCCCAACGATGCGCGGGTTGCCCTGTGGATCTCGCCCAACGTGGAGCATTACGAATACATGCCCGATGACGATTCGGCCCGTACGCCCTGGCCCCGCACTCCGTTTCCGGACGTGCAGCANTATTCCTACCGGGACTACGGCAACCGGGTGGGGTTCTGGCGGATGCTGGAGTCACTGGATAAATACAACATCCGGTGCTGCGTCTCCTTGAACATGGCTGTATTGGAACATTTTCCGGANATCGGCCAGGCCATGGTGCAGCGCGACTACGACTACATGAGCCACGGTATCTACAATACCCGGTACCTTTATACCTACACCGAAGACCAAGAGCGGGAGTTTTACCGGGACACCATTGACACGCTGAAGCTTCACACAGGCAAACAGCTCAAAGGCATGCTGGGACCAGCCATATCCGGCACGGAGCGGACCCCGGACCTGATGGCCGAAGCGGGCCTTATCTACCACACCGACTGGATGCATGACGACCAACCGGTCCCCATAAAAGTGAAATCAGGTAAACTGGTCTCNGTGCCCTATTCCATCGAGCTAAATGACTCCTCGCTGCTCCGGGACAACCACTACGAGGGTGACTATTTCGCCCGGATCTGCAAAGCCCAATTCGACCAGCTATACAAGGAAGGAGCCGAAAGCGGACGGGTCATGTGCATTGCTCTGCATCCCTTTCTTATCGGCCAGCCGCACCGGATCAAGTATCTCGACGACATTCTAAGCCACATCATGTCCCACGACGGGGTGTGGCAGACCACCGCCGACGACATAGCCGACTATTACAACGNGAATTACTACGACGATGCCGTTACCCACGCGGCGAAATTGAATTCTTGAGCGATCAGCCGTCAGCGCTCCGCAGAAACGAGGAGTGGACTGAATGCTGAAAGCGGATTGCTGACAGCCGGGGGAATGGAGGTAAGGGGAAATGCCCGCACAGCGCCAATTTGGGATGGACCACCCGCACTATGATTGGTCTCCCATCACCACTCGTGGAGTTCTCCGATGGCCGGATAACGCTAGGGTAGCTCTCTGCGTCATCGTCAACCTGGAGCACATGGAATGGAGTACGCCGGAGGGCAGCTTCCAATCTCGCAGCTTGGCCGGGGGCTCCGTGGCCCGCCCATTTCCCGACTATGCCCGCCTGTCCCACCGGGAGTACGGNCACCGCGTCGGGGTCTTCCGGGTATTGGACGTGCTGGAAAAACACGGGATCAAAGCCACCGTTGCCTTGGACGCTATGACCGCCGCCAACTACCCGTACCTGGTGCGCCACCTGCTGGAACGGGGATGCGAAATTATCGGGCACGGTGTTTCCGTCAGCCGGATGATCAACAGCGGCATGTCCCAGGAACAAGAGCGNGAATACATCAGCGAGTCGCTAAATGCGCTGACCACTGCCACCGGCTCCGCGCCCCAAGGCTGGCTGGGACCGGAGTACGGCGAGTCGGCCCGAACGCCCCAGCTTCTAGCCGAGGCCGGGATATCCTACATTTGCGATTGGGCAAACGACGAGCAGCCTTACCCCCTTAATGTCCCNCANGGCGAAATCTTGGCCCTGCCCATCATGTTGGAACTGGACGACGTCAACGCCATGGCCGACCGCAAGGTAAACATGGACCGTTATTCTCTGATGCTCAAGGAAGGTTTCGACGCCATGTACGAGGACGGCGCCGCCAACGGCCGGGTTATGGTGTTGCACGTGCATCCCTGGCTCATTGGCCAGCCCTTCCGCATCGGAGTTCTGGACGAAGCCTTGGGCCACATGGTTCGCCGGCAAGGCGTTTGGGCCGCGACGGGAGGGGAGATTGCCGACTGGTACCGCCGCAACCCGCCGGTAGGGTGACGGCGGGGACAATATCTACGAACTGTCCCCGTCGCCATTAGTCTCGGGGCGGACCAGCTTACTCTACCGGCTGAGCCATCGCCAGGGCGTCTTCTCTGCTGACCTCCTGGTTGTGCACTTCTTTGCCATGGGCTTGAACTAGTTGAACCAACTCGTCGTCTGTATCCGCTTTGATCGTCTCTCCGCAAGGACAATTGACTGCCTTAGCCATGAGTTTCCTCCTTCCTAGTTTGGTGCGTATNTAATACAGNCCGAATTATNTCGATTCTTTGGCGGAAGTTTGGCAGATAGTGGGCATCAGGATTTATCTCACAGGCCGGGTTGGAATGGAAGCGAACGGCCAGGTTGTGGTCAATCAAACCCACATCAGGGGCAAGTAAGGCAGGCTGGCGTTTGCCTACCTGGTTCACGAACTGACCAGGACGGTCCCAAAGGAAGAGCTGGCAACCATTATCTGGCCCGACGAGATGTCCCCCGCCTGGGAAGGGGCTTTGAGCGCCATTACCAGCAGGATTCGGACCATGGTTTCCATCGAGCCGCTGAAGAAGGAGGGAGTCTCCTTTTTCCGCAGCTCCGGGCAATACCAATTGGATCTTCCGGCGGATGTGTGGATCGACCTAGAGGCAGGCTTCTCGGCCGTCGACAGAGCCGAGGCCCATCTGAGAAATGGCAGCCCAGAGCAGGTTCTAGGCCCGGCTGGCGCGGCTGCGTGTATCGGCAGAAGGCCCTTTCTTCCGGGCATCGAAGGCTTCTGGGCGGATTCGTTGCGGGGAAAGTTGCACCGCCAACTACTACGGGCCCTGGATTGCTTGTCGGAGAGCCAAAGGCTGGTGGGTGAGCCAATGGTTGCCGTGGAAACCGGAACTGAAGCAGTAAAACTGGACAACCTTCGGGAACGAGGCTACCAACTTTTGATGCAGGCCTACTCGGCGGCAGGCAACCGGGCCGAGGCCCTCAACGTCTACCATCAATGCCGGGAAATATTGGCTGCCGAACTCGGCGCCGAACCCTCTCAAGAGACCCAGGATATATACTTGAGCCTGCTGGAGTAACCATCGGCGAGAGCTCCTCATCGGCGTGCTTCCGCGGATCGCACATCGGGTTTCTAAGCCTCGGATTGGTACCAGAGCACGCCGCTAGTAGTGGGATCATCTCCAATCAGCGCCAGAATTCACTTTTGTATTGCGGATTGGGCTCCGCTGGTTGTAAAGTTACCTCTAATTATTATGTCGTCATGAATTCCTCTGATGAGACCCCCGGTCAGCCAAGATCGCGGCGGGCCGGAGGGTGACTGATCAGGGGATTCAAACATTAATAGGAGATGATTTGAGCAACGTTGACCGATTGCTGGAAGGCGCATTAGATATCCACGTCCACTGTGCTCCCGACCCCAGGGTAGAGCGGCGGGGGAGCGCCATCGATATGGCTGTACAGGCTCGTGACATGGGAATGCGGGGCATGGTGCTGAAAAGCCACGAGTATCCCACCCATCCGGTTGCCTACACGGCCAGTCAGGCCGTGCCGGATATCACGCTGATCGGCGGCATTGCCCTGGATTTCGAGGTTGGGGGACTAAACGCCGCAGCAGTGGAAAGCAGCGCCAAGATGGGCAGCCGCGTCGTCTGGATGCCAACTTTCTCGGCCCAGGCCGACCGCCAGCACAAAGGGTTGGAGGGCGGTATTTATTTGCTGGACGATGGCGGCCGCCTGGTCCCNGAAGTATACGCCATCCTAGAACAGATCAAGGCCCACGATATGGTGTTGGCCACCGGACACATCTCCACCAAGGAAAGCATGGTATTGGTGGAGGAAGCCCGGAATATGGGCATCGGCAGGGTTGTGGTGACCCACGGCACCACCATGGCATTCTGGACCGGGATGACCTTGGAANACATGAAANCCTTGGCCTCGATGGGCGCTTACATCGAGCATTGCTTGCACGTAATGATGCCGTTAACCTATCGCCTGGCCCCCCGGGAACTGGTGGACACAATCATGGCCATCGGCACGGAAAACTGCATCGTAAGCACCGACTTCGGCCAGGACTTCCACCCAATGCCAGCCGAGGGTTTGCGGATGGGTATCGCCACCCTGCTTCAAGCAGGCATGGAAGAGGTGGAGGTGGGGATGCTGGTCAAAGACAACCCGTCGAGGCTGTTGGGACTCTAANGCTAATTTCGAATCGGCTCGGTCAGGGCCATCACCAGATGACCTCCACGGCGGTGCTGCTCCGCAATGTCGCGTCTTTGGAGATGATTGCCGCTCCGTGGGCCAAGGCCGCCGCCGCAATCAATCGGTCGTGCATTTCCGGAANATCGTTAACCTTTTCCAGATTCTCTAGGTCGGTCTGCCCCAATTCTGAGAAAACAAACTCCCGGCTGCTGTTGATGTCGGCGAGAATGTCGAAAGGCGATTGGGCGGCGCCCAGTTTCTGGGTCAGGTAGTAAAGCTCCGCGACCACGATGGCGGGAACNAAGATGTAGGCCCCTCCGGCCAGAGCCAGCCTAAACACAGCGTCTGCTGCCGGACTCAGCTTGCTGGAATCCTGCCGATACCAGAACAGGGCGTGAGTGTCCACGATATAGACGGGCTTCGCCGGATCATACATCAGTCCGAGGTTCCCAGATCTTCTTGGCTTCTGCGAAATCCTCGTCGGTCAGTTCATGCATGTGGGCCCACGTACCACGCAAGCTAACCCGCTCCGGCCAGGGTATTTCTTCCGAAGTCTCTTTCAGCGACACCAACTTGGCCGATGGTTTCCCGTAGCGAGTGATAATGATTTCCAAGCCGGGTGTCTCCTCAAGCATACGAATGAGTTCGGTGGGGTTGGCTTTCAACTCTCGCACGCCAACCTCTTCTCGAATGACCTTATAGCCCTGGCTTTTGGGCGGTTTCTGCCCTTCACCCTCTGATTTGGTTTTTTCAGTGCAAGCCGGGCAGCGCCAGACGCGGGCCCCTGCGGCCTCGAACTCGTTCCCGCATTCAACGCAGTTGAAATTAACCATTTCTGTCCTTTACAGACCCAAGCCGTTGCAAGTTGTAACCACTTTTATATCAATATTATAACACAATATAGACGTACTTATGGCTCAGTACTGCAATAATTAGGTCCCTACTGCGGCTTTATTTCAACCCAAACTGCCGGATGGCCGTCAAGTTCCCCTATCTTAATCGCCGCCCAGTGGGCGATCCTGTGCCCCGCGACCCAAGCGATGCCGCGCTGGGAAACCAATAGCGGCACCCGGTCCCGCCAGGACCGGGGCACTTTGGCGTCGGTGAAAAAGTCTTGAAGCTTCTTCTCCCGGCTCATGCCCAGGGGCTGAAACCGGTCCCCAGGAAGCCGAGTCCTCAAAGACAGCTCTTCTCCTAGGGACTCCCTGTCCAGCCAAGCGGACCACTTGAATGAGGAATCAGGTTCATCGGGGATGGCCGATGGCCAATCAGACTGTTCAGGACGGCCCCAAGGGCTTCCTTGACCGCCAACTCCATCTGGGGGGATTCCCGCCCGCAGGGTGACTTGCCAGCCCGCCACTGACACATTCACTTCGGACCCTCCCTCAGATGGCAACGCCAAGGGATGATCTCCTTGAAAACCGGGTAAGGGGCATGGCAACTCAGTTGCTCGTGACAGGATTAAACGATCATAGGCCCGGAGCAGCCGGGCGCCCTGTGGCAACTGCACTGTTCCCACCGTGGCTCGGCCCGATACAAGCTCGGCCATGGCGATCAAGTGGCTCTCCCGTAGCCGCCGGGTGTCTCCGGTCAGCGCGGAATAACCCCGCCGCAACGCCAGCCGCTGCAATGAAGGGTGAAGGGCCGTCATTCGCCTGAGGTCGAAGCTCACGTCGTTGTCAGTTACCGTGGCTAATTCGGGCCACACCCGTGACACTTCGCCCTCCATAAAATCCAGGTCCGAAGCCGCCGTCCTCGCCAAACGCGCCAAAGCCTCTCTAACCCGGGGGTTGAACTCGTCGGCGAGCAGAGGCAACAAGCGATGCCTAACCCGGTTTCGGGTGAACCGTGACAGATAATTGCCGCTATCGTCGCGAATGTCCCGCCCCAACTCCCGGCAGTAGGCCAGCGTGTCCTTTTTGGTCACCCCCAGCAGGGGACGGAATATACGCAGATTAGGATAGCCCATTGGCCATGGCCAGGGCGCCGACTCCGTCATTCCCTGCAGACCGTGGAGTCCGGAGCCTCGCAACACATGTTGTAAAACGGTTTCCGCCTGGTCATCGGCAGTGTGTCCAACCGCCACCGCCGAGGCTCCAAGTTCGTCAGCCACCCGGGCCATGAAGATATAGCGCATCTCCCTGGCCAGTTGCTCGAAAGATGAGATCGACCGGTCTCGCCGGTATTCCGTGGGATCTTGTTTTTCCACAGTGGCAGGCAGGTTTAACTCGTTGGCCAAAGATTCAACGAATCGGGCATCTTCATCGGCTTCATCGCCGCGAAAGTTGTGGTTCAGATGGGCGACGTGGAGTCTTAGCCGATGGGACTCTTGTAGCCGGTGCAGACTATAGAGAAGAGCAGAGGAATCGGATCCCCCGGACACTCCCAGAACCAAGATACTGTCGTTGCCGGAGAGACCCATACGGCGTAGGGCCGCCGCTACTTGCTGTTCCAGGCTGGCCACGCTTGCCATAAGTCCCTTCTAACGGTTTTCCGGGGACAAGTGCCCGGTGAAGTTGTAACAGGTCAGACGCCGGCCCCTAGAGGTGTATTCGACAGTGCTAACCGAGCTTAGATCCAGGGATAACCGGTGGAAATTGGTCAGTGGCAACCCCAAGACTTTGTGGATCATGGTGCGGATAGCAAAGTTATGCGAGACCACCACAATCACATCATCGCCAGAGTGGGCTTTCTCCACTTCCTGGAGGGAACGCCAGGCACGGTCTTGGAGTTGGGATAGAGACTCGCCCTTGGGCATGGATAACGTGCCGGGGTCTTGACTCCAGGCGGAGTACACGTCGGGCCAAATGGTGCGCATCTCTTCGCCGGTAACCCCCTCAAGCTCGCCCAAATTCAATTCCTTGACTCCGGGCAAAGGCACCACCGGCACGCTGGTCAAGCGGGATATTTCATTGGCTACCTGCATCGTCCTTTGCAACGGGCTGGAGTACAGAGCTATCACCCCATCATCCGCCATCGCGCGGGCGGTTTCCTTGGCCTGGGCCAGGCCACGAGGATTCAAAGCGATGTCCTGTTGGCCTTGAAATCTGCCCAGCTTGTTCCATTCGGTCTCTCCATGACGCACCAGGTGCAACTTCACGAAGCCGCTCCGTCCGCCTCGATAACAGTCCGACTTAGCTCGACCGTTTCAATCCTGACTCCGCTCATCTCTTTAACGGTCAACCTCAGATTTTCAAACTCCACCACGTCGCCTTCTTCTGGAATGCGCCCCAGATCGTCCAAGATAAACCCCGCGACCGTCTGATACTCCCCTTCGGGCAGACCCAGATTCAACTCTTCATTTATCTCCGAGATGGCCACCCCGGCATCAAGCCGGTAAGTATTTTCATCCACCGGGATATAGGACTCCCCTGATTCATCGTCCTCCATGGTAACCTGGCCCACGATGACCTCTAGAAGCTGCTTCACCGTTGCCAGGCCGGCGATTCCCCCGAATTCATCGACCATCAAGACCAGCCCGTAGCCTCCTTGCTGCATCTCGCTATAGGTGCTGCTGACGGTTTTGGTCTCTGGAACAAAAAACGCCGGGCGGCGGATTTCCGTTACGCTGTCCTGGGACGTAAGCTTGTTCTGCCCCAGGGCCAGAAGGACGTCTTTACTGGAAAGCACACCCACCACGTTCTCCATCGAATCATCGTAAACCGGGAAACGGGTGTGGTTGTGCTCGGAGTACACAAGCAAAAATTCCTCCAGGTTAGAACCGCGCTCTACCATCACAAATTCCGGCCGGGGGGTCATGATCTCCCGCATCTGGCGGTCGCCAAAGCTGAACACCTTCTCCAGCAGAGCAGCCTCACCCTCCGCCACGGCGCCCTCCGTCTTACTGATGTCTATGAGCATCCGCAACTCCCCTTCGGTAACCGACGATGCCCAAATGCCCTGTTCTTTCCCCATCATTTTGGCCAGCCAGCGAGGCAGTAGGGTAAACAGGTATATGACGGACGTCTCCAAGTACATGATTACGCTGATGGGCCTAGCTACGATCAGAGACCATCGCTCCGCCGCTCCGGCCGCCAGAGTTTTGGGGGTAATTTCACCGAATGTCACGATGACCACGGTCATGACCAACGGAGCGATTAGAACCAGGGCCGGGTTTCCGCCCGCCAGATTGATCGCCAGAGCCGTTCCCAAGGAAGATGCGAAAATTATGAAGGCGTTCTCGGTAAGGAGGATGGTCGCGAAGAATTTTTCGTGGTGCTCCAACACTCGGGTGACAACCCGGGCAGACCGATTCCCTTGCTCCGCAAGGTACCTGATCCTGAGCTTATTGACCGATATAAGGCTGGCCTCGGCGCTGCTGAAAAAGGCCACCAGACCGATACACACCACGATTACAATTATCTGAAGATACAAGCCGGAAATGCCCAGGCTGACCGCCGGTGCCGCTGCGGCGAGAACGTAAAATCCAGATGTGCCTAGTGCTAATGGCGGTTCTACCATTTGTTGGCCGATTCCTCCGCAAGCTCACCAAGTATCATGGAAAGCGATGGCTTGTATCACGATGATAGCATCGGCCCAAATTGGTGTAAAGTTGACGGTGACCCTGCCCCCACCTATGATTGGCCTTGCGCAAAAGTAGCCATTTGTTTATGTCACAACATTTGCGCCTGGTTCCCAGCCTCGGTAGATCTCATATTTTGGTTCCGGAATAATGGGCTTGAAGATCCTTGGTATCGAAACTTCTTGCGATGAAACCGCAGCTGGCGTTGTTGAAGATGGCCGGCTGCTGAATTCCAACGTCATCTCTTCTCAAGTGGAACTTCACTCCGTTTACGGCGGTGTAGTTCCAGAGGTGGCTTCGCGCCAGCATGTCAGGGACATTGTACCGGTGGTTGAAAAAGCGGTGGCCGATTGCGGCATGGCCCTGGATGAGGTGGACGTGGTAGCGGTAACCCACGGGCCCGGACTGGGCGGTTCTCTGATCACCGGGCTGAACACCGCCAAAGCAATCTCCTACTCTCTCGGCGTGCCTTTGATGGGAGTCAATCACCTTGAAGGGCACATCTACGCCGCCTGGCTCACTGAGCATAACCCGGGGGAAGATCCCGGATTCCCTCTGCTTTGTTTGGTCGCTTCGGGAGGACATACCGATCTGCTTTTGATGGAAGGTCACGGCACGTACAAACTGCTGGGTAGGACCCGGGACGATGCTGCCGGCGAAGCTTTCGACAAAGCAGCCCGTATCCTGGGTTTGGGTTTTCCCGGAGGACCGGAGATCCAGAGGGTGGCCGAAGGAGCTGACGGCGAAGAACGGCTTCCACGGGCTTGGATGAGGGATACCTTGGATTTCAGCTTCAGCGGGTTGAAAACGGCCCTGCTCCATCTAGCCCAAGCTAAAGGGGTCTATCCGCCGGGAAGCAAGGATCTGGAGAAACAAGAATTGGCACGGTTGGTGCGGGAGATGGCCGCGGCTTTCCAAGAGTCGGTGGTGGACGTGATCTCCGCCAAGTTGGTGGACGCCGCGAAGCGTTACCATGCCAAGGGACTGGTCCTGGGCGGCGGAGTCACCGCCAACACGCGGTTGCGCCAAGAAATAATCAAGCGCTCGCCTCTGCCGGTGATTATCCCGCCCCCGATATTGTGCACGGATAATGGGGCGATGATCGCCGCTTGCGCCTACTACCAGTACCAACGCGGCCAGCAGTACGGGTTGGAGTTGGACATCGACCCCGGCCTATCCCTGGGTTAACTTCCCCGATAAATCCCATATTGGTAGCGCTGATTCGTGCAAAGAATCATTCAAGGGTCACCCGCGGAGCGCCGTTAACCGACCGGCGGGCAACGAACACCGTATTCACCATTCGATAGACTTGTTCCCTGGCCCCCTCACTCTCGTACGGGAAGCTGAACACCCAGTTCGTTCCTTGGAAGGTCACCGAGCCAGACTCATTGCTTCGGTAGAAATTCCAGATGAGCAAGACGCCGGCAAAGATGGCTATCAAGACCCCGACAGCCCCCAGGTCCATATTTATGATGGGCAGGTTTGGTAATTCGACCCGCCCGGCAAGCCAAAACGCGGCGATCACGTAGACAAATAAACCGCCCGCCACCAGGAGGATCCCCTGAAGCAACGACCCCGAGTTACGGGAAACGGTCTTAACCACCACGCCGCTCAGTTCCTCCACGGGCACGATATGGGTCTCGTCATTCCCGTCCTCATTGGAGAAGGCCAGAATCCTCTGGCTGGTGGTGACCAGCACATGCCCGTTAACCGGAGGCTCTTGGGAAAAGCCCGTGGCCGGGGAGAAGAAGTGGGTCAGCTTTTCACCGGGCAACATTGCCACGTGTCTAACGCGGGTAATATAGCTGTCTTGCGGCTGGGATCCATTCAATCGTCTACCTCAGTAAATCATACTACCACAACAACTTCTGGCGATAGAAAACTCTCGCCCCGTTCGTAGGGCGGTTTGCCCGTTCTCGCCCTCGATTAATCAGGGAAAACCATGTGGGTCACAACGGCGGCTTGACACAAGATGACCAGGTCCTAGTATGGGAATATGGCTGGCAGCTAATACCATGTGGCCGAGGCCGGTCGATTCCCCCTCAACTGGCATCGGGGAAAGAGTTACACCGCAGCACCGGGAACGGCGTTCTTAAGGCGGCACATCGCGCGGCCCCAGTCCCGGCATATGGGAATTGATATGGCTTGGATAGAAGAGTCGGAACTACCGGACGTGCCCGCGATTTTCCAGGCGATGTCCCTAAAACCCGAAGCGCTGGACGCGGTGAAACGCCTGAACGAGGTCCTCTCATTCGGAAACTCGGGCTTGAGCCGAGTCCAGGAAGAGGCGATCGCCACGGTTGTTTCGGTGGCCAACAGATGCCGGTATGGGGCAATGACCCATGCGGGCTTCCTCCGCCGCCACTCGCAAGACCTGGAAATGGCCAGCCATTTTCTTTCGGATTATACCCAGGCCCCTCTGTCTTCCACCGACCGCCGTATATTGGACTTTGCGGTGCAAGTTACCCAGGTCCCCAGCGCCCTGACCAAAAACGACGTGGAACAGCTTCGGGACGCCGGCCTAGAAGAGTCTCAGATCCTGGACGTTGTTTTAATCGCGTGTCTTTCCAACTTCATGGACCGATTGGCGAATAGCCTGGGCGTAGGCCTGGAGCCCCGCCATCGCTGGGCCCTGGAAAATTGGCTAACTGGGCCGGCGGCGCAGCAAGACTGGTTGATGTCGTCCTCGTCGCAATCGCCGCAGGCCACCCCAACCAAAGCCAAACTCGCCGTGGCCAACGGGAAAGCCGCCCCCGGCGATGAATCCCCACCCAAAGCTCCGATCCTGCTGGAAGAAGATTTCGTCGACTCGGATCCGGGTTCTTCGTTGCCTGTGTCAATCGATCTACCCTTCGCCTTGAAGGACCAGATTGACTCCGGCGTTCAAATCAATGGGTCGGTTTCAACCCAGGAAACCAGTGAGGCCGGGCGGGTGGAGGATGTCTTCGCGGAACAAACTGGGGGCGAGGACGAGGCCACCCAGGGACCGTACAGCGAAATACAAGAGAACCCGTTGGAGGAAGATGCAGTCGGCGAGAACGGCGGCGGCGAACCCCAGGATAACGCTGCCGGGAAACCGGAGCCGCGTCCGCCGGTGAACGTGAACCTCTTGATCAGCCGGTTCGTAGAAGAATGCTGTGAGACCGCCGACGGGCACGCAGCCACGGCCCGTGCGTTGTACATCGCCTTCTTGAGGTGGTGCGACGAGAACGATCAGCAACCACTCCGCCAGCGGGACTTCGGCATGAACCTTTCGGAGATGGGCTTCGTTCGTCAACGGAAGGCCAGGGGACGTCATTGGTGGCTCGGCATTGCGCTCTCTAGCAACGACGATTAAGGTCTTGAAGGTGTCTAGACCATTGCCATCTTAGTCGATTGGGTTATTTGACAGTTAGCCCTCCAAATGGTACGATTTTCGATAATAGCTGAGATGGAGACGAGTAGGTAAGGGTAGGTGGATAGCGAGCCTGGTACGGTGGAAGCAGGCGCATCGATCTTCACCGAATATCCCTCCGGAGCTGCCAGCTGAACCCCCCACCCACGGGTGAGGGAGCGTAAGCCAGGCCGGAATCGCCGCCCGTTAGAAGCGGTGGGACATGTTAGTGTCCTAAATGAGAGGTCCCGGTTAGCCGGGGCAATTAGGGTGGTACCGCGGGCGACATTTCGTCCCGTCCCTATCAGGGCCGGGGCTTTTTTATGTTCGGAAAACCTGGGCGTCAAGTTTCGGTTGACTGGCATCGGCTCAAAAGACAAGGGCTTGACCTGGTATCAAAAACCGGTGGAATAAGTAGCGATGGACGCGAGCGACGGACACGATAGAGGATTAAACTGCACTAGCCAAGGACAGCGCGTCTTTTGGAGGCCCCTTTGAAAATCAAGGGTTCGGCAATCATATGCGAAAGCCTACTGCGGGAAGGGGTAGAGGTGATATTCGGCCACCCCGGTGGGGCGATTCTCCCCTTTTACGATGCCCTCTGGGGTTATCCCCAACTTCGACACATTCTGGTTCGCCACGAGCAGGCTGCCGCTCACGCCGCCGACGGCTATGCACGGGTCACCGGGAAGGTTGGGGTCTGCGTTGCCACATCGGGACCAGGGGCAACAAATCTGGTCACCGGCATCATGGCTGCCAAGGCCGATTCGGTCCCCATGGTGGCCATCACAGGACAGGTTGCCCGCCCCTCCCTAGGCTCCGAGGCTTTCCAAGAGTGCGACACCTGCGCCATCGTCTCTCCTTGCACCAAGGCAACCTTCATGGTTATGACCGCCCGGGACCTGCCCAACGTCATGCGGGAGGCCTTCCAGGTCGCCCGCGAAGGCCGGCCGGGGCCGGTTTTGGTCGACGTTCCAAGGGACGTTCAACTGGAAGAAGCGGAAGTCGAGTTCCCTGAAGCCTCGACAAACGAAAGACCGCCCCTATCCGACGAAACCCTGGAAGGGATTCAACAGGCAGCCCGATTGATCAACGACGCCGAGAGGCCGGTGATTATCAGCGGTCACGGTATCATCGCCTCCGGGGCTTCAGCGGAGGTTCAAACCCTGGCCGAAACCACGGGTATCCCGGTGATTACAACGTTGTTGGGCCTGAGCGGTTTCCCTGGGAACCACCCCCTGAACTTGGGAATGTTGGGAATGCACGGCATGTATTGGGCCAACCTGGCGGTAGACCAGGCCGACGTGATCGTGGGCCTGGCCATGCGATTCGACGACCGTGTTACCGGCAAAGCTTCAACTTTCGCCCCTCATGCCCGTATCATCCACTTGGACATTGAGGCCTCCCAAGTAGGCCGAAACGTGCCAGTGGAAGTACCGCTGGTGGGCGACGCCAAGACGGTCTTGCAAGCCTTGTTGCCCCTGGTAAAGGGGAAGGAACGGCCCAACTGGGTAGGCCACATCGAAGGAATGAAACGAGACCATCCCTCTTTGGCCATCCCCAACAGCGATAAACTCCAAGCTCAGCACGTTCTCCGAGACTTGAACGAGCTGATCCAGGAAAACCCTGAGACCGTCGTGGTCACCGGGGTGGGCCAGCACCAGATGTGGGCGGCCCAGTTCCTATTCTTCGACCGCTGCAATTCCTTCGTTTCGTCGGGAGGTTTGGGCACTATGGGCTACGAACTGCCCGCTGCCATGGGAGTGCAGGCTGGGCGGCCCAGCGCGCCGGTTTGGAGCATAGCGGGAGACGGCGGGTTCCAGATGACTCTGCAAGAGTTGGCCACGGTAACTGAAGAGAAGCTACCGGTAAAGATCGCGGTGTTCAACAATGGTTACTTGGGAATGGTACGCCAGTGGCAGGAAATGTTTTTCCAAAACCACCTCAAAGCGGTGCCGATACCGGGCCCCGATTATGTCAAGTTGGCCCAGGCATACGGTATTGAGGCGTTACGGGTGGAGGATCGGGAGGACGTGATGCCGGCGTTGCGCCGGGCCCAGGACCACGACGGGCCATTCTTGATCGAGTTCGTCGTGGATTCCACCACCAACCTCTATCCCATGGTGCCGCCGGGCGGGTCCCTGGCCGACACTCTGGAAGACCCTCTAACGCAAAACGCCTGACAGCAGCAGCACTAGATAGCGGTAGCGCCGCGGACCAAGTATCCGCGGCGCCAACTCGGTGAAGACAAAATATCCTGGAGTATGGGGCAGCCGGAGTTAAGAAGTCCGGCTGCCTCGGCGGTAAACGCCAAAGAACCCGATCCCCAGAATCACTCCCAGAGCCAAGGCGCCGATGGGCGCGGCAATGGCCACCATCAAGCCTATATTGACCGAGTTGCTGTCCTCGACAAATGTCAGGTCGATTCTGGCTCTGGGCTTTTCTTCCGGGGACGCCGCGCCATCGTCTCCCGGTTTTCCCTCTTGAATATCCTTACTGCGCACCCTGCCTTGGTCTTCCAAGAATTTCACAGTCGAGTTGAAGTCGTCCGAGAACACGTGAACGGTTAGAACCGCACTCTCCTTTCCGTTGTGCAGCGACACCAGAACCGAGTCCACCACCCCCTCGGATGAAGTCACCAAAGACTTGACCGCATCGACATGTTCGGTAACACCATTAACCTCGATGCGCAAAGAAGCCGAAGGCGGCTCGCCAGATCTCTTTTCCGGGGACACCAAGGACACGGTGATCGTAGCCAAGTCGATCCTACGCTCCAGGAAGTTCAACTGACCCTGGAATCGCTCGATGCTCGACCTGACTCTGGTGAGTTCCCGCTCGATGGCCAAGACTTCGCTCACGGTGGTGGTCCTTCCCAGCAGAGATAACAGGCTCTCTTCTTCCCGGAGAGAGCTTTTCAAACGGGCTTGCAAGTCGATGAACCTCTCGGACACGTCCTCGGATCCCAGGTTCTTGCTTCGCACCTTGCCCACCGACTCGATGCGGTCCACAGCCGGAGAAAACTGGGCTTGGGGCACTCGAACGGTCATACTCCCATGCCGGCCTTCCTCGTCCCCGGAGATGTTCAGGTTTTCCACGAACCCTCCCAGGCTATCGGCTATATCGCGCACTTGGGCGGTAGCCGCTTCCACGAATTCTACTTCTAAGAAAAGTGACGCGGTGGATATAACTTTCCGCTGAGCGGTTTCCAAGGCTACGGATGAACCGATAGAAGATTCCGCGTCCGTTGTCTTCATCACGTCCCTGACTACCTCTCTTTCTACGATCACTTCTCTCTCGGCCCCGGCCGAGGCCTGCGGGGCAGCTGCCATCTCCACCAAGCTGGAAAACCCGCCGTCATCCTGATTTACCACCGGTTTCGACACGACGATTGCCTCCCGGCTGTTGCTCGCGCTGCAGGCTAGAAGCATCAAAAGGGCTGCCAACCCCACGAGTGCCAGTACTTTCCCCATATCTTCACCTCGGATCTATGTTCTATCAATATAGACGGCATCGGTGTCCGAAAAGTTCCCGCCGGTATTCATATATGAATTTGGAGCATCCGTTTTCTGGATTCCGGCCTGCCGCCGGAATGACGGTAGCCTACCTGACACGCCGCCTGGTAGAGATTCGGGTTGCAGAGACTCGGCGAATCGCCTAGACTCTTACTGTCCCAAGGGGACGAAAGCCGTCACTCAGCGTTGAGAAGTCCTCGGGGATCCTATCCAATCGACTAGGGACCAAACCGGAGGAAATGGTGGAGAAGCTTTCTATTCAGGACGCCAGTTACCGGCTAAATCTGTCTCAGGCAGACATCCGGGAATGCATACGGAACGGTGAACTGAAGGCGTCCCGTGAGGCCGGTCCCGCGGGGCGGCGCTGGATGGTTGAACTGCCCGAAGATGGATGGCTCGATAGCTTCCGAGCGTCCCTTAATGACCTGTCAGACAGTATTACACCTTGGTGGTGGCCCACTGCGGCCATGAGCGGCGAGGTTCACTACGTAGAGGACATGGGAATAGAAGAGATAGAGCCCCTTTACCTGTGCGGTCTAAGGGGTGAGAACGTTTGGGATGCCAAGGGCCACACCGAAGCGGACCGGTGTCCCAAGTGCCTTGACGTCGCCAAGGAGCGCGAACTGCCTCTCTGGTGACCGTGGCTGGGACGCCCATCACTTAACCGCCGCCTCCTCCCGATCCCAACCCCGGTTCGGTCATCGCTCGAGCGTCCAGCAACCGGTCCAGGTCGCTATCCGAAAGGCTAGTCTTTTCTTTAGCCACTTCCCGTATCGTCTTTCCCGTGGCTGCCGCTTCCTTGGCTATAGCCGCCGCCGCGTCGTAGCCGATCTCCGGGGCCAGGCCGGTTCCCAACATCAGCCCTTTCTCCAGCATGTCCGGCCCCACGGAAGTCGCTTCGATGCCGCTGACACACTGCTCCGCGAAATTGTTTGCCGACGTGGCCAGCAGGGAGATGGATTGGAGTATGTTGTGGGCCGCCACCGGCATCATGGTGTTCAACTCAAAGTAGCTGCCGTGTCCGGCCATCGCCACCGCCTCATGGTTACCGAAGACTTGAGCTACTACCTGAATCACCGACTCGGAGATCACCGGGTTTACTTTACCCGGCATGATCGAACTCCCCGGTTGTACCTCGGGCACGGTAATCTCACCCAATCCGGCCCGGGGACCGCAGGCCATCAATCGAATGTCGTTGGCGACCTTGTGCAGGCTGACAGCCACGGTTTTTAGCGCGCCGCTGGCTTCCACCAAGGCGTCCAGGGTAGACTGGGCCTGGAAATGATTGTCCGTTTCCCGAATCCGCACCCCGGTCATCTCCGACAGCAGCTTGCAGGTCCTGGCGGAAAACTCGGGATGAGTATTTACCCCGGTCCCCACGGCGGTCCCGCCCAGGGCAACTTCTTCCAGCGCATCTTCCGCCCGCCCCAAACGCGTAATGCTGCTCTCCGCCTGCCCGGCAAACCCCAGGAAGACTTGTCCCAGCCGGATGGGGGTTGCGTCTTGCAGGTGTGTCCTTCCGGTCTTGATGACCGGCCAGAACTGGTCGGACTTACTTTTTAGCTCCTTGCCCAGCCTCTCCAATCCGGGAATCAGGTCCTCTTTTATCGCCAGCAACGCCGCCAGATGGATGGCGGTGGGTATGACGTCATTTGACGACTGGCCCATGTTGACCTGGTCGTTGGGGTGGACCAAGCGGGAGCCCAGGTCCCCGCCCAGCATTTGGGAGGCCCGGTTGGCGATGACCTCGTTGGCGTTGGTGTTGGTGGATGTGCCGGACCCGGTCTGAAAAATATCCAGAACAAAGTGCTCGTCCAACTTGCCTTCGCTGACTTCCTGGGCGGCGGCAACAATGGCGTCGCCGATCTTTTGGTCGAGCAAACCCAAGCCCATGTTGGTCTTGGCGGCCGCTAGTTTAACCAGCCCCAGCGCCCGAATGAAGGAGCGCGGGAACCGCAGGTCGCTTATGGGGAAGTTCAGCACCGCCCTCATGGTGGAAGCGCCGTACAACGCGTCGGCGGGAACTTCCATGGGGCCCATGGAGTCACGCTCGACTCTAACTTTAGATTTCGCCGTGGTCATTGAAGAACCGTCCTGTGACAAGATTGCTATCTGATTTTATCGGCTGGAACCTGCGTTGGATACCCTACCGTCCCTCTTTTATCCAGTCGGCGACCCGTTCGGCGATCATAAGGGTAGTCGCATTAGTGTTAGCTCGGATAACATCGGGCATGACCGAGGCGTCCACCACCCGCAGATTCTGCATCCCGTGGGCGTGACAGAACTGGTCCACCACCGCCATGGGATCCGACGTGTCACCCATCTTGCAAGTCCCGGAGGTATGGTGCTGGGTGTAGGCGTTGCGCAACATCCAGTTGTCCAACGCGTCGTCGGACGCCAAGTCTTCATCGGTGGGGTTCAGACGCTCCAGCACCATCCCGCTGAACGAGGGATGTTCCGATATCTGTAGAGCCAAACGTAGGGCCTCCCGCATCCGCGCCCGGTCGCCGGGGTCCGACAGATAGTCGTAGTTCAGATCGGGTTGTACGTGGGGGTCGGTGGAGGCAAGCCGCAATTGGCCCGCCGACGTGGCGTTCTGCAGGGCGCAGCTGAGACCAAAATGGAAGTCATCGCTATCTATCTGTACGCTGGCCGGGCGGTGCTCGCTGCTCATGAGGATGGGGGCCAACTGGAAGTCAGCCCTGGTGGGCGACCCCGGGTTACTGAAACGCAGGCCCACCTGGATGTTGGGGGCGTCGTCATCGGGAGCTTCCCCGGTGCCTCGAAGTAGGATAAACGCCGCCGGGTGGTCGCGCAGGTTTTGGCCCACTCCGGGCAGATCGTGGACCAAACCAATCCCCATTTCCGCCAGGTGCTCCGCCGGACCTACCCCGGACAGCAGCAGCAGTTGGGGTGACGCCACTGCGCCACTGCTTACCACGATCTGGTCACCGTAGACAATGAACGTTTCACCACCGCTTTCCGCCTCGATTCCCACCGCTTTCTTTCCTTCGAAGATGATGCGCCTGGCGGTAACGCCGCCTCGAATGGTGACGTTCAGCCGGTGCCGCGCCAAGGTGAGATAGGTTAGGGCCGCGCTCATCCGCACACCGTCGATGTTGTTCAAAGGCCGGCAGGCGATGCCGTTGGAATCGGGGTGGTTCTGGTCCGAATCTTTGGGAAAACCCATCTCCACGCAGGTAGCATAGAAGGACTGAAAAGCCGGGAGCGTCTCCTCCAATTTGTACCGCCGCACCGGGATGGGTCCCTCGTTGCCGTGGAAATCGTCTCCACGAAAGTCCAAGTCATTCTCCAGCTTACGGAAATAGGGGAGGACCTTGGTGAATCCCCACTCGGTGTTCCCCCAAGCCGCCCAATTGTCGTAGTCCTCCGGTACGCCCCGGAAGAGCACCTGCCCGTTGATGGCACTGGAGCCGCCGGTAGCCTTACCCCTTGGTATGACGATCGGCTCCGGTTGTAATGGTGTCGCGGTGGCCCGGTAATCCCAGCTATGGGGACCGTAGGCCGACCGCCAAACGTTGTTGCCTTCCTTGAGGTCCTGGGGCAGAGTCTCATAGTCCGGGTAGTCCGGTCCAGCCTCCAGAAGCAGCACTGACTTGCTGCTGTCCTCCGACAGCCTGGTGGCCAACACACAGCCGGCTGAACCCGCCCCGACCACTATAAAGTCATATTGCACGGTTACTCCCTCCTGGTTAGGTCTTGTCCAATCGGCCCGGCCTTTAATTAGGCTACCAGATTTGCTTTAGTAACTCATCCAGTTCGACGGCGTCTTTCACTGGGCGCACGTTACGGGTTATCCCGAAGTCGGTCATCGAGTCGACAGCGATCTGCCTAACACCGTCTTCAGGCACGCCCACTTCCCGAAGTCTGGAAGGCATTTCCAATTGCCGGTAAGTCTCCGCCACGGCGGTGGCTGCCGCATCTGCTCCCTGGCGGTCATCCATATCCCCGTTCATCACTCCCATGACCGAGGCCAGCCTGGCCTGTCCAGCCAGGTTGAAGTCCCTGTTGAACGCGATCCCCGGAGCCGTTAGGACGGCATAGGCATCGCCGTGGCTACACCCCGGATAGCCGCTATCCAGGGAGTGGGCCAAGGAACTGACCACCCCAAGCCCGCCGCCACCGGCTCCGCTGTCCATAGCCCGGTTCATCAAGATCGCCGCGGCGCAAAGGTTGATGCGGGATCGGCCGCTTTCCTCCTGGGATTTTACCAGTTGCATGTCTCGCCGCAGGAGACCAAGGGCCTGTATAAGATCGCCTTCGGCCAGCGGGTTGGGTTGCTCCGGCGACTGCAACGCTCCCACCACACCGCTGAAGCAGGAGGCGGCGGCGCTTAGGCATAACCAGGCTGGAGCTGTCAGCAGAGCATCGGTGTCTAAAAACACGGCCGCCGGGCGGGTCTTGGGATCAAAAAGCTCGATTCGATGCCCGGTCTCAAGGTCCAGCACCGCCGTTCCGGCGCGGGTGACCGCCGTGGTTGGGGTGGTCAACACCACGATGTTGGGAATCTTGGGTTTCATCAAGCGCGGGCTAACCGGCGGTTGGCCCGGTGGATATTGGGTGGCATGGTCCTGAGCCCGGCCTCCTTCCCCCAGCAGGATTATGATGGCGCGGGCGGTGACCACGGCGCTGCCCCCGCCCAGTGCCACGATGAGGTCGGCCCCGGCATCTCTGGCCTGGGCGGTGGCCAACTCCACCGATGGCAGGGGAGAACTGGCCTGAACGGCATCGAACACCCCGGCGAACTTATCCCCCAGAGAATCCTTCACCCGGTCCAGCAGATCGGTCTTGTGGGCCACCGTCTGGCCGCAGACCACGAGAATGCGCTGGGCCCGCAGGCGGTCAACCTCATCGCCCAGACGGGCAATGACATTGGATCCCCCATGGACCCGGACCGGCAACGCTACGGAACGGAAGGGTTTAGTTGTCATCAATGCCCGCCTCTTTTTAGAAGAGTACCTCGGTAAGAATCTGAACTTGACGCCCTTTCATTCTTGATAAACCATCATGCTGAGCCAGCCGCAGCGGCGAAGCTCTGACTTCGTCGCGAGTCCTCGACGACGTCGGGATGACAGAGTAGTGCTCATGATTGTCTCCCAAAGCACTCCGGTGCCATGGGAGCGTCATCGGCATCGCCAACCTATGTTGCCACCGGGTTCAATATTTGGCAACAGCGACCACAAGCTGGACCCATTTCCCAGGTTGACAGTCAACCTACGTCGCTTATGATGTGTTGACTATTGCCGACCTATATCCGCAGAGGTGTGCATGCCTGAAATGAGTGGGGCTCAAGCCCTGGTAGGCTCTTTGGCCCGCAACGGTGTGGAAGTGGTTTTCGCCCTACCCGGAGTCCAGATAATGGACGCCTTCGACGCCTTCTATCACGAGCCCGGCATTCGCCTGATTCTGGCTCGCCACGAACAAGGCGTTGCTTATATGGCTGACGGATACGCCCGCACCACCGGCAAGCCCGGCGTCGGTTTGGTCGTCCCTGGGCCGGGCGCCCTCAACACCACCGCCGCTTTAGGCACCGCGTACGCCACTTCGTCACCGGTGCTCCTGGTTTCCGGCCAGATCGAAAGTTACAATTTGGGCCAGAACCGGGGAGCCTTGCATGAGATCAGCGAGTCCCTGGATGTGTTCCAACACCTGACCAAATGGTGCGCCCGAGCCGGCCAGGTGGAACACATCCCCGGTATGGTTCAGACCGCCATGGAACATCTGTCAACTGGCAGGCCCAGGCCGGTGGAGATTGAGATTCCCTGGGATATGCTGCCGGGGAAGGGGGATACCGAACTGCCGGAGCCGGAAATCTTTGCCAAAACCTCGCCTGATGCAGCTCTGATAAAAGAAGCTGCCGCGCTGCTGGCCCAGGCCCGCCGTCCCGTCATCTGGGCTGGCGGCGGGGCCCGGGAAGCCGACCTGTCCGCCGAGTTGCTGGAGTTGGCCAGGTCCCTGAACGCCCCGGTTATCACCACGGCCGAGGGAAAAGGCGCCATACCCGAAGATGATCCCCACTCGTTGGGCTGCTTCGCCTATGCCCACGGCCCCGGTTACCTCGCCCTGCCCCAAGCCGACGTTATCCTGGTGATAGGAAGCCGTTTGCACCTGGCCCCCAAGGTGCCTTGGGCGATCCAGCCGCATCAAAAGCTGATCCAGATCGACGCCGACCCTGAGGAGGTGGGCCGCAATTACCCGACTACGGTTGGCATCACTTCCGACGGCAAACTGGGGCTAACGGCACTACTGGCTGAGTTAGGGGGGAACACCCGGACCAGCCAGTGGACCGAGGGCGAGATGGCGTCCATCCGCCAAGAGTCCAGCCAGCGCATCAGAGAGATGGCTCCCATGCAGGCCGAGATCATCGAGACCATGCGCCGGGAGTTGGACGACGACGCCATCATGGTGGCCGGTACCACGGATATCGGCTACTGGAGCCACCTGGCGTTCCCGGTCCTCAAGCCCCGCTCCTATCTTACGTCCAGCTACTTCGCCACCCTGGGTTACGCCTTTCCCACGGCCTTGGGCGCCAAGGTAGGCAACCCGCGTCGCCAAGTGGTGGCCACCATCGGAGACGGCGGTTTTGGATATGCTTCCAGCGAACTGGCCACAGCCGTCCAAGAAGGTATCAACCTGGTAACTTTGGTCTTCAACAACGAGATGCTGGGGGCGTCCCACATCGAGCAGCAGAACAGGTTGGAGGGACGGGTCATCGGCACCCGGTTGCACAATCCCGACTTCGCTCAACTAGCCGAGGTCTACGGAGCGATGGGCATCAAGCTTAGCAACCACCAGGAACTGGGAGATGCCCTGCGTAGCGCTTTGAAGGCCGAACGCCCCGTGGTCATCGAGGTACCCATTCCCAACCTGACACCGCCCTTCCAGATCCCTCCTCCTACCGTGGAAGGTGTTGGAGGGTAATTAACGCCGGTTATATCGCCGTCGGCCCGACGTTCCTATGCTAGAATTGATTATCCTGTCCAGGCACGAGTAATAGCTGATATGGCCACCGATACAGCCCGTATTAACCGCTACCGCTCCCAAAGTTTGCGGCTGTTGGATAACGCCCTCGGACATATGCGAGGCGGCCGGTGGGCACAATCTGAAGACCTCCTGTGGGGAAGCCTGACCCTGGCGGTAAAGGCGGTGGCTCTGAGCCAAGGCCAAAGCCTCAATGACGACATATCGATTCGGGAGTACGCTGAGCAACTGGGGCAAGAACGGCGGGACAAGAGGATCCGGGAGTCCTTCGAACGGCTGACGGCCTTTGGTGAGTCGCTTCAAAGAATCCGCGAATCCCGGGGCAGGCTGGACCGCCTCTTTTCCATTCTTGACGACGTTGCTTCAGCGGTGGAACAACTATGGGATCTGGTGCCCGTTGAATACGAAGACTAACATTGTCAACCTGAACTTTGCGCCGGGTGACATGCCCGATATTACCCCGTCGCCAACGGAGGACAATTTCCGGGGCACGGTGGCGATTCGCACCCAGGGGTGCAAGCTGAACCAGGCCGACAGCGACATGTTAGCCCGGCGCTTCGCCGCAGCCGGTTACCGCCTGGTGCAGTCGCCGGCCAAAGCCGACGTCTATGTCATCAACACCTGCACCGTAACCGCCACCGCCGACTCCAAAGCCCGGCAGGCGCTGAGAGCAGCGGCCAGGGCGAATCCCCATGCTCTGATTGTTGCTACCGGCTGTTATGCCCAGCGTTCCCGAGACGAGCTGGCACAAGTAGAAGGCGTGTCCCTGGTGATAGGCAACACCGGGAAAGAAGAGCTGCCTGCCATGGTGACCGCCTTGCTGGAGCAAAGGAACGCCGACGAAAATAGTCACCCACCGGTTTCCCCGGCACTCGACTACTCGGTGCGACCGGCCGCCAACATCCGCCGGAACCGGTCCATGGTGAAGATTCAGGAAGGTTGCGACCAGGTGTGCGCTTATTGCATCGTGCCCAGGGTCAGGGGCCGGGAGCGCAGCATTTCTCCTGAGTCGCTGGTAGAGCAGATCAACCAGCGGGTTGCGGAAGGTTGCCTGGAGGTAGTCTTGACCGGGACTCAGTTGGGGACCTACGGTTTCGACATTCCAGGCGCCACGCTAACTAGGCTGCTGGAGCGAATCCTGGCGGAGACCGCCGTCCCGCGCCTGCGGGTATCGTCCCTCCAACCCCAGGAAATCACCCTTCGATTGTTGGAGCTTTGGCAGGACCCCCGCCTATGCCGCCACTTCCATATCCCATTGCAGAGCGGCAGCGACCGGATTCTAGAGACGATGCGGCGCCGTTATACCACCGGACTGTTCGCCGAAAAAGTGGACCTGGTCCGCAATACTGTGGCCGGTTCCGGAATCACCGCTGACCTAATAGCCGGGTTTCCGGGAGAGACGGAAGCCGAATTCCAAGAGAGCTTGGCTTTCGCCAAATCGATGGCATTCAGCGACATGCACATCTTCCCCTACTCGCCCAGGCCCGGCACCAGCGCGGTGTACCTGTCCGGGCCGGTTTCTCAGCCGGTGAAGAAAGCACGCACCGCCCAATTGCTAGCTATGGCGAAAGAGGGTTTTGAAGCGTTCCGCAGTCATCAGTTGGGTCAGACCCATCCGGTGCTGTGGGAGTCGTCGACGAGACAGGACGGCGGACTCAAGTGGCGTGGTCTTACCGGCAACTACATACGAGTCTATACCCACAGCCGGGACGACTTGGGCAACACCATCACTCCGGCCCGCTTTGAGGAGTTGATGGAGGATGATGTCCGGGTGGAAGTCCTTTAGCTGGGGCCATTCGATAAGCACAAAAAGCAACGGCTGCCTATCAAGGCTTCTTCAAGCCCGGTAGGCAGCCGCAAAATCCGTGGTAAGTGCCCGTAAGGGCCGCGAGAGTTTTACAGTTCGACGGGACGCAGGTATCCGGTGTCTGCTTTCCGTTCCAGGTAGCCTGCCCTCACGTCGTGGCCGTGGGAGAAGACCAGCAACCATCCCTGCTTCTCGGCCTCAGCGAGCAGGTCCCGCTTCCGCTCCAAGGTAGTCTCCGGAGAGTTGTCAAACGCCGAGATAACTCCCAGATTCAGGTGGTGCGGCGTGGGCACGATGTCCCACAGGAACACTATCCTCTCGCCGCCATGGTTGACCATGACCATTTGGTGGCCTTTGGCGTGACCGTCGGTGACGATGACGTTCAGGCCCGGCATGATTTCACAGTCGCCGTCTAGGAGCTCTAATTGACCGCGCTCCTCAATGGGAAGGAAGTTGTCCGCCCGATTGGTGACGTGGCACCGTTCGTTGGGATTGCAGGCCTCGTCCCAGCAGGCCTCTTGAACGTAGTATGTGGCCTTGGGGAAAGTGGGCACTGTGTTCCCCGCCCGGTCCAACCGGGTGCACCCGCCACTGTGATCGAAATGAAGATGGGTAAGCACCACGGCATGGATGTCCTTGGGGCCCATACCCATGCTCTTTAGGCCTTTGAGTAAACGGCTGGGCACCAGGCCCAGGGTTTCCTTGTCATTCTCGGCGTCTTTAGTGCCGACTCCGGTATCCACCAGGATGTTCTGTCCGCTGATCTGAAGAAGAAGACAGTTGAGACCCAGGGTCATGCGGTTTTTTCGGTCCGTCACCACACTATTTTCCCAGGCCATCTTGGGCACCTGCCCAAACATGGAACCTCCGTCCAGTTTGATAACTCCGTCGCTAAGAACCTTTACAGCTGTCGACATCATCTTTACACCCAAACCCCTTCTGCGAAATTATTTGGAATTCGCTCCCCGCCCGATGCCGTCCCTTTCTGGAATGAAAAAAATAAAATCAATTATGACTTATCTACCGTAATTGAGGGCGACCTAACCAGGATTACTAGGAACGCCTTTGGCCGGGGCCCGCGAAAATTAGACGAGTTTTAATACTTTTCCCAAAAAATATAGGTGTTTTAATTCTTGCTTCCACCTCGTATCATAATGTCATCCACCCCAATTTACACCCTTTCCCAAGCCATTGTGTAAATAAACGCTATTAGTCGGTCTTTGTCAAGGGGTTTTTGGTCGAATATTCAATTGAATTCTAAAATAATATAAAACTTTTAACAAACCTGGACGTAATTTAATTTTTATGCCATCGAAGCTTGATGCCCTACCCGCGCCATTTCGAGCAGACTCTTGTTAAATCTAGGCCGGGACGCGGAGTCTGATGCTATACTACCAGCCAGCAAAATACGGTTGAATTCCCATACATGCCATATAATACGGGGCAATCACTAACAGCCATCGGGAGGGGGGCCAAAATCATGGACGAACAAAAGGCGCTGACCGCCCATCTACTACGGCGGGCTGGATTCGGAGCTACTCCCAAGGAGTTGGATGAGTACCTGGAACTGGGCTACGAGGCCACGGTCGAGAAGCTGCTACACCCTGACCAAGCCCCGCCTCTGGACGACGATGTGGTCCGGCGCTACCACATCGACCAAAACAGCCTGATGCTCATCGAAAGCTCTCAAGCTTACTGGCTGTACCGCATGATCAACACGCCTTTTCCCCTGCAAGAGAAGATCACCCTCTTTTGGCATGGTCTGTTCGCCACCGCCTACGGCAAGCTTAATCACGCCAAGGGCGTGGTAAACCAGACCAATATATTCCGCCGCAGCGGTCTCGGGTCCTTCCGAACCTTATTGCTGGAACTGGCCAGAGACCCGGCGATGATCTTTTGGCTGGACAACAAGGACAACCACAAAGCGGCCCCCAACGAAAACTTTGGGCGGGAGTTGCTGGAGTTGTTCTCCATGGGCATCGGCAACTACACCGAGGACGATGTCAAATCCTGCGCCCGGGCCTTCACTGGTTGGACGATCGCCAATGCCGACTACATGAGCATACGGGCATCGCGGGACTCCATCTGGCCCCACGGGCGGCTAGACTGGCAATTTGTTTACGACCCGGAAGACCACGACGACACCACCAAGATCTTTTTGGGACAGACCGGCCGGTTCAACGGGGAAGACGTCATCGATATAATCTGCGCCCAGCCGGCGTGTGCCTGGTTCGTCGCCAGCAAACTTTACGATTTCTTCGTCTCAGATACTCCCGACGAAGCAGCGATACAAACCCTGGCCGACGAGTTCCAACGGTCTCACGGAAACATAGAATCGGTGCTGCGGACCATGTTTCTTTCCGGTTTCTTCCGCTCGGAACAGGTCCGCTTCGCCCGGGTCAAGAGCCCGGCGGAGATGGTGGCGGGGACCGCACGGTTGGCCGGAAGCCACCGCACCACCGACTGGAGCATCGTCGGCCTGGCCATGGACGCCAACTTCATGGGCCAGGAAATCTTGAACCCGCCTTCGGTTGAAGGCTGGCACACCGGTACTGAGTGGATCGATACCGGCAGCCTGGTCGAACGGATAAACTCGGCGGCCCAAGAGGTCGGAAATACCGGCTTGGCCGGGGTCAAGGAGATCATCCGCCGCATGCGGGATGGGCAGGATGTTCTATCTCCCCAGGATTTCGTGGACCGCTGCCTAGACCTGGCCGGAGGCGTGAAGGTGACGGAGGCCACGAACCGCCATCTAACCGGATACGCCGCGTCCCAAGGAGACCTGCGCTTCGACCGCGACGAGTTGGTAGCCTGCTCCGAGCAAAGAGTGGCCGACATGCTGCAACTAATAGTGGCTACCCGGGAATACCAACTGGCATAGAGGAGCTATCAGCGGTCAGCAGTCAGCTATCAGGGGTCGAATAGGTCCGAACGGCTGAAAGCTGATGGCTGAGTGCTATCAACAATGACCGCTACGACCACTTTCACCTACAGCCACACCGTCGGATTCCTAGCCAACCAGGGACGGGGCTTCAATAACCCGGTGGACGTGGCATTGGATTCCCAGGGCATACTTTACGTACTGAACCGGGCCGGACCTGAAACAGCGCTTCGCATGCCCTACAAGCGGGTGGTCATGTGCACCGTGGACGAGGACTACCTGGGGGAGTTAGGGACTGGGGGCACCGGCGACGGCGAGTTCTGGTGGCCCAGCGCCTTGGCTTTCGATAGCGATGACCGCCTTTACGTGGCCGACGAAGCCCTGCAACGTGTGTCCATATTTACCAAATCGGGTGAACTTCTGGGACAGTGGGGCGAGCAAGGGCCCCGAGACGGTCAACTGGACCGGCCTTCGGCCATGGTCTTCGACTCCGAAGACAACATCTACCTGACCGACTCCTTGAACCACCGGGTCCAGAAATTCGGCAAGGACGGTGCCTTCCTGGGCAATTGGGGCGAGGAAGGGGACGGTCCCGGCCAGTTCAACATGCCCTGGGGCGTCGCATTGGACGGCAACGGAGACGTTTACGTGTCCGACTGGCGCAACGACCGGGTACAAAAGTTCGACCCGTCGGGACGCTATCTGGCCCAATGGGGTAGCTCCGGAGACGGGGAAGGGCAGTTCAAACGCCCGTCGGGCCTGGCCGTGGACCCAGACGGAAACATATACGTTTGCGACTGGGGCAACGAGCGGGTCCAGGTATTGAGTCCCTCAGGACAGGTTCTCGCCTGTTTCCGGGGCGACTCGGTGACTTCTACCTGGGCCACCGCCTATTTCGAGGCTAACCCCGACGAAGGGGCGGCCCGACTGGCGGCCGATCTAGAGCCGGAAGTCAACCCCCGAAGCGACCGCCACCGGGAAACGTCGGCCAATGTGGAAAAGCTGCTTTGGGGACCGACATCCGTCAAGCTAGACGGCCAGGGACGGATATACATAGTGGACAGCCTCCGCCACCGGCTGCAGATTTACCGGCGGGGAAGTTAGGCCCGCTGTATTTTGACCAAAGGGGTAACGGAATTCAAGCCGGCGCGGCCGCTTCCTCCAATGGTTCAACGAGCTCCTCGGGAACCTCGATGTCAACCATCCCAACGACTACATGTTCAGCGTAGACGTAGTGAGGAACCGGATCCCCCCCGGTCTTTACGTCAGCCTCTAGGATGCCCTCCATGGCCTCTTTGGCATGGTCAAGAGCTTCCTGGAGCGTATCCCCGTCGGTGGTGCAGTTGGGGTAATAGGGAAATATTACTTGGTAACCCCCCTCATCTGCAGGCATCAAGAACACGGTAAACTTTTGCTTGACCATTACAGTACCTCTAGAGCTATTTTATCAAACTCAAAGCGGGTCACTCCGAGTTGGCGGCAGACGCTGGCTAGTGTTCCAACCCGGACCTGGGACCGGCTTTCGGGAATAACGACGTGGGAAAACCTGGCTTCGTGTAAATCACATGGCTACCAGTTTGGTGGCTAAATTCCCAACCAAGGCGCCTGACGATTCTCTCTACTTCCCGTGGCGTATACCTTCGTGGCATATTAAATATCTCTATGTTTGCTGGCAACCCAGTAACGTAGGACGATGGCAACACCTAATTCTTCGTAACATCAAGATATGCCGCATGTCGTGGGAGAAGCTTAAGATGGGAGTCATCCCACACACCACTCGTTGAACCTGCTAACCCTGCTTCCCCGCCTGCTCGATTCGCGCCCAACTGTCGCGTAGTGGAACGGTGCGGTTGAAGACCAGGTTTCCGTTGGTGGAATCAACCGTGTCGACGCAGAAATATCCTTGCCGTTCAAACTGGTACCGGCTGCCCGGGGCTGCCTCGGCCAAGCTGGGTTCGACTTTGCATGAGGTCAATACTGTGAGGGAGTCCGGGTTCAAGTCGCTCTTGTAATCGGCGTCGTCGTCCTCGCCGCTGCCGGGTTCCGCGGTAGCAAACAAATGCTCGTATAGGCGCACCTCGGCATCCACCGAATGGGCGGCGGACACCCAATGCAAGGTAGCCTGCACCCGGCGTCCATCGGGCGATGAGCCGCCCAGGGACTCGGGGTCGTAGGTGCAGTGCAGTTCCACCACCTCCCCAGTCGTCTCGTCCTTAACCACACTGACGCAGGTGATGTAGCAGGCGTAGCGCAACCGCACTTCGCGCCCCGGCGACAGACGGTAAAAGCGGCGGGGCGGGTCTTCTCGAAAGTCATCTTGTTCGACGTAAATGACTCGGGAAAAGGGCACTTTTCGCGACCCCATGGACGGGTCTTCGGGGTTGTTAACCGCCTCGAACTCCTGGGTCTGTTCCTCGGGGTAGTTGTCGATGACCACTCGAAGGGGTTTCAACACAGCCATTACACGAGGGGACGTCTGGTTCAAATCTTCCCGAACGCTATGCTCCAACAATGCTAGATCAACGATCGAGTTCCGCTTTGCTACGCCGACTCGATCGCAAAAGTTTCGAATCGAGAGTGGAGTGTAGCCACGCCGACGCAACCCGGACAACGTGGGCATGCGAGGGTCGTTCCAACCGGTGACATAGCCCTCCTCCACCAATTCACGCAGCCTCCGCTTGCTTAACGTTGTGTAGCTGATGTTGAGTCGCGCGAATTCGATCTGCTGCGGGTGGTACACGTCCAGTTCGTCCAGGAACCAGTCGTATAGCGGCCGGTGGTCCTCAAATTCAAGGGTGCACACAGAATGAGTGATCTTCTCGATGGAATCCGATTGGCCATGGGCGAAATCGTACGTCGGATAGATACACCACTGGGCGCCCGTCCGGTGATGCTCCGTATTCAATATCCGGTATAGCACCGGGTCACGCAGATTCACGTTGGGCGAGGCCATGTCAATCTTGGCCCGCAACACCCTTGCTCCGTCTTCGAACTCCCCGTCCCGCATCTGCTGGAACAGATCCATGTTCTCTTCGATGGAGCGTTCACGGTGAGGGCTGTCTCTGCCCGGCTCGGTCAAGGTCCCACGGTACTCCCTCATCTCCTGGGCCCTGAGGTCGCAGACGTAGGCCTTGCCCTCTTTGATCAACTGGACGGCATAATCGAATAATTGTTCAAAATAATCCGAGGCATAGTACAGATGGCCGCCCCAATCCCAGCCCAGCCAGCGCACGTCCTCCATGATGGAGTCGACGTACTCAACGTCCTCCCTGGCCGGATTAGTATCATCGAAACGCAGGTGGCAGATACCGCCTGCGTGCTCGGCGGCGAGTCCGAAGTTTAGGCAGATGGACTTGGCGTGGCCGATGTGCAGATATCCGTTGGGTTCCGGAGGAAATCGGGTGACAACCCGGCCACCGTACTTGCCGGAACGGTTGTCATCTTCGACGATGTTGCGGATGAAGTCCGAGGAAGGAACTGGATCGGGGGTGCTCATAGGCATTGGCCTCGATATTGATTAGATAAGATTGGCACCGGCCAGCCGCTCGACCGCCCACTCCATCCGCCGCAACACCCGTTCCCGGCCCAGCACTTCCATAGTTTCAAACAAAGGAGGGGTAGCCGTCCTCCCGGTTACCGCCGTCCGCAAAGCGCCAAAGAACTGCCTCGGCGAGACGCCGATCTCCAAACCCGTCGCCCTCAGCGACGCCTCAAGGGATTCATGGTCAAAAGTGGGGGCTGAATTCAACGACGCTAGGGCCGACTTTAGGGCGTCCAGGGTCCCCTGGGGTTCCATGCCTTTTTGAATCAGGGTGGAGGGATCATATTCCGGTTGCTCTTCGAAGAAATACAAAGTGGAGTCGGCCGCGGTTTCCATCAGCTTGATCCGTTCTTGTATCAAAGGCGCGATACTATCCAGATAGTCGCGGTCCACCGGCACCAATTCTTTCGGCAGGTCTCTCTCTAGGAAGGGGAGCATGTTCCCGGCCAACTCCTTGGGAGACATCTCCCGGATATAGACGCCGCTCATCCATTCCAGCTTTTCCTGGTCGAAGATGGCGGCGGACTTGGTCACCCGGTCAAGAGTGAAGTTGTCCTTGATCATATCCAGGGCCATGACCTCGGTCTTGTCATCCAGCGACCAGCCCAGCAGCACCATGAAGTTGATCAGCGCGTCGGGCAGAAAACCCTTATTCCGGTACTCCGATACCGCCGTGGCGCCGTGGCGCTTGGACAGCTTGGACCGGTCCGGGCCTAGAATCATGGGAAGGTGGGCGAACTGAGGAGGCTCAAACCCCAGGGCGTCGAACAATTGCAGGTGTCTGGGAGTGCTGGGAAGCCATTCTTCTGCCCGCATTATGTGGCTGATCTCCATGAAATGGTCGTCGGCCACCACCGCCAAGTGGTACGTGGGGAAGCCGTCGGACTTGAGGATGATAAAGTCTTCCTGCAGGTCGTTCTGCCATTCCACGTCGCCGCGGATCAGATCGTGGACCCTGGTAACTCCCTCGGTGGGCATCCCAAACCGAACCACCGGCGGGCCAGTTGCAGCTTCGGCATCGACCCGCTGCTGCTCGGTCATCTCCCGGCATTGGCAGGCATGGCCGGTGGCGAACCCTTGCTCGCGGCGCTCCCGCCTCATCTGTTCCAACTTCTCCCGGCTGCAATAGCAACGGTAAGCGCGGCCTTGAAGGACGAGCTTTCCCGCCAAATCCTGGTAGATGATTAGGCGTTCCGACTGGACATAGGGCGCGTATGGGCCGCCTACCCGAGGGCCCTCATCCCATTGGATGTTCAGCCATTCCAGGCTGTCCAGCATGGCGTCCACCGCGCCGGGCACCAGCCGCTCTTGATCGGTGTCCTCAACCCGAACGATGAACTTGCCACCGTGGTGCCGGGCGAACAGCCAATTGAACAATGCGGTACGGACATTGCCGATATGAGGTTCGCCGGTGGGACTAGGCGCGTATCTAACTCTGACGTTTTCGGCCAAGTTGGCCCTCCGTTCACGATAGATTCCATTGTAGCGAGGATATCCTCACCCATCAACAACAAAGCCCTCTTTCGTAAAGAGGGCTGGAGGATTTCCCACACCTAACCGAAATTCTGCGTCCCCTGCGCTCAATCTGAATGAAGGGGGTGGCTAGGTTGGGGAGTCTTGGCCTTGTCTTCGCCGAGCTGACTGGGGGGACGCCTAAATCCCCCCAATCCCCCTTTACCAAAGGGAGGCTTGACCTGGTTCCACCCTTAATTCGTCCTTCGAACGCAAGAGTTTAGAACTTGGCCGACGGCGAAGAAAAGCCCCCTTTCGTAAAGCGGGTTGGGGGATTTCGCCCACTCTTGCACCGCAAACCGAGATTCTTCCGGCGCAGCGGTCCATCAGAATGACGGAGGGTATAGGAGACGGGGTTTTAACTGCTTCCCGACCTCAAATCATCCAACACCTCCGCCAAGTCAGGGGGCAGCTCGGCCCGGAACTCCAACGCTTCTCCGGTCCTGGGATGTTGGAACCCCAATAGGCTGGCGTGCAGAAAGTGCCGGTCTAGGAGGGGGCTGGCTTTGCCGTATACTCCGTCGCCCAAGAGCGGGTGTCCCAGGTGCGCCAGGTGGACCCTAATCTGATGGGTTCGGCCGGTCTCTAGAGCCAACTCCAACAGGCTATGTCCCGCGGGGGTCTCCAGGACCCGGTATCGGGTGCGGGATTCCCGTCCTCCCGAAACGACGGCCATCCGTTTGCGGTGTCGCGGGTCCCGGGCGATGGGCTGGTCGATCAACCCGGCGTCCGGGGACACGACGCCGGTAGCCAGGGCCATGTAACCTTTGGTTACCCGGCGGTCTTTTATCTGATTGGAGAGTTCCTGGTGGGCGTGGTGGTTCTTGGCGACCATCATCAATCCGGAAGTATCTTTGTCCAACCGGTGGACGATGCCCGGCCCGATGGCGCCGCCAACCCCCTGAATGTCGGGGCATCGGGCCAGCAATCCATTCACCAGAGTTTGGTCGGGGTGCCCTGGACCGGGGTGCACCGACAGACCGGCCGGTTTATCGATGACCACTATATCGCTGTCCTGGTATACCAAGGTCAGGGGCATCCACTGAGGAACTACATCGGTTTCCCGAGGCGGCGGGATGGTAAGGGAGACAAGATCTCCGGAGCGAACCTTTTGGGCCGGTTTGGCGGAGCGACCGTTGAGGAGCACCTGGCCATCGACGATCAACCGATGCAATTGGGCACGGGTCAGCTGGGTAGACTGGCGGGCCAAAAACTGGTCCAACCGCACCTGTCCCACTTCGACCTCGAACTCTCTACGGGAATCCCGAACAGTCCCGATTGACGCGGTCATTCTGGCCTTTCGCCTGGGCCGAGATCCGAAGGGCTGGCTGCTCCGGCTTCCTCGTTTTCCGGGAGGCCGGAGTGCTGCCCATCTTCATCTTGCGACATAGGCGGTTCCACGTGAGCCGTTGTGTCCAGTATGTCCGCATACCGATGAGAATGGGTAGCCTCGAAGTCCGGACCGCTGCGGTAAATAGCATCCGAATTAAATCCAGATGCCGCTGCATGCGGTGAGATTTCAGACAACGGTTTATGGGCGTCCATCACTTGTTCGATTCTTTCTTTGACGCCGCAGGTAGAGCAACGCCATCCCCACATCACCGGCTCCATGACCCCGTCGCAGACTGGGCACCACGATGACTGACGTTGATCCATCGGACCAGATCGGGCAGCCTCCGCAACCTCTTTTTCCAATCTGCCACTTCCAAAGCGTTCCCACGGTATCCGATGGAGCCAAAATAGCAGCAACAGACCAATCACGATCGAGGAATCCGCGACGTTGAACACGGGCCAGGGACCAATGTCGACAAAGTCTGTAACGTGTCCCTGGAGCAAGCGGTCCAGCAGGTTGCCCGCCGCGCCACCCATCTGGAGTCCTAAACTAAGGCGCAGCAGATTGGTCGTGGGACGAAGATTACGGTAAAGCAGCGCCAGAATTGTGATCCCCAGAAAGGCCACCAGGATCAGCGCCGTGTTTTGGTCGGGGAAAAGACCGAAAGCGCTACCCGTGTTCTGGGTGTGGGTTATCCGGAAGAACCCGTACCGGGGAAAGGACTCGCCGTAGTTCAGAAATGCCCGGGCCAAGTACTTGGTGAACTGGTCTGCGAGAAAAATCAGGGCGGCCAACTGGAGGAGGACCAGGTCCTTGTAGATCGCCGGCGGCCCAGCGGCCTCCGGACTGGGAAGGTCTCCGCTTGTTGCCATGGAGCGTTACTTCAAGTGCTCGGAAAAATGCTTGACGACCTCGGGAACCATCTCATTCTCATGGCCGGCCCAGAAATGATCGGCCCCAGCCACGATGCAAACTCCGGGCTTTTGAGAAAAAGCGTCCAGGACGGAGTCCAATTGATCCGACTGCACCAGCTTGTCCCGATCGCCGGTTATGATGAACGTCGGTTGTTTACCCTTCTTGAGGGGCGTGCTCTCCACAGCCCGCAGCGGCGGTGAGATTAGCGCGATCGCCTTGGCTTTCTTGTGCAATGAGGCGTTGCCGAGGACGACCGATGAGCCGAAAGAGTACCCGGCAAGCCCGATCCTTTTCGAATCTACACCGGGCCAGGCTTTCATCAGTTCAAGGGCCGCCAAGACTTCCTCGCTTTCCTGCTCACCCTTGGAGTGTTCCCCTTCGCTGTTGCCCACTCCCCGGAAGTTGAAACGGAGAGTGACGAATCCTCGCTCCACCAGCCCGTGGGACACGGCTAGGACAACATTGTTATCCATGTTGCCGCCGAACAAGGGATGGGGATGGCAGATGACAACCCCTGGCAGGGAGCTTATCTCCTGTTCGGGTTGGGCCATCACGCCCTCAAAAGTCAAACCCTTGGTTTTGAACGATACAGCACTCTGGCGCACGGCTTCCTTCCTCCTGTTTGCTAACACCATCTTAGGAGAGCTTAAACAGTTTGGCAAGGAAGCTAATAGCTATCAGCTATCGGCCTTCAGCGATCAGGGGACCATTCGGCACAGAACCCTACAAGACCTGCGGCATTAAATGTGCAGATCAAAAAACTGAACGCTGACTGCTGATACCTGACCGCTTTTTTGTTAGAATACCGCTTATCCCGAAGAGCATAGGAGTCTCCATGGACGTTATTGATCTGCGCAGCGACACTCTAACCCAACCCACCGAGGAGATGCGCCAGGCCATGGCCAACGCCGAAGTGGGCGATGACGTATACGGCGAAGACCCTTCCATAAACAAACTTCAAGAGCGGGCGGCGGAGATGTTGGGCAAAGAGGCCGGCCTGCTGATGGCCAGCGGCACCATGAGCAACCTGGTGGCTGCGCTGACCTATTGCCATCGGGGCGATGAGATTGTCATGGGCGACCAGGCCCATATGTTCTGGAACGAGGCCGGCGGCGCTTCGGCTCTAGCCGGAGCCCAGATCAGACTGATACCCAATGACGAGCAGGGCCGCATCGACCCCGCCGACCTGGAAGCCGCGATACGCCCCCCAGGCAATGTGCACACGTCTCCCACCACCATGGTCTGTTTGGAAAATACCCATAACCGCTGCAGCGGCGGCGTGCTGACCCCGGAGGATACCGCTAAGATAGGCCAAGTCGCCCACGCCGCCGGGGCCAGCGTCCACCTGGACGGCGCACGGCTTTTCAATGCGGCGGTGGCCTTGGAAGTCCCCGCAAGAGAATTGGTCAAGGACGTGGACGACGTCAGCTTCTGCCTATCCAAGGCCCTGAGTTGCCCGGTGGGGTCGGTGCTCTGCGGATCAAGAGAATTCATCGACCGGGCCAACAAGTGGCGGAAGATGGTCGGTGGCGGCATGCGGCAGGCCGGAGTTCTGGCCGCCGCGGGATTGGTGGCCTTAGATAGCATGATTGACCGTTTGGCCGACGACCACGCCAACGCCCGCCGGTTAGCCCAAGGTTTGGCCAACATCGACGGACTGACCGTTGACCCGGACAGCATCCACACTAACATAGTAATCTTCGAAGTGGACCCATCCCTGGGCCCCGCCGCCAAGCTGATCGCAGCTTTGGGCTCAGAGGACGTCAAGGTTTCCTCACCAAGCCCAACGGCAATCCGAATGGTAACCCACCGGCACATCTCCGGCGACGGTGTGGAGGAAACACTAAGCCGAACGTCCAAGGCGGTCAGGGCGTTGCGCTAAGCTTTCAGCTATCAGCGATGAGATCGGCCCTTGATAGCTGACAGCTGATGGCTTGTAAGGAGAACCACAATGCCCGAAATTGACCTGGACAAAAATGCCACCGCCCTGCTCATAGCTGATTTTTACGCCGAGATGATGGGGTCGCTACCCCACGCGGTGGACCGGAAGGTTGTGGACAAGACTCGGGACTTGCAGAGGGCGGCCCGTAATGCTGGGATATTGGTCTGCTACTCAGCCACCGTGTTCCGGCCAGGATACCTGGAGATCAGCGACCGCAACAAGACGTTCAGCCAGCGGAAAAACTCGGGGCAAGAGCCGGTCAGCGACCCGGTGCAACTGATCCACCCGTCGGTCCGGCCCATGCCCGGCGAGGTCGTCGTGGGCAAGCACCGGGTCAACGCCCTCTTCGGCACCGACCTGGACATGGTGCTGCGGTCCAACAACATTGAAACTTTAGTAATCCTGGGCTACGCCACCAGCGGGGTGGTCCTGTCCACCGTACGCTACGCCGCCGACTTGGACTACCGGCTGCTGGTGGTGGAAGACTGCTGCTCCGACCAGGACCCGGAGGTCCACGACTTCCTCACCCAGCGAATCTTCCCCCGCCAGACTGGTGTTGTCGAATCTGAAGATGTGATCAGTGCGCTGAGTACCGGGTAATCTGTGTTCGGACTAGTTCAAGAGCCAAATGGACATCGGCGGCACCCGTAGAGGCGGGTTTGAAACCCGCCTCTACGGGTGCGATAACAGCTTCCGACCTCAACGATTTAGTTTCCGGTGTGGCCTGTCCTGATTCTTAGCCACCTGAGTCCTGCTTGCCCCCGTATCCCCACCACTCCTTCATCCTTTTGCCAATCTCTTTTTCAGTCCCCTCCTCCGTCGGTTGGTAATACCGCCGGTCCTTTAGAGAAGGGGGCAAGAAATCCTGCTCGACGAAGTGTCCCGGGTGGTCGTGGGCGTACTGGTATCCCTGGCCGTAGCCCATGTTGCGCATCAGGCCGGTGACGGCGTTACGTAGATGCAGGGGGACGGGCTCGCCGGCCCGTTTGCGCACGTCATCCAGCGCCTGCTCCAAAGCCATGTAGGCCGAGTTGCTCTTGGGGGCGGTGGCCAGGTACACCGTAGCTTCGGCCAGGGGTATGCGTGCTTCGGGCATGCCCAGGAAGTGGACGGCTTGCTGGGCCGCCACGGCCAACGCTAAGGCTTCCGGTTGGGCCAGCCCAATGTCCTCGGCGGCCAGAATGACCAGCCGGCGGGCGATGAACAGCGGGTCTTCTCCTGACTCGATCATCCGCGCCAGCCAATATAGCGCCCCGTCGGGAGAAGACCCGCGCACCGACTTGATGAAAGCCGAAATCGTGTCGTAATGCCCCTCGCCGGCCTTGTCATATAGGGGAGAGCGGCGTTGCAAGGCGTCGGAGATGGTCTCCAGGTCGATCGTGGTTGCGCCTTCCACGCCCGACGTGGCGAAGGCGGCGGTCTCCAATGCGTTCAAAGCCACCCGGGCGTCGCCGTTGGCGATGTCTATCAGGTGCTCCAGCGCCGGTTGTTCCAACTCTAAACCCAGTTTGCCCAGGCCCCTTTGGGTTTCGGACAAGGCCCGTTGGACGATCTTTTCCACCTCTTCGGGATTCAATAATTGAAGAGTGAACACCCGGCACCGGGACAGCAAGGGAGCGTTGACTTCAAAAGACGGGTTCTCCGTGGTGGCTCCGATAAACGTCACGGTGCCGTCTTCCACATGGGGGAGGATCACGTCTTGCTGCGACTTGTTGAAACGATGAATCTCGTCGACGAACAGGATGGTCTTTTCTTGGTGCATCCCCAGGCGGTCCCGCGCTTCCGCTACGATGCGCCGCAGGTCGGCCACTCCGGAGGTGACGGCGCTGACCGATTCGAAAGAGGCCTGGGTCACTCCAGCTATCAGCCGGGCCAGGGTGGTCTTACCGCTGCCCGGTGGTCCCCACAAGATAAATGAAGGCAGCCGGTCGGCCTGGATAGCCCGCCGCAGCACCCGGTCCGCGCCAACCACATGATCTTGGCCGACAAATTCGTCGAATGTGCGGGGGCGCATCCGGTCCGCCAGGGGGGCGTTCTTAGCCATCTGCTGTTGGGCTTGGTGTTCGAACAAGGACATCGGTTACCCTAGCTTTCAGCTATCAGCGTTCAGCCGTCAGCATTTTTGATGTCATCCAAAGGAACCGGCATGGGCTTCGGGAATTTTGTTGGTTTCCTGATAGCTGAAAGCTGACCGCTGACCGCTACCCAAAATGCGGCATCACCTTTTCAGAGAAGAGGCGCATGGATTTTTCCACTTCTTTGTGGGGAATCATGCCACCGGCGTTGAACCAGCACATGAACTCTTGGTTTTGATACCTCTCTCCCAACGATCTCAGCTTCTCCACGACCTGGTCCGGGTCTCCGATGGCGGCAAAGTCATCGTACACCCGGTCGTACGTCAGTTCGGAGATACCTCTTAGCGACCGGGTCCGGTTGGCCCGGATAAGGCCCAGATAGTTGTCAAAGCTGGCTTGGGGCATGCCTTTGGCCTTGCTCTTGTCCTTGGTAACGTACACCGGAACGTTCACGTTGACCTTTACCTTGGCCGGGTCGTGACCGTGTTCGGCCAATGCTTCCCGGTACACCGCCAGCCCGTCCAGCGCCCCCTGAACGGAAACAACTAACGGCGCTACCAGGATGTTGTGTCCCAAAGAACCAACGATGCCGAAAGTGTCCGGGCTATTGGAAGCGATGTACACCGGAGGATGGGGATCTTGTAGCGGTTTGGGCATGATCCTGAGTTCCTGGGCTTGAAAATACTCGCCTTCGTAGGAAAGCTCGTCGCAGCTCCAGGCTTTCAGAACAAAGTCCAAGGCTTCCAGGAACCTTTCCCGTCCCTCGGCTACGTCGACGCCGTAGCCCGCGAACTGGCGGGGATTGGAGCCCCTGCCGATGCCGAAGATGGCCCGTCCGCCGGAAATCACATCCAGAGTAGCGGCTTCTTCCGCCAATCGGACCGGATTATGTAAAGGCATCAGATTGACGGCGGTGCCCACCTTTATCCGCTTGGTTGTTTGGGCAATAGCCGAGGCCACCAGGAGTGGCGCCGACATGATGGAAAATTCCGGATTGAAGTGCAGTTCGGCCAGCCACACGGAGTCGAAACCCAATTCGTCGGCCAGTTGGGACTGGGCGATAGTGTCGGAGTACCGCTGTGACGGTGACTGATCCTCCGAGCAAGGTAACTGATAGAAGACGCCAAATTCCACGGATACACTCCTTTGAGTCGAAGGTTATCAGCTATCGGCTCTCCTGAACGCTGACAGTTGAAAGCTGATTGCTACAACGGAATATTGCCATGTTTCTTGGCCGGCAGTGTATCCCGCTTGTTTTGCAGCATCTCCAAGGCTCTAATCAAACGGGGCCTCGTTTCTGACGGATCGATGATGTCGTCGATGTAACCCCGGTTAGCGGCGACGTATGGGTTGGTGAACTTTTCCTGGTAGTCGACCACCAACTCCTTCCTGGTCTGGTCAGGGTCTTCGGCGCTGGATATCTCTCCCCGGTAAATGATGTTAACTGCGCCCTCGGCGCCCATCACGGCAATCTCCGCCGAGGGCCAAACGAAGTTAACATCAGACCTCAGGTGCTTGCTACTCATTACGATGTAAGCCCCGCCGTAGGCTTTCCGTATGATGACGCTAACCTTGGGGACTGTGGCCTCGGCATAAGCGTAGATCAGTTTTGCGCCGTGGCGGATGATGCCGCCATACTCCTGATCTACACCCGGCATGAATCCGGGAACATCAACCAATGTCACCAGGGGGATGTTGAAGCAATCGCAAAACCGAACAAACCGGGCCGCTTTGTTGGAAGCGTCGATATCCAAGACCCCGGCCAGATGTTGGGGCTGATTGCCGATGATGCCCACCGTGCGGCCGTCCAGGCGGCCCAAGCCCACCACCACGTTGGGAGCGAAGCTTTGATGGACTTCCATGAACTCTTCATCGTCGACGATCCGGTAGATAATGTCACGCATGTCGTAGGGCCGGTTGGCGTCATCCGGAACCAATTGAGCAAGGTCCGGGTCAGTCCGGCCTGCCCCATCGCCGGTGACTACAATGGGTGAATCGTCCAGATTATTGCCGGGGAGGAAACCTAACAACCGCCGCACTTCGGCTAGACACTCTTCCTCGGTTTCATAAACGAATTGGGCCACGCCGCTGCGGGTGGCATGGGCAGCCGCTCCGCCCAGCTCCTCGTGGGTAACATTCTCCCCGGTTACCGCCTTGATGACGTCCGGTCCCGTGATGTACATCTGACCGGTGCCGCTGACCATAAACACAAAATCGGTTATGGCCGGAGAGTACACCGCCCCTCCCGCTGCCGGTCCCACGATCACCGAGATTTGGGGTATCACCCCTGAGAACAGGGTGTTACGCAGGAAGATATCCCCGTAGGCGGCCAGGCTGGTGACCCCTTCCTGAATCCGCGCGCCCCCGGAGTCGTTCAGACCCACCAGCGGGCAACCGGTCTTTGCCGCCAGGTCCATAACTTTACAGATCTTCTGGCTCACCGCTTCGGACAAGGAGCCGCCGAACACTGTGAAGTCTTGGGCGAAGGCGAAGACTTGCCGGCCGTCGACCCGGCCATATCCGGTGACCACCGCGTCTCCCAAAAACTTGCGGTCGGCCAAGCCGAAATCCGTCGCCCGGTGAGTGACGAAGGTGTCCATCTCAACAAAAGTATCATCGTCCATGAGCAGCGCCAGCCGTTCCCGGGCCGTCAGTTTGCCCCGGCTATGCTGTTGGTCTATGCGCTCTTGGCCGCCGCCCTTTTGGGCTTGCTGGCGCATCTGCTCCAGAGTGACCAATTTCAATTGAATGGACCGGTTTTCCGCTGCCACTAGCGCCTCGTTACCCCTGCCGCCGGGCAGGTTGGCCCCATCCTAGCAGACGGGTATAGGCGGTGCAAGGCGAGGGTGAAGCGGGTGGTGGGATACAGTGTCCTTTATTCAGTGTGGAAGAACGGTAACGCGTTTGGCCGGCCCCTCTTTGCTTAAGGCCATAGCCGCCATCCGTCTGGTGCTCCGAGATTTAACGTTGGCAACCACGGATGTGTTACCAAGCGCCGCCAGGCGGGTCTCCGCGCCTCATCCATGAGAGCTATGGTAGTATTATTTTCCAAACCCCTTTCGAGAAGGAGGACTTCATGGAACGAAGTGCTATCAACCCCTGGGCTTGGCAGGATCAATTCGGATTCGTGCAGGCCAGTGACCTAAGCGGTGTTAACAGGGTGCTGCTATGCTCCGGCCAGACCTCAGTGGATGACGAATGTAATCCGGTTCACGTGGGAGATATGGCAGGCCAGATCAACAAGGCACTGGACAATCTGGAGACGGTACTAGGCCAGGCGGGGCTTGGCCTATCGGACGTAGTGCGTCTAAATTACTACGTAGCCGACGTGAACGCCTTTTTGGAAGCATACGAATCCGACACCATGCCCCGCCTGAGCCAAGCAGGGTGCCGGCCTGCCACCACGTTACTGGGGATTGCCGCGCTGTTCCTTCCTGAGTTGCTGGTGGAGATAGAGGCCACCGTGGCCCAATAGAGTCCCATTGACCGGAACCAGGGCGGTCCAAGTCGCCGTTCAAGCCAGCATTGCTAGCATTGCTAGCATCGTCAGATCCCAGGGCCGTATCCGTAGTTTGCCGATAGGCAACGGCGGGTAGATCATGAGTGCCTACATTCATATAACCGTAACCAATGGCGAGCCCCTTGTGTGGGGACGGCGCACGTATGTTATGGGGATCATCAACCTAACCCCAGATTCCTTTTCCGGCGACGGCTTGAGATCGGACGTTTCCGCGGCCGTTGAGCAAGCGATAAGGTTCGAGGCCGAAGGCGCCGACTTTATCGATGTGGGAGCCGAGTCCACCCGTCCCGGCCACGAATCCATCACCGCCGAAGAGGAACTGGAGCGGCTGATGCCTGCTTTGGAGGCCATAGTTTCCCGCGTCAACCTGCCGGTCAGCGTGGACACCAGCAAGGCGGTAGTTGCCAGAAATGCCGTAGCCGCCGGAGCAACGATCATCAATGACCAATGGGGCCTGAAATCCGAACCGGAAATCGCGGTAGCCGCCGCCCAGACCGGCGCGGGTCTCATTCTGATGCACAACCAGAAGGGACGGCATTACGACGACCTGATATTTGATGTTGCCGCCAGCCTGTCCGCCAGCGCCCAGGCTGCTCTCGACGCCGGCGTTCCGAAAGGGAACATCATCTTGGACCCGGGCAGTGGGTTCGGCAAGACGCCGGACCACAACCTGGAGGTCCTGAACCGATTGCGGGAGTTCACATCCCTGGGTTATCCCTTGCTTCTGGGCACGTCACGCAAGTCGACCATCGGCTGGGTACTGGACTTGCCCGTTGAGGACAGACTAGAAGGAACCGCCGCAACGGTGGCCCTGGCCATCGCCGGAGGAGTGGACATCGTCCGGGTTCACGACGTTCAAGAGATGGTGCGGGTTTGCCGGATGAGCGACGCTGTTGTCCGGGGCTGGAGGCCTTCGGGTTGGAAATTGTAACGGCATACCTGGGTTTGGGCTCCAATCTGGGAGAACGCCGGGAAAACCTGGAAAGAGCAGCCGAGTTATTGTTCAGGTCTCCATCAGAGCCGCTAGACCATGGCCGATTGAAGTCGCACGGACATCTTCGACTTCTGCGCTCTTCGTCCGTCTACGAGACTGCTCCATGGGGATATGCCAACCAGCCTGACTTCCTCAACTGCGTCCTAGAGGTGGAGACCGGCCTAACACCGGACCGGCTCCTAGATATCACCCAAGGAGTGGAACGGGAGATGGGACGGGAATGGAGCCTTAGGTACGGACCGAGGGTCATCGACTTGGATATATTGTTCTACGGCGCCATTATCATCGAGCAAGCAAATCTCCAGATACCCCATCCCCGGTTGCACCAAAGGGCGTTCGTGCTGGCGCCGCTGGCGGAATTGGCTCCCGAACTGACCCATCCGGTGCTCGGTCTGACGGCCCAGGAATTGACGGACAAAGTGGACGGCAAGGGCGGCGTCAAGTTATGGGGGCCGCCTATGCATCTCCCGCGTCAAGACGAGCCCGCTCCCCAGGCGTGAAAGCTAGAAAACCGGTTGACAATCTAACCTGACTATCGCATATTGGTATCGACTGATTTTCCAACTTATCTCCCTGTTTTCCGCCATCATTTTCGGCTCGATTCCAGGGAGCCTGCCATAGAGATTGGATGATAACTTACCGAGGAGACAGGAATGCCGGATAAACAGCTAACTTATAGTGAAGAAGCGCGAACCAGTTTGATGCGCGGCGTAGACGAACTGAGCCGTGTCGTTGGTTTAACCCTGGGGCCCAGCGGCAGAAACGTACTTTTCAGCCGCATGTTCGGCTTGCCGGTGGTTTGCAGTGACGGCGTTACCATCGCCAAAGAGATTGAACTGCCCGACGCCTACGAAAACATGGGCGCGCAACTGGTTAAAGAGGCGGCATCCAAGACCAATGACGTCGTCGGAGACGGTACCACCACATCAGTGGTGTTGACCCGGGCGATCGTGCGCCAGGGATTCCTCAACGTTGCCGCCGGCACCAGCGGTATGGCCTTGAAATCCGGCATCGAGAAGGCGGTTGAAACCGTCGTGGCAGAGTTGAAAAAAATGGCGATCCCCGTGGAAAACCGGGACCAGGTCGCCCGGGTAGCGGCTCTTTCCGCCCATGAAGAAGCCATCGCCCAACTACTGGCCGACGCCATGGATAAGGTTGGCCGGGAAGGCGTCATCACCATCGAAGAGTCCAAAACTCTGGAAGACGAGTTGGAAGTCGTAGAGGGCGTCCGAATAGACCGGGGCTATCTTTCGCCCCACTTCGTCACCGACACCGACCGTATGGAATCCGCGTTGGACGATCCTTTGTTCTTGATTACCGATCAAAAACTCAGCTCACCCAATGACATCGTCGCCACTATGGAAATGGTCATTGCAGAGGGCCGGCGGCCCCTGGTAGTCATTGCGGAAGATGTTGACGGTGAGGCATTGGCAACCCTTGTGGTCAACAAGATGCGGGGCACCCTGGTCTGCGTAGCCATCAAAGCCCCCGGGTTTGGCGAACGCCGAAAGGCCTTGCTGGAGGATATGGCCATCCTCACCGGCAGCACGGTAATCAGCAGCGACGTGGGCTTGCGTTTGGACAGCGTGGAGATGTCGCACCTCGGATCGGCTCGACGGCTGGTTGCCATGAAAGACGACTCCACCATCATCGATGGCCGAGGATCAGAGGACGCAGTCAAGGACAGGGCCGAACAACTCAAAGTCCAGATCGAAGAGACTACTTCCGACTACGATAGGGAAAAGCTTGAGGAGCGCCTGGCATCTCTGGTCGGAGGCGTGGCCGTCATCAAGATCGGCGGGGCCACCGAGCCAGAGGTCAATGAGCGGAAATCCCGGGCCGAAGATGCCCTATCCGCAACCAAAGCGGCGGTCGAGGAAGGCATCGTGCCCTGCGGCGGCGTGGCCATGATTCGAGCAGAGAGCGCCGTGGAAAAGTTGGAGTCAACCCTGAGTGGCGAAGAGGCTTTGGGCGCCCGGTTGGTAAGGCGAGCACTGAGCGCGCCACTGATTCTGATATGCGACAACGCCGGCCACCGCGGCGAGGTAATTCTTAACGATGTTCGCAACGGCGAGGGCGACTGGGGATTCGACGCCGAGGAGGGTGAGTATTGCCACCTGATTGAACGCGGCATCGTCGACCCATTGAAGGTAACCCGTTCCGCCTTGGAGAACGCCGGCAGCATCGCGGGAATGATGCTAACCACCCAGGCCGTAATCACCGAGATTCCCATCGTAGTGCCGTTGCCCCAAGACGTCCAAGACTTCATGCACGACTAGGTCCATCGCGGTTCTTAGCTCCGCATTCTAGGGAGAAGAAACTAATGGCCCGGAATGTCATCGCCACCCCGGCGGTAATGTCCGGGCCAGAATTTTGGCAAGTGACATGACATCTAATGCTCTGGACCGGAATGCCATCGCGGAGTTGATCCTAGGTTCGTCGCGCCTCATCGAGTCGTACCTATCTCTGGACGAGCAGCTTCAGTCTAACGGATTCGACCTGAGCCTGAAAGAAGTCTCTCGCCTGACCTCCGGAGGCAGCATGGGATCCGGGCCGGACCAAAGAGCACTGTCAGACACCGAAATCCTGGATTTAGACCGGGAAGGCTGGCTGCGACTATCTCCCGGACCCTACCTGATCAGCTTCAACGAGATCGTTAACCTCCCGCTGGACCTGATGGCCTTGGGCCGTCCCAGGTCCAGCCTGTTGCGCAGCGGGGTGAGCATCCACACCGCGGTTTGGGACGCGGGTTATCGAGGCCGCTCTCAAGCGTTACTGGTGGTGCACAACGATCAAGGCTACGCAATGCAACGAGATGCACGCCTGATGCAATTGGTATTCTTCCACCTAACCCAGCCGGTGAGCCAGGGGTACCAAGGGCGCTTCCACGGCGAAAACTTATAGGCGGGATTTCGCGATTAGGCGCCGTCCCCACGCCTACGCTGTCGTGGATAGTGCCCCAGGACCGGTCTTGTCAAGTACATCTGGCACTTACTTATACCCGATACCGTGCTACGATGACTGAATGAAATATTTTGAGATTGTTTTTATTTCTGCGATTTTACTGGCGGCCCTCGGATGTTCATTGTTGGAGTCTGCGATAGAGGAGATACCTATCCCGACGCGGACAGCTACAACCTCTCCCGCTAGTGAGACGGTTGTCTCTCCCGCCGCGACCCCGCAATCCCAAACAGATCCAGATGCTTCCCCGCCGCGGAATCAACAGCCCACAGCAGTCCCTAACTCCAATGCGCCGGCGGCGCAACAACCAACAGAAACCCCAGACTCTACTGCGCCGCCGACACAGCAATCCACGACAGTTCCGGACACTACGGTATCGCCGTTGGATCAGCCGACGGTAATTCCCGCTCCCACCGGCTCGGACACTCCTTCGCCGACCGTTACCCGGCAGATCCCTCCACGCCGGATACCACCGTAGTAGAAACTACGCCCATTCCGGTGGTTGAACCGGAGCCCGAAGCACCGGCTATGCCCCGCCAACTCACCACCAGCCCGGGCGACGAACTCGACCCGGCCTGGGACCCCAGGGGCGGGACCATTGCCTATATGACAACTAAACCTGGGGCCACAGCCCGTCCTTATGACATCGCCGCCGTGAATCCCGATGGGACCAACCAGCGAGTACTCGCCACCGGCCCCAACCGGGACATCGGCCTCGCTGGAGAACTCTCCTGGGTGGGTAAAACCGGTTTGCTGATGACCAACGAGCGGATCTCGGGTCACTCGTATATGACGTTTGATACCGCCAATGCTCCCTTTAATCGCACCGTCTCCGACGGAAACGATGCTGCGTTCACGCGAAGCCTGGCGATTCCCAGTGACATTGGCGGCGACGGGCTAGCAGTTTCCAGGGACGGCAGCACCGCCATGTGGATGATTCGCACCTCCCATAATCCATCGAGTTGGGTATTAACAGTACGCTCCGCTGCGGTAGCGGCCCTCAGCGGCCAGTCTGCCAACGGCTTCGGCAATGTGCTACTAACCGAAGGCCGGGACTTTAACCGGGGATTCAGTATGTCGCCGGATTCCAATTTTTTCGTCATCAGCCTGAAGAGGGGCGAAGGATACGATCTCTTCCTTAGGGACATTGGCACCGGAGAAACGATTAGCCGTCTCACAACGACCGGCGAGACCACCGGCATACACAACCTCCACCCGGATTCTTCACCGGATGGTCAATGGGTAGCATTCGCGGCGCAGCCGGACGCCAACGGCAGGGGTGATTTGTACATCACGGGTGTCAATGGGATCGGACTGAGACAGATAACGGATACTCCCGATACCAGCGAGGGCCGCCCATCATGGTCACCAGATGGCACGGAAATCGCCTACCATGGGAAGCTCCACACCCTCCCGGCCCCCAATTGGGACATCTTCGCCATTCGGATATTTACGCCGGCACCCACCGCCATCCGGGAACCCCGAGCGTTGGCCGTTGGATCCGGCGAACAGTTAGGCCCATCCTGGGACCCCAGAGGCGGGTCCGTCGCCTATATGACCACCAAGCCGGGAGCGACGCAGCGCCCTTGGGACATCGGCGCCGTGGATTCCGACGGGAACAATCAGCGAGTTTTGGCCGCCGGTCCCAACCGGGATATCGGCATCGGCGGTGAACTATCTTGGGTGGGCAAATCCGGTCTGCTGATGTCCAACCAGCGGATATCCATCCACTCCTACACGACGTTCGACACGAGCAAAGCTCCCTTCCAACGAGTCGATACCGACAGCAACGACGCGGCGTTCACTCGAAGCCTGGTGATTCCCGGCGGACAGGGCGGCGACGGGCTGGCGGTCTCTAGGGACGGTAAAACCGTTATGTGGATGGTTCGCAATTCCCACAACCCCGCAAGTT
>PAJQ01000003.1 GCA_002710215.1 Chloroflexota bacterium | reverse complement strand
CAGACCTTCTACTGTGGGATGAGCCCACCGCCGGCCTGGACCCCACGGGCCGCAAATACGCCTTGGACCTGATCCAAGAAATGAAGGGCCAGGGTAAGACAATGATCGTCTCCACCCACCTACTACCTGACGCCGACAACGTATGCGACTACATCGGGGTGTTGAACCAAGGTAAGGTGGTCTTTTCCGGCTCAGTCATGGAGATGAAGCAATTCGTGCGGGAAAACGTGGTGGACCTGGGACTTACCGGGGACATGAAAGAATTCCTGGAATCCTTGTCTGCCGACCCTCAGATTATCCGGTGGGAGCGTCTGAGCCCGGACGTCATCAGGGTCAACTTCAGCGACCACAAGGACTTCTCCCAACAGCTTAACCGGCTGATGGATCTGGTCTGCCGGTCATCGGTGGAACTACTGTCCATCCGCTCTGGTGGAGAGATTGAGGACGCATTCCTCAAACGGTTGGAAGCCGACCGGGCGAAGGGATTCAGCCGGGTCTTCGAGGACCAGCCCTCCCTCCAAGACCAGGAAAATCGGTCCACAATCACGAAGCCCGCTTACTCTCCCGCGGAGGAGCGAGTGAACGGAACCCACAACGTGGCGGAGGAGCAGAAGGTATGACCCCGTTCATGATTTTACTGGAAGAAGACCTGGCGGCCATGATGCGTTCTTGGACGGTGTGGATGTGGCTAGCTATCAGCGGCGTGGGAGGCTTGGCAGGCGTAGTATTCGCGGCGACCTTCGACCAGGAAAGCACTTCGTTCATATTGGGCTGGTTCCTGCTGCTGTACGTGGCTTTGGGGAGCTTCATGGTCATGATTGTCAGCTCCGCCTCAGGCGGCATCGACCCCAGGACCCTGGGCGACTCCATCATCAGCCACGGGGTCACCCCCACACAGTTCGTGCTGTCCCTGCTGACCTCCCGGGCTCTTACCGTACTGGGCATGTCCTTGCTCGTCATCACTCCGGTCGCCTTCGCCATGATGGGCGGCGGAATCTCCAACGACTTAGCTTCCAGCGGGATTCTCATTGCTCTTGTGTACACCGGGCTGCTCTTTACCGTGCTGGTGTTCCTGAGCGTTACCTTCAGTGCCGTTGTTACCAACACTCCCGGCTCTTTGGCGATGATTTACATAACGTGGTATACCGCCATCACGCTGCTATTGACCATCCAGGCCGATGGGTTCTCCGCGTCGGGGGTACTGGGCCGGATACCGGCCTTACTGCAAGGGGAGTTCCAGTGGTCCCTCCACTTTCCCTTCCTGGTAGCCCTGTTTTTCCCGCTGGTGTTCCTGCCGCCACTGGGCATCCGAATGTTCGGACAGCGAGATTTTTAGACTGGCTGTATCCAGGGGCTAGTCAAAACCATGGTCTAGCCGAATCGGAGCGCGGCAAGGTTTCGGCCCAGTAAGCGGAGCATTCTCGCTACGAGGACGAATGCCCGACTTGCGGTAGGCCGTGCCGGGACTCGGGACCGGACGTCTGCCCCAGCTGCGGTAGGGCTCTAAGCCGCACCTTGGTCTTTGATTCCCCTAGAGGTCTAGATGCGGAGGAAGGCGAGCCCGGTTTCTAGCAGTCAGGACGGAGGAACGAATGAGGCCGGGGATCAACCACAGACCAAGGGTTTTATCGATCGCATTGATAACGTATATGCCAGTGCGGAGAACTCAGACGGCTTTGTAGACCGCGCACCTCGGCGTACAGAAAGGCATGCCCATCAATGGGGCGACCCTCGAGCGAATCCTAGGTTTTTTGTCGAAGATCTACACCCTGGAGCACCAGCGACGATTTCTTTGTGGGATGATCTGGAGTCGGTATATGCATTTGCCTATTACGGGCGGCATGCTGAAGCGCTAGGCAAGGGGAAGGAATGGTTCGTGAATTCGGAGTGGCCTTTCTACGTGGCCTGGTGGGTGGAAGACGACCACATTCCCACTCGTCAAGATGCCTCCCAACGACTAGAGCACCTGCACGACCACGGCTCTACGCCTCACGCCTTCGATTTCAAGACACCCTTCGACGACGTCGGTAAACCCTGGCGAATGGACCGGGGGGAAATTCGAGAACGTTCCGAAGTGGTCAAAAAGTTCGACGAAGACAACCCGACCGGGTTGTAATACGGGCGGCCACAACCTAATCGATAAAGCAGAGCCCCTGGCCTAAACCGGGGGCTCTTTATTCGCCGGGGCAACCTTCCAGATCTTACCTCGTCAACCCTCCTGCGTGACCTCCAGGTCTTCTGGCCCTTCGCAGGTGTGGGCCTCCATCCAGTTGCCGACAGCCCGGTTCACCCTGGCCACGGCGTCGGCGGGTCCCGGGCATCGGATACCAGCTCGTCCAGCAGGTAGGCCACGCAATCGCTCATAGCCATGGCTAGCATCAATTTGGCCACATGGCCCGGTGGTACAATCCAGGCTCATTGTTATCGGGGTTATGCGGACCGTACTAGTAGCCTGGGCTACCTTTAACCAAGGAGTAACCGGAGATGTTAGACCCCGTCACACTTCAAGGACGCCACGTTCGGCTAGAACCCCTTTCCTTGGACCATGTCCCTGGTTTGGTTCAGGCGGCGAGTCAATCCCGGGAAACGTTCACTCTCACAACGGTTCCGGACGATACGGCTGCCATGCGTCTGTACGTAGAAACAGCATTGGCTGGCAAAATTTCCGGGACCATTCTCCCATTCGCGACGATCAATCGTGAGGATGAACACGTCGTCGGGTCAACCCGATTTCTAAACGTGCAGTTCTGGGATTGGCCCGCCGGAAACCCGCGGCAACGTGGCGAGCAATTGCCGGACGTGGTGGAAATCGGCGCCACTTGGCTTGGGCCTGATGCTCAGCGGACCGGGATAAACACCGAGGCCAAGCTGCTCATGCTAACTCACGCCTTTGAATCTTGGCTGGTTCACAGGGTTCGCTTCCAAACGGACTCTCGCAACGAACGTTCCCGCAACGCCATCGAGCGGCTGGGAGCCCAACTTGACGGTGTAATACGGGGAGACCGAGTGGCAACCGACGGCGCCATCCGGGATTCGGCGGTGTTTTCGATCCTAGATTCAGAATGGCATTCAGTTAAGGATCAACTGTCGGCGCTTTTGCGTTAACCCTTCGAAACTCGTCCGCAACTTCAATCACCGGAGTGAACGCATTACAGGAAAGATCAGCCTCAAATCTGGCGGAGAGAGTGGGATTCGAACCCACGATACNGTCGANNNTATACCGGTTTTCGAGACCGGCGCTTTCGTCCGCTCAGCCATCTCTCCGCAGTCACACAGCATATCTCAGGCGGCATGGCGTTTCAAGGTAACCGTTGCTTCTACGCCACCAGGCCGCGGACTTAAGGAAACGTTGCCGGCTCTTTGAGGGTTGCTCGAATNCATTCACCAGATGCACGTATTGCGACCATGGGTTGCGGCATTTCGCTTGCCAGGTCCATGGATTCCCGTTATAGTGAACAGCAGTTCGGCCTGACTTGGAAGTATCCCGTCGTCANGCCATTCACTACTACTAGGCCAAGTGCCTTGGAGTATTTATGTTGACCCAACAAGAGCTAGTGGAACGATTGAGGGAGTGGGAAGTCCGGGTAACGCCGCAACGTCTCGCCATCGCNGAGGCGGTACTCAACTCCACCGACCATCCATCCGTGCAACAGATTTTCGAGCGAGTGCGAGACCATTTNCCGTCCATGACGCTGGCCACCATTTACTCGACGCTGGGCGTTCTGCAAAGGAGCGGCCTGATACAGGAACTGCCCTTCCAGAAGATGTCCCGGTACGAAGCAAACATGGAACCCCACGTCAATCTGGTCTGCATCCAATGCGAGACCGTCATCGACACCGACACCGGACAGGACGCGGTCCTTCGCCTTAGAAATCGTATCTCCAAGGAGTCCCAATTCGAAGTCGCTTGGCAGCGGGTGGACTTCTACGGGTGGTGCCCCAGTTGCGCCGCCGCCAAACGAGCCGCCCAGACCGCATAGCCGTTAGCGAACGACTCCGGCCTCCCCAAAACTCGCGGCCCGGCCGACTGATGGCTGAAAGCTGAGCGCTGATAGCTAAGATGATTACCGGCGTTGTAGGAATAACCCTCTGGACCGATGACCTGGAGCGGATGTTCCGCTTCTACCACGACCTGCTGCAACTGCCTCTTCATTCCCGCCACGAAGACTTCATCGCCTTCCAGTTGGGAGACATCCGCTTCAACATCGGCCTGCACGGAGAAGTGGAAGGAGCATCCCGCGACCCTTACCGGGTGATGCCCCACCTAGGCGTTCAGGACATCCATGCCATCTGTCAGCGCCTGGCAGACCAAGGCGTAGAGTTCATCCGCCCCCCGGAGATGGAACACTGGGGAGGCTGGATCGCCACCCTAAAAGACCCTGACGGGAATATTTTGCAGTTGCTGCAGTTGCCGTAGGCGGGAACACCTGCCAAGCAACCGGCTTCACAGCGGAGCAAATACAGGCCTCCCCCGACTGAACTCAAAGTGAACCCGCGTCACTCCCCGGCAAGGCCTTGGAACACTTGAGCTAAGCCCAACTTGTCCAATACGCCGGAAGCAACATCGATCATTGTTTCGTAGAGCCGACCTTCCGGGTCTTGGGTAGAAATACCGTTGATCTCCAGGAAAACCAGAGCAGATGCGAGCGCGGTTCGTTTGTTGCCATCGGTGAATGCATGATTTCGGCTCACGTGGAAGGCATAGGCTGCCGCCATTTCATACAAGTCGCGGTGCAGCCATTCACCGTCGAACGAAGCTTGTGGCATAGCGATCGCCGACTGCAAGAGTCCCAGATCCCGGATACCGGCCGGACCCCCGTACCGTTCTATCTGGTCGACATGAATCCGGACAACATCGGCCAACTGCAAGAACCGGGGCTCCACCGGCTAATCGGCCAGCTTCTTCAGCGTCTTTTCATGACGAGCGTTAACCTTCTCCAGCGCCTTGGCTACCAGGTCAGGTTGGCTATCGTCGCGGACCGGCGAGATTATCAAGTTCTCCCCGTCAGTCACTATTTCCAACGGGGTATTCATGTCGATGTTCAGAATCTCCAACAGCGCTTTGTCGATAATCAAGGCGGCGCTGTTGCCGTGGGCCGTGAGGGTTTTTATCATGGCTTACTCGCCTGTATATACAATGTATATCCATTATATCACAACATCAGCACCGCTGATGCGATGCTGCGGCTATGATACGTAAAAGAATTTTGTACTTCGTGCACCCTAGGCCGTGGATGACATACTAGGTTGCAGTGAGGGCGGCCCGAAGACGGGCTGCTCCATCGGCTTTTAAGACAGTTTTGATCTCACCTATACGTCGAGATCGTCGATCAACAGCATATGCTGATTGGCGTCGCACGCAATGAAGCGCTCCAAAGATTCCTCTGACAGGCCTTCGTTTAGTAATGCGGAACGAACTATGCCCGCCTCTCCTGCAATAAGAGCGAGAGTTAGATAAAATCCCGACAGTGAAATATGCCCCCATAAGCACTGAGACTCGGACAGGCAAATATAAGGGAAGTTCATAGGAATCACGCAGTGGGTAATGTCGCAACGATTGTCGCGCTGCATCGAGGCTGTTAACCGAGGTCGTTTCTGGTGTACAGGTAAGTCTTGACCGATGGCCATTCCTAGGCATTGGACTGCCAATTGTATCTCTCGGACAGTCCCGCCAAACAACGAACGCGTAAGCTCATGGTCTTCGCCGCCATTCTTACAATTCATTACGCCAAAGTAGAAATCTGCTACTCCCGGAAACACTACTCTTCGATCATCAAGCATCTTGTAGTACGAACGGTCGGGGAAGAAAGAGTCGTAGGACAAAGACCCACCAAATAGGCGTAAAAATCGGAACGAAAATCGACCATCTGGATTGTGAGAGCCATTCCTAACGCTATAATACGCGAGGTCACGACGCTGATCGCGGTCCGGGCGGTAGCCCAAATAGCAGTAAAGTTCACCATGATGGTCTACCGCGAGATTACATGACTGCCACTCCTCAAGGGAGATATCACTGCCACGAACATAGCCGGATGGCGGCCCCTCTGGCTGTTGTGCGTAACGGCTCATCCTNCGCCTCCCCCAGCATCCGGCTGTTGTTTTGTATTCTGATTTGGCTTCGCCTTTGCACCGCAAAGGGCCCAACCGGTGGCCGGGCTGACTCTCTACGACTCTCGACGGCTTTCCCGAATGAATCCGACAATCTCATCTGTGGTCACGCCCAGATCCATACCATTGATATCAAGAGGAGACCCATTCGTAGGCTCCGGCCGGATGACAAACATCCGCCCATCTTTGCGGCGAATCCCAACCGCTCCTTCCTTATGGGCTNCTTCGAGGACGGAAGCAAGACTCTGCCTTGCCTCAGAATAGGTGTAGACCTTCATCGGCTCACCTCCAGTACATCTGCCCCTGCTGATTTTGCCGCCGTTACCAACCCTCGGTCTAGGCTGATAATCGCGCACCTCTGATTTAAGGCGCAGGTAATAACGTAGGCATCATAGGCATAGATTCCCAAGCGGTCAGCCAACTCCACCGCCTGGACCAGATCCACATCTACGAACCGCACGGGAATCTCCCGGTACGCTTGAATGGCATGTTGCGCCTGCGACAATGTAATGCGTCCCCGCCTCAGCATCGCCGAAAACGCGTTTCCAATCTCCCAATGACACGATGGAGGTGCTAGCAGGTCTGCGCCGGTCGTTTGCCGGATCAATCGATCCTTCTCCGGCTCATTCGCAATTACAGCTATGAGCACCGATGTATCCACAACGATGTCCATGGGTTTCCTCACGTAGACTATTGTACANTTGTACAACCCTAATTTGCGGTTTTCTACAATATCAACATCGCATCCCCAAAGCTGTAGAACCTGTACCGCTCGCGAATGGCGACTTGGTAGGTTCCCAATAATGTTTCCCGGTTGGCGAAGGCCGATACCAGCATCAGGAGGGTGGAGCGGGGCAGGTGGAAGTTGGTCACCATGGCGTCCACCATGNGGAACCGGTGGCCCGGCACGATGAATAGATCNGCCTGGCCCTGACACTGGGCCAACTGCTCCCGGCCTTGTCTTTCTATCTCTTGGGCCGTATGTTCCAGCACCCGCACCGAGGTTGTTCCCACGGCTATGACGCGCCGGCCCTCGCTCCGGGCACGGTTTAATACATCAGCGGTTTCCTGGCTTAGCTCGTAGTATTCGGTGTGTATCCGGTGCTGGCTGGGGTCCTCTTCCTGCACCGGGCGGAACGTGTCCAGTCCAACGTGCAGCGTAAGGAACGTCGATTCAACCCCGTGTGATGCTAGGCTGTCCAGCAGCTCTTGGGTAAAGTGCAGGCCGGCGGTAGGCGCAGCNGCGCTGCCGGGTTGGCGCGCATACACCGTCTGGTATCGTTCCGGGTCCTCCAGCCTGTCATGGATGTAAGGCGGAAGGGGCATCACGCCAAAGCGGTTTATATCGTCCTCGTTGAACAACCGGATAGTCTTGATTCCGTCCTGGCCAGAATCCAACACTTCCACGTCGAAGGTGGCGGGTGTTGGTTCAACTCGAATCTGCCCGGCCTGCTCCAAGGTCACGGTCGCTCCCGCTTTTAGGCGGCGGCCCGGCCGGGCCAAAGCCTGCCACACCCCCGGACTCTCCCGCTTCAATAGCAGAAATTCCACCTTGCCGCCGGTGTCGGTCCGCCGCCCTCGCAACCGGGCGGGGATGACCCGGCTCTGGTTGAACACCATGACGTCGCCCGCTAGAAGGTACTCAACGATCTGATGGAAATGCTTGTGCTGAAGACGCCCGCTTCCCCGGTCCAACACCAATAATCGAGAAGCGTCCCGGGGCTCGATGGGAGTCTGGGCGATGAGGTCCTGAGGAAGGTGATAATCGAAGTCGCTGGTCCGCATGGGGGAGAGCTTTCGGCGATCAGCTTTCAGAGTTCTTCGTCTGTTTCTTATGGCTGATAGCTGAATGCTGATGGCTGCTACTCATCATNTTCCAAAGTGAGCCGGGCAGCGGTTAGGGCATTCACTAGGAGCATTGCGATAGTCATTGGNCCCACACCACCTGGTACCGGAGTGATGGCCTCAACCTTTTCGGACACTGCCTCGAAATCAACGTCCCCCACCAGCCGGTAGCCTTGTTTACGGTCGGTGTCCACCACCCGGTTGATGCCCACGTCTACGACCACCGCCCCTTCCTTGACCATGTCGGCGGTTATACCCAGCGGCTGGCCCATAGCCGCCACCAGAATGTCGGCTTGCAAAGTGATTTCGGAGAGGTTTTCCGTGCGGGTATGGCACACGGTGACGGTGGCGTTTGACCCCGGCCGGCGATTCATCAACAGGTTGGCCAGAGGTTTGCCCACGATGTTGCTGCGGCCGCATATGACGACGTTTTGTCCCTCAGGGTCATATCCGTTGCGCACCAACAACTGCTGGATGCCTGCGGGCGTACCGGGGATGTAATCAGGACGGCCCTGTGTCAGCTTTCCCACGTTATACGGGTGCAGACCGTCCACGTCCTTATGGGGCAGCAAGGCCTCGATCACGGCGTTTTCGTCGAAGTGAGTCGGTAGCGGTAACTGGACCAGGATNCCGTGGAAGCGATGGTCGGCATTCAGTTCTTCCAACTTTTCCACCAGCGCCGCCTGTGTCGCCATATACGGCATGGTAAAGGTTTCGCTGAACATGCCCACTTCGTCGCAGGCTCGGCGCTTATTGCGGACGTAGATAGCCGACGCCGGGTCGTCACCAACCAGCACTGCGGCCAGACCTGGATTAACCTGGTGTTTCTGGAGCAATTCGGCCACACCCNCCGCCACCTCGGCGCGGATTTCTTTGGCCAGTGTCCGCCCGTCCAGTATTTTTACCAAAAACGAATCTCCCCTGTTTTGCCATGCCAATTCTAGCACGGGCCATCAACGCCCTCAACGACGTAGTAGCACAGGCTATGAGCATTTCGCTGTCCCTTTTGGCTTCTGCAACGCGGACCGGCTGTCAGCTGAAAGCTGATTCCTTCTATGTCCTTGATAGCCTCGNTGATGCCGCCTATACTGGCTCCATCACTTGAAGAGGCCTAGTCGATGCGCATATGCTCGTTGCTTCCCAGCGCCACCGAAATGGTGTGCGCCCTGGGTATGGAAGACCAGTTGGTGGGCGTGTCCCATACCTGCGACTACCCGGAGACGGTCGGCGAAAAGCCGGTGGTCAGCCGTAGCTTGAGGAATATCCGCCACCTGGAAAGCTCGGAGATCGACGCGATCATCCAGCAGGCCCGAACCAACAATAACCCCCTTTACTGGATCGATGGCGACTTGCTTCGAGAGCTCCAGCCGGACCTGATAATCACCCAGGAGCTATGCGAAGTTTGCGCCATCGGCAGTGGATCGGTATTCGAGACCGCCGCCAAAGTTTTAGACTATCAGCCGGAAATAATTACCGTGCGGCCCGCCGGATTGGATGACATCTTCCAGAATATCTTAAACGTCGGCCAGGCAGCCCAGGTTCCCCGGCGAGCACAAGACTTGGTGGATGATTTGCGCCGCCGGATGGACCACGTGACCGGCGGACTTCAAGACATCAAGCTTCGGCCCAGGGTCTTCTGTGTCGACTGGCTGGAACCGCTACGCAACACCGGGCAATGGGTCCCCGAACTGGTGGAACTNGCCGGAGGCCAGGAGGGACTGGCCGAAAAATGGGGCAAATCCCGGGAGATTCAATGGCGGGAGGTTCTAGACTACCAGCCCGAATACTTGATGGTCATGCCCTGCGCCTTCGAGCCGTCCCGGATATCCGCGGAAACATCCGGATGGCTGAGTTCCCTACCTGATTGGACCACACTACCGGCGGTACAACAGGAACAAGTCTTCCTGTTTGACGGCCGCATCCCCAGCCGCCACGGTCCCAGAGTTATCGACGTGATGGAAGGACTGGCCGAAGCCATGTACCCGGACCGCTTCCCCGGCCTAGCCCCCGAGGGGATGTTTGAAAAGGCCGCATCCCTCTCCGGCCTGAGGCNTCCAACTTAGTAGATCACACTCGTTGCCCGGCGCCGGAAGAGTAGCCCGGTCCAGGATCTCGAAAGGGAAAGCTCATGCAATTTACCACCAATTCCAAACTGACATGCCCCCAATGCGGCTTCTCGGAAGACCTAGAGATGCCTACTGACGCATGCCAGTTCTTCCACGAGTGCGCCAATTGCCATACTGTTCTGCGTCCCAATGCGAACNACTGCTGCGTTTTTTGCTCCTTCGGGGATGTCATGTGCCCTTCCAAACAATAATCAGCGTCAACCTCATCGTCTCTGCCGGTCCACCCCATCCCCGCTTCGCTTCCCTTGCCCCCCATAGCCCCCAAGTGTAGAATTACCCAATCCTGCCTACGGGGGATTGTTATGTACGACAAGCCTATGCTCAGCTTGGACCAAACACGAAGGGCCATGGAAGNAATGCTGGATAAAGCCACCCAAGATCTAGCCCATCCCGTCGCCATAGCCATCGTCGACGACAACGGCGATATCATGGATTTTGCCCGGATGGACCGGTGCCGAAAGGGTCCCCAGCGCATGGCTATGCGTAAGGCTTACACCTGCGCTATCTCCGGCCAGGATTCCAAGGACTATGCCGCCCGAATGGCTAGCCAGGGCCGTACCGTGGCCGAGATGGGAGACCCCATGCTGGCCGCCNTCCAGGGGGGCGTGACCGTGTTGCACCCAGGTTCAGGGGCAATCTTGGGCGGCATCGGAGTCAGCGGGCTGGCCGCCGAGGACGATGAAGCCATCGCCAAAGTGGGCCTGCAGGCCCTGGGCCTCTCAGCCTGATCGGAGCAATCAGCGGACAGCAATCAGCTTTCAGCCCCCTCCCATTTTAGACGCGCGAACNCGATTCTGGATCTGAGTCGCCTTCGTCGCGCTAGATAGGTGGTAAGNGCTAGCTGAGCGCTGAAGGCCGATTGCTGTCGGCTGGCCACGAAGGAGCGACTATGCCCAATCCCCGATCCGACTATTCAAACATCTTCGAGCGTGAACCCNTGAAACTGCCCGGCGGCGCCCGGGTCGTGGTGTGGCCGGTTATCAACGTGGAAGAGTGGGACATCAACGAGCCCATGGCCCGCACCGTGTTGCCCGTCCCCCAAGGCCGCAGCGTTATTCCCGATGTCCCCAACTATGCCTGGTACGACTATGNCATGCGGGTGGGCTTCTGGCGGATGAAACAGGTGCTGGACCGCCACGGCATTCGGGCAACCGTTAGCCTAAACGCGTCGGTGTGCAACACCTATCCCCATCTGGTGGAGGAGAGCCTCAAATCTGGATGGGAGATGATGGGCCACGGCTTCATCCAGCGAATTATCAACGCCGAACCCGACCAGCGGGAAACCATCCGCAAGACCATCAGCACCATCAAAGATTTCACCGGCACGGCGCCCCGGGGTTGGATGGGTCCCGGCCTGGCCGAGACCTTCGAGACGCCAGACATCCTGGTGGAAGAGGGCATCGAGTACGTTTGCGATTGGTGCAACGACGACCAACCCTACGAGATGAAGGTGGAAAACGGACGCTTGGTGTCGGTGCCCTACACGCTGGAGCTTAACGACATCCCCATCTACCTGGCCCAAAATCACAAGTCCNCCGAGATATTCGAGCGAGCCCGGGACCAGTTCGACACCCTCTACCGGGAAGGCGCCGAAAGCGCGCGCGTGATGTGCGTCTCCACCCACCCCTACATCACCGGCGTGCCCCACCGCATCAAGTATTACGACATGATTTGGGAGTACATCCGCCAGTTCCATGGAGTAGTATTCATGACCGGCAGCGAGATATTGGATTGGTATAACGGGGCCGTTGGCGGGTAGCGGTCAGCCATCAGCAGTCAGCAGTCAGCGTAGGACGAACTCGCCCTGGCCCCACTTTAATAAAGGCAAATATCCCTTGACATCAAGCTGAGGCCATCGCCAAAGCTGTCGATGAAGGAGTAATCGACTAGAGCTTGTAGGGGGACTGATTTTGTACCAGAGAGCGGAATCGAACGCCTACACCTATTTCGGAACGGCTGGGATTAGATGCCGATNTTTCACCTGACCTGCGATNAAGGGCACACATGGACCGAAGAGGCCGAAGAGACATCTTCCACGTCGATACGGTGTCCGGAGTGTAAAGGAGCTGATTCGGCGGTTTCTGNAACCCAAGAAAGGGCATCAACTGTCGAAGGCCAAATCAAGGATGCCGTTTTCGAATGGGCAGGGGAAAAGGGAAGAGTTGTCCAATTCACATTGGGGCTGTTAATCANAGCTGTGGGCGTACTCTCACTGACCGCATTGTGGTATGGGTGGATTGAGGACACGGAAGAACCGGTATATTTCGGTCTTGTGCTCGCCCCATTTGGGTTAGTTCTGGTTTGGAAAGCTGTTCGCGGGCATCGGGGTTCGTGACTGGGTTTGCAAAGTACACAATCGCCTTTAATAAAGGGGGGATCGGGGGATTTCAGCACCACAACTAATCCTCTGTAACTCAAGGGAGCCACCATGAACATCACCAAAGGCATCATCCAAACCATCGCCGGAACCGGTGAGCCGGGGTATAGCGGCGACGACGGGCCGGCTGAGCTGGCGTTGATCAATGACCCCTTCATGTGCGACTTCGATCAGCAAGGAAACATGTATTTTGGTCAGGCCAAGGGCCACACCGTCCGCCGCGTCGACGCTACAACCGGCGTGATTACGACCGTGGNGGGTACAGGGGCGGAGGGGTATTCCGGCGACGGGGGCCCCGCGCTGCAAGCGACGGTTAATCAGATCTATTCCCTGTGCGTCAATACCAACGGCGACATCTATATCGTCGATAGGCTTAACGCCGCCGTTCGCAAGATCGCAGCCGCAACCGGGATTATCACAACCGTGGCNGGCACCGGCGAGCCAGGATACGGCGGCGATAGCGGCCCCGGCAACCTGGCCCAGCTAAAAGAGCCTAACGACGCTTTCCTCGACGGTAAGGGCGGGCTGCTCATCGCCGACATCCAGGACCAAAGAATACGCCGCTTGGACCTGGCGACCGGCATCATCACCACTTTCGCTGGAAATGGCGAAAAAGTCCGGGCGGGCGACGGCAGTCCCGCGGTCCAGGCCAGCTTTTTCGGTTCCAGGGCCGTTTGCATGGACAGCAAGGGCAACACTTACGTCTGTGAACGTGAGGGCCACGGGGTCCGGAAGATAAANGCCAACGGAATCATGTCAACCTTCGCGGGGACGGGCGAAAAGGGCTACTCCGGCGACGGCGGACCCGCCCTGGCATCCACCTGGAACGGACCCAAAGCCATCCGGTGCGACCATCAAGACAACATCCTCGTGGTGGACACGGAAAACCACGCCATCCGGCGCATCGACACCGTTACCGGAGTGGTCACCACCGTGGCCGGGGGACACCTGGGAGCCGATGGCGACGGCGGTGATCCTACTGCCGCGGGACTGGACCGTCCCCACGGGGTTGGCGTAGACCGGGCCGGTAACNTGTTCATCGCCGACAGCAACAATAACCGGGTGAGGGTGGTGGGGTTGGCCTAGGGCCCGGCTTACCGCCTTCTTCGAATCCCCGGCTAAAATCCGGAGCTACATCTCCCGTTCGTGGTGAGCCTGTCGAACCATCCTTCGGCGGAACGACCCTTCGACAAGCTCAGGGCGAACGGTGTTACCTGAGACCGACCCTACCGCTGAACCGTATCCCGCAGCCGCTGGCGGAAGTCGTCGGGGACTTCCCGCAACCGCTGCCGGAACCCGGTATTTTCCCGGTCGGACACCCGGTAAGAAGCCTCCAGCATCAACTCGATGCCACCCATGAAATCGTCCACATGGATGTATTCAGCCTCTATGGCTCCGTCCTCCCCACCGTTATGATAGTTCCCCAGTGGAAAGGCGATGCCGGTGGTCCGGTAACCGTGCATGGCGAATGCGCTGGCCTCGCAAGTGCCGCCGCTCATCAACTGACGCTGTACATTGAATCCCTCGGGCCTGGCCTGCAACGTCTCCCGAGCGCGGATCAATGCCGATTCAGCCTCAGCGTTGAAGGTATAACCCGCGTCACCAACTCGTATCACCGGCCCGCTACCCATCTCCGCGCCGGGCAGGGTGCGGCTGGATTCGACAGACAGGACCAGAGTGTTGGCCGGTAAAGTACCCGCTTCGGCCATCAGCCGGGCTCCGACCAGTCCCACTTCTTCGGCGCGAGTAAAAATGCCATAGACATCCCCATCGGGTGCTTTTCCCGACAATCCGGACAAGACCGCCAGGATACTGCCACAACCGGCCAGATCGTCTACCGCCCGCATGCGGATGATATCGCCCTCCAACTGGAAATCNGGAAGGTCGAAAACCACCGAACACGGCAGAGCCACTTCCCTGGGTTGGTCCAGTTTAATGAGAACCTGCCGCCGGTTTTCGGCCCCGTTACGGCCGGCGGTTTCCGCCGATAAGCGCTGTCCATCGGCCAAAACAACCTGAAGCGGCACTCCCTTGTCGAAACTGGATTCGGGCACNCCGCCCAAAGCTTCGCCNACCAAGTACCCGTCATTGACTGCCACGGCCTCGAAGCCCGGGTGATCCATGTGGGCAACTAATGCCAGAGGCGGAACTTCCGAACTTCGCCCAGGAACGCGCACGATGATATTACCGAATTCATCCACGCTGAAAGGCAGCGGCATCTCTGACAGGACCGCCGAGATTGCCGAAGCGACGCCGCCTTCGTAAAATGCCACCGCCGGTTGGGCGCCCAGACGCGCCATGATNCTCAGGGNTTGGTCTCTAGCCATTGTCAATTCCGCACCACCCTAGATAGGAATGGCGCGATTATATCAAGGCATGATGCTGGGAGCCATGGACGGGTGCGGGCATTAAGGCGCGTAATACACTTTGACCGGCGCCCAATCCAGGTAGTAGGTCAGGCCGCCGGAACCGTTGGTTGTGGCCCGAGCCCGGAAATTGCTATCGCTGAGTTCCGCGNCCGACCAGGTCCGGCCCCAGGTGTCGGAAGAACCTCCCNAAATCGCGCTGCGCTCCGAGGTGCTCTCCACCGCGTCGGTCTTGGCCGCCGTCCACGAAGTCCCGCCGTCCCAGGACAGCTCCACGTCTATGCTGTTGCCGCCGCCGAGAGCGCTCAACCACCAGTCCAGCCGCACCTCGATCCCGCTGATGTCGCAACTGCTCTTCAGGGAGATTCCATAGTCGTAGAACCGGTGCCGGTCTCCGTCGCCCCCAACGTTGGTGGCAGAAGAGGCGTCGTCGGNAAAGGCGTTAGTTGGATCTGACTCGAAGCCGTCGCCGTCCCCACCCGTGTCGGCGGCTTGAGCGGTGGGGCTCAAATATCCAGTGTCACTGACCGCACAGATACAGCTGAAGTAGCTGGAATCCACCACCCCCTGAGGCGTGACTACCACCACCGTTCCACGAGTATTGTCCTTGAGCGCCAAGAGCAGAGTGAAAGNGATCGNAGCGGTTTCATCGGGGTTCCAGGCGTTCGGGTCCCGGNTATCNGGACTCATGCTGATAGTCCAATTCGATGTGTACACCAGACGAGACGCGACCTGATTTTCCCNACTATCGGTGTATTGGACCAGGATGTCCATCTCGGTGAAATCGGTGACTATGGTGTCTCCGGTGTTAGCTACGGTGGCCGTATATGNAAGGCAATCCGTGGTAGTGTCTGAAGTTGATTCCACATCGACGGCCGTGGCCTGCCGCTCCTCGATCCGCCGGGTGAATTCTTGATGGCCGTATACCTGGGTGTTCCACACGATGTCCATGATCTGGAATACCAGAACGGTAACCAACATCAACATGGACATGGCGATTACACTGGATAACGCNCCGCTCACTGCCGCCGCCCTCCNGGCCGTCTAGTCCTGAGGACGTTTGGGTCCGCAGACTCCGNAGGTCTTGCCACTGCCAAAGCTACCTCACCTAGTCCCGCTACAGGGAGACGGCCGGAGACACTTTTTGGCGGGTGCTAAGTCCGGTGGAAACTAGCTTCGGGACACCGGCGCCGTGACGGCGGCGAGCGGCCCAAAGTGCTCCAAAAGACATGGCAAATGCCAGGCCGCTGCTGAAGGCCAACACCGGAGTATTAGAATCGGATCTTACGTCAAAGATTCCCGGCGGCAGCCCCGTCGTCCCAGCCAAAGTGTGGAGCGGAGCTANGATAGGTCGGGAATCGGACAGATTACCGTGGGTCGTTGCCGCTTTGGGGGTTTCAAAAACGGGCGGCGGTCCCCATGCCAACATCAACGCCAACAATGCCGTGATGATTAGGCCCGCCGTGGTTCCCAGAATCAGCCATAGCTTGAATCTTGGGGCCAGATNTACTTTTCGCATTAACCGATCCCTACACTTGAACTTCTGTATCCTCCAACNACCCGGTCGATCCCTGAATTTCAATTTAGGCAAAGCGAACCTTAAGTTCAAGCCGGGGGTCAGAGAGATTGGAGGTCTTGATTCCAAAACTCCCAGAGATTCGACAAGCACACCACGAAATGGGGGAGGGGGGCGTCAGTTCCGGCCACNGGTCACTCGTCGCGGCAAAGCCGGAACCCCGAGACTGATCTTTTCCCGAGCATTTGCCTCTATAACGAAATGCTTCCCGGACTCCCCTTCCGCGGAAGGGCCGTAATGACGAGGGCGGNGGACCACGATGCCTAGTCTCCAGCTCATTGGATGCCGAATGTAGTCCGATGCTATACTGCNAGCACAAATGTGTATCGGACGTGGAGTTACTGGACTCCGCGACAATAACTCGATGCCCAACGGGGCGAAAACTAGGAGAGTGGTATTGCTAGAACAGTTCAGAGTTAACCTGGAAGAAGCCGAAATCGTACACGGGGATGCCCTGGGGCAGACCGTGGCCCACATCTTTGAAAAGCTGGGAGTGCCAGCGGAGGACGCCAAGCTGGGAGCCGATGTGCTGGTATTGGCCGACCTGAGGGGCGTTGATACCCACGGCGTCTCTAACATGCTCAAAAGCTACNTNACNGGGTTTCAGAGCGGCCAGATCAATCCCCGTCCCGACTGGAAGGTGGTGCGGGAGTCGCCAAGCACGGCCACCATCGACTCGGATCGTGGCCTGGGCACGATCATTACCCCGAAAGCCATGGATATCGCCATCGAGAAAGCGAAAAACGTGGGACTGGGGATGGTAACCATCGGCAACGCCCGGCATCTGGGAATGGCGTCCTACCACTCCATGATGGCCCTTGAACACGACATGATTGGCATCTGCATGACCAGTTGCCCCCCATCAGTGGTTCCGACCTATGGAGCCGAGGCCCGGCTTGGCACCAACCCCATCGCCATAGCGGTGCCGGCCAAGAACGAGCCTCCCTTTGTCTTCGACGCCGCAACCAGCACCGTGGCCGGCAACAAGATCGGCATCGCCCGCCGTTTGGGCAGCAAACTGGAGCCGGGTTGGCTGGCCGATGCCGAAGGCAATCCCATCATGGAAGAGATTGACGCTCCCGATAGCTACACTCTTCTGCCACTGGGCAGCACCCGTGAGCTGGGTTCCCACAAGGGTTACGGCCTATCCTGCATGGTGGATATCATGGCCGGACTGCTCACTGGAATGGGATACGGGGCGGTCCCCGGACGTCCCAACTTCGGCCACTACGTCGCCGCCTACAGCATCGACGCCTTCACCCCGGTGGACGAGTTCAAGGAACAGATGGACGAGTNGCTTCAGATGATGAAGAGCACCAAGCCGGCTCCGGGTCACGAACGGGTGCTGGTGGCTGGTCAGCCTGAGGCCGAGGTCGAAGCGGTGCGCCGGAAAGAGGGCATACCGTTCCACCCGGAAGTTCTCGAGTACATCAGAGACACCTGCGCCGAGCTTTCGGTGACCTGTCTGGTGTAGCCGTCAGCCCCGATTTTATCGGGCGGTCAGCCGACAGGAGACGAACCTCNATCAGTCTTTCAGCGCAGGGAGCACTTCTTTACCGAAGAGTTCCAGCGACTTCATGGTGTCCTCGTGGGACAGGCGGCCTCCCTGGGCCTCCAGCAATAGCGCTCCCACGCCCAATTCTTCTTTGATGTGGCGTAGCTTCTTTATCACCGTGTCCGGACTGCCGACCACCAAGTGGTAGTTTTCTTGCAGCTCTGCGTAGGACATCTCGTTCAGGGGTGTGGGACGGCGGTTGGCCACGGCGGCGGCTCCGGCGCGGGACGTGTAACCCGGTGGCGACCAGTACTCCTTGGGACCCCTCAAGGGATAGTTCATCCGCCANAGGAAGGCCTTGCCCGCCTCTTGGGCCTTTTCCTCGGTTTCGTTGACGTGGCAGCAGATCATGAAAGCAAACTTGTCCGGCCCCGCCTCCCAACCGTCGGCGGCGGCGTACTCTCGGTAATTCTGGAACAGCGTCTTAGCCACTTCCAAGGGCGTCAGAAACGCGGCGTAGGTGTATTTGTTGTGGGCCGCCCACTGGACCGTCTCCGGACTNCCGGTACCGGGAACCCATACCGGGGGATGGGGCTTTTGTATCGGCAGCATCCAGGGATTAACCGCCCGGTATTGGTAATGCTTTCCTTCCCACCGGAACGGACCGGGCGTGGTCCATGCCTTGATGATNAGGTCGTGGCACTCTTCGAACCGCTCCCGATTGTACACCGGGTTGGTATTGTTGGCCCAGCTCTCGATGCCGATACCTCGAACGAATCCGGAGACGATGCGCCCCCCGGATATAACGTCAAGCATGGCGATCTCTTCCGCCAAACGCACCGGATTGTCCGAAGTGGGCAGCATATTTCCCAGCATCAAAATCTTGGCCCGCGAGGTGATCCGGGCCAGGATGCCCCCGCTGATATTGACCTCCACGTCCATGCACGAAGGGGTGTTGTGATGCTCGTTTATCATCAACCCGTCAAAGCCCACCTCTTCAGCGTACTGATACTCGTCCAGATAACGTTTGAACAGGTCGTGGCCCTTCTTGGGATCAAAATAAGTGTTGGGAAAAGTAAGCCGCATCGACGGATACTTCTCCACCTCCGACTCGGGAAACTCNGCATAGGGCATCTCAGTAAAGTAATAAACTTCCATGAAACCTGAACTCCTTAATCTGAAAACATTCTCCGGTAGGCTGAAAGCTGACCGCAGATAGCTGTTATGCCATAAATTCCAGCGCCGTTTTGACAAACTCGTCTGGCTTTTCCACTTGGGGGACGTGGCCGCAATTGTCGATGAGCACCAGGTCCGACCCCGGAATCGCCTGGTGGTAAAGCTGGGCGCACTCCGCCGGTACGATCTGGTCTTCCCGGCCCCAGACGATGCGGGTAGGGATGTTGACGCGTCCCAGCAGTTGCGGCAGTCGAAGGTCGTACATGTAAGGCTTCCAGCACAAGCGTACCGTCATTTCCCTATTTCCCTCGGCGATCGCCACCTGCTCCGGCGTGGGTGATTGTCCGTAGAGCTGATCGTACTCGGGGGCCTGTTTGGGGTCGTGGAACAGCAAAGTAGCCACCTCTGCCGGGCTGATGATGAAGATGTCGGCGATCTCACCCTGCTCGGGCTTGATTCCCACCGCGTCGACCAGCATCAGCTTGCTGAAGGCATGGCGGCAATTCACGGCTATCTCGGCCGCCAGCCAGCCTCCCATGGAGAAGCCGATGACCCGCGACCCTTCCAAACCTCGCTGTTCCAAGAACCACGTGTAGAAGGAGGCCATATCCGCCATCGTCTCCAGCCACTCCGGCCGCTCCGATTGTCCGTACCCCGGATGAGACGGGATATAAACGGTATATCGCTCAGACAACGCCTGGACGTAGCGAAGCCAACCGGCGTTCCCTCCGGCCCCATGCAGTAGCACCAGCGGCTCACCAGACCCGCCTGACATCATGTGNATCTTCGTGCCGCCCACGTCAACAAACTCTTCGGTAAATTCTCCGGCCATGATTTATTCTCTCCAGTGGTTAATGGATGGTTCTCGACAAAGTAGATAGTTCAGGAAGCCATCAAGCCGCCANAGACAATCCTAACCGTGGCGGCAAAGTGGGTCAAGGAATTCCAGCATGCGTTGCCGGTTCAGCAACTCCATATTGGATAGCCCATGCCCTTAAAGGCCGAAGCGGCGGTCAACGCCCGCATTTCTATGCTATATTTGAAATTCAACTGACCACCGAGTCGCCGGGTTCCATGATTCCCCGCCAAATCACCGACAGGACTTCCAAACATGCCCAAAATACTAGTCGCCGACCCCATCGCCCAAGAAGGTGTGGACCTGCTGGGCACTCGCGCCGAGGTGGACTCCAAACACGGATTAACTGCCCCGGAATTGATGGAGATATTGGGCGGCTACGACGCCTTGGTGGTCCGTAGCGAGACGAAGGTCACGGCGGAGGTCATCGGCGCNGGCAAGAAGCTTCAAGTGATTGCCAGGGCCGGCATCGGCGTGGATAACATTGACCTGGAAGCAGCCACCAGCGCTGGCATTCCGGTGGTCAACGCCCCCACCGGCAACACCGTGGCCGCCGCCGAGCACACGCTGGCCCTGATGCTGGCCCTCGCCCGGAATATCCCCGAAGCCCATCGTTCGGTTAAGGGGGGAGAGTGGCGGCGCAGCGCCTTCATGGGCATCGAGGTGCGCAACAAGACCCTGGGNATCGCGGGTCTGGGCCGGGTCGGCACCGAAGTCGCCCGCCGGGCTCAAAGCTTCGGCATGCGGCTAGTCGGTTACGACCCATTCATTTCTCCCGACCATGCCAACCGCCTGGGCGTAGAGCTGTTGACCCTGGACGAAATGTTGGCCCAGTCCGACTTTGTGACCTTGCATACCCCCCTCACCGATGGAACCCAGCAGATGATTAGCGCCCGCCAACTGGCGCTGATCAAGCCTGGGGCAAGACTAATCAACGTGGCCAGGGGTGAGCTTATCGACGAAGCAGCGCTCCTGGAGGCCTTGGACGGCGACAGGCTGGCCGGGGTGGCCTTGGACGTGTTCTCTCAGGAGCCACCGGGCGACAACCCCTTGTTGAGCCACCCCAAAGTGGTGGCAACCCCTCACTTGGGGGCCTCAACCCAGGAGGCGCAACGGGAGGTGGCGATCGAGGCGGCCGAGCAAGTGCTGGCNGTGCTGGCGGGGGAACCAGCCCGCAACACGGTCAACGCCCCTTTCCTGCCGCCCGAGGTACACGCCGTGCTGGCGCCCTACATCCAGGTAGGCTTGATAGTGGGNAAACTGCTGACCAACTTGGCCGAGGGCCAGTTCGTGGGCGTAACTATCCGCTACGAGGGCGAGATTGCCCAGCACAACACGGCGATGCTCAAGTCGGCGGTATTGGCCGGTTTGCTGGGACCGGTTACCGGCGAGCAAGTGAACCTGATCAACGCCCCATTCTTGGCCCAACAACGCGGTCTCAGCCTGACTGAACAGAGCAACGAGGCGGCTGCGGAATATGTCAGCATGATTACCGCGACGCTGGACACCACCGGAGGTCCCATCACCGTCGCCGGCACATCGATGCGGGACGAGGCCCACGTGGTAAAGGTGAACGACTACTGGCTGGACATCACGCCATCCACCCCATACCTGCTGTTCGTGGACAACCAGGACCAGCCCGGATTGATCGGGGCGGTGGGCACCCTGGCCGGACGCCACAACATAAACATCAGCTCCATGGACGTAGGACGGCTCAACCCAAGAGGCATGGCCATGATGGTCATCGGTCTGGACGACCCGGTACCGCCGCCGGTGCTAGAGGAGATCAAGGCCCTGCCCCAGATCATCAACGCCCGATTGGTCACGCTGTAAAAGACGTTAGTAGTTCTTGCCGCCGGGTCCTTCGACAAGCTCAGGACGAACGGAGACGACGACACCCACCGTTCGTGGTGAGCTTGTCGAACCACTCGCCGGTATGCCATTTGTCGATTTGCATTTAGAATCCCGGCATCCTCACCGTCGTCAAGCGTCCCCCATACTTGCTAGATCGTTGCCTCTCAACTAGTATTATCCGGTCGGCCTTGTTTGGACTAGGCACGCCGAAACATCGCTAAAATCCGGNGGCCGCCCCCAGCCGCCTCCGGGCAGGAGTATTGAAATGGGTGACAAGATAGGCATCATTGGAGCTGGCGCGGTAGGTAGCTACGTGGGAGCCTACTTCGTCAAAGAGGGTGAGGACGTTACCTTCATNGACATGTGGCCGGAGCATGTGGAAACCATGCGGTCCAAGGGCTTGCGGGCCAGCGGTAGCCAGGGCGATTTCACGGTGCCGGTCAACGCCATGCACCTGACCGACGCCCAGAATATCTACGACCTGTTCGACATCGCTATCATCAGCGTCAAGTCCTACGACACCGAGTGGGCCACCCATTTCATCAAGCGGTACGTAAAACCCGAAGGCTTCTTCGTTTCCATACAGAACTGCTGGAACGACCCCACTATCGGCGAGATAGTCGGTCCCGACCGGGCCTTGGGCTGCGTGGCCTCCCACATCGAGGTCGCTCTCTGGGAACCCGGCCACGTCAACCGGGGCGGCGAACCCGGCCGCGACCATGGCCACACCGTCTTCCGGGTCGGGGAGCACAACGGCACAATCACCCCAAAATCGGAAAAGATTGCCGGTATGCTGGACCGCATCGACGCCGCTTACGCCAGCGACAACCTGTGGGGTGAGCGCTGGTCNAAACTGTGTCAGAACTCCATGGGCAACGCTATCTCCGCCATGTCCGCCATGGGGTCCCAGGACCTGGCCAAAGACCCCCGGACCCGGTTGTTCCGCATCCACCTGGCCAAGGAGGGCTGCCAGGTCGGACTGGCCCAGGGCCTGAACGTGGTGGACGTCAGCGCCAAATCCGCCCAGATGTGGGCCGATGCCGACAAGGGCGACGTCTTCGAAGAGCTGGACGACTTCTTGAGCAGCCGCGGCGGCAACGTCAACTGGCTGGCCTCCATGGCTCAGGACGTCCATAAAGGCCGCCACTCGGAGATCGACTACATGAACGGCCTGATATGCCAAAAAGGCCGGGAAGTAGGAGTCCCCACCCCCTTCAACGACGCCATCGTGGACGCCATGCACGGCATCGACGACGGCTCCATAAAGCCCGACCCATCGGTGGTGGACCAGATCATGAAAGACGTGGGACGCTAGACCACCCTTCGACAAACTCAGTGCGAACGCAGGGCTGGAGAGGAACAGCAACCTAGAGCCAAGATGTGCCGGACAAAAAAATANCCGCCCTAAAAGGCGGTTGGCCGGGTGCCCAGATGCGATGGGCAAAAAAATCGCCTCAACAATTTGTTGAGACTACCNAGNTATTNTAGCATATCCATTATAAGCCCGTCAAGCTTTTCAGCCTAAATCGCTAAAAAGGTCCTACCATAGACAATGCTGCCAGCCCCGTTCGTCCTGAGCTTGTCGAAGGACCCACGCACTGAGGAACAACCGGCTAAAACCAGTCGCAAAAGAGGCGGTGCCAGCGTGTTCATAAAAGTCGAACCCGCCGACTTCTTCATGTTCCGGGTCATCATGACATTTGATCTGGAATACCCAGACTCCGAGGATCAAGATGTCCGCGACTACCTGACGGAGCACGAACTGGAGCCCAGGTACACGAATCAAGGCGAGTTTGAAGACCGCCAGTGCGAGTTCATGCAGTTCGGTGGCTGCTACCTGGGCAACCACCTGCAAAACATCTCCCAGATACAACGAGTCGCCGTGGAAGTCGAACTGCTCACTGCGGAGATCCGTGTCCACTTGAACATCTCACCTGATGCCGCCACGCCCCTAGCAGAAGACCAGCAGACCGCCATCGCCCAACTGATAAAAGACTTCCACCAGGATTCATCCTTCCAAACCAACGAGAACGGCGAACTGATTGTGGTGCTGGACGGTGACGCGGTCCGTGCAGCAGCCAACCAACTGGAAAGCGTCTCTTCGGACGACTAAGCTCCGGAAGTACAGTCCGTTCTAGAAGTGGAGCGGGCGATGGGAATCGAACCCACATGGCTAGCTTGGAAGGCTAGAGCTCTGCCACTGAGCTACGCCCGCTGATTGAGGTTACATTATAGCGGGTGGTGGGCTATGGGGCCAGAATCTTTGGCTCACCTTCAGGCCAGATTGTTGGCGACCTTCGCCCCCCAAACCTGCCTACTGATTCCATCGAATGAAGCGGTTCTCGACACACTGACCTCTCGCGTGTCGCACCGACACTGTAAGGAGGCACCGTTGCGTTGACACGGGATGCAGGCCGGGTGATAGAGTGGTTGCATCAGGTTGGAGCGTGGAAAGGGAGGCGGTATCAAATGAGCGTTTTTCAGACTTCAGATGACCTTCTCGAGGAAGGGCTCAGGCAGCTCTCAGGCGGATGTGGCGATTAATGGCGCAACTGCCGGAATATTGGTTCTTTCTGAATTAGTGAAGCAACTCAGGTCGGTCAACGAAAACCTAAAGGGCATCGTTGCGCATGTGGCTCAACTCGGGATTGAAGCACGCCAACTCCGGGAGGTCCTCGAGATTCAAGGCGTCGGCGGAATTACAGGAATTTAGCCAGCCAAGTCCGGTCTTGACATCAGCGCAAACGCTACCGTGGGGTTCTGCCGACACTGAATGTTTCTGTATTTGAACTCTCCACCCCAATCATCGTCACATGGGCTTAGCCGTAGTCGCCGTCACGACCACCCGGCGGCTCTAGTTTACCGGAAAACAATCCAGACTTGAAAAGCCAGCGTCCTAGCCGGAGGTATGAGGCCATGCCTAACTTTTGGCCCGCAACGATAGAGTTCGACGGCACCGAAGAGAGTTTTCGAGTCTCGGCAAGGCCTAAAGGGATCAGAGGTAATAGGTTCGCATCCTGGTTACCTTTTCGAACTGGCGATGCATTTTCAGTAGAAATCAGGGTCACCAGATTAAGTGGTACTGAATCTACCCTCGTCGCCGTCAAATGTTGGCTGACGGAGCCGGACAAGAATCGTTACTTGACCTTGGAGTCGATTGACCTATCCTTACCTTTCAAGGGGAGCACTGTACAGAGGTTCTTGGCTCTGACCGGTGAGTATGTATTGGGTCTAGATTTGGTGTTGGACCCAGCGGGAACTCATGCCATGATCGAAAACCGGAGGTTACTCTCCTTGTATACATTCTCTCAGGACTCTTTCGTTGCAAATCTCGGAATCGGCCTGATTGGTGTCCTGGTGGGCGGCGGGATAGCGCTTTTGACGGCAATCCTAAAGTGACCATCTAGACATAAGGACCATTGATCGGTTAGGGCCAATCAACGGCAGTGCATAAACGAAACCAGCCAGTTCTACCAGCTTCTCGTGGAGCTTCGGAACTCGGACCAGGAAGCCTCGCCCTTAAAGTTCGATGAACGGGGTGTTGTCGGGATTACTCGGGCCTTCCTGCCAAGATTGCTTTTTTCTTCAACTCATTGTAGCGCGACTCCAGAGTCCCGAGAGCAACGGTCATAGGTTGAATCAATTTTCCCTGACTCTCCGGGGCTCTCGCATTCGCCAATTCTTTCATAATAGTGACCAGGTTCCAAACATNATCNTAGGCACCCTGCTCTTGGAGGGCTAGCATTGAGGACAACGCTCTCTGTTGGTCTTGCATTACTCGCGTGAATAATTCGTCGCCCACAATACCAATGACCACGCCTAACTCTGGCATGGCTAATGACGCAGTGTCGATAAACTTCCTTAGATTTTCGACCGATTCGAGTTGGACGGCAAGAATCTGGTCTTCCCGGCGTTGTATGGCCTCATGCTCAAGCTGCGTTTTGAGGCGACGGTCGGCGTCCTGGGATTGAAAGCGTCCTCCGATAAGGGTCAGAAATCCACCCGCGACTACTCCAATAACGCCTATCACAGCAGCTATGATGGCTATCCATGCAGCTTCCAATCGTTTACCTATACCAGACCCTCGTATTCGATACCAGCTTACCATAAGACTTCTTGAGCGACTTCCTCCCCCGCCGCATCCCCAGCCCCCCAACCGCATCCAACCCCATATACAATCCCGTTGAGCTAAATCTGGAGGAGCTGGCCGATGTGGTTATTTGGGGCGCTGGCTGGGAAGTCTGGGTACATCATCGCGTTCTTGCTGATCGCCCTGGTGGCGGCGGTTTTCCTTTTGCCGCAGATCCGTCAGTCCGTGCTGAAACTTCGGTCCCAACAGGTAACGATAGCGCGTACCCCGGGCCAGGCTGGAAATGGTGGAGATTCGGTAGTGAGCCTGGACATCATTACTGTCCTGGGTAAGGACGGCATACCCTCCATAGACAACCCCCGCTTCGTTGGGCCGGGCGAGGCCGACCAGCAGATGCAGTCCTTCGAGAGGGTCCTGGGCGTTTCGATCAACGGCGACCACCGGGCCTATCCGTTGAACATGCTGAGCCGCCACGAGATCGTGAACGACACCGTGGGAGGGGTGCCCGTCGCCGTTACTTGGTGACCCCTCTGCTTTACGGGCATTGTATATGCCCGCGACATCGGCGAAACCACCCACACCTTCGGCGTGTCCGGCAAGCTGATTATGAACGCGCTGGTGATGTACGACCGGCAGACGGACACCCTATGGAGCCAGTTCCTGAGCCGGGGCGTCAGGGGACCGCTGAGCGGCACCCAATTGGAGATCTTGCCGTCGCTGCAGACCACCTGGGACCAGTGGTACCAGTTGCACCCGGACACCCAGTTGCTGGACAAGGGCGGCAGATACAACACGGATAGCTACGAAGGGTACTACCGGGGCGGGTCGGCCGGCATCATCGGAGAGTCCAACAAAGACCGGCGGTTGCCCGGCAAGGAATTGGTTCTGGGCGTGAACACGGAAGGCCTGGTGAAAGCCTATCCGTTCCAGACCATCGTCCGGCAACCGCTTATCAACGACTCCATCTCCGGCAAGCAGGTGTTGGTTGTCTTTGACCTAACTTCCGAGACGGGCGCCATATTCGACCGGAATCTCGAAGGCCGCAGCATGGGGTTCGACATTTTGCCGGAGACCGGCGACGGCATAGCGCTGATGAAGGACCGGGAGACTGGCAGCACCTGGCAGCTTTTGACCGGCCGGGCAATCAGCGGCGAGTTAGAGGGGATGGCCTTGAAGCGGCTGCCCTCTTTCTACGCCTTCTGGTTCGCCTGGAGCGACTTCCACCCGGACACTGCCCTCTACGAAGGCGGTGCGTCGGCAGGGTAGCCTTAACTCCCGCCGGGCACGTGGACGATCGCTTCCACTTCTACCAGGAACTCCGGGCGCACCAAGGCCGCCACCATTACGGTGGAACTGGCCGGGGGGCCGCTGCCGAAGGTTTCCGACCGCACTTTTCCATAGGCCGCATAATCGGCCACATCGATCAGGAAACAGGTGATCTTCACCACGTCGTCCATGGATGCTCCCACGGCGGCGGCGATGGACTTTATGTTGGCGAACGCCTGACGGGTCTGGGCTTCACAATCGCCGACACCAACGAGATTTCCGGTGGCGTCATTTCCCACGGTGCCGGATATGAAAAGAAACTCTCCTACTTGAACACCGGGCGAGAACGCCGGATTGGCGGTCATCCCTTGCGGTGTCACTGGTTTTCTAACGGCCATGGTTTTCTCCTTACTGAATAAGCTGAGACAGCGTGATTTTAATACTTCCAAGCAATAAGAGGTAGACGATAGGATGACCGCATCGTGGCGGTGAAGACGTGGCAGGTGGCGGCTTCCGCCGGTCAACCGGGACGTGGGGACGNGGGGTTGTCTTGGGGACGCCGGTTCTAAGCGAAGCCGGGAATACTGGAGCGGTCCCGGGTGACGGATGTTACCCCGCGGACGCCTTCCAGTTTGGCGAACACTTTGCCCAGTTGGTCTAGCCCGGTGGTGTGCACGGTCAGCTCCATCGTGACCGTGCCGTCCGGGAGTTCTTTGGTAATGACCGACGCGATGTTTACATGCTCTTCTGAAACCAAGAGGGTAACATCCCGCAACAGGCCCACCCGGTCGTAGGCCTTCATCTTGATTCGGACCGGATACAGGTCGTGGGCCTCTCCCCAGTCCACGGTCACGATCCGTTCCGGCTCATCTTCATTCGCCAGGCTCGAACAGCCCTCTTTATGGACGGTCACCCCCCTCGTTCGGGTAATGAACCCCATTATCGGGTCTCCGGGAATGGGGTTGCAGCATTGGGCGATGCGGGTAAGCAAATCTCCCACGCCCAACACCGAGACTCCGGAGGACGGACTGGAAAGGGGCAGATTGGGCTTGATGACTGGCTGCTCGGGCTGATGTTCCTGACTGGCCTGGGAAAGGCGGTAGGCCAACTGGCTTTCGGTGAGACCCCCGGAACCCAAGTTGGCCAGAAGTTCGTCCATATTGTCGAACTTGCACAGGGTCACAATTTCGGCGTCTTCCAGCTTTTGGCTCACCCTGCGGAGTTCACGGCGCAGTAGCTCGCGGCCCCTCTGGATGTTGCTGCTGCGGGCCTGACGGCGGAACCACAATCTTACTTTTTGCCGGGCACTGGCCGATCCTACGTATCCCCGGTTTGGGTTAAGCCAGTCCAAGCTGGGGCCCCTCTCGCCCTTGGAAATCATTATCTCCACGGTATCGCCGTTTTTCAGCTTGGTATCAAGGGAAACCAGCCGGCCATTAACCTTGGCCCCAACACATCTATGTCCCAAGTCAGTGTGAATCTTGTAGCCGAAGTCGATGGGAGTGGAACCGGAAGTTAGCTCGACGATCTCGCCCTTGGGAGTGTAAACAAACACTTGGTCTTGGAAAATATCCTGCTTTACCGACTCGATGAATTCGTCGGTTCCGGCCATTTCACGCTGCCACTCCAACAATTGGCGCAGCCAGGTCATCTTTTCTTCGAAACGCAGGTCGCCAGATTTCCCTTCCTTGTACTGCCAGTGGGCAGCTACCCCATACTCGGCTATCTGGTGCAGATCGAAGGTTTTGATCTGCACTTCCAGGGGATTGCCGCCGTCGCATATCACCGTGGAATGCAAAGCCTGGTACAAGTTTTCCTTGGGGTTGGCGATATAGTCATCGAATTGGCCGGGGATGGGATGCCAGAGTTGATGGATAACGCCCAGGGTCTTATAGCAGTCCTCCATTGAGTTCACCAGAACCCTTAGGGCGTACAGGTCGTATATGTCGCTGAGTTCCTTGCCCTGAGTGGCGTATCGTTCGATCTTGAGATGGGTGCTGTAGATCCCTTTTGGTCTACCGGCCACCTCTCCTTCCACATTGAAGGTAATCATCTCTTCGCGCAGGCGGGAGGCCACCTTTTCCACGTACGCTTCCCTTTCCTCCCGTTTGGCCGCCAGCATCTTGGCAATTTCGTGGTATTTCTCTTCGTTCAAATGCCGGAAGGCCAAGTCGTCCAGCTGCCACTTGATCTCCCAGATGCCTAAACGGTGGGCCAGAGGCGAGTAGATGTCCAGAGTTTCCTGAGCGATGCGCCTCCGTTTCTCGGGGGCCAGCGCGTCCAGGGTACGCATATTGTGTAGCCGGTCAGCCAGCTTGATCAGCACCACCCGTATGTCCTCGGCCATGGCCACCAGCATCTTTCGCAGGCTTTCGGCGTAGAGGTGGTCCTGTTCTTCCGAGAGGTTTGAATAGGGGTTGGCTTCCAAGAATCGATCGTCCATTCTGGTCAACTTGGTTACACCGTCAACCAGCTTAGTTACTTCATTGCCGAACTTGGAATCCAACTCCTGTAAAGTAACGCCGCAGTCTTCGACCACGTCGTGAAGCAAAGCGGCAACGATGGTGTGGTGATCCAGGTGGAGATTTGCCAGGAAGAGGGCGGTCTCTAGGGGATGAGCGATATAGGGTTCGCCGGAAANTCGCATCTGACCTTGGTGGCANTGATCGGCNAAGACAAAGGCTTTNNCNACCAGCTNCGCCGCNTCTTGNGGCAAGTACGCAGAGANNCGNTCGATGAGACCNTTTGAGTCGACTGTGGCTACCACCATCTAGGTTACCCCGTATATCTTGATGATATTATCGGGAATTCCAATTGTCCAGATGGGCCGGGAATAGGTTTTGACGCATTCTACCCTTTGGCAAGCAGAATTGCCACATTTTCGCTTCCGGACTTTCGCACCTTCCTAATCTGGGCTTGGCCGGGCCCATTGCCGGGCATTGAATCTAAGGAATCCGGCTTGCTGAATTATCTGACGGCCTTCCCGGCGTTACGGAAATATTCCACTGTCTGGCTCAACCCTTCCGCCATCTCCATTTTGGGGGTCCAGCCCAGATCCCGAATCGCTTTGCTGCTGTCCAAGCTGATTTTGTAGACGTCCCCGTGGCGGGCGGGACCGTGCTCCGGTCCCCAACGGTACCCGATGATGCTCTGCAGCGACTCGAATATTTGGTTGACGCTGGTCTTCTCGCCGGTCCCGATGTTGAAAGAGCCACCGTTGCCTTTGTTAATGGCTAACATGTTGGCATCGACCACATCGTCAACGAACACGAAGTCCCGCTCCTGGTTGCCATCCCCGAATATCTGGGGCTGGTGTCCCTCCAGCATCGCCTGGGTGAAGATGGCAACCACGCCCGCTTCACCGTGGGCCTCTTGGCGGGGGCCGTAGACGTTGCCGTAGCGCAAAGTGGTGAAGTTGATCTGGTAGAGCCGGTGGTACAGGTCAAGATAGAGTTCGGCTATATACTTGGACATCCCGTAAGGCGACACGGGCAAAACGGGGTGTTCCTCGGTGCATGGGTGTGTCTCGGGGTCGCCGTACAACGCGCCTCCGGTGGACGAGTAAATAAACTTCTCTATGCCGCATTTCCGGGCGGCCTCCAGAAGGCGCAACGTCCCGAAAACGTTAACGTCGCTATCGTGGAAAGGATCCCGGGTGGACTGGGTCACGCTGGCTTGGGCCGCTAGGTGGAACACCAAGTCCGGCTGCTCCCGCTGGAAGACCTCGGTTACCGAAGGCTGAGTGATGTCCAAGTGATGAAACGTGGCGGAGGGGTTCAGGTTTTTCAGCTTACCGGTGCTCAGGTTGTCGATGACAACCACCTTGTGTCCCAAGGACAGGAGGCGGTCGACCAGGTGTGACCCAATGAAACCGGCGCCACCGGTTACCAGTGCGGTTTTAGGCTCGTCCATCCGAAAAAAAGCAGTCCCCTCACAAGAATCTAGCGGATATGATAAACCCGTGGATTAGTTCACACAATGGGTACGTGCTAACACGTCTGCCGGTCTCGCCGATGCGATTCTCGAGGGGCAGAGCCGCACCGGACCCGAACTCGGTTCGAAATCGACTAGTCTCCGCATCGGTATGGAAGTGTTTCGGCCATTAGCAGGCACGTGTTAAGATATCCAATGGCTGGCCTCAAAGCCACTCCTCGTCCCCCCTCTACTTCGGGCCGTTAGCTCAGTTTGGCAGAGCACCGGACTTTTAATCCGGGTGTCGTGGGTTCGATCCCCACACGGCCCACCAATTTTAGGCACGAAAATAGGCCCCTGGAGCAATCCAGGGGCTTTGCGTTGGCCAATTTTCCGACATTATTTCCAGATGAGTCTAGTTTGGTAGTTTCTTCGCCCGCTTCATCGCCACCGCGAAATTGTTAGCGGCCTGCTCCTGTAACCCCGGCGCCACATGG
>PAJQ01000002.1 GCA_002710215.1 Chloroflexota bacterium | reverse complement strand
CCGTCCACTTTTATATCCTGAAGCATGCGCGGCCTCATTTGCAACTGGTGAGAGCACTGGTTGCGCCGACTTTATAAAGATTGTGGCGATCTGCGAAGGTATGACTTGGCGATTATCAGGGCATCTCCCGGATCCAAGTCCCAAGAAGGGCAAATATAAAGGGCTCCCGGCATAAAACCGGGAGCCCTTTATATTTGCCCTTCTTCGGACTTGGATCCGGGAAATGCCCTGATAATTGCCAAGTCATACCTTCGCGGATCCCGACAATGTTTATAAAGTCGGCGTAACCAGTGCTCCCACCAGTTGCAAATTAGGCCGCGCATGCTTCAGGATATAAAAGCACATGGATAGCGATACTTCGTTGATCCGGTGCTCATTGGACTAGGAGGTGCGGGGGTGCGAAGAGAATTCCCCTTCTTGGCATTGGCGTTAGCCCTGAATTTTGCGATGCTTGTCACTCTGGCAGCTTCGCCACATCAAGATAAACCCCCACAACCCTTCGGCCCAGACGCGTTCTCCGGCCGCGCCGTGGTCCAAAGCGGCTCCCCTCCCCTAGGGATGAAGCTTTTCGCTTGCATCGACGACTGTTTGATCTACAAAAGTGAGGTCGTCGGGATAAAAGAGGGGGGCGCATATAGTCGATTGGTAGTAAATCCCACCGACCGTTCCCTAGTAGGCCATTCGATACACTTCTACCTGGCCAATGACTTTGGGCGTATTCAGGCGTTGGAGACAGTGGATTTTGCGGGGGCTACCGACAACTTTACGTTGGACCTGAATTTCTCCGACACGATTCCCGTACCTACTCCCCTGCCCACCGTTACACCAACCGCGTCTTTGCCCGTGCCGGGAGACGTTACCGTCACGGCAATACCCAGGATGGCGTTGATAGTTGGCGCGATTGCCTTGGTACTTGGGATGGGTATTCTAATGTCGGCAAGGCGCCGGGCTGCGTAATGGAAGCGGGAAGGTACCGGTACTAATCAACTGTTTCAATAAGTAGTCCGACAAACTCACCACGAATGGCAGTAATTATTTCCTACCCTGCGTCCTGAGCTTTCGCAGGATGGTCCACCTTAGAGATGCCGGTCTGAAATAGTCTCTAAGCAGGCCGGGCTTGAGGGGCCAGAAGCACCACGCGCATGTCGGTCCCAAGGTTGGAAGTGGTGACGCTCAACCTGGGTTGGGCTTGGACCTCGCTTAAACCCATCCGGTTCAAGAATACGTCCACGCCCTGTAGTGGCACATTTACTTCCGGATTGCTATGGTGCATGGGTATCACGACTTTAGGGGCCAAATCCTGCATCGTCTGAAGCACCTGATCAACGTCCATCGTGCAGCCACCGCCTGTTGGAATCAACAGGACATCCACCGGGGATAGCTCATCGATATGCCGCGTGGTGGGCGGAGCGGTACTGTCTCCCAGGTGACAGATGTTTACCCCGTCCATCTCCACCGTAAACGCGACGCTGCGCTGTTCCAGATGCCTGTCCGGTAGTTGGGGCGTCATTACTCCGCGGACCGAAACGCTGCGGAACTCGTACTCACCCGGCGCATTGAATATCCTGGGCTCTCCCAACACCTCGTCCGTTCCGGAATGGTTCGGATGGGAATTGCTCACAGTGACAATCATGGCCGGCCTGGCGTCCGGCCTTAGTCCAATGGAAAGGGGAAAGGGGTCGGTTACGACAACTATGTCGTCGGACCTCAAGCGAAAGCAAGCGTGACCCAGCCAAGTTATATCCACTGATTCCTCCGGCTCAATTGTTGTATAGAAAGTCCCTTAGACAGATCCGATGCCCCTGGTCCCGCCGCCATCGTCAAACCTTATCGTTGGACAGCCGTCGAGACCGGTCGGCTACGCGGGCCAAAGAAGAACCCAACCGTGACGAGGCGCAACCGGCATATGGCTTGACGCCCAGTTGGTGAAGAGGACTAAAGTGATGGAATCCTCCGCCGTTGTAACTCAGTGTCCTACCTCAACATCCCGCTCCGCCCCACTCCTGAACTAGTCATGGCGGTTCGTTCCTACGGTGAGAATAGTAGTATAATGACCCGGTGATAGGCTGGTCAACGTAACACGGCATATTCAAAGCAATAAGAATTTCCAGATAGACCTCTGGGTGTCCCGAAAACGGCATTAATCAGAGGATTATTCCGCTGTACTTATGCTTTCAACAAAAACCGCGTCCGTTCTAAACATACTGGTCAATCAATACGTTCAAACCGCCGTACCGGTGGCCTCCGAGGACATAGCGCGCCTATCTCGTACCAAGGTTAGCTCGTCCACCGTCCGCAACGCCATGTCCCAACTCACCGAGGAAGGCTATATCTCCAGGCCCCATGTTTCCGCTGGCGGCATTCCGTCAGACCTGGGCTATCGGCACTATCTGGAGTCGATTGAAGAGGTTCCAGAACTACCGGCCGAAGAAAGACGGCGCATACACCATACCCTGGATCGCGCAGACCTGGATGGCGACGCGTGGAGTAGGCAATGCGCCACGATCCTCTCCGGCATTACCGCCAACCTGTCCATCGTTACCGTACCGCGCTCCATCTCGCCCCGGGTCAAACAGATTCAACTGGTGTATTTAACCGAATGTCTCGCCCTACTTATCGTGGTGTTGCAAGAGGCGCGCCTCCTGAGGCGGCTATTGCCTTTGGAAGACAGTGTTGCTGCCAATGAGTTGGACCGGTCGGCCAGCAAACTAAACGAGTATCTTGGCGGGCTCAGCCACACCGAAATCGAATCTAACAGCCTGGAACTCTCCTCTCTCGAGGAGAGGGTTAAACGGGATACCAGCGATATGATGCGTGAGGCGGAATCCGGAGGTTTGCTGGACCATCACATGGACGGCCTGCGCCTTTTGCTGAATCAGCCTGAATTCTCCCACTCAAACCGCGCCCGCGAGTTGGTTGAGATGTCAGAAGAACGGGTCCTTGTGGAAGGCGTCTTATCTGAAACCCCGGATGCCAATGAACTGGCGATCTACATCGGAGGGGAAAACCGCCATGAGGCCTTGCGGTCCTTCGGAGTGATCCTGTGCCGTTACGGGATGCCTAACCATGTGGGCGGCACCATTTGTGTCGTGGGCCCCACCCGCATGGACTATGCCGAGGCTATAAGCGGTGTCCGGTATCTGTCCTCGGTCATGAGCCGGTTGGTCGTGGATGTCTTGGGCGCCGGTTATGTTGACCACGCCGATCACTCGTCAATGTCAGCCAACGGTGAGATTTAGACATCACCCGCAACCAAAATCTCGCGTGCTAGCCAGACCGGCCGTGACGGTATAATAGAAATGTTTTCAAGGCGGCTACATTCCCCTAGAATACCGCCATCCCACAAGATTTCATGCCAGTCAACAATGATGAAATAGCTCAGCTTTTTGAGGACATGGCCGTCCTTCTGGAAATGAATGGGGACTCTGTCTTCAAGATTCGTGCATACCAGCGAGCGGCACGCACCATTGAAAACTTGTCCTTCTCTCTGGACAAAGCGGTGCACGACGGAACTGACCTCAAAACCATCCCCGGGGTTGGCAAGGCAATCAGCGACAAGATACGGGAACTGCTGTCCACCGGTCAGGTCTCAACCCATCAGAAACTTTTGACCGAACTGCCGGAAGGTGTTCTAGATCTGATGGCCATACCGGGCATCGGACCCAAGTCAGCCATGCTTTTCGCTCAAGAATTGGGTGTCAATACCGTCGAAGCGCTGGAAGCAGCTGTCAACGACGGCCGGGTCGCCTCCCTGCCTCGAATGGGCAAGAAAGCGGCTGATGCAGTCGCCCGGCATATCCGGTCCATGCCCGCCAAGGACCAGCGGACACCCATCGGCCAAGCGCTGTCGTTGGCGGAAGAAATCGGCGGCGCGTTACGTCAAGAATGCCCCGGCCTGGGCCAATTGTTTCCCGCCGGGAGCCTGCGCCGTTGGGAAGAGACCATCGGCGACATCGACCTGGTGGGAACGGCGGCCCAGCCGGAACAGATTGGAAACGCATTGACGTCGCTGCCCATAATCCGGGAAGTCCTGGTTCACGGGCCCAGTAAAACCAGCGTGGTGGCCGAGCCCGGGATCCAGGTCGACCTGCGCATCGGCGAACCGGATTCCTTCGGCGCCATGCTCCAATACTTCACCGGCAGCCAACAGCACAACTTGAGGCTTAGGGATTACGCCAACCACATGGGTCTCTCACTGAACGAGTACGGGATCACCGACCTGAAAACCGGAAAGGTGGAGAGATTCCCCGACGAAGTTTCCTTTTACGCCCGCCTTGGTCTCCCATACGTTCCTCCGGAGCTGCGGCTTGGCCTTTGGGAGATGGAGGCGGCGATAGAAGGGCGATTGCCCAGTCTGGTGCAGGAAACCGATCTACGGGGCGACCTGCATCTCCACAGCGATTGGAGCGACGGCCAAGACCCTATAGAAGTCATGATTCAGGCTGCCGTCGACCAGAACTATGAATATATGGCCCTGACGGACCATTCCTCCGGTCTGGGAATAGCCAACGGCCTTTCCAACGAACGTCTGTCCCAACAGATCCAAGTCCTGCGCACGTTGCAAAGCAAATACTCCATCGCCATTCTCTGTGGTTCGGAGGTGGATATTCGGGCCGATGGGACGCTGGACTACCCTGACGAGCTGCTGGCCCAGTTAGACGTTGTTGTGGCGTCGGTACACTCGGCCATGGGTCAAGACAGCCAGACGATGACCGCCCGTATAATGAAAGCCATGGCTCATCCCGCAGTCACCATCATCGGTCACCTTTCCACTCGCCTGTTGGGCAGCCGGCAGCCGGTGGAGTTTGACGTAGACGCGGTGCTTCAAGCGGCTCGCGACACCGGCACCGCCTTGGAGATCAATTCGGCTCCGGAACGGCTGGATCTGAAGGACACCCACGCTTACCGTGCCCGGGAACTAGGGGTTCCCCTAGTCGTCAGCACCGATTCCCACCACCATTCAGGCCTAACTAATCGGCGTTTTGGCGTGGCGGTGGCCCGCCGCGCCTGGTGCGAGCCTGGTCACATATTGAACACTTTGCCCCGGGACCAGTTTCTGAGCTTTATTCGAAGCCCAAAACCGGAACGCATGGGAGTGTTTGCCGCAGCGTCGAAGGGGGAAGGTTCCCCATGAGTCAGCGGCCAGGCTCCACGGAAGCGTCAGCTCCTTCCCCTCCCGGCGGCCAATCTGGGGTTGGCGCGGATTTCGTTCACCAGGAAACCGCCCTCAACGGCCATGTCCCGGAGGCCGTATTACACTTGAAGTCGGCGGTCCAGTCTGGAAGTCACTGGCAGCAAGCTTTATTAGAAGCCATCGGTCTGTGGACATTGCCTGATGAGGAGTACCGGGGCCGTACCTACCATTACATGATTCAAGGCGAGGCCTTCGATTGGCTGGTGCTGGCCGAGCGGCTCTGCGCTGAGTTGGACGGGTTCATACCTGCCGAAGANAAAGAACGTCTGCTGTTNCAAGGGAAGATGCCGGAGCCGGTGGAACCGGAGGCGTTTCGGGACCTGTTGGGTACGAGCAAATACCGGGGGTACTTGAACTACTGCTACGGCGTGGTNGTGGAGGAAGCGNTGCAACTGGGAGTCGAGGAAGACGTGAGAAAGCGGCACAAGGCCCGCGGCTACTCCGACAGCGAAGACATGGTAGAAGAAGCTTTCACCCACCTGTACGGTGAAACCAGGACCGGCCTCCTGGACGAGTTTCGCCGTAAGGAACACCTCCACCGCGGTAAAAACCTCACTCTGGACAACCTAAAACAGTTCACCTACTGGCTGTTCAAGCGCCGCGTCGAGATGTGGGACCCGGCCAGGGTAGCCAGCGACACCCGCAAAGGCCTCCGCCGCCTACGCCAGTTGGAGCAGGGCGTGCGGACCATTCCGAAGTGGGAAGGCGTAGAATAAGAATCGTATCAGTGGCGGTCCCTACCCAAATTTAAGGAGAATAACCCCCGTTGATAGAGGCAAACTCAGACTTACCCTCCCAGATGTCCGACCTGACCGAAGAGGACCTGTCTCCCCGGACCTACACACCCGGCGAGATCGTGGAAGGGGAAGTGGTTCGCGTCGACGAAGAAGGTATCGTAGTAAGCGTGGGTCTAAAGATGGAAGGCATGGTGCCGCTCCACGAAATGCGGATGCTCTCCCTAGAAGACCAGATGCTGCTTGAACCCGGCCANGAGATCGCCGTGGCCATCGTCGGCGGGCGAGGTCCTGGAGACATGCCCTTGCTGTCCTACGACCAGGCTCAAGAGGTGCGGAGTTGGCAGACTCTGCGGCAGTATTTGGATGAGGGTACCGTGGTAACCGCNCTGGTCACCGGACAAAATAGGGGTGGGTTGGAGGTTGACTGCCTGGGTATCCGCGGGTTCGTACCATTTTCCCACCTCGCGCCAACCCCTGGAGTAACCAGAGAAGAGGGATTGGCGGCTCGGGTCAAACAGCATTCAGAGTTCAACGTTCTGGAGATAGACCGAGACCAAAACCGCCTGGTGCTCTCCGAGAGGGCGATATGGCAGAAAGCCCAAGCTGAGGCCCACGACCGTATCCTCGCCAAACTTGAGGAGGGCGCCATCATTTCCGGCAGGGTCAGCTCCATCCGGGATTTCGGGGCATTTGTGGACCTGGGGGAAATAGACGGGCTGATTCCCATATCGGAGCTTTCTTGGAAGATGATAAAGACGCCGGATGAAGTAGTTAGCNTCGGCGACCCGGTAGAGGTCTACGTGCTGCGGGTGGANCCGGCCAATCGCCGCCTTACCCTTAGCTTGAAACGCACTCAGCCCGAACCATGGGATACGGTAAACGAACGGTATACAGTGGGCCAGGTGACCGAGGGAACTGTCAGCAACTTGGCCCCCTTCGGCGCTTTCGTAAACCTGGAAGACGGGATAGAAGGACTGGTTCACATCTCGGAACTGTCCACGCGAGTCGTCACCAACCCCAGCGAATGCGTCTACCGGGGCCAGAAAGTACGGGTTATGATCCTGAACATAGATACCGAGAAGCGCCGCATCGCATTGAGCTACAGGCAAGCCTACGGAATGTAGTCGTAACTTCTCGTCTACCCATCCCCCGTANCGCCAACGCATGGCAAGGACCTCCGTCATTCCGGCGAAGGCTGGAATCCAGGAATCCACAACGCCGCCTTCCTGGTACGTGGACGGCCAAGACGGACCGGTGGTATATTGGCTGACAGCCCCCAGCAATCAGCTAGGATTGTTTGAGGTGATTTATCCAGGAGTTGCCAAGAGGACCGGAGTATGACCGCCAAGCCTTCCGCTGATATACCCAGCGTCTACAACGCGGCCGACGTGGAGCGCCGCATCTATGAANCCTGGANGGCCAAGGACTATTTCAAGGCCGTTCGGGACCCCAATGCCACGCCCTACACGATAATCATGCCGCCGCCCAACGTGACCGGTGAACTGCACCTGGGGCACGCTCTGGAAAAGGCCTTAGAGGACGCTTTGGTGCGGTGGAGGCGTATGTCGGGCGTTCCAACCCTTTGGCTGCCGGGCACCGACCACGCCGGCATCGCCACTCAGTGGGCCGTCGAACGTCAGCTGGCTGAAGAAGGCCGNGACCGTCACGAACTAGGCCGGGAGAAGTTCCTGGAGTTGGTTTGGGAACACGTCGAGAAATACGGAGGTATTATCCACGAGCAATCGCGTCGTCTCGGTATTTCCGCCGACTCTTCGCGACATAAGTTCACGTTGGACCCCGGCCCGGTCAAGGCCGTCCGCACCACTTTCGTGAATCTGTACAACAAGGGACTGATTTACCGCCACGAACGAATGATCAACTGGTGCATCCGGTGCGCCACCGCTCTCTCAGACTTGGAGGTGAATCACGAGGAGCAGGATGGCCAACTGTACCACATCCACTATCCTTCGGCGGATGATTCCACCTCCCACATTACCGTGGCCACCACCCGTCCGGAAACCATGCTGGGTGACACCGGTGTCGCAGTGCATCCGGATGACCCCCGATACCGGGAACTGGTGGGGAAGCAGGCAGTGTTGCCCATCATGGGCCGTAGCATTCCCATAGTCGGCGACGAGGCCATCGCCCAGGATTTCGGCACCGGCGCTCTGAAGGTCACACCGGGTCATGACATGACTGACTTCGAGATAGGCCAGCGCCACGGTCTGGAGATTGTCACCGTTATTGGGCTGGACGGGAACATGACCGAAGCCGCCGGCAAATATTCCGGTAAAGAGCGGTTTGAGGTCCGCAAGGAAGTCGTAGCCGAGTTGGAAAACCTGGGTCTGCTGGAAAAGGTGGAAGACTACCGGCACTCGGTGGGCCATTGCCAGCGGTGCGACTCGGTGGTGGAGCCGCTGATCAGCCTGCAATGGTTCGTCAATGTGGGTCACCACGACCAGCCGGACAGCATCGCCGGGCATGCGTATGCCGCCGTGGCTCAGGGAGATATTACCCTGGTACCCGAACGCTTCANCCGGGTTTATCTCAACTGGTTGGAAAACATCCGAGACTGGTGCATCAGCCGCCAGCTTTGGTGGGGGCACCGCATCCCGGTGTGGTATTGCCAGGACTGCGGACAGATGATCTCCTCAATGGATGACCCTACGAATTGCTCGAGCTGCGGCTCCTCCAAGCTTGAACAGGACCCCGATGTTCTGGACACTTGGTTCAGCTCGGGACTCTGGCCTCACTCAACCCTTGGCTGGCCGGAGGAGACTGAGGACTTCAAGTACTTCTATCCCACCACGGTCCTTGAGACCGGCTACGACATCCTGTTTTTCTGGGTTGCCCGCATGATAATGATGGGCATCGAAAACACAGGAGAAGTGCCCTTCAGGACCGTTTTTCTCCACGGCCTCATCCGGGACGCCTCAGGCGCCAAGATGAGCAAAACCCGGGGCAACACCATGGACCCCCTGGAACTCATCGAAAAATACGGTACCGACGCGTTACGGTTCGCTCTGACCACCGGCACGGCNCCGGGTAACGACCTGCGTTTTACCGAGGCCAGGCTGGAAGCCGCGCGAAACTTTGCCAACAAGGTCTGGAACGCCTCACGGTTCGTGCTCACCAGCATCCAGGGCAAAGACGGCCTTGGCGGATGGTTCGATCTGCCCGCTCCCGAACACCGGGAAGACAGATGGATCATCAGCCGCTTGAACCGGACCATCGAATCCGTCAACAAGTCGCTGGAAGCCTTCGAGCTCGGTGAAGCCCAGCAGAAGTTGTACGACTTCATCTGGAACGACTACTGCGATTGGTACATCGAAATGGCAAAGATTCGCCTGCGGTCCGGCGCGACCCCATCACCTTTGCCCGTACTAGCCCACGTCTTAGAGCGCACATTACGCCTGCTGCATCCCTTTATGCCCTTTATTACCGAGGAGATCTGGCAGAACCTGATGGAACGGCTCCCCAGAGAAGGCGGCCTGGCCGAGTCCATCATGGTTTCTCCATATCCTATAGCCGATTCCAGACTCCAAGACGAANAGGCGGAGGGAGAGATTTCGCTGGTGATGCAGGCCATCCGCGCNGTGCGTAATACTCGCGCCCAGTTGCAGATACCCGCTAACGAGTATTTGGAAGCGATAGTAGATGCCAACGGCCTCCAGAGCACCATAGAAGAAGAGTCGGAGCTCATCCGGAACCTCTCCNGGGTCGACCCGCTGACGGTCGTATCCGGTGACGAGGAAACCGCTAATCAGCCCCGGGGAATCACTTTGGTGGTGAATCCCTTGGTGGTGCGGCTGCCTTTGGAAGGGGTGGTGGACATTTCGGCTGAGGCTGAACGACTGCGCGGCGAGTTGGCCGACTGTGAGAGCAACTTGACCAGGGTCGGAAAGCTTGTGGCCAACCCGAATTTCCGCGCCAAAGCCAAACCGGAAGTTGTGGAAACAGAGGAAGAAAGACTCAAGTCCTTGGAGGAACGCCAGCAGCGNCTGAAAGAGATTCTGGAGCAGTTGGAGGCGTAGTTTTTACCTCGTCTCCCCAAGCTGCTCCGGAACCTCGCCGATGCAATGAAATAGGTTGCGGATCATTCCGCCGATGAGCAACAGCCGCAGCCGCAATCTTGGCCGGCACCTTGTTGGCGCGTGGCGGTGACCTGGGCTTCTCCCACAAAATTCAACTCCTGCCAATTTGAGCCACACGAGTCTCCGNCGCAACCACAGCCACAGTCGTTATTCCCGGCGCCAACGGAACTACAGCCGCAGCCGCAACCACAATCCTGGTTCAGATTCTCTTCAGTAGCGCTTGTCACGTTCGTCGTTTCAGGCATTTTTGAGCCTCCTATTTTTTGCCCTAATTTTTGTCTGTGGGACCCAAGCAAGTGCACGTTTCCGGTGAACATTCCAGCACCGTGTGGCCAGGGGTTGCTTCGCCTTCAGCCACCGTGAGATGAGCTTCCACCCGTTNNAGGTCTTGCTTCAAAGTCAACAAGTCCGCGATACGCCGGTCCACGTCTTCCTGCTTTCGGCGAACTACTTCCTGAAATTGTTCTTGAAATACGTCGCACCCTCCGCTACCTGCCAACTCTGCCAGTTGCTTCACCTCTGAGAGTGTCATATCCAAGGACCTAGCCCGCCTGATGAGATCGAATCGCCGCACATCCGTCTCCGAGTACATCCGGTATCCAGATTGGCTTCGCTGCGGTGGCGGGGCCACCCCGGCTTCCTCGTAGTAGCGTATTGTCTTGGCGTTTATCCCGGTTGCTTTGGCCACCTGGCCGATGGTAAGCGTACTTCGCATGGCTGACCTCCCAGNTCAGCTTATTCCTTCCAGTTCCTGGAATGTCAAGTCCCGGCCAGAAACCAACNCTTATGTCTATATTGCGTCCCTACGGAGTCCGTTCTTTAACGTCCAACCATCGTTCATGTTTTCAAGCCGCCTTGCTGAGTTATGAGGCTACTTGTATACTCGAATGGGGCGCCCACTCATCGCTAGACCCCAAACCTTTAGGCGTAGGAAAGACCGTTTTGACTGCCACCTTGGGTATTATAGGCTACCCAATAGCCCACTCCATCTCACCCATCTTCCAACAAGCCGCCCTGGACCACTGCGGCATCGACGCGACTTACCAACCTTTCGAGGTCGCGCCGGAGCAGGTGGGCCGATTTGTCGTCGATCTGCGCCGGGACGGCGCATGGGGTATAAACGTCACCGTCCCCCACAAAGAGGCGGTGATTCCTTATATTGATGAGGTAGACGAATGGGCGACTGCCGCCGGAGCGGTGAATACCATCGTCAACCGAGAAGGACGCCTTACCGGCCATAACACCGACGGCTTGGGTTTCTTGAGGGCATTGCGGNACGAGGGAGGCTTCGTACCGGAAGGAAGCCGCGTGCTGGTTCTGGGAGCCGGAGGCGCGGCTCGTGGCGTGGTGCTGGCGCTGTCAAGGGCGAAGGTTGCCACTATTACCATCGCCAATCGTACGTTGGAAAGAGGTCAGCGCCTCGCCGGGTTGGCGCAGTCGGCGGACACTGACGGCCTCGCCATTCCTCTAGACGGGAAGGATCTGACGGAGGCAGCCGGTGCGGCGGACTTGATCGTAAACTGCACAACCATCGGAATGTCCCACGGCCCCGATGAGGCAGGCTCGCCCCTTCCTGCGGCAAGCATCCCATCCAAAGTGCTGGTAAANGACCTGGTGTATAATCCCTTGGAGACGCCGCTATTGAAAGCGGCTGCCCAGGTGGGAGCCACATGCCTGGGCGGTATACATATGCTCATATACCAGGGCGCCGCCTCTTTCGAGATGTGGACCGGCCAAGACGCGCCGGTAGCGGTGATGCTGGAAGCAGCCACCAAGGCAATGTCGGCCCGGTAATCTCTTACGGTTTCAATCGTCTGGGGAGCCTAGAGGGTTCCCCAGATGTATTTTCCGAGCAAATTAGTGATTGTGTATCAGGGAGGGCCGTAGATGGTCCGNTTTTTCACTGCAGGTGAGTCCCACGGTCAGGGACTGGTAATAATCGTCGAGGGTGTCCCGGCGGCCTTGCCCATCGACGAGGGGTACATCGCGTCTCAGTTGGCCCGGCGTCAACGGGGCTACGGCCGTGGGGGGCGGATGCTCATCGAACAGGACCATGCCCACATCATGTCCGGCGTTCGCCACGGTCACACGCTGGGCAGTCCCATCGGCATGACGATAGAGAACAAGGACTGGGTCAACTGGGAAACTGCTATGGCCGTGGAAGACGTGGGGGATACCAGCCACGACGAGCGTTCCAAGCGAGTGACTCGCATCCGCCCCGGCCACGCGGACCTGCCTGGAGCCATGAAGTACGGGTTCCAGGACGTTCGCGACGTTTTGGAACGGGCCAGCGCCCGGGAGACTGCGGCCCGTGTCGCCGCCGGAGCCGTCGCAATGCGGTTGCTGGAAGAGTTTGGCATCCGGATGCGTAGCCACGTAGTCTCAATTGGAGGAATCAAGGCCGAAATACCGGATGTTATCGACTGGCAGGCGGTTGAAGAGTCTCCGGTGCGCTGCGCCGATCCGGAGGCCGCCACGAGAATGATGGCCGAGATCGACGCCGCCAAGGAAGCCGGTGACACCGCCGGNGGGACCGTGGAAATCATCGCGGAAAATGTGCCCATCGGATTGGGTTCCCACGTCCACTGGGACCGGAAGATCGACGCCCTTGTAGCTCAGGCATTGATGTCCATCAACGCCGTGAAAGCCGTGTCCATCGGCCCAGGCTTCGAAGTCGCCGACTTGCGTGGCTCTCAAGTGCATGACGTGATTCTTCCGGTAACCGACCCGGATCACCCCTGGCANAGGGAGACCAACCGGGCCGGAGGCACCGAGGGTGGGATGACCGACGGTATGCCCTTGGTCGCCCGCTTCGCCATCAAACCCATCGCCACCATAACAAACCCGTTGCCTTCCGTGGACCTGGACACCGGAGACNTGGTCCAAGCCCATTACGAGCGCTCCGATGTCTGCCANGTNCCCCCCGCCGGCGTCATTGGCGAATCCATGGTCGCTCTGATNCTGGCCGGCGCGTTCATGGAGAAATTTGGTGGCGACTCTATCCCGGAAACCCGCCGTAATTACGAAGGATACATGGCCACCGTCGGCCCCCGGCTGAAATACCAGTAAAAGGCCCGTCTAGCGCGCCGCCAAAACTATAGCGTCTCGTAGTTCAAACTATCGAGAAAGTGAGACAGCGACGATGACGATTCCCATAGATGCGGCCGTCAAGCTGATGATTGATGCCCTGCCTTCGGAATTCTCGAACCGGAGCGGTGCAAACCCACTCCGTAGCTGGCTCATAGATATTGACAGTGCTGGAAAATCGGTTAAACTAGGGGAGACCCCAAACTTCAGGCTCAAGGAGTTGCTTCCATGGAAGGAAAAGTCCAACTAGAGATTACCTACTGCGTACCTTGACAGCACCTNGGCACCGCCACGTGGATGGCGAATGAGTTNTTCCGTCACTTCGGNCCCGATGTTNCNGTANNCATNTCCCCNNGNGGGCAAGGNATCATGGAAGTCTTCGTAGACGGCGAGCGNATNTTTGACAAGAANGGCGAAGGCAACATNTACCCGGACCTGGCTCGTGTNCGNAAGATGCGCGAAGTCATCGCNGAGAGAATCGCGAACGCNGTNCCNGTNCCNGCCGANAACTAGCCNGTAGCGNTCNGGNCAACTCCATGCTGATGTATGGGGANNNCNGANNNACCTANGTNANAACANCCCCTTCTCTTAGAGAAGGGGNTNTANTTTTGNCCAAATNTCCCGGCTNAATTGGCGTTGCGGCCTTGCGCCATCCAACACCAGCCACCTGGCGGGGTCCTCCGCCGTCTGAGCCAAGTATCCTTCCCGTACCTTGCGCTGGAACTCGTCCGGGGCGCTTTCAAACGGGTCGGCTCCCGCAGCCCCCCTCCGTGATAACCCTATTTCAGCCGGCAGATCTAGTAGTACTGTCAGATCGGGAACCAAACCTCCGGTGGCGATTTGGTTCAACTGCCGGATCAGTCCTAAGTCCAACCCGCGCCCATAGCCTTGATATGCCATGGTTGACGCGGTGTACCTGTCGCTGATCACGGTGCTCCCGCCGTCAAGCCCGGGTCGTATTACCGACTCCACCAGTTGAGTCCGGGCAGCCTCGAACAGCAATAATTCGCTTAATGGTTGGAGGTTGAGCCGGCCTTTGAGCCAGCGGCGGATCGACTCACCTGCGGGCGTGCCCCCCGGTTCGCGGGTCAAGAGAACGGGGAGACCCCGGCGGCGTAGCCGCCTGTTGAGGCTGCGCGCCTGGGTGCTCTTACCCGAGCCGTCGCCACCTTCGAAAACGATGAAGCAGGCCACAAACGTCCGGGATCAGGGCTTGTAGAGTAGCACGGCCCGGGCGGGGTCCCGGCCCTTGCTGGTGGAAGCCAGGTTGTAACGTTGGGCCAGCATATGCTGGAGACGCCGCACGTAAGACCGCTGAGGTGCTAGCTGAATAGAAAACTCGCCGCTGAGTACCCGCTGGGCCGCATCTTCGGCCTCCTGCATCGCTTGCTCAAGGGTCGCTTTGTAATCTTCTCCCCCCGCCCTGGGTCCCATACCGTTGTCCCGCCACTCTTTGGAGATGGTGTGGAGAAACTCCTGAACTTGGGGCATGGTATTTTTCCGGAGGACGTACACAGGAGTACCGGTAGACTCGGCGGTGCGCACCAACTGAGATCCCCGCCGGTAATGCGTCTTGGTGGTTAAGACCACGTCGGCGCGGCGCAGTTCATTGGCGACTTGTACCGGGACTCCGGCCTCCACCCCGGCAGCCTCCAATTTATCCCGCCCGACGCCGAATAGGAAAATCCTGAGATCCAGGTCATTAGCGTCTGCTTCGGCCTCTGGGCCGAACGACGCCGGGCCTACCTGGCCCAGCCGTTGTTGATCCGCCTGCCTGTTCTGGCCGGACCGCCTAGGTTGGTCGGACCTCCTGGGTTGTTCGGGATGCCAGGGCGCCAGTGAGGCTTCGCTGGGCCTGGCCGGCTCCTTGTTTCGGTTTACTTGTCCCTCTTCGTCCAGCCAGCGCACTTCCGGCGCCACCGGAAATCCCCGCAGCCACTGGTCTACCACGTGGGCCACGCCGTCATGGACCGCCAGCCGGCTCCAATCTTGAATCTCCACCACCACGTCGAAGGTGGGCGGGGCTTTCCTTTCCAACACCGTTTTTTGGGTCCCCCGGTATCGAGCTTCCTGGTCTCCCAGGGTTACCGATTGCACTCCGCCGACCAGGTCGGACAAGGTTGGGTTCATCACCAGGTTATCCAAAGTATTTCCGTGGGCGGTGGCGATGAGCTGAACCCCACGCTCGGCGATGGTACGGGCTGCTCCTGCTTCCAGTTCAGTTCCCATCTCATCGATGATGATAACCTCGGGCATGTGGTTCTCCACGGCTTCAATCATCACCCCGTGCTGGTGGGCCGGAGTGATTACTTGCATCCGGCGGGAGCGCCCGATGGCGCTGTGGGGCACGTCACCGTCACCGGCTATTTCGTTAGACGTGTCTACAATGACCACCCGCTTCTTTGCGTCCTCCGAAAGTATGCGGGCCATCTCGCGTAACATGGTGGTTTTGCCCACGCCGGGGCGCCCAAGGAGTAGGATGTTTTTGCCAGAGAAAGCCAAGTCTTCAATTATCTTTATGGTGCCAAAAACGGCCCGGCCCACTCTACAGGTTATCCCGATCACCTGGCCCTTTCGGTTGCGGATAGCGGAAATACGGTGTAGCGTCCGTTCGATGCCGGCCCGGTTGTCGTCCCCAAAGTCGCCCAGGCGCGCTACCAGATTCTCCAGGTCCTCCCTGGTGACGTCCTGATCGTCCAAGGCTATATCGCCTGAGGGAAACCTGGCCTCGGGCACGCGTCCCAAGTCGAGGATCACCTCCAACACTTCGTCCACGTCGTCGCGGGCTCGTAGCGTATCCGCCACCCGCTGGGGCAGAATGTCCAGCAACTGGCCAAGTTCTTTCTGGACTAGATCTTCCGCTATCGCCAATCCTACGCCTCCACAGCCGCGAAACCGGGCGACATGACCGGTGCGGTCACCGTTTTGACTAGCACAACATAACGGGCCGTTTCAACAAGACCACGCCGAAGCAGCAACTCGTGCGCCATCTCTTGGTAATCAGGGATCAACCACTTGTTCAGACCAGGTTGGGCCAGGGCATTATACAAAAGGGCCGGCAGGGCGTCCGGAAAGCCGGGGTGGTACATGACCCTGCCCTCTTGCCAGCCACCAAGGGTACGCAGACCCAGCCAACCGATGATACGTTCCTTATCCCGGATTACCCACTCTCGCATTTCTTTATGGGACGGATTCTGGGAATCGCGCCACTGGTCGAAAGTGGATCCAAGTCCGGCCCTCACCTGTTGGGGAGAGCCGGCGCAGAACAGTTGGAACAGACCGTAATCGTCTTGGGGTAAACGCACACCCAGACTCAGGGGTGATTCCGCTGCGTTTTGCCCATCTTCAGCCACTTGCCCCTCTAATAAGGCTTCTTCGAAAAAAGGATAAAATCCGGCAAGCCTGGCGGCGTGTACGCAAGGGCTGTCGAAGGGGAGGCGCAACATCACTCTTTCGCCTAATCGCTCTCCGGCTTCCTGGACCAATTTCTCCAGGAAGTCCGTGAAGGCATGGTCCCACGATTTCTGAAGTTTGGCGCCGGCTCCGTTGGAATCGCCCGGGGTCTTGTCCTGGCCGGTGGAGACAAAAAGACGGTCGACTTCCCAAGCTCGGTGACCATTGATGGCGTGGGCCGAAGCCAGCCCGGTGAATTGGAAGCCCCGCCAGGAAACCAGGGAAATCCTACCCCGGCGGCGGGCCAACGTCTCCCGCCAAAGGACCGTGTTGCTAGGCTGTTTACCGCTGAGAGAGGTTTCCCTGGGGCAGACCAGATTAGGCCCTTTGGGCACGTTCAGCAGAAAACACCGCACTGCATCGCTGATGCGGACGGTCTGCATCATCACGCCGCGGGGGACGACTCCTGGGGGATTAGGTCAAGAAAATATTGATGTAATCTGTTGTCGGCGGTAAGTTCTGGATGGAAAGATGTAGCTAAAAGATTACCTTGGCGTACTGCCACCGGTTGTCCATCTGGAAGGGTCGCCATTACTTTAACCTCTCGACCGACCCGGGTGATTACCGGAGCGCGGATAAAGACCCCATGGAACGGAGTTGGACCAAGATCGTTCAACTGTATATCCTGCTCAAAGCTGTCCACTTGCCTTCCATATCCGTTGCGGAGCACCCCGATGTCCATGAGCTTCAAGGGCACCGGGTCTTCCTCGGTGATTTCCTGCGCCACCATTATCATCCCGGCGCAAGTGCCCCAGATTGCCTTACCTTGACGGGACATCTGCTCGATAGGCTCCCTCATGGAGTAGATGCTCATCAGGCGGCTGAGCGTTGTGCTTTCGCCGCCTGGGATGATTAGGCCGTTCATGTTTTCAAGCTGTTCTGGTAGCCTGATCTCCCGGCCTGCAACGCCCAAACGTTTCAGAACAGCGATATGCTCTGCGAAGTCCCCCTGGAGGGCTAGAACACCTACTTCCAATCCGGTCTTCTGCTCCGATCGATCGCCCCTCGCCGGCCCGTCAGTTTGATTGCTAAATGCTCCTGGGAGCCATCAATTGCTCTTCCGGGAGGCTCCTAGCGCTGATACCCACCATTGCCTCTCCCAGGCCCTTGGAGACCTCGGCAAGAATCTTAGGATCGTTGTAATGGGTGACAGCCTGGACAATGGCGTAGCCGCGTTCAGCGGGGTCGCCTGACTTGAATACACCCGAGCCTACGAAAACACCATCAGCGCCCAGCTGCATCATCAGCGCCGCGTCGGCAGGGGTGGCTACTCCGCCGGCCGCGAAGTTTACCACGGGCATGCGTCCCAATTCACGGGTCTTGGTCAGCAGATCAAGGCTAACCCCCAAGTCCCTAGCCTCAACCACCAACTCGTCGTCGGGCATGGTTTGAAGTTTTCGGATGTTGTCCTGAACGGCACGCATGTGGCGAACGGCCTCAACCACATCCCCGGTGCCCGCTTCTCCTTTGGTGCGAATCATGGTCGCCCCTTCGGAGATGCGGCGCAGGGCCTCTCCCAAGTCCCGGCAGCCACAAACGAAAGGCACCTTGAAATCGTGTTTCCAAACGTGATGGGTCTCATCGGCTGGCGTCAGAACTTCCGACTCGTCGATGTAGTCCACTCCCAATGATTCCAGGATCTGAGCTTCCACAAAATGGCCGATGCGGACTTTAGCCATAACCGGAATGCTCACCGTGTCCATGATTGCGCAGATGATGGAAGGGTCGGTCATGCGGGCGACCCCCCCATCGGCGCGGATGTCGGCGGGCACTCGCTCCAGAGCCATGACGGCTACTGCTCCCGCTTCTTCAGCGATCCGGGCTTGCTCCGGCGTCACTACGTCCATGATGACGCCACCTTTGAGCATCTGGGCGTGGCCTGCTTTAACTGTATCGGTACCGGTTAATACATCGACCATTGTTGATTTCCTCCAAAGGGATAACGCACGGGACACAACGCACCGGGAATTATATTGCGTTTCAAGCTGTATTATACGATGCTTACTTGTGGGTAATCAATTGGGGTCTTAGGCGTGAGGTTGAACGAGCCAGGCGTTCTGCCCAAGAGCGGTCGTCTTGACAGGCTCAAAGGGGTAGCTCTAAGATGAAGGTCGTTCGCCGAGGTAGCTCAGGTGGTAGAGCACGGCACTGAAAATGCCGGTGTCGACAGTTCGAGTCTGTCCCTCGGCACCATTCCTCCAAATTAAGCACCTAATTGCCCCTTCCAGCCGCCGTCTCTCCTCCATTTTGCTGACATCTTTTAGCTTACCCTTCTCGCATAGCTTTGGCGAAGGCGTTGGCGGCTTATTGCTGCCAGCCTGGTAGCAGGTGCCCATAGATGTCTCTGGTGATTGCTATCCTGGCATGGCCTAGCGTCTTGCTCACGAGAAGAAGGATTTGCCCATTCTGGAGCATTACGCTGGCATGAAAGTGTCTAAGGTCGTGTGCTTTAGCCCCTGTAAGTCCCGGTCTCTTGGGGAACGACTGAAAGGCCCTCGTGAGGGTCAGCGGATTTAGCGGCTCCCAGCTACCGCCAAGGGTAAAAACCGGTAGACTGTTGACAACGAACTCCGTTATATCCAAGATTACGCGAGATGGTAGGTCCCGGAGGAAGCCATGCCCGAAGCGCCGGATCTAGAGGTCATCAAGGAATTCCTCAACCGGGAAGTCCAAGGGAAGGTGGTGGATGGCGCAAAGGTGATTCGTCCTACCGTATTACGGGCGATCGCGGGAGATTTCGCCTCGGACATCCAAGGGAGAACCTTCGGACTGTTCCAGCGCAAAGGCAAATTCATCTTGGGAGAGCTTTCCGGGGACCGCTGTCTGGTGGTCAACCCGATGCTTACTGGGGCGCTCCACTACTGCGAGTCTAAAGTGCGGGTATTGAAAAAGACCTGCTTCGTCCTGGGATTGAGCGGCGGCGCTGAACTGCGATACTTGGACGACCGGCAGATGGGCCTGGTCTACTACGTTACGGAGGATCAGATGTCCGAAGTGCCCCGCTTGGCAGACCAGGGTGCAGACGTTTTGTCGGGAATCTCACTCGGAGAGTTCCGGTCCCGCTTGACCCGGTTCCACGGCGAGATAAAAGGAGTGCTCACCCGTGGCGCCTTCATCTCGGGCATCGGCAACGCCTATTCCGATGAGATTCTGTTCGCCGCTGGGCTTTCTCCCTTTCGCAACGCCCGATCACTGGAGGACCAGGAGTTGGAACTGCTGCACGAACAGTGCCGGGCGGTGGTGGTGGAGGCAACGGAGGTGCTGCGGGAGCGCATGGGCGGCGACATACACGTGAAGATACGGGATTTCCTGAAGGTTCACCGGAAGGGGGGCCAGCCTTGCCCCAGGTGCGGCGGCAACATTACCCAGATCAACGCCAATCAACGCATCACTAGCTACTGCCGCCATTGCCAACCGGGGATGCTGATCAAGAACTGACCGGTCATGGGGTTCCCTGGGGATTCTGCGCATGGTGCCCCCCAATATCAGCGAAGGGTGACGTGGGAAAATAAAACGACCACTCCGATAACAGGAGTGGTCGTTTTATTTTCCCAGGGCTGGACAGAAGTTGTGGCGAAAATTTGAGGGAGATCGCCTTCACCTGATGGGGCCAGATTTGCTCGTCAGCTCTCCGAAGCAATCAAAAAACCTGATGCCGCTAGAGCCAACGACCTTCAGCATCCCGTCTTGCCCGCTCAGCGACGCCGCGCCGGGGACTCCCAGGACGTGTACCTGGCCTTAGCCCGCCACTCCCTAGT
>PAJQ01000001.1 GCA_002710215.1 Chloroflexota bacterium | reverse complement strand
CGGCCAACCCCACCGGGTGAAGTACCTGGACGAAGTCTTGGGTTACATCATGTCCCACGAAGGGGTATGGCAAACCACGGCCGACGACATCGCCGATTACTACATCGCAAATAACTACGATGGCGCGGTAGCCCACGCCGGACAGTTCAATAAATGACCTGTGTTGGTGTGTAGGGGCNGGTTTTAAACCTGCCCCTACGTTGCCTGCGGACCGGTCCTGACATCAAAGGAGGCTGGCAATATGCCCGCAGAACGCCGTCCCGGCATGGATCACCCACATTACCAATGGTCTCCCATCGTCGACCGGGGAAAGTTGCGTTGGCCGGACGGCGCTCGGGTCGCCCTCTGCGTCATNGTGAACCTGGAGCACATGGAGTGGAGGGAACCGGAGGGAAGTTTCACCACCCTTCTGGCCGGCGGCATGGGCTCCCGGGGGTATCCGGACTTCGCCCGCACCTCCCANCGGGAGTACGGACACCGAGTTGGTATTTTCCGCGTGCTGGACACTCTAGAGAAGCACGGAATCAAAGCGACGGTGGCCATGGACGCCATGACCGCCGAGAACTACCCGTACCTAGTAGACCATTGTNTGAAACGTGGTTGCGAAATCATCGGCCACGGGATCTCGGTAAGCCGCATGATAACCGGCAACATGACTGAGCAGGAAGAGCGGCACTATATCCACTCATCGATGGACAGTCTGGCCAAGGCCACCGGGCAGGCGNCCACCGGTTGGCTGGGCCCCGAGTACGGCGAGTCGTCCCGGACTCCCCAATTATTGTCCGAGGCCGGGATCCGCTACGTGTGCGACTGGGTCAACGACGAACAACCCTACCGGCTGGAAAGCCCCCACGGCGANATGTTCGCCCTGCCGATGATGCTGGAANTGGACGANGTNGTNTCNCTTTGGCAANGNCGGGTCACCGTGGGCCGTTACCGGGACATGCTTACCGAGGGCTTCGACACTCTGTACGAAGATGGNCNACAGAACGGANGGTTGATGACGCTGAACCTNCACCCNTGGCTCATCGGCCAACCCTTCCGCATNGGCTACCTTGACGACGCCCTGGCCCANATGACNCGGCGCGAAGGCGTTTGGGCGGCNACNGGCTCGGAGATCGTGGACTGGTNCCAGNANAANCCGCCNGTTGCNTGANNCGTAGAAANTGNTNNATGGGANTCACNCCCTCTCTAACTCTCCCCCGTAAAGGGGGCGAGAACANATCCCTTCCCCCTCGACGGGGGAAGGTTAGAGCCTGCCCTGAGCGCAGCCGAAGGGATGGGGGTGATTCGCNNCACGCATCAANCGCTTCTAAAAGCAGTATNANTTGNCGNCAATTCCCGCCCNTGGNGNCANCNCCCAATCCAGGAGGAACCAACATGGCCGGACCTNTNAAAGTCGTCTACTTCGTTAATCAGTTCTTCGGCGGCGTGGGCGCCGAAGAGAAAGCCAACATACCCGTCGAGGTTAAAAAGGGCCCCATCGGCCCGGCCCGTCTCTTCCAGCAACTGTTGGGGGACGGTGGAACCGTCGAAGCGACNATNATCTGCGGCGACAACTATTTCAACGAGCAGCGCGAGCAGGCGCTGNCTGATGTCACTCAGGCGTGGCAGNAGGCCAAACCCGATCTNGTGGTCGCTGGTCCGGCCTTCGACGCCGGACGCTACGGCCTGGCCTGCGGAGCNGTTTGCGCCGCCGCCCAGGANNTNGGCATCCCGGCAATCACCGCNATGCACCCGGAAAACCCCGGCGTGCTGACCTACCGGCGGCANGTNTNCATCGTTCCCACCGGNACCAGCCCCGTGGACCTGCCCGATNTTCTCTCCCGAGTGTTCCAGATCGCCCAAAAGCTAACGTCGGGTGAAGAGATGGGCCCGGCGGAGACCGAGGGCTACTTGGGCCGGGGGATACGCAAAGTCTCCGAGAGATCGGAGCCTGGATACAAAAGGGCCGTGGACATGCTGGCCAGCAAGCTGCGGGGCGAGACTTTCCAGACCGAAGTCCCCTTCGAGGCCCCGGAAGCCGTTCCGGCGGCGTCGCTCCAGCGGGACCTGAGCCAGGCCACCATCGCCCTTATCTCAACCGGNGGGCTGATTCCCATCGGCAACCCNGACCGCCAGGTTTCCGGCAATGCGGAGCGCTACTTCTCATATCCGGTTGACGGGCTGGAATCCTTGACCGGTGAGGACTGGGAAGNTTTCCACGGCGGCTACTACAACCAGATCGCCAGCGACAACCCGAATTACATCCTACCTCTGAGCCATCTGCGCCACTTGGAGTCGCAGGGCGTGATTGGCCGGATCGCGTCCCAAATCATCACCCTGCCCGGCGTGAGCACCCCGGTGGCAAAATCCAAGCTGCTGGGCGCTCAGATGGCCCAGGAACTGAAGGACGCCGGTGTGGATGCCTGCATCCTGGTGGCGACTTGAGGCACATGCAACCGTTGCGGCGCGACGGTGAGCAAGGAGATCGAGCGGGTGGGCATACCCGTGGCCATGATATCCGCCATTTACAATCTGGCCCTCACAACGGGCGCCAACCGGGTGATACGCGGGGCCAGGATCGAGCATGTGTGCGGCGACCCGGACCTGGGACCCGATAAGGACTTCGCCTACGGTCTGCAGATCGTCCGAACGGCGCTGCAAGCCCTCCAGACCGCCGTCAGCGGTCCCACCCTGTTCGAGCCTGACGAATCGGCTCCGGCAAGGGAGGCGGTCCATGCGTCTTGAGATAGGCACCTTCCCAGTCCACAACGTGGTGTTCGGCGCCCAAACCCAATGGCGAGACGGGCTGCTGGAATTGGCGCGGGACGAGATTCTTGACGCCGTGAGATCCGACCCTCGCATCGCCAAGGCTGACCTTGAACTGGCCAAGCCCGGAGAGTCCGTCCGCATCTGGCCGGTGCGGGACGTGGTGGAGCCTCGGGTAAAGGTGGAAGGGCCTGGGGTTGTATACCCCGGCATCTGCGGCCGCTCCATCACCACCGTGGGCGAAGGACGCACCCACCGGCTGTCTGGAGTGGGAGTGGTCGAAGTCTCCGAAACGCCATGGCACGAGTCCGGCGGCGACCACCTGTTCGTCTACCTGGACATGGCCGGCCCGTGGTCGGAAATCATACCTACCAGCTCCCTGAACAACTTGTGCGTGGTTGTGGAGCCCGACCCCAACCTGGGGGTCGACGCCAGGAACGATGCCGTCCACAACGCTGTCCTGACCGTATCGGACCGGCTGGCGGCGGCCACCGCCCATCTGGACCCGCCGGAACGGGAAACCTTCGAGCTTACCGACGTGGACCCTTCTCTGCCCAAGGTAGTCTACATCCTGTGCCTGCACTCGCCCCAGGCCATGTCCGGCTCCCCGGCGACATTTTGCACCTCCACCTACGGCCTGACCCAGCTCACACCGCCCTGGCTGTTTCATCCCAACGAAATCCTGGATGGAGCCATAACCGGTCCCTACCGCACCGCCTTNGCCNCNTCNTGGACCNTGGCCAACAANCCGGCGNTGTTGGACCTGTACCGCCGCCANGGCACCGACTTCAACTTCCTGGGAGTCATCGCCACCCGCACCGAATGGACCACCCAGCATGAGAAGGAAATGACCGCCAATCAGACGGCCAAGGTCGCCAAGATGCTGGGGGCGGAGGGAGCGCTGATCACTTGGGACGCCGGCGGCAACGAGTTCATCGAGGTTATTAGAACGCTACAGGCCTGCGAAAGGTCCGGCATCAAGACCGTGTTCCTAACCAGCGAGGACGACCCCACGGGAAGCGCTCCCACCATGNTGGAGCCGGTGCCCGAGGCCGACGCNATCGTGTCNACCAGNTTCTTCCGGGCAGACCTCCTAGGGCTGGACCCGCTGCCACCCGTGGACCGGGTGATAGGCANCCCCCAAAAAATAAGCGGCCGGCTCCGGGATCACTACGTCCCCACTGCCGGCCCCCTACCAACCCCCTGGCGCTTCGACGACCACTACGGATTTAGCAAATTGAGCAGCGTCGAGTATTAATTCCGGCGGTAAACTGGTTCAGCGCTCCGGAATCAAAGGGAGCAGGGTTTTCTCCAGCCTTTTGCGTTTGTTCAGAACGGTGTGTCCGGAGCTGATAAGTGGCGCGGGTACATCGACCCAGACCGCTTCTGGGCCGTAGAGGAAATATTGGTCCCAGGCAAACGGTCCGAAGGTTAAGGATTTATACGCCTCTTGTTGAGGAATCCAGTTGGCCAGGGCCCGCTCGGTGTCCCAGTAATGAATCACCCTGGGGTCTGGCATCATTTCAGGGTCCCACTCCGACCGGTCGTCATCTAGCAACACGTCAAACCACACCGCGTAAACGCGAAGTTCTGCGTTGGGGTATTTCTCGAGAATGCTTCGTTGGACCCAACGAGCCCCGGCCCTTCAAGTGGGTCAGGTAGGGGACAAGAGGAGAATTAATCGAGGCAGCCCTTCATCTTCGTTGAAGGCAGCCTTGAATTGATCTACGCTTGCGAGGTCGTGGAGAACCGGAACTGGTGGCTGGATCGACTCAGCGGCAGCCCGGTCTACCGACGTTATACTGGGGCCGCCTTTGCAAGCTCCGAAGAGGATGAGCGACAGCACCCCGATCGCCATGAGCATTGCCGCCTGGCCAATCATTACTCTCACGGCGTCCGGCGGCTTCNCGCCTTATCCTCCCCGCACCTCTTTGATAGCTCGGGCAATCTCTTCAGAGTCTAATGCAATATCGGCCAAGCCCACTTCCAGGTCGTAGGTGGCCGAGTCTATCTGTTCTTTGATCTCCGGTTCGGTGATGTGATAGGCGGGTAGACCCAGGGCCTCGCCCGCCAAGGCTCCGGCCCATGAGGGGTCCCCGTCTGTGACAGTGGTGGCGTAAAGCTTGGTGCTTTCGGGGGTGGGGGTGCCCAGCAGTACCAGCAGATTGTCGGTGCCTATCTGGTCTACGATCCGCTTGATATCTTCTTGACCCTCCAGGTCAAGAGCGCCGGCGGCGGTTCAAACGAAACAGTGGGTCATCTCCAGGACCACTTCCGCTCCGGAGCTGCGGGCGCAGTTGGCGATGGCGGTCCCTTGGACCCCGTCCCGTTCTCCCAGAGCAATCACTCTCATACCCTTGAGTTGCATCGATTCAGACCTCCCAGGGGTTCCCCCTCTCTAACTCTCCCCCATAAAGGGGGCGAGGACAAATCCCCCGATTACATCGGGGTTAGGATGGGGGTCGCCGTTATTTGTTTGGATTTGCTTCTAGAACAAAGGACAGCCCGTCGGACATCTGGGTCATGCGGCCCAAGAACAGGCTCCCTTTGGCCAGGAACATGGCTCGATTCATTCTACCATCCATCATTCGCTCCACGGCGTGGCCGAGGAAGGGGACGGCGGAGGCAATATGTCCTTGGGTCGGCGAAAAACCGGGCATGCCGTGGACTTCCACGAATCCCGGCAACGCTTCTCTTTCAATCTCTTGGTGGCGCACCGCCAATGCGCCGATGAGACGGTAGTTCAGGTTGGGCACGTTCCCGCTTCCAGCGGGCTCGGTTACCTCGGGATTGTGTAACTCGGTGGCGTACTTATCGATGTCTTGAAAACCCAATCCCAGGTTATCCAAGGGGACGGAAATCAACTGCTCGAAGATGGCCTGCTGGCTGGAGCCGGCCCCCACGGTGTGGCGGCCTACCGAGTCCAGACGCAGCACCGGGCTGGTACCATCATCTTCGCCCACGAGAATGGCCACCGAGGCTAAGATGTCCTCCAATATCGGTTGGCCGTGCTGCAGATGTCCTTGAAATTTCATGCCCAATTTTGCCAGAGAACAGCCACCGACCACCGCCACTTGGCGGTACAGGCCCGAACTCACCAACGCGCCGGCCATGACCAGAGCGTGGACCGGTCCGCAACAGAAGGCTTTAACGTCGCAACCGGTGGCGTTTTCCAGACCGCACATCTCGGCGATCGCCTTGGCCAGGTTTCCCCCGCCTCTCTGGTAACGCTCCCCAACCGCCTCTTCCCCGGTGTTTAAAACATAATCAATGCCAGAGCCGTCCAGGCCTTGGTCCCGCAAAAGGGTTCGCAGAGCCATAGCGGCGGTGACTTTACAGGCCAAGTTTTCTAGGATGACGTCGGCGGTCAGGGTGGCGTCCTCGTCATGGGCGCGGCTGATACATCCCACCAAGCTGCCGTCCCGTAGATGCAAAGGCAGAGTGCCCGCCCCATTTGCCACTTCCGCTTCAATGTCTGACTGACTCTTGGCACCGTCCAGAGCGTCCAGGTCGTCAGGCGTGATCAGGGGGTGATCCGCCAACGCGCTCCGGACGAGGCTGGTGAATCCTTCTTCCAGCCAGACGAGGTCGAATGCGTCGGCTATCTTTAGCAGACCGATCAGTTCTTCCTCGGGCATGATTTCGCCGTGTGGGAGCCAACGTCGCGATTCGCCGTTGCCGTGGAACCATGGCCGCTCCATCTCCAACAGTTGGTCGGGATAGAGACCGCCCAGGAAAGCGCGGTTGGGGGGATAGGAGGCCGCTTCGGGGTACGAGCGAAGATGGGCCGTGATGCTGTCCAGCAAAGCAGGGTCTTTTTCGATCTCCCGGGACGGCTTTGAGCCATGGCGCACCAAGCCCGGTGCATGCCCCAGTTGATAGCGGACTCCCCTGATCACCGGCTGCTTCACTAATCGGTCCATAGCCTCAACATGTTACGCCGCGACGTCCGCGGTTGTCGAGGCAGACCGCCGTCACGACTTGAAACACTTGGGGTGAATGTGCTTACAATGTGGTTGGAGAGGAGCTATTTGATGAGAAGACCCACGGTCACTGCGGCGCTGGTTTTGCTCATGTTGCTGACGTTGTTCAGCCACGGCAACCCGGTGCAGGCACAGGTCACCTGTACCGGCCATGCCAGACATCTGGGCTGGTCTTATTATGGGACCGCCGGAGACGATCTCATCAACTGCCGGGGGTCAATCACCGACGTTGTGATTTTGGGCCTAGGCGGGAAAGACATCCTTATCGGTGGACAGGGCAACGATACGATCTTGGGTGGTCCCGGCGAAGACTTCATATTCGGCCGGGGTGGCAGGGATTTTTTGAACGGCGGGAGCGAACGCGACCTTCTTTTTGGGTCCGATGGTGGAGACATTTTGGTTGGGGGCTTGGGCAGGGACTCCCTCATCGGCAGTAAGGGAAACGACGTTCTTTACGGCGGCGCCGGGGACGACACCTTGTTCGGAGGCCCGGGAATGGACCTTTGCGATGGACAGGAAGGCGCCGACGACTTCGCGGCGTCCGATTGCGAAGGCACTCGCAACATCCCGTGAGGAAGTGAAGATTCTTTTATCCGGCAAACCGGCAATGGAGATTCATCGTAGGTTTTAATATAGCTATCGCCGTGAGAANCATNCCGGCCTTGCCACAGTAGGGCGGTGATGNGTATCATGCTTCATGCGCGCGCCAGCCGAATCTCCGAAGGCGCCGCATCGGGATTCACCGCAAATAGGTCTGATTTTTCTTACTCAGTTCCGGTTTTCTCGTTAAACCGAGGGAGAACAAGATGAGCCTCAGGTCGGCTGCCAATAAACTGACGATCGTCCTCGCCTCAGTCATTTTCGTGACGTTCGCCGCAGGATGCACCAGGGAAGTAATTAAAGAAGTGCCCGTGGAAACGATCGTAGAGAAAGAGGTAATTAAAGAGGTTTTCATCGAGAAACCGGCGGAGCAAAAAGAAGCCGGCCGAACGGCCGAGACTGCCGAAACTACCGAGTCAACGGGGCCAAAGATCTATAAATTGGGGATCTTTGAGGACCTCACCACCACCAACTATTGGGCCTACCTGGGCCCGGACACCACGATCTGGAATTCGTACGTATTGTCCGGCGGNAAGCCCGCCNTGTACAGTCTTTCCGACCAACGNTTCGACTGGATCCCATCGGCGGCAACCGACTTCCCAACACCGGTAGTAGAGGAGACGGCCGGCGGCACGACGCTCTGGACCACCGAGGTGGTGCTGAAAAAAGGCATGAAGTGGAGCGATGGAAATGACGTGACCGCCGAGGATTTTATTTTCACGGCCCACACCGTCCGGGACTTGGAGCTTTCGGGAAACTGGTCATCGTCGGTCGACACTGAATTCTTCGACCACGCCGAAGCGCTCGACCCTTACAAGCTGAAAATCTACTTCAAACAGAAACCCGGTCTTGCCCGGTGGCAGTTTGGATTGGCCTTCATGCCCATTTTATCCAAAGCATTTTGGGAACCGGTGGTTGAAGAAGCGAAAAAGCAGGGTNCCACCGTCGAACAACAGAGGGCACTATACGCCCACGTGCCCGAGAATGAACCCTCCGCCGGAGGCTATATCTTCGAAAAGTGGGAGAACGGGGCCTTCGCCGAAAAGGTGAAGAACCCGGACCACTACTTCGAAGGCTCGTCAATAATCCAATATTCTAACGGGGCCTACTCTGAGTCCAAACCCGGCGTCTATGATTTCGGCGCCTACGGCGATCCTGAGGGTGACAAAGTACTGGATTACACCGTCGGGCCCTTTGCCGACAGCTCTATCTACAGCATTTTCGGGAACCAGGAAACGGCGGTTCTAGCACTGAAGAAAGGAGACATAGACTTCATGCTGAATCCCCTGGGTCTCCAAAGGGGATTACAGGAACAGCTGAAGGGCCAGGCCGGCTTGGAAACCTTGGAAAACGCCAACAACGGGTTCCGNTATTTGGGTTTCAACATGCGCCATCCTCCCATGAACATCAAAGCCTTCCGCCAGGCGGTAGCGATCCTGATCGACAAAGAGTTCTTGACCAGTACCGTGCTTCAAGGGGTCGCCATTCCCATGTACACCACCGTGCCGGAAGGGAACGGGTTCTGGTACAACCCNNACGTCTCGTTGATCGGCAAAGGTCTGTCCCGGACCGAACGNACCGAANAGGCGGTGAAGCTGCTGAAGGACGCGGGNTTCACCTGGGAAAAGGAACCCAAGGTCAGCGAGAACGGTACNGTTGAGGTCGAGGGCAAAGGGTTGAAACTCCCCAACGGCGACCCAATGCCCGATCTGGAGATACTTTCCCCCAGCCCCGGCTACGATCCCCTGCGCTCTACCTTCGCTATTTGGATNGAACGGTGGCTCAATGACATGGGCATTCCGGCCAAGGCCAAACTCACCGACTTTAACGTAATCGTGGAAAAGATCGCGGACCCGGACGGTTTCGATATCTGGATATTGGGCTGGGGATTGAGTAATTTTCCAGATTATCTAGAAGCCTTCTTCCACTCCCGCCATGCCGAGGGAGACGGCCTCAATCGGGGCGGCTACTCGAATCCGGAATTTGACGCATTGGCCGAGCAACTTCTGATCGAAACCGATCTTGACGCAGCCCGGGATCAGGTCTTCAAGATGCAGGAATTTCTGGCCGATGACCTGCCCTACGTGGTGCTGTTTACGACGCCATTACTGGAGTCCTACCGAAGCGACCGTCTGACCTTCCCCTACACCGGAACCTTGGGCGGCCTGCAAAGCACAAATGGGATGACCTCCGCGGTGGTGATTAAATAGCTATCAGCGCTCAGCTATCAGCGACCGGCTCCCGTAGATAAGGTGCTGAAGGCTGACCGCTGGCGGCTGACCGCTGGTCGAGGAGCTAGACCCTTATGACCGGCTACTTGGTCCGCCGCTTCGGACAGATTCTGCTTACCCTGTTCATGATTATCAGCTTGGCCTTTTTCCTGGTCCAAGCCCAACCTGGCGACTACACCTCGACGTACGCCCAGAACCCGGACCTTCCCCCCGAGGTCCGAGCCCAGATCCAGGCGGCCTTCGGCTTGGACAAGTCTCTGGGCGAACAGTATTTGATCCACATCAAGAACTCATTTACCGGCAACTTCGGCGTTTCCTTCGGCCACTACCCGCGCACGGTGATGGAGGTCATCAAGGAACGGCTGCCCCGGACCGCGGTGCTGTTCCTGACCGCCACCGTTATNTCCTTTTACCTGGGGTTTGTGTTGGGAAAGGCGATGGCCTGGCGCCGCGGCGGGATTATGGAGTACACCGCCACCATTTCAGGGGCCACTTTGTTCACCGTGTTCACGCCTTGGTTCGCGCTGATGATGATCTGGACCTTTGCCTTCAAGCTGGGCTGGTTTCCCTTAGGCAAATTCTTAGACCCACTGGTATGGCGTGAAGCGCCCGTTGCCGCCAACAGCGTGTTCAACGACATGCTCCTCACCGCCGGGGCCTTCACCGTGTTCATCTTCTTGGCCATTCTAATCTCCAAAAAAGCGGGAGGGAGGCGTTGGCGCACCTGGCTGCTTCCCGCCGCGGTCGCCGGCGCGGTTGTGATACCCGTAGCCTGGGGCCTGTCCGGAACCGCGTATCTGGCCCTGGACATTCTCAAACACATGGTCCTACCCATAGCCACTCTGACATTGATATCTTTCGCCGGCACGATGTTGTTGACCCGCAATAGCATGTTAGAGATCCTTAGGGAAGACTTTGTCATGGCGGCCCGGGCGAAAGGCCTCCCGGAAAGCGTGGTCCGCGATAAGCACGCCGCCCGAAACGCTCTCCTTCCGGTGGTGACCAGCCTGGTCTATAGCCTGGCCTTCGCCATCGACGGAGGAATCATTACCGAGACTATATTTTCCTGGCCCGGCATGGGGCTGACCCTGCTCCAGGCGGTACGGTCTGAGGACCTGCCCCTGGCAATGGGCGCGTTCGTGTTCATAGGAATCTTCGCATTGGGAGCACATTTGGTGGCCGACGTACTTTACGCCTTTCTGGACCCCAGGATACGTTACCAGTGATCCAATCAACGGGCATGAATTCCCCGCAGCCTCAAGATGGACCGGCAATGTTGACGGCAAGACAGATCCGCGCCGCCAAGATGCGCCTGGCCCTGCGGGGTCTGCGGGAGGGCTGGTCCATCTTCCTCGAAAGCCGGATAGGCGTGGTGGGCCTGGTAGTTATCGTGATATTTGCCCTTATGGCCGTGTCCCACCCGATTCTCATGGCTACGATATGGGATGACACCACCTACGACCCGGTCACCGGATACGCTTTCGACCAATCGGAGCAGCCGGCGCCCCCGTCATGGAGCCACCCATTGGGCACCGACCCGCTGGGCCGGGATGTTTTGAGCCAGTTACTGTCCAGCACCTCTTCCGAGTTCATCCTGGGCATAGTGGCCGCGTTGGTAACCGTCTCCATCGCCACCACCGTGGGAGCAGTAGCCGCTTACTACGGCGGCATAGTGGACACATTTTTCATGCGCCTGGCCGACCTGGTGGTCTCCCTCCCCGGTATCTCTTTGCTGATCGTGCTCAGCGCCCTGATCGATCTCAACCTATTCATGCTGGCCCTGGTGTTGGGAGTGCTGGGCGGATTCGGTGGGACGGCGATTGTCCTCAAGTCCCAGGCCCTGGGCATCAGCGTAAAGCCTTATATCGAAGCGGCAAGAGTAGCAGGAGGCGGCCGCTTCCATATCATTTTCACGCACATCGTCCCCAACCTCCTGCCCTTGTCTTTCCTCTACATGATGTTCACGGTCACTGCGGCGATCTTCTCAGAGGCGGTGTTGTCCTTCTTTGGGTTGCTGAACATCCGGATGAGCTGGGGGATAATGATCCACACCGCCAGCACGGGCGGATATCTCTTGGGAGGGGCTCGGTACTGGTGGCTAATAGTCCCGGCGGGCGCCTCAATCACTCTTTTGTGCAGCACTTTTTACTTGGTTGGCCGGGCATTGGATGAAGTAGCCAACCCCCGGCTCAGACGCCGATGAGCATTGAGAGCACAGCGGGCCCGGTATTGCAGGTAAAAGACCTCACCATGCATTACCAGACCCGTCTGGGCACGGTGAAGGCCGTCGATGGCATCAGTTTTGAACTGGCGCGGGGTGAGGTTTTAGGGCTGGTGGGAGAGTCCGGCTGCGGCAAGACCTCCATCGCCGTCACTTTGATGAAGCTCCTCCCAGACAACGCCTTAATCGTCAAGGGACAAGTGCTGTTGGACGGCCAAGACCTGATGACGATGGACGATACCACCTTGCGAACGTACCGGTGGCGCCGCATATCGATGATCTTCCAGGCCGCCATGAACTCGTTGGACCCGGTCCACCGGGTCGGCGACCAGATTATCGAGGCCATCGAAGCTCACGACATGATTACCACCATGACGGAAGCCCGGGCGACGGTAGACCGCCTGTTCCGGTTGGTGGGGTTGGACCCGGGGCTCACCGACCGGTATCCCCATGAGTTCAGCGGGGGGATGAGGCAGCGAGCGGTTATCGCAATGGCTCTGGCCTGCCAACCCGACGTGATTGTCGCCGACGAGCCCACCACGGCGCTGGACGTTATCGTTCAGGACCGCATCCTTCGCCAGATCAAGGAGATCCAAACTGACCTGAACATGAGCATGATTTACATCACCCACGACATTGCCGTCGTGGCCGAAATAACCGACCGCATCGGCGTGATGTACGCCGGCAAGCTGGTGGAGTTGGGCAGCACGGCCGATGTGTTCGAACGCCCCATTCATCCCTACACCAAGGCCCTGCTGTCGGTGTTCCCCAGCATCCGGGGAGAAAAACGCCCCTTGGCAACCCTTGGCGGAGAACCGCCCAACTTGATAGATCCACCCACAGGCTGCCGATTCCACCCGCGCTGCCCTTACGCCACCGCTATCTGCCAGCAAGAAGAACCACCGGTAGTCGTTCGCGACGGCCATTGGGCGGCCTGCTGGAACCCGGTGGGATGAGTAAATCATGCTGAAAATCTCCAGAATTAATCCACCATCGCCCCCCTTTGTAAAGGGCGGTTGGGGGGATTTCGTACGGCGCCCCCGATGATCTCGCCGACTCCCATCGTCCAAGTAGATGGCCTGACCAAATTATTCCCCGTTTCCAAAAGCCTGTTTCGCGGGCCCAAGGGTTNCATCCANGCGGTAGACGGCGTGTCCTTCGACCTNTATCCGGGACAGACGTTGGGGTTGGTGGGAGAATCGGGATGCGGTAAAACAACCATCGGNAAGCTGTTGGTGAAGCTTCAGGAACCCACCAGCGGGAGGATACTTTTCCGCGATACCGGGCATGAACTCATTGGGGCGGAAGAAGATGGCGCGAAAGTTGGTGGCGAGTTTGACGACATATCCCAAACCAAGGGGCAACAACTAAAAGCCTTCCGGCGCAAGGTCCAGATGATCTTCCAAGACCCCTATGAGTCGATGAACCCGCGGAGGACCATTTTCGACACGATAGCCGAGCCCTTGATGGTGCAGGGCATCGGCAATTCCCTGGACCGCTTGGACCGGGTAACCAAGTTGTTGGAGTTGGTGGGGTTAACACCCCCGGCCACCATGCTGTTTCGCTATCCCCACGAACTGTCCGGCGGACAGCGTCAAAGGGTAGCCATCGCCAGGGCCCTGGTTATTGAGCCCAGTTTCGTAGTAGCCGACGAGCCAACGTCCATGTTGGACGTGTCCATCAGCACCGGGATAATGATGTTGATGCTTGACCTGGCCCAGCGCCTGGGTGTGACCTATCTTTACATCACCCACGACCTGGCGGTGGCCAGGTACATGTGCCAGCGCATCGCCGTGATGTACCTGGGCAAAATCGTCGAGGTGGCCGAAAGCGAGGAACTGTTGGCAAATCCATTGCACCCCTACACCAGGGCCCTGCTATCGTCCGTGCCCGTGCCCGTGCCCGGTTTCCGGCGAGAACCCGTGGATATTATCGGGGACCTATCGGCGCCCTTGGACCCGGCGCCCAGGTGCCGCTTTCATGACCGGTGCCCAATAGCCGGCGATGAGTGCCACGCCACTCCCCATCCTCCCTTAGAGGACCGGGGCGGAGGCCATCTGGTGGCTTGCTACCGGGTTTAGACTTTCGGGCACTGGGCCTGCGTTGACGGGCTCCCGCCCCGCTGCTAAAGTGATTCCATCCCAGCCCAGGAGCTGAGTCCGTGACCACGACGAAGAAAGACCCAGTATTGGTAGTTGTGCAATTGACCGGCGCCAACGACTACATGAACACGGTCATCCCCTACGCAAATCCGCTCTACCACGACAATCGTCCCACGGTAGGCATACCCGAGGACCGAGTCTTGCCCATCGACGATCAGGTCGGTTTTAACCCGGCATGCGGCCCCATCAAGGAGCTGTACGACCAGGGCAAGGTGGCTATCATCAACGGGGTTGGCTATCCCAGTCCCAACCGGTCCCACTTCCGCTCCATGGACATCTGGCATACCTGCGAGCCGGAAAAGATCGCCACCGAAGGCTGGCTGGGGCGGGTCATCCGCGACTTGGATCCCAAGGCGGAAAACGTGTTGACGGGAGTCAACTTTGGACGCGGACTACCCCGGGCTTTGGCTCTACCCGGCGTNCCCGTGGCGTCGGTGGGAAATTTGGCATCGTACGGCGTGTTGACTGGAATATCAGACCAGGAGCGCCGGACCGAGGCTTTGGACATTTTCGCCCGCATGTATGCCCCGGTTTCCGGGACCGGCCCGGTCATGGATTATCTCGGCCAAACCGGCCTGAACGCGCTGCAAGGCGCGGATATCTTGAAGACCGCGCCCGGCAAATACCAATCGACAGTCGAGTACGGCGACAACCCCATCTCCCAAAACNTGAAAGGAATCGCCCAGGTGTTATTGGCGGATCTGGGGACCCGTATCTTCTACACTCAGCAAAGCGGTTTCGACACCCACGCCAACCAGGTGCCCACCCAGCCGATGCTGCTGGGGGAGCTTTCCCAAGGAATCGGGGACTTTTACGCCGATCTTCGGGAACACGATGCGTCGGACAACGTGCTGATGTTCGTGTTCACCGAGTTCGGACGCCGGGTTAAGGACAACGGTTCCGGCACCGACCACGGCTCCGGCGGGATGTCGATGGCCATCGGCGATCCGGTGAAAGGCGGCATGCACGGCGAGTATCCCTCGTTAAAAGAGGAGGACCTGTTGGAGGGCGACTTGCACTTCAACATCGACTTCAGGGGGGTNTACGGTACCTTGGNCGAGCGGTGGCTGGGGTTGGACCCGACGCCGGTCGTCGGGGGGAATTTCGAGCAACTGGGATTTCTGTAGCGCCCCGCTAACATCCGTCCGGCCGCACAATCAGGAGTTAACCGAGACACCCACCCTTCTTGGACCGGTGCTAACCCGGCATAGGGTATATCCGGCTACCCAGCGCTGTGGTTCGACAAGCTCACCACGAACGGCGGGGGGGGGTCTTGTCCGTTCGCCCTGAGTCTGTCCAAGTGCCCCTCCCAATAATTTCCGGGGATAATCTTACCCAGCCGTTACGCAGGTAATGGTGCGGATCACGCCCTTCAGTCCCTGGACCTGACCGGTCACCAGGTCGGCAACCGCCGCCATATCCGGGGCTTCAATCAGAGCAATCACATCGAACGGCCCAGTGATGACGTCAACCTTCTGGACCTTGTCGAAGGAACGCAACGAGTCCGCGACACCCCTGGNCCTTCCTACCTGGGTTTCGATCAGTATGTAGGCTCTAGTTCCCACGGAATACTCCTGCCAGGTGGATTTAGACTATCCTATCCCGGAATGCAAGCCGTGGAGGTGATCTCCACCAGGTTATCCGCCGCGCCGAACTCAACGATAATTGCGGTGCGCGCCGGCCGGTCATCTTTGAAATACTCTCCGTAGACCTCGTTGAACCCCTCTAGATCTTCTTTGCGAGCCAAGTAGCAGGTGTTGGTCATCACGTTGTCCAGAGATGTCCCGGCGGCTTCCAAAATGAGCTTGATCCGGTCCAGGGTGAACCGCGTCTGCTCTCTGATGTCTTTGCCGGTGTCGTTGGTGGTTGGATGGCGGCCNGTGCACCCTTGCACGAACACCATGTTTCCGAATCGGGTAGCCTGGGAAAGCAGGCCCCTGCCGGGAGCCAGTTTATCGCTAGAGATTATCTCTTTCTTAGGCATTGCTACACCTCTTAAAACCTCTTGTAAAACCCTATCGCCGAGCCTGGAATCTCGAGNCTGGATTGCNAGGATGTTTTATTATATCCCGGCNTCCCTAGGTGTCAAACGCTCTCAATTTTGGCGCCGGCGTTGCATCTGCAGGCCGGCCGGATACCTGGCAGTTTCCGGAGGGGCGTCGATCGTCCAAAACATATTGCGCCAACGCTACCTAAACAGCTACAATTACCGCAGAACCGAAGGCTGGGATTCATCCCGCCGGAGGCCTGGTCAAAACTGGCCGGGCCGGTTGATCTGGTTGGGTGACTTAACCTGCGCATTGGTACCCTAAACCGAAGGGGGATGCTAGATGCCCAACGTAGATGTCGGAAACATAAGAAACGTGGTTCTGCTGTCCCACAGCGGCGCCGGAAAGACGTCTCTCAGCGAAGCCCTGATCTTCAATTCCAAGCACGTTACGCGTCTTGGCCGGATCGAGGATGGCAACACCGTCTCCGATTTCGAGCCGGAAGAGGTTAAGCGTAGCAGCAGCGTCCAGACTACTCTGATCGCTTGTGAAGGAGACGGCTACAAAGTCAACTACCTGGATACTCCAGGATATGACGACTTTCAAGGCGAAGTTACCGCCGCGTTGCGGGTGGTTGAATCAGCTTTGATCTTGCTGGCCGCGCCTTCCGGCGTAGACGTTGGCACCGAGCGGGCCTGGAACCTGTCCAAGGACCAGGGCTTGCCCAGGATGTTCTTGGTCAACAAGATGGATCGGGAAAATGCGGACTTCGACCGTTGCGTGTCCGAGATTCAAGCNACCTTCGGGAACCACTGCGTTCCCTTTCAACTACCCATGGGAAACGCCCAGGACTTCAAGGGAATCGTCAGCGTGATTCATCCCCCGGCTGACGCCCCCGCAGAGGTCGCCGCCGAGTTGGAGGCTGCCAGAGAACGGNTGATCGAGGCCGTGGCGGAAACCGATGACGCCTTGGCCGACAGATACCTGGAAGGGGAAGAACTGACCAGTGAAGAGATAGCGGCCGCCGTCCGGGCCGGCATTCTTAACGGCAATCTCGTGCCTATTCTGGCCGCCTCAGCCACCGATAACGTGGGTGTGGAAGAGTGCATGGAATTGGTAANGGAATTCTTGCCTTCGCCCAAAGACGGAGTCAAGCCTGAAATGTCCAGCGGCGCTGACGGATTCGAGGCCGATGCCAACGGACCGCTGGCCGCTTTCGTATTCAAAACCACCGCCGACCCATTCGTGGGCAAACTGTCCGTTTTCCGGGTCTATCGCGGCGTCTTCAAGAGCAACTCGGAGGTTTGGAACAGCGGNAGGGAGAACGCAGAGCGCATCGGCCAGTTGTATCTGCCCCGGGGCAAATCTCAGGAGAACGTCACCGAGGTCAGCGCCGGCGACATCGGCGCCATCGGTAAGCTTTCAGAGACCTTGACCGGCGATACGTTATGTCTCCGGGAACAACCGGTTACCTTCGAGCCCATCGACTTTCCAACTGGGTTCTATCGGGTGGCTGTGTCTCCCGCGACCAAGGCCGATCTGGACAAGATGTCTACTTCCCTAGCCCGAATCGTGGAAGAGGACCCGACGCTACGCTATTCCCGAGACCCAGATACTGCCGAATCGCTGATCTCCGGCCTTGGCGACGCCCAGATCGACGTGGCCATGGACAAGATACGACGAAAGTTTGGCGCCGACCTCAAAGTCAAAATGCCCAAGGTGGCCTACAAAGAAACGATCACCCAGACGATAAGGTCCGAATACCGGCATAAGAAACAGTCGGGCGGACACGGGCAGTACGGCCACGTTATCATCCGGCTGGAGCCCATGGAGCGTACCACGGGGTTCGAGTTCGGCACCGAGGTTGTTGGCGGTAAGGTGCCCAGGGAGTACTTCCCATCGGTAGAGAAGGGCGTCATAAAGGCTATGGACGAGGGAGTGCTGGCCGGTTTCCCCATGGTGGATATGAAAGCCGTGCTTTGCGACGGAAGCTTCCACGACGTGGACTCTTCGGGAATGTCCTTTGAGATCGCCGGCAACCAGGCCATGCGCAAAGGCGTGGCCGACGCCAGTCCGATCCTGCTAGAGCCAATCATGAGGCTGCACGTTACCGTGCCCGACACCTACACCGGGGAGGTAATGAGCGACCTGCAAGGTAAACGGGCCCGTATTCTGGGGATGACGCCCTTGGATGGAAGCACCGTGATCGAAGCCGAAGTACCCCAGGGTTCAGTGCAACGTTACTCTCAGGACCTTCGGTCGGTCAGCCAAGGCCGGGGCGTCTACCGTTTGGAGTTCGACCATTACGATCCGTTGCCTCCCGACATGCAGGTCAANGTCATCGAGGAAGCCAAGCGGGCCAAGGAAGAAGAAAGGATCTAATCCCAAAGTTGGGTTAGCAACAAGCAACGATGACAAGAGCCCCGGTTTAGCGGGGCTCTTGTGCGTTTTTAGTCTCTGCGTCAGGAATCGTCTCTACGCCTACCATTCGTGGTAAGCTTGTCGAACCACCATTCGGCGGAAGGACCCTTAGACACCCTCAGTCCGAAAGCTTGCCGCCTGCAACCGGGTCTGTACGCATGGTCAAACAGGACCACCCAAACGTTCTACAACCAAGTCCTTTCGGTGCTCCCAATGCTACACCGGATTTCAATGCACGGGGTAGGATTCCCATTGTGGAGCGCCCCAGTCTACTGGATGTGGACAAAATCTCAGCCTGACNCNACTATAAGGCAGATGGTAGATAGCCAAGCCTACGAAATCCTGCGCCCCCTCCACATTGAGTTGCTTAAGATGCAACGCTGGGCCTCCGAAACAGGGGTGCAACTCCTGGCGATCTTCGAGGGGCGAGACGGCGCCGGNAANGGTGGCGCCATCAAGTGCATCACCGAGCATCTCAACCCCCGAGGGTACCGTGTGGTTGCCCTCCCCAAGCCCACCGAGCGCGAGCGAACCCAATGGTACTTTCAGCGTTACATCTCCCATCTGCCGTCAGGAGGGNAATTGGTATNCTTCGACCGAAGCTGGTACAACCGNGCCNGACTCGAGCGGGTGATNGGATTCTGCGAGCCTGAGGAGGCACGCGAATTCCTGGACTCGGTGCCTAAAATTGAACGAATGCTGGTCCGCTCCGNAATTACCCCGTTCAAGTTCTACTTTTCGCTCCACAGGGAGGAACAGGCGCGAAGACTGAAAGAGCGCGGGAATAACCCGCTTCGACAGTGGCAGCTCACCCCGCTCGACAGGGTCGCCCAAGAGAAATGGGACGACTACACGCAAGCCGAGGAGGAAATGTTCCTACATACCTCCATCCCCGAGGCTCCCTGGATCTGCGTTGACTCCAATGACGGATGGTGGGCGCGCGTCAACGTGATTCGCTACCTCTTAAGCCACCTCGATTATCCGAACAAGGAGACCGGGCTCCTGGAGGTCGACCCCCAAATCATTCTGACGATCCCGAAGGTTGAACCCAATCATGATTCTTGAGGTCGACTTGGAACGTAAACGACGGAACTTCCGCGTCTTCAATGAACGGGGCGGGAAATTCCGCGTAGCAATCGTCAATGTTTGCAACCTGAATTGCTTTTTCTGTCACAACGAGGCGATGGTCAATCCGAGAAGGCCGGGGGAAGATCCGAACGGAAAGGTCGGTCCCGTCCACATAAGCCTCGATGAACTCCTTGGCATCATCAACGCCTTCACCTCCCGAGGCGGCGGGCAGGTCAACATCACGGGCGGTGAACCTCTTGCACACCGGGAAATCGTTCGCTTCCTTGAGGACATCGACAAGCGATCCACCCGCGTGGTCCTTAACACCAACGTGATTCTTGCCGACCGACTCCTGAACCGCCCAAGGATCGGGAACTTGGATTCCATATACGCAAGCCTTCACACGACGGACGGTGAAATCTTCCGCGACCAGCTCGGAGGGCGCAGCATCTCCAAGGTCATGGACAACATTGTCGCCCTCAAAACGCACGGCTACGACGTCCAGATCAATTACTCGCTCGGTGACTACAATAAGGAGGAGTTCGGTAGCGTTCTCAAGTTTGCGGTCCGGCATGGAATCGATCTCAAAGCCATCACCCTCGTTCGTCCCAACGAGGACCCGGACTTCTATCGAGGAGCGTGGATCGACCCGCAGTGGATCAGCGCGCAGATTGAAGCGACCGGTGCGCGCGTGGTGGGCTCAGAGGACTCCTTGGGTGGACAAACCACGACCTACGCAATTGGCGGAATGACAGTCAAGGTGAAGAACATCGCACGGGGGCGGCTCGAGACGGACTTTTGCTCCGGCTGTACGTACAAGGAGAAGTGCGGTGAAGGGATCTACGGACTTCGGGTGGGCATCGACGGCCTATGGAAACCGTGGCTCCTCCGTCACGAGCGGTTTCGTTCCGTCACGCAGGAGGAGAGTTACGAGTCGCAGATCCTTACGATCATCGACGAAATGATCGGCTCCTGGGAGAACGCAAGATTCTTGACGGGAGTCCCCGCTTAATCCCTACCCGCGACCAAGTTCTTCCCCAAAACGCCGTACCAGATCGGTCGTCGAGACCAGCCCTGCCACCTTACCTTCGCCGTCCAGAACAACCACGCGGTGAATACGCTTCTCTACCATGGTTTTGCAGAGATCGGCCGCGGGAGTGTCGGGACTGCAGGACTCCAGGCTCGGCGTCATGAACTCCTTGACGGGCCGAGTGAGAAATTGAGCCACGGCGACCGCTCGGTCCGCCTTGCCCGCAGCCTCCACCAGCTGAACGCCTGCTTTTCTCTTGCCCGACTGGAAGTCTGCGGGAAGATCGCCGGAGCCGAGGAGATACGCCAACCCCCGAAGAACATCGTTCTGTGAAATCAAGCCGATGGCCTTCCCGTTCGCGTCTACCACGGGAAGCCCACTGTAGCGGGTCTCCCTAATTTGCTGGAGCATGCCCTCTACGGAAAGGTCCTCGGTCACGGTCGTGACGTCCTTTGTCATCACATCGCGCGCCGCGATATCTGCCATGAGATCCTCCGGATTTTAAAAGCGCTACAGACCCGAAAGCCTGACATCCCGAGGGCGTGCCGTCAAAAACGGGAGGGTCGACGAGCGCCGCCGCCGGAGGCCGCACAGCTCCGCCAACATCATGAGCGCCTCATGACCGATCAAGCCCCAACCGATCCCGCCACCAACACCACCAACCCGTGTATCTGGTGGAGTTCAACTCTGCCCCGTCTCCATCAAGAACAGCGGTGTCAGGCAACCTTATTAAGCGTGGTATTAACACTCAGGAACGAAATCCAAGAATTTAATGCCGGTGCAGGTGATGATTGCTCAGCCCAGGGCGAACAGCTGATCCTAACGGCTTTCCCCAAGCCTAGGTCCTAGAACCCCCAGGAGGGTTGGTATTCCCCGAAGACGCCGCGCAGCACGTCCATCATCTCCCCCACCGACGCATACGCCTTCACCGCCGCCAACAGGGGCGGCATCAGATTGTCCGAACCCTTGGCGGCTTGTTCCAAAGCCCGCAGTTTTTCCGCCACATCGCGATTGTCCCGGGTTCGCCGTATCTCGTTCAACCGGTCTACCTGGCGCCGCTCTCCCTCCCGGTCAACCCGCAGCAGGGGTATCTCCAGAGCGTCGTCGGTGCAGTGCTCGTTGACGCCCACCGTGATCCGCTCTTTACGGTCCTCTTCCATCTGATAGATATACGACGCGTCGGCGATCTCTCTCTGTAAGAAGCCACTCTCAAGGGCCGCCATAACCCCGCCCATATCGTCGATGCGTCGAAAATAGTCGTAGGCCGCGGCTTCCAGTTGGTTGGTCATCGACTCCACAAAGTAGCTGCCACCTAGCGGGTCAACCGTATCGGTGACTCCGGTTTCGTGGGCGATGATTTGCTGGGTGCGTAGGGCTAGAAGGGCCGCGTCCTCTGAAGGGAGAGCCCAGGCTTCGTCCTTACCGTTGGTGTGCAGCGACTGGCAACCGCCAAGGACTGCGGCCAATGCCTGCATGGACACCCTGGCCACATTGTTCTCCGGCTGCTGAGCAGTCAGGCTGGCTCCGGAAGTCTGGGCATGGAACCTTAGCCACGCCGACCGGGGATTCTCGGCCTTGAATGTCTCCGTCATCTCCCGTGCCCAGATACGCCGGGCGGCGCGGAACTTGGCGATCTCCTCGAAGAAGTTATTGTGCACGTTGAAGAAGAAGCTGAGCCTGGGAACGAAGTCGTCGATGGCCAGTCCTCGGGCAACGCATTGGCGCACGTACTCAAACCCATCTGCCAGGGTGAAAGCCAGCTCCTGCACCGCATTGGACCCAGCCTCCCGGATGTGGTAGCCGCTGATGCTGATGGGGTTCCAGCGGGGCATATGCTTCGTGGCGAACTCCACAGTGTCCACCACCAGCCGCATGGAAGGCTCGGGAGGGAATATGTACTCGTTCTGGGCGATGTACTCCTTGAGGATGTCGTTCTGCAAGGTGCCGCCGACTTTACTCAGATCAGCCCCTTGCTTTTCCGCAACGGCGATGAACATGGCCCAGATGATGGCCGCCGGGCTGTTGATGGTCATGGAGGTGGTGACGTCCTCCAGGCTGATGCCTTCGAAAAGGGTTTCCATGTCGGCCATAGTGGAGATCGCCACGCCACACGTGCCAAACTCGCCGGCTGCCCTTGGGTCGTCGGTGTCATAACCGTAGAGGGTGGGCATGTCGAAGGCAACGCTAAGGCCGGTTTCGCCGTTGCCCAGCAAGACTTTAAAACGTTCGTTAGTCTCTTCGGCCAGACCAAACCCGGCGAACATGCGCATGGTCCACAAGCGTGCCCGGTAACCCGTGGGATGGACCCCCCTCAAGTAGGGATACTCCCCCGGCATCCCCACATCCCGCAGGTAGTCAGAATTCGGCAGGTCCTCAGGAGTGTATACCTCCTTCACCGGGATCTGAGACGGGGTCTTGTAGTCCGGGCGGCGCTGCCCGGCGCCAACGTTATTGTCGCGCCACTGGCTGATATGGCTACGCAACCGCTCCGAATCTTCAGAGGGAGACAATGGGCACCTCCAGGGAGACTGAGAAGGATCAGTTCGGGCTGATCACTGAAACTGTGTCTAGCATCCAGTCTAGATTGGCCCGAAAGGGGTGTCAACGTGAAGGGAGGCAATCAAGACCCCGCCCTTTCTAAGGGGGGACGGCGGTTAGGAGTTGACTAGCCGGATGAATCGGCGGCGGCCGACTTTGATGACCGTGCGGTGCTCCAATCCCAGGCCGGACGCCCGGTCGTCCCGGTCCAAGGTGCGGGAGTCGCCAGATGGGTCAGCGATTATCTGTACCGCGCCCTGGTTGATCAATCGCTTCGCTTCGGTGGTGCTGGGAGCCAAGCCCGCGTCGACGATGATGTTGCTCAACCGTCTCGTCTCATTCTCAAAAGATGGCGCCAAAGACGGCTCGGCGAACTCGGGAATCTCTTCGGGCAAGGCACGGCGTTGCACCACCCGTTCAAAGTTCTCTTGAGCGGCATCGGCGGCGCTACTCTCATGGAACTGGGCCGTGATTTCCCTGGCCAGGCGCTTCTTCATCTCCATGGGGTTGACCGAACCCGAGGCCAGATCGTTTGAAAAGGCGGTCAGTTCTTCCTGGGGAGCGTCGGTTAGGTACTCAAAGTAGGGAACGATCAGCTCGTCGGGCAGTGACATTAGCTTTCCGTACATGTCGTTGGGCGGCTCCTCCACTCCGACGTAGTTGTCCAGGCTTTTGCTCATCTTTTGAACGCCGTCGGTGCCCACCAGAATGGGCATGAGGAAGCATTGCTGGGGGCGTTGGCCCTCCATCTGCTGTAATTCCCGGCCAACCAGCAGGTTGAACCGCTGGTCGGTGCCGCCGAACTCCACGTCGGCCCGGATCTCCAGCGAATCGTAGGCCTGGAGCAACGGGTAGAGCAACTCGGTGATGGCGATCGGCCGGTGCTCTTGGAACCTCTTGGCGAAGTCGTCCCGCTGCAAAAACTGGGCCACGGTGAACTTTCCGGTCAGCCGAATCACGTCCGCCAGACTAAACTTGCCGAACCACTCACTCTGCCACACCACCTCCGTCAGGTCCTTGTCCACGACTTTGAAGAATTGGCGCAGATAGGACTCGGCGTTGGAAACTACCTCATCGTGGGTCAGGACCGGCCGGGTGGCCGACTGACCGCTGGGGTCGCCGATCTGGGCGGTCCAGTCTCCCACGATAAGAATCACCTGGTGGCCCAACTGTTGGAGTTGGCGCAGTTTACGAAGACCCACCACATGGCCCAGGTGAATGTCCGGCCGGCTGGGGTCGAAGCCCATCTTCAGGCGCAGGGGCTTCCCCTCTTGCAACATCCGGACGAACTCGTCATGGGAGATGATCTCCTGGACGCCACGACGGGTTATTTTGCCGATGACCTCTTCGCTAAGCATACTAGGCACGGTCCGCTTTCCTGTCTTGGTCCAGGGCGGCCCGAGCACCGGCAACGTCCCGGTCGATCTGCGCGATCAACTCCTCCAGGCCGGGGAAGGATTCCTGGCCTCGCAGCTTGCTGACAAACTCCACGTTGAGCCGCTGACCGTATAAGTTGGCGCTGAAATCCATCACGAACACTTCAACCAGCCGCTCCGACAGGCCGAAGTGGGGGCGAATTCCAATACTGGTGGCGGAAGGGCGCCTCAGCCCGTCTATGGTTATCCAGGTGGCGTAAACCCCATCTCCTGGCAGCGCCGTCTGGGGAGCCATCTGCAGATTCGCGGTGGGGAATCCCATGCCGGCACCACGCTGGTCTCCTTTCACCACCAGTCCTTCAAAACCGTAATTCCGACCCAACAGCCTGGCACAGGCGGCGACGTCGCCTTCCTTCAGTTCCGACCGGATCCGCCGGCTCTTGACTAGCTCTCCATCCATCATCAAAGGGTCCAACACCTCGACCCAGAACCCCAACTCCGAGCCTTTTTGCTTCAGGTAGTCGATGTCGCCTTGCCGGTCTCGCCCCAAGGTAGAGTCAGGCCCCGCCACCAACCCCTTCATGCGTAGGGACTTTACGAGAGTAGCGGTAAAGTCGTCGGCGCTAACCTGGGACAGCTCCCGAGTGAAGTCCAAAGGAACCACCAACTCTATACCCTGCTCCTTCATCAGGCGCACCCTTTCATCGAGCGACGTCAGGTAGGAAATTTCAACGCCGGGGCGAAGGACAGATATGGGGTGGTTGGTAAAAGTAAGGACGGTGGGGAGGTAATCGGACCCCGCCCGCTCAACCAAGCGGCGTAGCAAATGACAGTGTCCTTGGTGAACTCCGTCAAAAACTCCGACAGTGAGGACGGTTCCTTTGTCTGGGGCGATGGAGGCCAACTGCTGGTGGAAATTCATACCGACTCTGGAACCGAGTGTGCCAGCCCCCCGCTCGATTTGCTGTTTAATTACGTAATCCGGCAGATTAAAGCACCTGACTGGTGCGCTCGGATAGTAGCACAGGCTACTAGGAGCGTCAACTTGTGGCAGGCTTAACGAAGTCCGTTGCCAGACGCGGCATAGGGCTCGCGTATCATCACCGATTCCCGCCCCGTGAACTCTCAAACCTCACAGGATCTGGGACAGGAACAGCTTGGTACGGTCGCTCCTTGGAGCTTCGAATATCTGCTCAGGGGAGCCTTCTTCCACAATCACACCATCATCGAACATCATCATGCGGTCGGCCACCTCTTTGGCAAACCCCATCTCGTGAGTTACCACGATCATTGTCATGCCCGATGTGGCCAACTCGCGCATCGCGTCCAGCACTTCCTTAATCATCTCTGGGTCCAAAGCCGAAGTCGGCTCGTCAAATAGCATTATCTTCGGCTGCATGGCCAGCGCCCGGGCTATGGCCACTCTTTGCTGCTGGCCGCCGGAAAGCTCGGCGGGATACTTGTCCGCCTGTTCTGGTATACCCACCCGCTCCAGGAGTTCCATGGCTTGGGCTACAGCCTGTTTAGCAGGCAATTTTCGCACTTTCATTGGGGCCAGCGTGATGTTAGTCATGACCTTTAAATGGGGAAAGAGGTTGAATGACTGGAAAACCATGCCTACATCACGGCGGATAGCGTCGATGTTGCGGGTATCGTTAGTGAGGGCGATGCCGTCAACGAAGATGTCGCCGCGCTGATGCTCCTCAAGGCGATTTATCGTACGGATAAATGTCGACTTGCCCGAGCCGGACGGTCCGAAGACCACCACCACCTCGCCCTTCTTGATGGTGGTGGTGATGCCCCGAAGAACGTGGAAATCGCCGAACCACTTATGCACATCCCGGCAGACAATGATGTCATCAGTCTCGATCGTTTGTTCGATCGTTGGCTCGTTCGCAACCATAAAATCCTCTGCAAATTCTAAAGTGCTAACCTGTCAGAGCGGCCAGCCCTGAACCGTGATTACCGCTCACCCACGCCTAGGTGCTGCTCGACCCGTCTGCTTACGTAGGACATGCCGTAGGTGAAGACCCAGAAGACCAGCGCCAGGAAAATAAACAACTCTTTCGCATTGGCTAGATATTCGGGGTTGCCCTGAATGAATGCCCGGCTGATTTCCACCACGTCCAGCATGCCGATGATGTACACCAAACTGGTGTCTTTGAACAGCGATATAAACTGCCCCACGATGGGAGGAATGACGTTGCGAATGGCCTGGGGCAGGGAGATAAACAGCGTGGTCTGCCAGCCGGGCAATCCCAACGCCCGCGCTGCCTCCACTTGGCCAGGGTGCAGCGATTGAAGCCCCCCACGTATGTTTTCCGCCATGTATGCCGAGCTAAACAGGGTAATCACAATGGCTGCTCGCACCAGGGAGTTCTGGGGAAAGTTCTCCGGAAACGCCAGCGGCACCAGCACTTGGGACATGAACAGCAGTGTTATCAGAGGCACACCACGGAATGTCTCAATGAACACTATACACAGCAATTTCACTACTTGAAGGCGGCTGCGGCGTCCCAACGCCAACACGATACCCACGGGAAAACTGAGCGCTATCCCGGCGACCGCCAGCAGCAGGTTGAGCATCAGACCGCCCCAGTAAATCACCGCTACTGGATGCAAGAGCGGCACACCGGGTATGCCCCGCAACAACACCAAGGTCAAGATGAACGCGATGACACTCAGGATAGCTATCCAGGAAGCGGAGCCCAACCGGGTGTAACGGGCAAGGGCCCACCCCGCCGCCAGCGCAGGAAGGTTCGCCAGTAGTAGCAGGCGCACATCCAAACCCATCTGATCCAAGCCATATGGCAGGAAGGCGAACGCCGCTGCTGCTCCTCCAACTACCAAGGCGATGCGTTTAGTGACGCCACCGCCGGCCACCGCCCAGGCCATTCCCAGCAGGGCGGTTATCAACAGTAGGGCTGCCTGAGGCCGCCAAAAGCAGTTTTGCCCCGGACAGGCTGCTTCAATGTTGTACTGGCCGATGATGATCCGGCCGCCCAGCGTGGGAACAACCGCCCAATTAGCTTCAAGCAGTATCCAACCGAGTCCGAACCATAGGGCCAACACGAGAGAGATTGTGGCCACGACCGTCATCGCGCTGTTATGCCAAGAGCTAAACAGATTCGCGCGCATCCAGCCAACCATGCCCGTCTCGGTGCGAGGCGGTGGCAAAATCAGCGGGGCCGATAGTACTGAATTGGCGGACATACTTTAGCTTCCGATGAAACGTTTGTGCCGGTTATACAGGTTGCCGATCAAAGAGTAAGTCAGGCTCATAGCGAGATAAGCGGCCATGATCAGAATGAATATGGATACGGCCGGAGCGGTCTGAGTCATCGTTTTGGCCACGTTCGTCAGGTCTGAATACCCAATGGCGCCGGCCAGGCTGCTGTTTTTGGTGAGGTTTAAGCATTGGCTGATCAGCGGCGGCACGATGACCCGTAGCGCCTGGGGGAATGTTATGTCGCGCAGGGTACTCATCGCCGACAATCCGACAGCCCGGGATGCCTCTGTCTGCCCACGGCCGACCGACTGGATACCCGCCCGGACAATTTCGGCGATGAAGGACGACGTATATGTGACCAGTCCTATCAGCAGGGCTATCAGCCCGCCCGGGACGGTGAATCCCCCGGAGATTCGGCCGAAAGTTCCCTGAGGCTCCGGTTGCGAAATGACGAAGGGGGCTGCCCCACCCGCAGCGCTTAAAATCAGCCATGCAGCGGCGCCGATGACTACGGCGGCGGCGCATCCCGCCACCAGTGGAAAGGAAGATTGCCCCGTCTCTCTTTCCCGCTGGGTCAACCGGCGACGGACCACCGAACCAATGATAACCGCCGCGACCGCCGCCAAAACCCACGTTGCCGCCAAACCGGCGTTGGTGGGGGACGGCCAGGGAAACGACACGCCTCCGTTGTTTATGTAGAGCCGCTGGGCTATAACATATCCTTGCCGAACCGGCGGCAGCGCGAGGACGATATAGAACCAGAAAAAGAGGTGCAGCAACAAGGGAACGTTGCGGAAGAACTCGATATACACCAACGCCGCTTTGGAAACGATCCAGTTGCCCGACATGCGGGAGACACCCACGACTATTCCCAGCACCGTCGCCAGAATTACTCCGACGATCGAGACTACTATGGTGTTGGTGGCCGCGACAACGAAGGCGTAGAGAAAGCTGTCGGAGGATTTATAGTCCAGAAAATGCTGACCGATGGGAGTTTGATACTCCCGTGACAGAAAGCTGAAACCGTAGGGTATGTCCCGTTCTTGTATCGCATTGCCGATATTGACAAAGAACCAGCTGACCAAGACCACGACTAGAACGCCGGACAAGATCTGCGAAGCCCACTGGATAACGAAGATATTCCGCCAGACCGGAATCCCTTGGTAGGTTAGATTTCGCAGAACTGTTGCCATAATGGCCAGGCGCAACTCCTCTGAAACGTCGGTTCATTCTAGCGTATCGCCGAAGGTTCGCATCGGGACTGTTCGGCGTCAAGTACAAGGGGCGGCCAGCAATGCGCCAGCCGCCCCTTGTACTTGTCCTGAGTTGTATCTCCGCTGACTACCCGAGTGTCACTACCTCAGGGGCGCGGCGTAGATCTGACCACCCTTGGGGCAGTCGGTGCAGGTCGCGTCGGCCCACAGAGCGTTGCGTCCATTTTCTCTAGGCAAGTTGATGCCGCCCGGACCTAGGTTGCGGTCGTAGATCTCGCCGTAGTTGCCAACAGCCTTAAGGATGTCTTGGGCCGCTGTTTGGCTGATGCCCAAGCTCTCTTGACCAAAGGAACCCTCGATTCCCAGCAGGCGGTCGACTTTGGTGTCGCCCGTGGCGGAGGAGGGAACGCTGCCGGAGCTAACGCCGTAGGCCTCGCCATAAACAAGCACGGCCATCACCGTTTTTACGACGTCGAACCACTGGTCATCCCCGTGGGGGACCACCGGACCCAGAGGCTCTTCAGAGATGGTTTCAGGGAGAATGACATGGTCGTCCCGATTGTCGAAAGCGCTACCCAGCGCCGCGAGCTGGGAGCGGTCATTGGTGAAGGCATCACACTGCCCGCTCTGGTAGGCGGCGACTACCGCATCGGTGTCTTCAAATGTCAGCGCCGAAATGTTGAGATTGTTCTGATTGGAGTAGTCCTGCAGGTTCAACTCCGTCGTAGTGCCCTGGGTGACACAGACCGCGGCGTCCTTAAGCTCCAGCGCGCTGGATATTCCCAAGGACTTATTGACCATGAACCCCTGTCCGTCATAGAACATGGTCTGGACGTAGTTGCCCCACTGGGAATCACGGGATGTTGTCCAGGTAACGGTACGGACAAGCACGTCTACTTCGCCCGACTGGATGGTCGGCCCGCGTTCGGAGGCCGAAATATAGCGGACCTCGATGGCGCTGGGGTCGCCCAACACTGCGGAGGCCACCGCGCGGCAGAGGTCTATGTCAAAGCCCACGTTGTTGCCGGATGCGTCCAGCGAACCGTAACCCGGAACGTCGTTGCGGCTGGCGCAGATAAGCTTGCCTCGTGCCTTAACGGTGTCCAGGCGGCTGGTCTTAGATTTTTCCACCTCCACCTCTTTGATCACCTCGACCTCTTTGATCACCTCTACTTCCTTCGTACAGGCGCCCAAAGCTACCAGAAGAACCAGAATCGCCATTACGACTATATAGAATTCCTTTCTCATCTCGACTTATTCCTCTCTACGTTGCAAATAGATATGATTCGAAGCTGCTACCAATCGTGCTACTCGACATGCCTCAATCTAAGTTGGTCGGAGGGTAAACTTCAACTGATGTGAAGATTCTGAGGGGGCCACCTTGTAGCACTAACTTTATTCTACTCTAAACCAGCCACGAATGCTTATTCCTGAAGAGTCCTCGAGCATCGAAATCCTTTCAACTGGAATGTCCGCGGATAATCCGTGGGCAATTCATCCCGCGCCCACCTTCATACGATTAGCCCCTACGGTTCGCCCCTACAATGATGTAGGATATTTGATGTGGGAACGATGGGCGAGCCTTAGTATCTCGGAATTGCTCAAAACCGGACGGTTCGCCACGAGTAAATTTTCTTGACATTATGTTTAAATTGTGACCAAGAAATTTCCGCAAAGCAATATGATGCGTGTGTCAGCCGGTAAAGCCAAGGGACGCCTGCTGAAGGGGGCAGTGTCTCCGGAGGTCCGGCCTACCACGGCGCGTGTGAGAGCGGCCATCTTTAACATACTCCAGACCGGCTTGTACCAGGACGCACGAATCCTAGACCTTTATGCCGGTACCGGTAGTCTGGGAATAGAAGCCCTCAGTCAGGGGGCGAGATGGGCAGATTTCGTGGACCTAGACCGGCGGCAATGCGGCGTCATCCAGGCCAATCTGAAAACTACGGGGTTCAGTGCCCAAGCCAGAGTCCGCAGCGGAGCGGTCTTGCAGACTCTGGGCAATCTGGAGGGCCCTTATCGAGTGGTTCTCTTGGACCCTCCATACAAATTGCAAGAGCTGGACGAGGTATTGGAAGCGATGGCCTCAATTCCAAATCTAGTAGCTCAAGGGGGAATGGTGGTGGCGGGTCACTCCAGACATCTGGAGTTGCAATCGAATTATGGTTCGCTGCAGAGGGTGTCCCAACGCCGCTACGGGGACAACGCTGTAGACTTTTATCGTAACGAGGTCGAATCGGAGTGACTGCTCTTTATCCGGGAAGTTTCGACCCGGTAACTTTAGGACATGTGGACATTGCCAATCGTGCATCGGCGCTCTTTGACAAAGTGATAATCGGCGTCTACGCAACACCGTCCAAGTCGTTGCTGTTCGACGCCGAAGAACGGATAAGCCTATTTGCCAGATCCTTGGGGGGACTGCCCAACGTGGAGGTGAGGGGATTCGAGGGATTAGTGGTGAGATTCGCGGAGGAGGTTGGGGCCAACGTCATAGTTAGGGGATTGCGGAGTGGGTCAGACTTCGAGTACGAGTTCGATATGGCCTTTATGAACCGCAAACTGGCCCCGGATATCGACCTGGTCACCTTCATGACCTCCCAAGAGTACATGTTCCTTAGTTCAAGCCTGATCAAAGAGGTAGCTAAGCTGGGGGGAGACGTCACCAGCATGGTGCCCCCGCACGTCAACCAGGCTGTTCAAGCCAAATTTGGATTGCCGGTCACACGAAATAATTGACCGGGCAAGGAGGACATCATAGATATCATAAACGTTATTGACCGATTGGAGACCTTACTCGATACCAGCAAGGCGGTGCCTGTTAGCGGTAACGTCCTCATCGATAAGAAGAAAATAATGGAGCTGGTCGACCAATTGCGGTTGGCCATACCCCAAGAGGTTAAGGCGGCCGCCGAGGTTCTTTCTCAGAAAGACCACATCATCAACCAAGCCAATTTGGACGCCAGGCGAACCAAGGCCCAGGCCGAAGATGACTACCGGGAACGCCTGGATCAAAATGAAATCACCGAACTGGCTCAAAAGCGAGCCGAGGAAACACTGTCGGAAGCAGAGGAACGGGCAAACCGCATCATCAAGCAGACAGAGACCGATGCCAAGTCACGTTTGGTGGATGCCGACGCCTACGCCCTTCGCAGTCTCCGCGCTCTGGAGCGCCAGTTGAACAATATCACCGAGTCGGTGCGGAAAGGGATCGACATGCTGGCCGAGGAGACCGTGGTCGGCGCCAACGGCCACCACACCTCCGATTAGATCAAACCCCGGCGGGACATCCAGAATCAAGCTATCCGCCGCAATACCCCCCAAGGCTGCCCGGCTGAGCCGGGCAGCCTTGGGGGGTATTGGTTTACGTCCTTCGCCTGATCACGCCTAATCGCGCCTCCGGAAACGCCGCTCCCTAGTTCAACGGCGCCAGCAATCCCTCGTAGTAACCCCGCATCGACTGGTTCAGCTCCCGCAGCCTATTTTCCACCAGGTAGTTCACTGTTCCCTCGGGAAAAGCGCCATCCGGACCACGCTCGCCGGCCGGACATCCGGTCAGAATCTCCAATCCCTCGTCGATGGTTTTGACGGAGTATATGTGGAACCGGCCCTCTTTGATTGCCTGGACCACGTCGGACCGCAGCATGAGGTTTCGCAGGTTCTGGTGTGGCACCATTACCCCCTGATCTCCGGTTAATCCGGCGATCCGGCAAACGTCATACATGCCCTCCACTTTTTGATTGACTCCGCCGATGGGCTGTATCTCCCCTTTCTGATTCACCGACCCGGTGACGGCGATGTTTTGCTTCAGCGGTAGACCCGATAGGCTGGACATGATGGCGTACAACTCGGTCGAGGAAGCGCTATCCCCGTCTATCCCATCGTAGGACTGCTCGAAGCAGAGGCTAGTGGATAGTGTCAGGGGTCTTTCTTGCCCGAATTTTGCGCCCAAATAGCCGCTTAAGATCAAAACTCCCTTGTCGTGGGTACGGCCACTGAGGGAGGCTTCCCGTTCGATGTTTATCACACCTTCCCTGCCGGTGAAGGTCTGAGCTGTGATACGCGAGGGGCGGCCGAAACTGAAGTCGCCCAGATCATAGACCGCCAGACCGTTCACCTGACCCACCACGGAACCGGTGAAATCCAGCAGCAACGACCCATCCTCCACCATCTCCTGGACCCTTTCCTCCACCTGATTCAACCGGTGGACCTTTTGTGTCAACGCTTGCTCCACGTGTTTGCCCAGCACCAAGGAACTGGAATCCTGGCCGGCCCAGTAATCGGCTTCGATGAGCAGGTCTTTGATCTGGCCGAATCGGGTCGAGAGCTTTTTCTGGTCGGACACCATGCGGGCCGCATGTTCGATCACCCGGGCCGCGCCATCGGAGTCGAAGGCCCGAAGCCCCTCGTCGTCACAAGTCCGGCAGATAAAAGCGCAGTATGCGTCAACATTATCCGGTGTGATGTCGACTTTGTTATCGAACTCGGCCTTTACTTTGAACAAATCCCAAAAGTCCTCGTTGTCCATCGTAGTAAGGAGCCGGTAGGTGGATTCATCACCGGTGATTATCACCTTAATGTTCAGCGGGATAGGCTCCGGGCGCAGCCCTTGGGGCACGAAAAATCCGCTTTGCTCCGCCGGGTCTTCCAAACGGATTTCCCGGTTGCGAATGACCCGTTTCAAACCCTCCCATACCGGGGGCGAAACCAACACGTCTCGAGCGTTTAGAACCAGGTAGCCCCCGTTGGCTTGATGGACCGAACCCGGTTTCAGCATTGTGTGGTCGCTGAAATACGTGCCCATGGAGGCGCGGCGTTCGATGCGGCCGAACAGGTTTCCCCAGTTGGGATTAGGTTCGATGACAATAGGCGCTTTACCCACGTTGCTGTTGTCCACAAGGAGATTGATGTCAAAGGCGAGGAAGGGATTCGCGTTTCCCGGCCCGGCAGGCGGACCGGAGACCAAGGGGGATGCGGATTGTGCAGGCCCCGGCTCCTCTTCTTTTTCTTTGAACAGATTCAGGTTGTCCAACACCTTTTCGGCCAGGTGGCCTAGGTAGTGATTTACTTCAGGAACGTCCCGGTATGTATTTACCGTCGGCCGGAAAATATCGGTTACGCGGTGTTCGGCCGCCGACCGTTCATGGTCGCGAATCAGGTCCCAGGATTCTTTCTCCGCCTCCCGGACTTTGGCCATTGTTTCCTGGGTTTGCTGCATCAATTGATTGCGAATCTCGTCAATGGATTTCCGTTGTTCCTCTTCAAGAGCCTGATATTCTTCCGGAGACATGGCCCGGTTTTCCACCATGGGGAAGATCGTCACGCCCGTCTGATTGACCTGAATCGCGAAACCCTGGTCTCGGGCATCCTGTTCCAATGCGCTCATTATTTCTTGGGTGGTCAGACGCCCTTTTTCCTCCATCTCCCGGCGCTCGGCTTCGAACTGCTCGCTCTTGAATACCTTGGGCATCTCCTCTCGAAGCAGGGCCAAGATGTAGGTCATCCGGGAACGCAAAGACTTCCCCTCACCCGCTGGTAGGCTAAGAGCAAAGGGCCGGTCTGGATCGTCAAAGTTGTAGGCGTAGCACCAATCGGAGAGTGGCTTACTCCGCTCCTGGCGTTCCATATCTTCGATGATCCCTTCTAAGTGGGCCTTTATTGCGCTGGTTTTGCCGGTACCGGTCAAGCCGGTCACAAATAAGTTGTAACCGGGTTTGTCCACCTCCAGACCGAACCGTATCGCATCCAGCGCCCGGTCTTGCCCAATGAAGCGGTCGAGAGGCATCAACTCATCGGTGCATTGAAAGTTGAAATCCTCCGTTTGGCAGATCCAGCATGTTTCTTGCCAGGGAACCCGATACTTGTCTATTCCATCCATCCAGAGCCTCCGGAGACCAACGTAGCTGCTTTCGGCGTCAGACGCCATTCAACTAGGGGTGATTACCTACTTACACTTGATTGATTGATTGGCAATTATACACTCGAGGCGTTATATGAGATGCCCCGACCTAGCTCAGAGACGCAACCGCTCATTGGTTTTGTGGAACGACAAGTTCGCCGATACGGAACGCTACATAGGAGTCCGGATGGGGATAGGCGAGGTCCCCAGCGGCGGCAAACGGACGTAAGCCGTGTCTATTTGGGTTGACATTGAATTTGGCCAGGGAATACAATCCTTAGGCGTACAGGGTGATAAGCGGAGGCAGCTTTAATGCTTGAGATGACCATCGATAGCATCCGGGTCAGCCCGATGAACTACCAGCGGGTTGTAATTCTCAAGGAAAAAGACTCGGACCGCTACTTGCCCATTTGGATCGGGCCGGCGGAAGCCGATGCCATCGCCGTCAAGCTGCAAGACTTGAGCGTTCCCCGCCCATTGACCCACGACCTATTACGCACAGTGATCGACACCCTGGGCGCTTCCGTCAAGCACATTTTAGTAAGCGATCTCCAGAACGACACCTTCTTCGCCAAAATCTCACTTCAATCCAACGGTACTTCCCAGGAGATCGACTGCCGGCCCAGCGATGCGGTGGCCTTGGCCGTTCGGGCCCAGGTACCGATCTACGTCGAAGAATCGGTGCTGGACAAAGCGGGCATTCTTTTGGACAAGGAAACCGGCAAACCACTGATACCCGGAGAAGGCGATCAGACCTCAGATGAAAAGCCCGTCGAATTGAAGGAAGAGGACATCCGGCGCATGTCTGCTTTCACCGACTTCATCGACACATTGGACCTGGAGGACTTCGGCAAGTCGCAACCGAGCAGGTAAAGTCCCCCAGTCCTCAAAAAATTTGAACGGCCCCCGGCGTTATCAACGTCAGGGCCGTTTTTCATTTTTTCGGCCGTCGAATCTCCTACTGAGGGCCTCAATTGACTTTTAAAAAGCATCCTGATAACATTCACCAGGCTCGGCGGCAAGGATGAATCTGTGGGTCCTGGCTGTAAGGCTCACGGGCCTGGGTTGGTATGTCGCGCTATGCATCGTCTTCGGTGTTGTGGGCGGGCTTGCACTAGACGGGCTATTAGAAACCAAACCCCTCTTTATGTTGCTTGGTATTCTGCTGGGTTCCGTGGTTGCGTTTTGGGGACTCTATAAAATGGTCCAGCCTCTCATGAACGCGGCGGCGACCCAAGGCAAAAACGATAACGGGAGTAATAGTTAGTGCCATCGGGCAGCACTGCCAGGAACCTCCTCGTGTTGGCTGGATTAGGGCTCCTGGCCCTTTTGCTGGCAGGGGCCGTAATGGGGGTCATAGGGCAAAAGATCTCCGGCCAGGGTGACGGTTACGTGTCCAAGCCGGAGATTCATCTGCCTCCCCAACCGGTATTCCCGGCGTCGGTTCGCGACCGACACCTCGGGCTGACCCCGGCCGAAGATCACGTTGAAGAACCTCAGAAGGATGCGGACCACAAAGAGGGAACCGCGGCAAAAGAAGCTCAAGAGGGAGAAGCCCACTCCACTCCCCTGCCAATAACGCAATTCGCCGTAACCAACACTTTGCTTTCGGCATGGTTCGCTACCGTGATGTTGGTTCTTTTCTTCGTTTTGGGTTCCCGAAAGAAAAGCTTGGTGCCGGGCCGGTTCCAAAGCCTCGTAGAGTCGCTCCTCGAGGCGGCCTTGAGCTTCTGCAGCAGTGTTCTGGGACCGGAGATGGGACGGAAGGCGTTCCCGGTTGTGGCGACGATTTTCTTCTTCGTGCTCTTCAACGCCTGGCTGGCCCTGCTGCCCTTTTACCAATTCTTGGGATTCACCAAGGACGGTGAGATTAAAGCCCATCTGCTTCGGTCCGCCGGCACAGATCTTAACTTCCCATTGGCCCTAGCTCTGATCTCCTTTATCTTCGTCGAATACTGGGGGATAAGGTCCCACGGGCTGGGCTACTTTAAAAAGTTCTTTGCCATAGGTGGCCTGTTACGGCTCCGCCCTGCGGGTTTAATCGACGCCTTCGTGGGCTTTTTAGAGTTGATCAGCGAATTTGTCCGGATAGTCAGCTTCACATTCCGGCTTTTCGGCAACATGACCGCCGGAGAGATTCTGGTGGTCATGATAACGTTCCTGGTACCATTCGTGGCAGTGGAGTTCGTTTTCGGGTTGGAGTTGCTGGTAGGTCTGATTCAGGCCGTCATATTCGCGTCTCTCACCTTGGTATTCTTGTCGGTGGCAGTGAGCCACCAGGAGCATTAACCGGACCGGGAAGCCCGGTGAAAAATGTTGAATAGCCAGTCCCGAGGCTGTCGAATGGAAGGGGACCGGCAGGTAATCCGGATTCAAAGCGTTTTTGAGACTATAAAATCATTCTAGGAGGCCAAACGGTCATGGATCTCGTCCTTTTGCAGTTCGCACCAGAAGCTGCGAAGTTCATCGGAGCGGGGCTAGCTATCGGATTGGGTGTGGTTGGTCCCGGCATCGGAATCGGTATCTTGGGCGCCGGCGCCATGGGCGCCATCGGCCGCAACCCCGAGGCCGCCGGCCAGATTCAGGTGAATATGATTTTGGCCATCGCCTTCGCGGAGGCATTGGGCATCTACGCATTGATCGTAGCGGTCATCCTGTTGTTCGTGGTCTGACATGACGGAGCTAGGAATCAACCTTCCCAGCTTGATCGCTTACCTGGTCAACTTCTTGATCCTGCTGGGAATACTCTACTTGATGGCCTATAAGCCGATCCTCCGGCTATTAGACCAGCGCGCCGAGCGGATACGGGAAAGCCTGGCCGCCGCGGACCAGGCAAGACAAGAGGCGACCAGCGCCAGGGAAGCGATCGAAGAGCAGATCAACGAGGCCCGCCGGGAAGGCCAGCGATTGTTGGACCAAGCTAGGGAAGCATCGGACCGGTTTCGCGGCGAGGAGATGGACCGGGCCAGGGGTGAGGCCGAGGCGTTCATCGAACGGGCCCATGCCGATATCCAACGGGAACGCGACGCCGCCATCCAAGAAGTCCGGGCCAATTTTGGCGAACTGGCCATAACCGCGGCCGAGCGGGTGATACGCCGCTCTCTGGACCGCCAAACACACCAAGAATTAATCACTCAGGTCCTGGAAGAGGGCGGTTCAGCCTCCGGAAACGGGAGGGCATAGATAGCCTATGCCAAAGCGCGTCTCCGGGCAGCGTTACGCCCAAGCAATCTTCGAGTTGGCATTGGAGCAAGGACAGGCCGACGAATGGGCCGACGATCTTGCATTGGCCTGCCAAGTGCTTCGGGACGAAGAGTTCCGCACTTTCCTGAACCACGCGGAAGTCCCCGCCGATGAGAAGATAAAATCCGTGGAAGCCGTCTTGCCAGACGTTCATCCGCTGATTCGCAACTTGTTGAATGTTCTGGTTACTAAGGGATTAGCAAACCTTGCTCCGGAGTTAAGTGACGCTTACACCAAGCTGTTGGACATCCACCATGGACGCCAACGAATCGAAGTTGTGACAGCCGTGGCGTTGGACGATGCCGAGTTGCAAAGTATCACCCAGTTCGTCTCCAACTTGACCGGAAAAGAGGTCGTAGTTACCACTGAAGTTGACGAGGACATAATCGGCGGCATTGTGATCCAGATAGGAGACCAGCTGCTTGACGGCAGCACCCGGACCCACTTGGAAGCGCTAAGGAAGCGGGTGCGTTCCGGCATTAGCTAGTCTTAGAACCGATTACGAAGGCCCGGGCGCGGCCAGGCCGGACCAGAAAAGGGAGTCACCAATGGCGACTAGAGGACAAGATATAGTTTCCTTGATCAAGCGCCAGATCGAAGAGTTCGCAGGCGATCTGACCTTGGTGGACGTTGGAACCGTGGTCCAAGTGGGCGACGGAGTTGCCAGCATTCAAGGGTTGCAAGGCGTCCGCTATAACGAACTCTTGGACTTCGGCAGCGACGTTCTAGGCCTGGCATTGAACTTAGAATCCGACCTGGTCGGCGCCGCCATTCTAGGCGACCCCAACGTGGTCAAGGAAGGAGACCGGGTCCGCTCCACCGGGAGAATCATTGAGGTCCCGGTGGGCGAGGCATTGATCGGCCGGGTGGTGAACCCCGTCGGCAATCCCCTGGATGGAAAAGGGCCGGTCAATACCACCGCCACTCGCCCGGTTGAAAAGGTCGCTCCCAACGTAGTGTCCCGGCAATCCGTGGATACACCGGTACAAACCGGTATCAAGGCTGTTGACGCCATGATTCCCATCGGCCGCGGTCAACGGGAGCTGATAATCGGCGACCGGTCCACAGGCAAAACCGCCATAGCCCTGGATTCCATCATTAACCAAAAGGGCGGCGACCTGATCTGCGTTTACGTCGCCATCGGCCAGAAACAGGGCAAGGTGGCCCAAGTGGTCAACATTTTGGAAGAGAACGGCGCGATGGAACACACCATCGTCGTAACCGCCGGCGCCGCAGACTCCGCTCCTATGCAGTACATCGCCCCTTACGCGGGCTGTTCCATGGCCGAAGAGTTCATGGCCCAAGGCAAAGACGTACTTATCGTCTACGACGACCTGACCAAACATGCCTGGGCCTACCGCCAGATGTCTTTGCTGCTGCGCCGTCCGGCCGGCCGCGAAGCCTATCCCGGCGACATTTTTTACCTGCACAGCCGGTTGCTGGAGCGGTCCGCCCGGCTGGACGAAGCCAGTGGCGGAGGCTCCATCACCGCGTTACCAATCATCGAGACTCAGGCCGGAGACGTTTCGGCGTACATACCGACAAACGTAATATCCATTACCGACGGGCAGATCTACCTGGAGCCGGAGTTGTTCAATGCGGGTATCAGGCCGGCGGTCAACGTCGGTTTGTCAGTGTCCCGAGTGGGCGGCGCCGCCCAAACCAGAGCTATCCGGCGGGTGGCGGGCCGTTTGCGCCTGGACTTGGCCCAGTACCGGGAACTGGCTACCTTTGCCCAGTTCGGCACCGCCGATCTGGATGCCGCGACCAGGGCCCAACTGGCCCGGGGCCAACTCGCCACGGAAATGTTGAAGCAGCCGCATTCCAATCCCTTAAGCTTGGAGCAGGAAGTAATCATCCTGTTCGCGGTCAATGAAGGGCTTCTTGAGGACATCCCTCTGGAACGCTGCGGCGATTTCCAAGACCAATTGTTGCGGCATATGTCGTCGACCCACCCGCAGATCGGCCAAGACATCGCGACGGCCAAAGATATAACCCCGGAGATTGAGTCCGCCCTGACCCAGGCCATCAACGACTTCAAAGGCGGGTTCAGCGCTTAAGGCATGCGAATTGAGGTTGATGGGAAAGGAATAAATGCCCAGCGTTAGAGACATGCGCCGCCGCATCCGCAGCGTTCAAAATACCGGCAAGGTGACCAACGCCATGTCGCTGATCGCGGCGTCCAAGATGCGGCGCGCCCAACAGGCGGTAACTCAAGGACGGCCCTTCGCCGAGAAGATTCAAGAAATCATCACCCACCTGGCGGCCCAGCCCAGCGATGACGGAGCGGCTGTACATCCCTTGCTTCAGGTGCGACCGTTGCAGCGGGTGGGAATCCTGGTGATTAGCCCGGACCGGGGCTTATGCGGCGGGATGCACGCCAACCTGAACCGTGTGGTGGGCCAGTTCATGCTGGAGCAGACGGTTCCGATGACCGCCATCGTGGCCGGTAGAAAGAGCAGAGACTTCATGGTCCGTTCCGGGCAGGATGTCAAAGCGGTTTTTACCGAATTGCCGGACCGCCCGGTCTTGGCCGATACCATCGCCATTTCCCACTTGGTCATCGACTCCTACTCCGAAGGTGAGGTGGACGAGGTTCATCTAGCCTTCACCCGGTTTGTTTCTACTGTGTCCCAGATGCCGGTCATACAGAAGCTGCTGCCCGTGACTCCGGCGTCCCTGACCGGGTCGGAAAGAGTCGGATATATCTACGAGCCGGACAGCCTAGCCGTGCTGGGGAGTTTGCTTCCGCGATATGTTGAGATGGAGATATTTCATGCCCTGCTGGAGTCCAACGCCAGCGAGCAATCGTCCCGCATGGTCGCCATGCGTAACGCAACCGACAACGCCAACGAGTTGATGAACGATATGACCCTGGTGATGAACCGGATCCGCCAGGACAGCATTACCAACGAGTTGCTGGACCTTATCGGGGGACAAATTGCGCTGGAAGGCTAGACCAACCGGCAAAAAAAGTGCTAGCGCAATCCTTAGAGACTTGCTAACTTAGCGGGAGATAACAATGGCTACCGGAAAAATCGTGCAGGTGATTGGTACCGTCGTAGATGTTGAATTTCAGCCGGACGAGCTACCCAATCTTTTCGATGCTCTGGAGTTGGACAACGGCGGAGAGCGGCTTACCCTGGAGGTGCAATCCCACATCGGCAATAACTGGGTTCGCTGCTTGGCTCTGGGCGCAACCGAAGGGCTGGCCCGGGGAACCGACGTGGCCGACACCGGCAGGAAAGTGGAAGTACCGGTAGGGCCGGAGACATTGGGACGCCTCTTTGACGTGACCGGCACACCTTTGGACAACCTAGGACCGGTGGAGACGGCGCAACACTGGCCGATCCACCGTGACCCACCCGCTTTCGACGACCAGAATCCGGGTATCGAGATATTGGAAACCGGCATCAAGGTTTTCGACCTGATCACTCCTTTCATGAAGGGCGGCAAGATCGGCGCTTACGGCGGAGCCGGGGTGGGCAAGACGGTGATCATTCAGGAACTCATCCGCAACATCGGCACGGTGCACAAGGGAGTCTCAGTTTTCGCCGGCGTTGGAGAGCGGTCCCGGGAAGGGAACGACCTGTGGCACGAGATGCAAGATTCGGGCGTGCTGGCCAGCACCGTTCTCGTATTCGGTCAGATGAACGAAACTCCCGGCGTGCGGGCCAGGATCGGCCTTACCGGCCTCACCATGGCCGAATACTTCCGGGACGAGGAAAAGCAGGACGTGCTCCTGTTCATCGACAACATCTATCGCTACATCCTGGCCGGGATGGAGGTCTCGGCGCTGCTAGGCCGGATGCCCTCAGCCGTGGGATATCAGCCCACCTTGAGCACCGAGATGGGCGCTCTACAGGAGCGAATCACGTCCACTAAGGACGGGTCTATCACTTCCTTCCAGGCGATATACGTGCCTGCGGACGACTACACCGACCCGGGCATCGTAACCACCTTCGGCCATTTGGACGGGGTGGTGTCCCTTGAGCGGGCATTGTCTGCCCAAGGTCTGTACCCGGCCGTGGACCCCCTGGCGTCCTATTCACGCATCCTGGAGCCGGGCGTGGTGGGGACCGAACATTACCAGGTAGCCCGGCAAGTACAACAGGTCCTGCAAAGATACAAGGACCTGCAGGACATCATCGCCATTCTAGGGATAGAAGAGCTGTCAGATGAGGACAAATCGACGGTGTTCCGGGCCCGAAAGATACAGCGCTTCCTAACTCAGCCCTTCTTCGTTGCCGAGACGTTCACCAACCAGCCAGGCAAGTACGTCCCGGTGAAGGAAACGGTGCGGGGATTCGCCGAGATACTGGAAGGGAAGCACGACGACCTGCCAGAGCAGGCATTCTACATGGTGGGCACCATCGACGAAGCGATCGAGAAGGCCGCCGAGCAGAGCCAAACGGCTGCGTGACGACGAATCGTCTCTGCCACCACTATTGTCTCGTGCCCGCAATCGCCTAATTTCTTAGGCTCTATGCTAGAATTATCGTATGGGCCATACTTTTCAACTGGTCCTTGCACTAATCTCCCGTCTAGAAATTAGAATTTCAGACCATGGCTACGATGAGTTAGCCGAAGATGACATTCTGATACGAGATATTCTTGGCGGAGTTCGAGACGGCGCGGTGATTGAAGATTATCCGGAGTTTCCCAAAGGTCCTTGTGTTCTCGGATTGCAAAAGGACCGCGAAGGTAAACCTATTCATGGTGTGTGGGGAATTCCAAGTCACGCTTCAACACCGGCGGTCTTGGTGACGGCCTACCGCCCGCAATCCGAGCGATGGACCGAGGACTTTACTCGGAGGATTCCATGACAACAAAGAGTCGAGTTAAGCTGATTCGTGAAGGGCGATACGCAGCTGAAGTCGACGTTGACTTGATTTATGACGATTCCGCATGGGCGCCTTACTTGTCTTTGGAGGACGCGCAGACATTGGACGATGTACGGGAAGCGCTACGCCGGGGTGATGTTGAGAAAGCGAGGGAACTTGGTCGAATTTTCAGACTGATGCCCGTCTAAACATCATTTGGCTAAAGCTCAACATCCCGCCACCCTAAGAGTATAGCCGATTGCTGGCCGGCGACTGCTTGCTGAAAGGATGAAAAACGATGGCGACAATGCAACTGGAAATCATCACCGCGGAGCAGCAGGTCTACGACGACGAAGTGGACTTGGTGGTTGCTCCCGGCATTGAAGGCGAGTTGGGCATCTTGGCCCACCACGCTCCCTTGATGACCGCGTTGCAGCCTGGAGAAATTCTGATTCGCAAAGACGGGGAAGAGACCTATCTGGCTGTCACCGGCGGGTTCTTGGAGGTCATGGGGAACAAGGTCACCATCTTGGCCGATGCCTGTGAACGTTCCGACGAGATAAACGAAGAGCGCGCCCAAATAGCGGTGGACCGGGCCCAAGAGCGGGTGGCAAACCAGGGCACCGACATCCAGTTGGAACGGGCCGTGGCTTCCATACGCCGTGCCCAGGTGCGGCTGAACGTGGTGCGGCGGAGACGGGCTAGGGCGCCGAGGCCGGGAGTTGGAGACGCCGGTGGGGCCGCTAACCCTTAGTAAATAGCTTTGGCAGGATGATGGCGAGAGGCTAAAACCAGGCTAATCAACCGGATGATCGGTCAAGTAATAAGTCATGGACTGCAAGGACAACACTGGGTCGATATTCCTCACCCGGACCCCTTCCCTCACCTGGGGCGAGATCGGGGCATAGTTCAGCACCGCACGCACTCCGCAAGCCACTAATCGGTCCACTACGCCTTGCGTATGCTCCGTGGGCACGGCAACAATCGCAATACTGATCTTCTTGCTGCTGACTACTTCGTCGAGTTCCTCCAGAGAACTGACCGTTAGCCCGGCAATGGTTTCCCCTACCACATCCGGATTTGAGTCAAACGCGGCAACTATATGGAAGCCGTCAGGCGTGAATCCAGGATAACTGAGGATGGCTCTACCCAGGCGGCCTACTCCCACAACGGCAACGTTCCAGAAGGAGTTAAGACCAAGGATCAGCTTCAGCCTTTCCAAGAGGTGAATGACGCTGTAACCGCGTCCCTGCTTGCCGAACCGGCCAAAGTAGCTCAGATCCTTGCGGATCTGAGCTGGGGTCACTTGAAGTTTTTCGCCCAGTTGCTGAGAACTGACGACCTCAGCACCCTCTTGGAGCAGACGGGTGAGGATTCGAACATACTGGGGGAGGCGAGCTACCACCACTTCTGGCGCGTCGGACCGGCGTTGGTTTTGCGAAGCGGAATCAAGGGCCATATAGTCCCAGCTCCTCCACGCGGTGCTACCGCGGGGTCTACCAGAGTAAGCGGCCAGGCGATACTAAAAGACTTGTTCGTGCGTTACGGACAGGCCGAGTTAGGAATATCCGAGATATAATCTATAATGACTATTAACGATGAGTCAAGGTATTTGTGAAAATTAGTACGAATGCGGATCCGGAAAAGGGGAATCGCTTATTCTAGGAGACACGCCCGCCGGTAATCAGTTCTGAATTCTGACGATATGAGTTTGCACATAGGATATTGCCGGATGGAGTTATTCTTGCCGGACAGTCACAGCCTAAAGGCCAAGCGCCAGGTTGCCCGGTCGGTAGCGACAAGGATCCGCAACCAATTCAACGTCACTGTCGCGGAGGCAGATGATAACGACCTGTGGCAGCGGCTTACTCTGGGTATTTGTTGCTTGAGCAACGACACCAAGCACGCCAACGAGATCCTGTCAAACATAGTCGCATTTGTGGAAAAGAGCCGCGACGACTTGGAATTGCTGGACTACGAAACTGAGATAATTTCGGGGCTTTAGGTTCGATGGGCCTTGGCAATTCAACTATTGGGAGTTTGGCTGCGACGATCAAACTGCCTTGTTAGGGTTGACGGTGACGTTGTTGGTTTGTAGACTTCTGATACCGGATCTGAAAAGGCTTATGGACCCGGTATCAGCTTCGGTAGAACGCACCAGAGCGTTGGTTGCGGAAAAATAAGACTACTACGAGAAAAGTACTACATTAGACGGAGGAGAGTAAGTTGGCATACGCGGAAATGACAAGTGTGGAAGCCGGATTGCGGTTCAAAACCCGGGCGGGCTTGGTGGTTGAAACCACCGGGGTGACACTACACATCGAGTCCACCGAAGTTAACGTGCATGAAGTGGTTATCGTCGACGGAGAAGGACAAGGGAACAAATACCTGCACAACCTGGACTACGCAGAAAAGGCCTAAGTCCGGCCGCTGAAAGTTCTCACTCCCTCGCCAGGTTCGCCTGGCCGATGGAGTGAGGAAGAGCGCTCTCAGGTAAAAAATTGGCGCCGACTGATCGGCGCCAATTTCTACTAACACATCCGAAAATGGGGCGGCATTCAGCAAGCCCGGGATAGATCGCTGATACCGGCATCAGTTTGGGCTGGAATCGGTGGGACCGTCCTTCAGAGAAGCCAGAAATTCGTTCAACGTGTCCCAGTAACTCCCGCCGCCAGCGATGTAGGTGTCGTTGTGGGCCGTCCCAGGTAGCAGCTGGAACCTCTTGGGTTGATTCGCCGCCTCGAACAACTTCTTACCCTGACTCAGCGGCACCGTCGCATCTTGGTCCCCGTGCAGGATGAGCACCGGGCGGTGGATCTGCCTGATAGTAATAATGGAGTCGTACCTTCCCCGGACCAGCAGGTGGAAGGGTGTGAAGGGAAAGGCCACTTTCGCCATGTCCGATATGGATGAGAATGGGGCCACCAGCACCAAGGCCAAGGGTTCCCTGCTGGCGGCCAACTCCACCGCAACCGCCGCGCCAAGAGACCGTCCGAAGTAGACAATCTTCTCCGGCGCTAAGTCAGACCGGGATGTTAGATACTCTAGCGCGGCTCTGGAATCCTGATATGTCCCCTTTTCGGACGGTGTCCCGAGGCTACGGCCATACCCCCTGTAATCGAAGATAAACTGGTTCACGCCCAACCGGTGCCGGAAGAGGGCCAGTTCTTCAACCCGATGGCTGATGTTGCCGCCGTTGCCGTGAAACCAGAGCCAGGTCACGTCCCCTGTGCCGGGCAGGTACCATCCGTGCAGGTTGAGACCGTCACCGGTGGTGAAGAATACATCCTCGTATTCAATCCCAAAGTCTCCCGGCGTCTGCTCAATGGCTGCGGTGGGGAAGAATATGTACCGTTTTTCTAACTGTGACCAGAACACGAATGCTACAACCACTAGACCGAGGATAAAACCGGCGGCGAGGGTCACTTTGGTGTTCATTATCAGTGCCCCAGGGGTCCAATCAACTACAAGGCGGCCATTGAGACCATCAGCCGGGCGGCGGACTTTAGGGGTTTAACGCCGGCTTCCCCGGGCCACAACGTAGATCGGGGACCCGGCGGCGAAAGACTCCAGATTTTCCACCGACATCTCCAATCCGCGCATGGTGCCGTTGTAGGCCATTCCCCCGGCGTGGGGAGACAGAACCACGTTTTCCAGTTGGGTAAGACGATGGCCGGGCGCGAGAGGCTCGGCTTGGAACACATCCAGCCCCGCTCCGGCGATGCGCCCATTCTCCAGGGCGTCGATCAGCGCCTCCTCGTCCACGGCAAGGCCGCGGGAGGTGTTCACCAAGATAGCCGTATCTTTCATCAGATCAAACTGGGCCCGTCCGATGAGGCCCTGGGTAATCTCAGTTAACGCAACGTGAAGGGACACAACATCGGCCTGACGTAGGAGGTCGTCAAGAGACAGGAATTTTACTTCATATTCGGCGGCCCGCTCCGGACTGGGGTGCACCGTCCAGGCCACCACCCTCATGCCGATGCCTTTCCCCAACTGAATCATGCGCCGGCCGATGGCTCCGGTTCCCACCACGCCCAGGGTCTTGCCATAGAGCTCGTTGATGAAGCCCCTGGTCCAGCCGCCACTTCGAAGATGCTGGTCGTTTATCACGATCTGCCTAGAAACGGCCAGGGCCAACGTCAACGCATGCTCCGACACGTAGGGCGCGCCATATGCCGGGGTGTTGGACACGGTGATGCCCAATTCCTCGGCGGCGGGCAAGTCAACGTGGTCGACGCCCGTGCCCCAAACGGACAGAATCTTGAGCGCCGGGCATGCAGCCAGTACTTCTCTGGTAAATTGGACCGAGGAGCGGATGTTGATCACGGCCTCAGCGTTTTGCATACGCGCTACCGTCTCATCATTGTCAAGGGGACGGTCGAAGTGCCACTCCACGTTCTCAGCCAAAGCACGGGCGCGATCTTCGTAGGGAGTTCCGGACAACACCGGCGGCTCATCATCGGGGACCACTAGCAGGCCAAAGGGTTTACGGTTGGTCATACGGCTAACGCCGGGTCTCAGGATCAACGGCATTATTCGCGGCGTAGGAGCCCTGTTCCTGCTGAATCGCGGCGCTGCGCCCGGCCAGGTCTCGTACCTCATTCGTATCGGTCCGACACTTGGGGCACCATATAGTTTCGGTAGTCATCAGCATCATGTTGTCTTTCTTCACGTCGAAAGTGCCCAGTTCTTCACCGCACGCTCCGCAGCTTTGCACCACGGTCAAATCGCTTTCAGCCATAACTCAAACCCTCGGTTTACTCTTCCAGGCTATCCGCCAGAATCTCCAGCACATCCTTGGCCTGTTTCTCGCCCTCCAATCCCTTGGCCTGGATGCCCTCGGTGAGCATCTGCAAGCAGAAGGGGCAGGAAACCGCGACGGTGTCGGCGCCGGTTTCTAAAAAGTGGTCGGTGCGGGCATGGTTAACCCTTGTTCCCCCGCTTTCCTCCAGCCACATATGGCCGCCGCCCGCGCCGCAGCAGAACCCCCGCTCCCGGCAGTTGGGCTCCATCTCGATCAGATTAAGACCGGGCACTGATTTGGCCACGGCGCGGGGCTCATCGTAGACTCCGTTGTGGCGGCCCAGGTAGCAAGAGTCGTGATAGGCCACGTTGGTCTGAATCATTTTGATCGGCTTGATCTTGCCCTCTCCGATCAGTCCGTCGACGAATTGGCTATAGTGGAGCACCTCATAGGTTCCGCCAAACTGGGGATATTCGTTCTTCATCGTATTGAAACAGTGTGGGCAAATGGTCACGATGGTTTTTACTTCGTAGCGATTCAGGGTCTCGATGCTTTGTTGGGCTAGTATTTGGAAAAGATATTCGTTGCCCATTCGCCGGGCGGGATCACCGGTGCAGGTTTCTTCATCGCCCAGGATAGCGAAGTCTACTCCAGCGGCTTTTAACACCTTGACCATGGACCGGGCCACCGCCTGGCTTCGCTGCTCCAACGCGGCGGTGCAGCCCACCCAGAAAAGGACTTCCGCGTCCGGCTTCTCGACCAAAGTCGGTATATCCAGACCCTCAGCCCAGTCGGTGCGCGAGTATTGGGTACCCCGCCAAGGATGTCCCCGTTGCTCCAGGTTGAGTAGGGCGTTCATCGCGGTTTCCGGGATCTTCGACTCTTCGAGAACCAGGTTGCGGCGCATATCCATGATGGTGGGAACGTGTTCCACAACTACCGGGCACTCCTCCATACAAGCGCCGCACGAAAGACAATCCCAGATCGCCTCTTCAGATATGGCCCCGCCAAATAGAGGTATGGGTTCCACGTGCTCCGGATCTCGGGTTCCCTGATGCCCGATGGCGACCATGTGGTCTTTCAGGTTTTCCACGATGTGCATCGGCGATAGCACTTTGCCGGTCAGGTTAGCCGGGCATACGGAAGTACATCGTCCGCACACCGCGCAGGCGTACCCGTCCAACAATTGCTTCCAGGTGAAGTCTTGAACTCTTCCAGCGCCAAAACGCTCGGTGTTCTCCAAGTCGATCGTAGGTAGCAAACCACTGGGTTCCAATGACCGGAAGAAAGCGTTCAACGGGGCGGCCAGCATGTGCATGTGTTTGGTGAACGGAATATAGACGGCGAAGCCTAGAATTATGGACAGGTGCAGCCACCAGAAAACGCCATGCAAGACGTTTGACGCTGCGAGCCCGATACCCATGCCTTGGAACAGGCCGGACAATGCGCTGCCGATAATGACCTCCGCTTCCGGTCCCAAGCCGCCTTTGGCTATGTAAAAAGCATGGGTCAGGAGGGTGGATACCATGAGCAGACCAATGAGTCCAACGATGATAACGGAGTCCAAATGTCTGGTCAGGTCGTAGCTCAGACGGCTGGGTTTTACGATCCAACGCCGGGCCAAAGCCCAACCCAGCAGGACCAGCATTACGGCCGCTAATATGTCCAGGTATATGCTGTAAATCCGGACACCGGTGGTGTGCAACAACCATTCCGGGAAGTGATTCCATATGGAGGCGCCGAAGATGAAAATCAGGTAACTCAGGGCAAAGGAAAGAAATCCCCAAAAGATCAGGGCATGTCCTATGCCGGCCCAGTCGCGTTGGGGTACGCGCTGCAAAACCTTGCGTTGCCCCAGAACGATAGCCGTCGCCCCGGTCAGTCTTTCCCAGGGGCGGTCGAACCGGGCGACGCCTTTACCCTGACGAATCAGGCGGAACACCCGATGATAGAGCACGTAGTTGGAAAGGGCGGCGGTCACCAATACAGCCAGATACACGCCGACCCAGATAGGTAGAGGACCGATGTCTCCCGGTGGTACCACTCTTGTAGACCCTCCTGACTTGAATCAGCTAACAGTTTAACAGGCCCGGTGACAGCCAGCCAGATATCACGTGTTGCTCACTCGAATCCTAAAAAGGGATTCTACGATTGAGATGCAGGACGTAGGGGCACGGCCAGCCGTGCCCCTACACGGCGGCAGATGGCGCTAAAATTTGGCAACGATTAGGCTTTCTACACACTGCTCTTCACCCTGGGTATGACGTCTCGGCCCATGATCTCTATCTGGCGGAGCAACTGCCGGTGGGGCATCCCAGGCCATTGCATGCGGAAGATCATGTAATCGACCCCCAACTCCGATTCGTACCGGTTTATCTCACCAACAACGTCGTCCGCGGTCCCCAACAGAAACCGGTCTCGAGCCAAGTCCCGGTATGGGATTGAGAAGCTCTCTTCACCCGGCAAAGCTTTGTCCTGCCCCCAGGAGGCATAGGCCGCGTATTTGCCCTCCAGATACGGCCTGCTCTCGTTATAGGCCGTTTCCCGGTCCTGGGCCACGTACAACTCCCGCATCATGGGCAGACTAGGGACCGTTTGGCCTGCTTGAGACAGGGCCTGGCGATACATCTCCAATTGGCCGGCCACCATGGAAACCGTGGCATGGGGATTGACCAGCCAGGGATAGCCCCACCGGGCGGCCCTGCGTATGGCCCGGTTACCGTTGGCGGCAACCCATATCGGCGGATGCGGCCGCTGCACCGGACGGGTCGCCAGCTTTACCTTGGGAACGTGATAATATCGTCCGTTGAATTCCACCTCCTCTTCAGTCCAGAGGAGTTTTATCAACTCCAGGGCTTCCCGCATCCGCCCTACCCGTTGGCTGGGCTCTACTCCGAAGGCGGCGAACTCTTCTTCGCGGTAACCAAGGCCGATGCCGAATATGAACCGTCCCCCACAGATCGCATCCAAAGTCGCCACGCTATCGGCTATCTCGACAGGGTTGTGCAACGGCAACAAGATGATCGTGGCGGCAACTTCCATGTCGCCGGCTTCGGCTGCCAGCCGCGCCAACAATGGCATGGTGGTGCTCATCTGATAGGGAGCCGCCAGGTAATGTTGGGCGGCGCAGATAAGATCGAACCCGGCCTCCCTGGCCGCCTTCACCTGCTCCACGCTCTCCTGAATCTTGTCCGGCATCGACTCGCCGGCCACGTACTGGCTGTTTATAAGTAGTCCCAGCTTCAACGTGCATCACCTTCAAATGAGATTGTACCAATGCTGGCACAGGCCAACTTGGCTAGACCACCAGTTGGTTGATTTTAATCGAGAAATTGCCCCGGTAACAACCCGCGTTCTCCTCTTGCGACGGGGCAAGTGAACGGTTACAATCCCCACCGAGTCTCCCATCCAATTAAATGCAAGGGGCGCGGCAAGCATGAAAATCGCGCGATTTCGGGCCGCCAGGCGAGTGGCATTCGGTGTGGTGATGGGAGACGAAATTGTTGAAATCCGTGGAAGTATCTATACCCGCTTCAGGCTAACCGACACCCGGTATCCTTTGGCGGACGTAAACATCCTGGCGCCCACCGAGCCGGCGGTGATCTGGGGGCCGGGCCTAAATTTTGCCGAGCACTTGGAATTCGCCGCATCAGTCCTGGGTGAAGGCGGGGACGAATTGCCTCAACATCCGGAGCCCTGGCACAAGAGCCGGAATTCCCTTACCGGGCCCGATGACCCCATCATCATACCCAAGGACTCCAGCGGTGACGTTCATTACGAGGGCGAGGCGGTGGCGGTTATCGGTAGAATTTGCCGCCGGGTAACCCCGTCGGACGCCCGGAAGTATATCTTAGGCTATACCTGCGGCAACGACGTTAGCGAGCGGACCTGGCAGAAAAAGGATTCTACCTTTTGGCGCGCCAAAGGGTCGGACACATTCGCTCCGGTAGGGCCTTGGATCGAGACGGATATCAACCCCCAGGAACTGGAGATTTTGGTCCGTCTCAACGGCGAGGAGGTCCAACGGGCCCACACCAGCGACATGCTGTTCACATTTTCCGAGTTGGTCAGCTATATTAGCCAGCAAGTTACGCTGCATCCCGGTGATCTGGTGTTCTCCGGCACAACCGGTACAACCAAGGCCATGAAACCGGGTGACAAGGTAGAGGTGGAGATTCTCGGCATCGGGGTGTTGAGCAACCCCGTTGAGGCCGAGTTCGACGCGGCGGCACAATAGGGAACCGTTCGGCGCGGCTTTTATACGTCGGAATCTCGCACCATCTGTAATAGTTGGTCCACGACCTGCTTGGCCGCCTGAGCTCCCTCCACTTCGTCGGGTTTACCCTTGGGCTGGTTGTAGATTATGACCCGCAACTCTGGGAGACCCAGGGCGTTGGACTGTGCCTGGGCCGCTTTTCCGAAGACATCGTGGGAAATGACTACGGCCGGGACACCTCTGTTCTCTAGGTTAATACCGTCTCGCACGGAGCCGGAAGTACAGGAGCCTCAAGCGCATACCCCAACCAAGGCCAGGTCCACATCCGACAGCTCCTGGATCGTGGACGCGCCAGCTGGAGAGAAGGTGTTGGGCTTGATGACGGTGACCGTATCGAACGGCTCGCATCGGGTTTTAATCTCCTCCTCCAGGTTCCTCCAGAAAGGAATCACCGACACGTGACCGTTGAACAAGAAGGCTATCTTGCTTCTCCCAAGCTCGGGAAAGGGAGCGATCCCCTTGGCGTGGGGGGCTTCTTCCCCGATGGGGCTAAAGAGCTCGATTTGTGGCATCGTTCACTCCTTTTCGAACAATGAGATTATGATGGGATCAATTCGATCGGCCGGGTTTGGGCCAGTCCTCCGGCTTGCATCCAGCCGTGACACACGGCGTTAAACCCCGACCCTGAACCCCAACCCCCAGCCACCATGATCAACAGGTCTTCCGGCGTCCGTAACGCTGGAATCATTGCATCGTCGTCTTCCGGGTCTATAAAGTTGGCCCAGTGGAACGGGTGCTCCGGGTTCAAGAATTTGTTGGACTTCATCAACCGGACCGGCTTGCGGGCCAGTTGGTGCAGCTCTTCCCGGACCTGTTGCTTATCATAGCCATCGGCCGCCAGCTTCTGGGCGGTCATCGGCCCCATAAGCAGCAGAACTTGGCCGCCGCCGTTCATGGCCGCGCTGCCGGCGGTGGCGATGCTGTCGGCGATCACCGCCAGGATATCGCCGCCGGTAAGAACGTAGCCGGAGCCGGTAGCGATGTGATGCGGGGATTCGCAGGCGAAAACAGTTACCGCTGATGATTCGGCCGGGAGACCCTGGTCTTGGTGCAGCGGCCCCCACGGGCTGTCCTGGCTGTTCTCGGCAACGCAAAAAGTATATTTACCAGGATGTCCGAAGGTGGCCCGGTCGATCTCTCCGGCGTATCCACCCCCGATGTTCCACAGCACGAGACGGATGGCGCGGCCGACGGCGGCGTTGGCCCGAGAGCCGCCCCCGAACACGTTGTCACCGGCGTTAAATCCCAACTGCTCGACAACCGGGCCGCTGACGATGGCCAATGGGCTGATGCAATTGGTGGTGGCCTGAATGCCGTTTAGGTTGAACTCGTTATGCAGCATCGCCTCTATGGAGGCAATGACCACCGGGATGTACTCGGGCAAGCACCCGGCCATCACCGAGTTCACCACCACTTTCTCCACAGTGGCTATTCGGTTTTTCGGCGGTACTTCGCCAATCACTTCTTGAGGATCACGTCCCAGGAAGTCCAACGCAGCGCTAACAAGCTTGGCTGTCGGGGGGATGACCGGAAGGCCGTCGGTCCAACCCAACCGGTACATCTCTTCATGGGCTTCTTCCAGGCTGTCGACGTGAATTGACTTGGTTGGGTCCATTCATCCTCCATGGCAAGAGATTCAAACTAGGCTTGTCTGTTGGGAAACGTTTCGTACAGGACCGGACTTGGCAACTATCTCAAAACCGTATAACCAAAAGGGGCCATCCTTCGACAAGCTCAGGACGAACGGTAATAAACAACTCCCCCGTTCGTGGTGAGCCTGTCGAACCACCCTCTATGATAGCGACCTAAAAGTGAAGTAACTTTAGGAATCGCGCCTCGCTACGATGGGGTCCCACCACCGCCAGGCGCAGTTGTTCCGGTTGGAGAAGACGCTCAGCGACCCTGGCGACATCTTCCGAGTTGACCTCGTCTAATCTCTGGACAACTTCTTCCGGTGTCGCGACTTCGCCTTGTAGCAACTCCTGGCTGGCCAGCCATCCTGATACCGCACGGGTGTCCTCCATGCGCAGCAGCAGGCGGCCCTTGGTGTACTCCCTGGCCTTGGTTATTTCCTGCTCGGGAGCCTCTTGATGCATCCCTTGTAGCTCGTGGACGATCCCTTGAACGGCTAGCCGGCTCTTCTTGGGTTCCACGCCGCAGTAAACCGTCAGCGCCCCACAATCCCGGAAGTGGCTGTTGGAACTGCTGACATCGTACGCCAATCCCTGAACCTCCCGTAGGCTTTGGAAAAGCCTGCTACTCATCCCGTCGCCCAAGATAACGTTGAGGATGGTCAGGTTGTACCGGTCCGGGTCGTTTAAGGACAGCCCCGGCAGCGCCAGGCAGATGTGGGTTTGGTCGGTCCGCCGCCACTCCATTCGGACCTCGGGATCATAGTGGCCGTTTACGACCGGCTCCCAGTTCAGTGATTCCCGAGGCTTCCACTGGACGGTGGCTTCACCGACCATCTCCAGGACTTCTTCATGGGTGACGTCTCCGGCGATCGCCAGGACCGTGTTGGCAGGATTGTATTGCTGGGTCATGTAATCGCGGATGCTTTCCTGGGAAATCTTTTCCACCGTCTCCGGGGTCCCGCCCACATCCCGGCCCATGGCCTGGTCCGGCCACAAGGCTTCGTCGATCAGCAGATCCACTTTGTATGTGGGATGGTCGTAGGTCATCCTCAGCTCTTCCTGGATGATCTCCCGCTCCTTCTCCACCTCTTCCCGGTCCAAGATCGGGTTGAGGATCATGTCCAGCATTACCGACAGCGCCTTTCGGAAGTGAATCCTGGCCACCTTGCACCAAAAAACGGTCATTTCACGGTCGGTGCTGGCGTTCATTATTCCGCCCACGCCCTCGATGGCCTCGCTCACAGCCTGGGCGGTGGGCCAGCTTTTAGTGCCCTTGAAGGGCAGGTGCTCGATAAAATGGGAAACACCAGCCAGCTCAGGGGTCTCGTAGCGAGAGCCGGCGCCGACGCACAGAGTAATCGAAACCGACCGGGTGTGAGGCATGGAGGACGTGAAAACTCGAAGCTGGTTATCCAGGACGGAGCGTTGGTACATGTTCACCTCGTGGGTTTAGATGCCGGGACGCAACCCCCGTACCGGCTAAGAAAACAGGGAGCGAGGACCGCTCCCTGGACGCGACAATTTGTCCGGCGGGCAGCGTCTAACCTAACCAGGCTACATCACCAAACAAGGCGGGGTCTCGTGGCTTGGAAGCAAATACCTGGTACTCCTCACGGGCCTTGCCGATGGTGGTATCGTCGCCATGGCCCGGATAGACGGCGGTGTCGTCGGGTAGTACCAATAGCTTTTTCGTTATGCTGTCGATGACCTGCTGCAGCGCCTCGGGGCTGCGGGTTTTGCCGGGTCCTCCGGGGAAGAGGGTGTCTCCGGAGAATAGGTGCTTGCCGATCAAGAAGCAGGTTGCTCCCTCGGTGTGACCGGGGGTATCTAGAACCGTCATCTCCTGATTGCCGAACTTGATCACCATGCCGTCTTTCAGGTCGAGTTGGGGCGGCCTGGGCAAGCCATCGGCATCATCGGTGCCGATGCCCACCGGGACTTGCACGGCCCCGGTGATCTCGTCAAAGCCGAGAAGATGGTCTTGATGTTTGTGAGTAATCAGGATGCTTTTTATCTGAACGTCCCCGATGGCGCCGAGCAACTTTTCCGGTTCAGCGGGAGTGTCGATGATGACACCCTCGTTGGTTTCGGGACAGATGACGATATAGCCATTGTTGTTGTAGGGACCCATGTTTATCTTGGTGATTTTCAGTTCGCCATCGTAATGAAAGGGCATGATTCTCCTCGCTTGGATAACAGTGGGGCAACGCGTTTACGGTAGCCATTCTATCAAAACGGGGTGCGGGTGACAAAAGGGGAACCGGCAAAGATCATCGGCAAGGGTATATAACTACCGAGGTGGACCCTAGCGAAGCTGATCCAGCATCAGGACTCTCATCCCTGGCAAAGACGGCAAGCGGGCGTCGTTGGTGAGGAAATAGGTAGCGCGTCCGATTAACGCGGTTCCCATCTGGATAGCGTCCGGAGTGTGAATCGGTTGCTCGGAATGCAAGATAGCTGCCCGCTCAGCGATTTCCGTGGTTACACCCATACAGGTAATATTATTGGAGTGTAAGAGGATTTCTCTATATTCATCAGCCAATTGGCTGTTGTTTCTTCGATATGGATGAACCAAGAGTTCTAAAAGAGTAACAACCGACGTTACCGCCCGAAATTTCCCTTGCCTGACCCCTTCAAAAAACGGTTGTACCATCTCAAGATAGCTGGGGTGTGCCTCAATGTAGTAGATAAATGGCGACGAGTCTATGCCAACGACTTGGCCTTGTAGGTCATATACCCACTCCAACTCTGCCGTTCCCGTTCAACATACTCTTGCGGATCGATGCCCTCCCAAATTTCTTTTCCGAGGCCTTGTAATTCCGTGATTTCACGAGTAGGTGAAATAGCCGATGGTCTGAATACGAGTTCCATTGCTTGGCGAAAATCGCTATGGATACAGTAAGCCCGCGTCCCTTCCTTCTTTCGGATTACTTCGGCCCCACTCCCTAGCCAGGGCCAAAGACCTGATGTGGCAGATTGTTTCGGGGTTATACCGGACCGTTGTCGAATTTCCTTTATCGTAATCCATTGGTCAGTACCACGTTCCGAGGACAACTCAACCAGGGCTTTTGTGCCTCTCCACACTAAATCCTCATCTCTTTGGAGCCGCCGAGCCTCAAGAACAACGTCCCGAACGTATCGCGACCGCAATTCCAGCAGCCCGCCCAAGTATGCGCTCCAGCAATGTTTGACGTATCCGAGCATTTTTAGCCCCTCTTAATCCCCCACCGCCGCTCCGACGGCCTCACCAACGGCTACGCGGCCGTTTTTCAGGATCGGCTGAAGGTACTGGCCGGTGAATGATTTCTTGACTTTGGCTACCTGCTCCGGCGTCCCCTGGGCGATCAAGCGGCCGCCCAGATCTCCCGCACCGGGTCCCAGATCGATGATCCAATCAGCGTTCTTGATAACGTCCAGGTTGTGCTCGATCAGAATCACCGTGTTTCCGCCATCGACCAACCGGTGGAGGACCCGAAGCAGGGCGGCGCAGTCTTCGAAAGACAGCCCGGTCGTCGGTTCATCCAGCAAATACAGGGTCTTGCCGGTGGCCCGCTTGGAAAGCTCGGTGGACAGTTTCACCCTTTGGGCCTCGCCCCCGGACAGCGTGGTGGCGGGCTGCCCCAACCGGATGTACCCCAAGCCCACGTCACGTAGCGTTTCTAGCTTGGGGCGAATCCGAGGGAAGCCGCTAAAAACCTCCAATGCCTGGTCCACCGTCATGTCCAGAACATCGGCGATGCTGTGGCCGCGCAGGGTAACTTCCAAGGCCTCCCGGTTATAGCGGCGCCCGTGGCAGGTCTCGCAGGGCACGGTCACGTCGGGCAAAAACTGCATCTCTATCTGGTTGTAACCTTCGCCCTGGCAGGCTTCGCAACGGCCGCCCTTGACGTTGAAGGAAAACCGGCCCGGCGCATATCCCCGTATCTTGGCTTCGGGCAGATTGGCGAACAGCTCACGCATCGGCGTGAACGCCCCGGTATACGTGGCCGGGTTGCTGCGTGGCGTTCGGCCGATGGGCGACTGGTCGATGTTGACGACTTTGTCGACGTTTTCCACCCCAACGATTTCCTTATGCTTGCCGGGCAAGTCGCGGGCGCGGTTGATCAACTGGGCGAGACGTTTGTACAGAATGTCGTAGATCAGCGTACTCTTGCCCGAACCGGAAACCCCGGTGACACACACCAACTGGCCCAGCGGCAGCTCAACGTCGATTTTCTTTAGATTGTTCTCCTCGCCTCCCTTGACCGTTAGGAACAGACCGTTGCCGGGACGGCGCTCTTGGGGGAACGGAACTTTTTTGCGCCCACTGAGATATTGACCGGTCAACGATTCCGGACAATCCATTATGTCATCGATGGTTCCGGAAACGACCACATAGCCGCCGTGCTCGCCCGCTCCAGGTCCCATGTCGGCGATGAAGTCGGCTGACCGCATCATGGCCTCGTCGTGCTCCACCACTACCACGGTATTGCCCAAGTCACGCAAGTTCGTAAGAGTGCCGATCAAGAGATGGTCGTCATGGGGGTGCAGACCCACGGTAGGCTCGTCGCAAACGTAGAGAACACCGGTCAGCCCAGACCCGATCTGAGTCGCCAATCGGACCCGCTGGGCCTCACCTCCGGAGAGGGTTCTGGCGGTACGGCCCAGGGTCACATAATCAAGTCCGATATTTTCCAGAAATTCCAGCCTGCCTTCTATCTCCTTGAGGATCTGATTGCCGATGATTTTTTCCCGGGTAGATAGAGTCTTGCGGGGACCTTTCCAGGGCACGTCAGGGTCGATCTCCCGAACCCATTCCAAGGCATGGCCCACGTTCTTGGCGCAAACATCCATGATTCCCAGGCCACAAACCGTCACTGCCAAGGCTTCAGGCCGTAGCCGGTTGCCTAGACAGGAGCGGCAAGGCCGGGCCGCCATATACCGCTCGATCTCCTGGCGAGTGTGGTCCGACTCGGTGTTCTTATAGCGCCTTTCCAGGTTGGGAATCACACCCTCAAAATTGGTATCCCAACTATAGGTACGGCCCCGGTGCGTCCGGTGCCGGATGGTGACCTTCTTGGTCCCGTTGCCGTAAAGGACCAAGTCCAAGCTTTCTTTGGGTAGGTCATTGACCGGGACTTTAGCAGAAAACCCGTGAGCGCTGGCGATAGACTCCAGAAGGCTCACGTACCAGCTGCTTGAGGGTCCGCCCCTAGACCAGGGAGTTATCGCCCCTTCGGCTAGGGACAACCCTTTGTTGGAGATGACCAGGTCAGGATCCACTTCAAGTTTGTAGCCAAGACCGGTGCATTGGCTGCAGGCGCCATGGGGGCTGTTGAAGCTGAACGTCCGTGGCTCTATCTCCATCAAGCTGGTCCCGCAACCCACGCAAGCAAATTGCTCGGAAAAAACCAACTCCTCTCCGTCTTCTATAGCGGCCAGGACTACGCCGTCTCCTTCCCGCAACGCAGCCTCAACCGATTCGGACACACGGCTTACCTCGGTGTCATCCCGGATGATTAGCCGGTCCACGACAATCTCGATGTAATGCCATTGCTGCCGGTTAAGGTTCAAGGCGCCCAGTTCATCAAGCAAGTGCACGGTACCATTGACCCTTACCCGAACGAAGCCGGACTTACTTGCGGCGTCGAATACGTCTTTATGCTCCCCTTTTTTGCGCCTTACTTTGGGCGCCAGAAGCAAGATACGGCTGCCTTCGGGGAAGGACATGATGGCGTCGGCGATCTGCTGCACCGTCTGCTTTTCCACCGGTTGCCCGCATTTGGCGCAGTGTGGCGTCCCCAGCCGGGCAAAAAGCAGCCTCATATAGTCGTAGATCTCCGTGACGGTGCCCACGGTTGACCGGGGGTTGTGGGACACTCCCTTCTGGTCGATGGATATGGCCGGGGAAAGCCCTTCGATGTAGTCGACGTCCGGCTTATCCATGCGTCCCAAGAATTGGCGGGCGTAAGCGGATAATGACTCCACGTATCGCCTCTGACCCTCGGCGTATATCGTGTCGAAGGCCAGGGAACTCTTGCCGGACCCGGACACGCCGGTGATCACCACCAGCTTCTCCCGGGGAATGGAGATCTCGATGTTTTTTAGGTTGTGTTCGCGGGCGCCTTTGATAACGATGAATTCCTGGGGCATCACACCACACCTATCACTTATTCAACATGGAGTATTTTAGCACTCCGCCTCTTGGGATTCATGGGGTAATTCGGACAGAGGTTGAGAACGAGTTAACCTCTTGTAGAAGTATGCCATCATGTGCTATAATGTGCAATCAGTGGAACTAGGAGTCCCGAATGGATAGCGGAACAGCAGACTTTGAGGCAGGTGTTTATGGTAACTCGCTAGAGGTTGTGATGCAATCTTTGGTGAGTGGCCAAACCCTTACTGAAAGCCAGTTACAGACGGAAACCGGCCTGAGCACCGAATCCCTCAACTTGGCGCTGGCTAGGCTTCAGGAACTGGGGAGAGTTGAAAAGAAAGGTCTCGGCGCTTCCGGGTATTACGTTGCTATAATCACGCCGCCTTCCCAAGACTGGTACACCATCGATGAATCGGCTGGTTACCTTCGCGTTTCGAGACGCACCATGTATAAGCTTATCAACGAGGGTCAACTGGCGGCCTACCGCGTCGGCGCGGGGGGGCACCGCAGATTCAGACGGGACGACTTGGAGCGGTTAATGATACCGGAAGACGTTGGGTCAGTCGATGCCATGACGGCGGAAGCAGATCCGGTCCTAGCTGAGCTTTGGGACAACGAGAAGGATGCGGCCTACGACAACCTTTAGCCGGGGTGACGTTGTCCTGGTAAATTTCTTGTTCAGCGAGGAAACGGGGGCCAAACGGCGTCCGGCTGTTCTCATTAGTTCGAACTCATACCAAAGAGGCCGCAGGGAGGTAATCGCTGCCGCAGTCACCAGCAACACGGGCCGGATCTTGGCTGGAGACTCGCTTCTCACCGATTGGCAAGAGGCCGGCCTTCTTTTTCCTTCGGTTGCCACGGGCGTGATCAGGACCATCAAGCAAGGGATGATCACTCGCACTTTGGGCAGCCTTTCGTACCGGGACATGGACGCCGTGGACCAACGCCTGAAACTGATTCTCGACCTGGAGAGGTAACTTGCCAATCGGTCAACTATTTAAAGCCCCCAAGGTCCTCATCGGCGTGGTGCACCTGCCGTCCCTGCCCGGTTCACCCGGTTGGGGAGGCGACATGGGCTGGGTGTTAGACCGGGCTCAAGAAGAGGCCTCGGTTCTGGAGCAGGGTGGCGCCAACGGCATCATCGTGGAAAATTTCGGGGACGTTCCCTTCCGCATAGGCTCGGTGGAACCCGAAACCGTGGCGGCGATGACGTTGGCGGTGGCACGGGTAAAGCAAGGCGCTGACCTTCCGGTGGGCGTGAACATGCTGCGTAACGACGCCAAGTCCGCGCTGGCGGTCGCGGCCACTACCGGCGCCGACTTCATCCGGGTAAACGTCCACTACGGGGTCATGGCTGCCGAAGAGGGACTGGTCCAGGGAGATGCCTACGAGACTTTGCGCCACCGCAGATCCCTGGGCGTTGAGGTGAAGATTCTGGCCGACGTATTGGTCAAACACGCAGTCCCCGTCGGTCCCCAGGACCTGGGCCAGATGGCTCAGGAGACCACCTACCGGGGATTGGCCGATGGGTTGATAGTCAGCGGCCCGGTCACCGGACAGCCCGCTGAGGAGTCCGACGTGGCAGTGGTCCGGGAGGCGGTGCCCGATGGATTCCTATTGGTGGGAAGCGGAGTAAACGAGTCAAACGCGGCCCGGCTACTTGCATCGGCTGATGGTGCTATCGTGGGGACCAGTTTGAAGCGGGATGAAATCGTCAGCAACCTCATCGACCCGGAAAGGGTTAAGCGGCTGGCAGAGATCATCCACGAATTGGGGTCATAGCTAACGGCGACGATGGTCTTCGAATAACGGACGGTTATGCAGGCTTCCGCTCCACCACACACCCAGTCTGTTCCTCCAGAAGCATCACGGCGGCGGCGGCGTCCATGTCACCGAATCCTTTGTCCACCGCCTGCTTGACGAAGCTATATGCCAGATTCGCGCCCGGCATCTCAACGCCTAACTCTTTGGTCAGGTCCTGAATAAGACCCATGTCCTTTAGGAACACCTTGATCTGGGTACGGACCCCATCGAAGTCCCGGTCCAGCATCACCGGCGCGTTACGGTCCAGCATGAAGCTGTGCCCCCACCCCGAATTGACCACCTCGAATACCAGGGCCGGGTCCGCCCCGGCATTTGCTCCCACCACCATGGCCTCGGCGGCGGCGACCGAATGGATGCCCACCAGAAGCTGGTTGACCAGCTTCACCACCGTGCCGGTGCCCGTGGGACCGATGTGCCTAACGGTTGTGCCCATGGCGTCGAAGGATGGCAAAGCCCGCTGATAGGCCTCCGCTGGACCTCCGGCCATGATGACCAGAGTACCGTCGGCGGCCCGCTCGGTGCCCCCGCTTATGGGCGCGTCCAGGAAGAAGGCACCCTTGGCTTCGGCTGCGGCGGCGCAGGCCTTGGAGGTCGCCATCCCCACGGTGCTGTGGTCAACCAGAACCTGGCCGGGTTTGGAGTTGGCTATGATGCCGTCGTCGCCCAGGAATATCTCTTCCGAAGTCGCCACATCGGGCAGGCAGGCCAGGACAACCTCGGCCTCCCGTACCACTTCCGCCACCGACGTAGCAGGCCACGCTCCAGCCAACGCAATCTCCTGAACCTTACCCTGGCTACGGTTATGCACCGTCAGGTCGAACCCAGCCGCCAGCAGCCGGTACGACATGGGCAATCCCATGCGGCCAAGGCCGATAAACCCAACTTTAGTTGGCGGCATCTTAATCTCCCGTTGGATTTGCCTCGCCTACTCCGCTCCCAGGTCGCGGGCGGTTTGGGCGATTACTTTGTCGAACACGGTAACTATTTCGTCGATCTCTCCGGCGGTCACGCATAGGGGTGGGGCGATGTTCATGGCGTCCCCGCCCCGCAGGATGATTCCGTTATCGGAAAATCCTTGGGTGAGACGCGCTCCCAGGTTCGCGTCGGCGGGGAAGGGTTCCTTGGTCTGCCGGTCCTTGACGATGTCCATACCGCAGAGCAAACCCAATCCACGGACGTCGCCGATGATCTGGTGCTTCTCTTTCAGTTCCTCCAGACCGTCCAAGAGATACCGGCCCATGCGAGCCGAGTTCTCCACCATGCCCTCTTCCTCCATGATTTGGATGTTCTTCAGAGAGGCTGCCGCAGCCACCGGATGTCCTCCAAAGGTGATGACATGCTTGAACGCTGCCTGCGGGCTACCAACGAAAGCGTCGGCAATGGGTTTACGCAGGATGGCCCCGCCCATGGGTATATATCCGCTGGTGATGCCCTTGGCCACCGTCATGATGTCCGGGGTGATGTCCCAGTGCTCGCAGGCGAACATCTTGCCGGTACGCCCGAAGCCGGTAATGACTTCATCGGCGATGAGCAGGCAGCCGTAGCGGTCGCATATCTCCCGCAGCATCGGCCAGTAGTTTGGTCCAGGCACCACCGCCCCGTAAGGACTGGAAACCGGCTCAGCAACCACTGCGGCCACGGTGTCCGGACCCTGGAACTTGATGATGTCCTCAATGGCATTGGCGCACCGCTCGGCGCATTCCTCCGGGGTTGTTCCGCCATACTCACAGCGGTAGGGAAGAGGTTGAGGCCCGTGGAAAAAACCGGGCATCATAGGTTCATAGTCCTGCTTGGGAAAACCCGGCGTGCCACCCAAGGCTAGAGCGCCCATGGTCGCCCCGTGATAGGATCCTTTACGGCTGATGAACTTGTACCGGGTAGGCTCACCCACCCGCTTGAAGTAGGCTCTCGACAACTTTATGGCTGTCTCCACCGACTCCGATCCTCCACTGGTGAAGAAGCACCGGGACAGATCGCCGGGGGTGATGCTGGCGATCTTTTCCGCCAGGAGAACCGCCGGTTCGTTGGTTGTGCCCAACGGCATGTAGGTCAGCTTAAGCATCTGGGCGTAGGCCGCATCAGCGATCTCGTGGCGCCCATACCCCACGTTCTTCAGCCACAGGCCTGACATGGCGTCGATGTAGTCGTTGCCCCGAGCGTCGGTAACGTGAACACCCTTACCCTCGACGAATATCTGGGGCTCGCCCTTCTCCGCCATGTCGCTGGGTTCTCTTAAGTACACCCACAGGTGCTCCAGCGCCGACTCTGTCAGTGCATTTACTTCCGGTTCGGTATGGGTTGCCATGATTTCTCCTTTAGCTATCAGCTCTCAGCGGTCAGCCATCAGCGGCCAGGTACGAATTGTTACCCCACCTCTGTGACCAGTTCCTCTACTCGGCGATTGATCTCATCGTAAAGCGGCCGGGCCGAATCAGGGCCCATACCGCGGGTGTCTTGAATGTTCCAGACAATCATCTTTTCGCTTTCACGAAGATAGTCCGGCCAAGTATCCTCGTCGGCGATGACGATAACCTTTTCGGCTGCCTCGACCATCTCCCGGGTTAGCTGTTTTCTCTGTTTTTTCTTTACGTCGACGCCCTGTTCCAGCATGTATGGGATGGCGGTGCTACCCGCGTCATCCAAACTCCGGCTGGGCGGATTTGTCCTTTCGACAATCTCGTCGGCGCGGGTGCCCGCGCTCGTTGCGAGTTCGCCGGAAAGTTGTGTGAACAAAGCCTCGGCAACCTGGCTTCTGCCGACATTGGCGTTACACACGAAAACAACTTTCATAGCTGGGGCAACACTTCCCGCGCCAGCATCTCCATGGCGTGCGCCGTCTCCTCTCCGTTACGAGAGTTGGGGGTGGATACTACCAGCCTTCCCACTCCCAAGTCCTGGTAGGTCCGCGCCTTTTCCAAAATCTCGCCGGGCTCGGTACCCAGGGAATACCGGCCGGCACGGCCGGCGCCCAAAGGCGCGCTGACCGACACTGGAATCTCCGACGGGTCTCGTCCGGCCGCCTCGGCTTGCCGGCCAAGATAGCGGATACCCTCGCTTAATTCTTCGGGTGGCAACGCGGTGGGGTGCCAGCCGTTTCCGGAGCGAGCCGCCCGGCGGATAGCCACCCGGCTGGAGCCGCCGATCACCAGGGGAATGTGGGGCTTCTGCACCGGCTTGGGGGAAAACTTCATGCCGGAAAAACTGTGGAACCTCCCCTGGAAACTCGGGTCTTGTTGGGTCCACAGCTCTTTCATGATCGCGATGCTCTCATCGGTTATGGCGCCCCGCTCGGCGAAGGGACTGCCCATGGCCTCCATCTCGTTCTCCACCGCTCCGACTCCCACGCCCAACACCAACCTGCCGCCGGACATCACGTCCAACGTTGCCGCTGTCTTGGCCAGATTGATGGGGTTGTGGTAAGGCAGGACCAGGACACTGGTGCCCAGCAAAACCTTTTTGGTGGTGGCGGCTACGTAGCTGAGAACGGTTAAAGGCTCGTAGTAGGGTTTATCGCCGATGCGTTCGAAGACGTGGCCGGCATTGAAAACGTGGTCGCTGGCCCACACCGACTCGAAACCCAACTCCTCGGCCCGAACGGCCATCTGCAACAATGCCTGTATATCTTCTATGCCCTGGTTATTGGCCAATGAGAAGCCGATTTCCATGCTGGGTCTCCAGGTTAAATTGCATACCGGTATCGGGTTGATCTGCTAAGCAGAACCCAGTGTAACACCGGCCAAGAAGCGCCACAATTCAGCCTAACCAAATAAGGTCTGCAACGTAGTCACCGCGAGGTTGAAGCCCTGCTATGTTTACGATAAGCTGACCGCTGATAGCTGAAGGCTGAACGCTCCCAAAGAGGTGCCCATGGTCTCCACCACGGCGAACCGGATCCAAGGCAGAGAACGAGAAGAGTTGGCGGATATACTGCGAAAGAGGGTCTCCGGAGAAGTCCGTTTCGACCCCTTCTCCAGGGTGCTGTACAGCACCGACGCCAGCATCTACCAGATGGAGCCGGTGGGAGTGGTGATTCCCCGGAACGTGGACGACGTGCTGGCGGTGATGGAGGTTGCTAGGCAAAACAATATCCCGGTGCTGCCCCGGGGCGGCGGGACCAGCCTGGCTGGCCAAACGGTCAACCATGCCATAGTTCTCGACTTCAGCAAATACTTAAACCAGGTGCTGGAGATCAATCCGGAGGAAGGCTGGGCAAGGGTCCAACCCGGCATCGTCCTCGACCAACTCAATCGGCAACTTGCCCCTCATGGGTTGCAGTACGCGCCCGACCCCACCACCTCCAGCCGCGCCTGTGTCGGCGGGGGCATCGGCAACAACACCTGTGGCGCCCACTCGGTGATCTACGGTAAATCCCTGGACCATATATTGGAGGTAGACGCCGTACTTACCGACGGCTCCCAGACCCATTTCAGGACCCTGGAAGCCCACGAGCTGGAGGCCAAGCTGAGCGGAAACGGGCTCGAAGCGGACATATACCGGGGCGTCCGGCGCATCGCCCAGGACAACCTTGAAGAGATCAAGACCCGTTACCCTAACATCATGCGGCGGGTCAGCGGCTACAACCTGGACGAGTTTTTAAGCGACGATCCTTTCAACATGACACGCATGGTGGTCGGGTCCGAGGGAACCCTTTGCGTGGTCACCGAGGCCAAGATCAACCTCGTTCCCCGGCCCACCATGACGGCGCTGTCCATACTGCACTTTTCGGACATCGTGCAGGCCAGCGAAGCCATCGTCGAGGTGCTGAAACACAGCCCATCCTCGGTCGAAGTCATGGACAACATCCTGCTGCAACGGTCCCGGGAGTCCCTGGGGCACTCCGGGGACCTGTCCTTCATCGAAGGCGACCCCGGGGCGTTGCTGGCGGTGGAGTTTTACGGCGAGTCGGAAGCGGAGTTAATCTCGAAAACCCGTTCCCTGAAAGACGACATCGAGGGCAAGCGCCTGGCCTACGCCTGCGTCAATCTGCTGGACACGACCGATCAGAACCGAGTTTGGAACCTGCGAAAGGGCGGCTTGGGGTTGCTCATGAGCATCCACGGCGACGCCAAACCCCTTCCTTTTGTTGAGGACACGGCAGTTGACCCGGAGAATCTGGGACCTTTCGTGCGCCGGTTCGATGAGATCGTGCGCAGCCATGGCACCGAGGCCGCCTACTACGGCCACGCCAGCGTGGGATGCCTGCACATCCGTCCCTTGGTCAGCTTGAAAGACTCGCAAGGCGTGGCCACCATGGTCGCTATCGCCGACGAGATCAGCGATCTGGTGAAAGAGTATGGCGGTTCCCTGAGCGGCGAACACGGCGACGGGATTGTCCGGGGGGTCTACACGGAGAAGATGTTCGGCCCTGAGATATACCGGGCATTCCAGGAACTAAAGAACACTTTCGACCCTCAAGGGATCATGAATCCCGGCAAGATCATCAATTGCCCGCCCATGACCGAGAATCTGCGTTACGGGCCGGATTATCACGCCCAGACCATACCGGCCAAGTTGGACTTTTCGATCGACACCGACTTTGCCGGCGCCGTGGAGATGTGCAACGGCATGGGCGCCTGCCGCAAGCTGGAGGGCACCATGTGCCCTTCGTACATGGCAACCAGAGACGAGGAGCACTCCACCCGGGGACGGGCCAACCTGCTGCGGGCCGCTATGTCGGGAGTATTGCCGGAAGGTACAATGACCAGCAGACGGCTGTTTGACGCTCTAGACCTTTGCCTTGAGTGCAAAGGTTGCAAAGCAGACTGCGACTCCGGCGTGGACATGGCCAAACTCAAGTACCAGTTTTTGGACCACTACTTTCAAGCCAACGGGTTGCCATTCAGAAACAAGATCTTCGGCCGCATCAACCGGGTTAATCAGTGGGGCAGCCGGTTCGCCCCATTTTCCAACTGGGCTTCCCAAAACCCAGTCGGCAGGTTTTTCGCCGGGCTGGTCCTGGGGATTCATCCACGCCGGTCACTGCCATCCTTCGCCAGAGAAACCTTGCCCAAGTGGTTCAACTCCCGAAACGAAATCCCCCTCGGTCCCCCTTTACCAAAAAGGGAGGAAAGTGGGAATTCCGCCAAGCAAAACACCGTCGTCCTGTTCAACGACACCTTCATGAACTACAACTATCCACAAGTGGGGAAGGCTGCGGTCGAGTTACTGGAGGCCGCTGGGCTCCGGGTGGTGTTGGCCAACGGCGGCTGCTGCGGCCGGCCCATGATCTCTAAGGGTATGTTGGACGAAGCGTCGGCCCACGCCCGCGCCAACGTGGACCTACTCTACCCTTACGCCGAACAAGGCATACCAATCATCGGTTGTGAACCGAGCTGTTTGCTGACCTTCCGCGACGAGTACCCCGAGTTGGTCAAAGACGAAAAGGCCCAAAAGGTGGCCGAGAACAGCTTCTTGATCGACGAGTATTTGACGATGCTGGCTGAAAAAGGGGAACTGAAACTTGAATTCAAGGACGCTGAAAAAAGGATTCTGTTCCACGGCCACTGCCACCAGAAATCCCTGGTGGGGACTGCATGTTCTTTGGCCGCGCTGAAGTTACCCCCGGGCAACCATGTAGAGTTGATCAACGCCGGTTGCTGCGGCATGGCCGGGTCCTTCGGATTCGAGAAGGAACATTACCAGCTTTCCATGGACATCGGCGCCCAAGCCCTATTTCCGGCGGTGAACGCCAAGAGTGAGGACTGGGAAGTAGCGGTGATGGGGGTGTCCTGCCGCCAACAGATCGAGCACGGCACCGGGCGACGGGCACGGCACATAGTGGAGGTGCTACGAGACTCGCTGGCCTGAAGACTTTGGACTTCCGGCGCCGCGCCGCCTATCCTTGGGCTGTTTGGCTGTGGGGGGATATTCAATCAAATGACAAACCCCAACGTGTCTAGTAGAGTCGATGTTCTTGCCAACGGCCAGGTCATCCCGCTAAGCGGGTCCAACGCTTGGATCTCGCTAGAAGGTATCACCTTTAGGGTAGCGCCTTAACCGCAGCATCGTAGGCGTGCCTAAAGACTAGAATGCCGTTGCGACTTTTCCGTAAAAAGAGGCCCGGACGAAGATCCGGGCCTCTTAATCTTTAGACGCGGCGGGTTACCGGCCGTGGATCCGGCTCCTACTGACCCGCCACCGGAACAGGTAGGCCCGCAATCTTGCACTGAACGCTGCCCAGGGTGTTGCGGGAGGTGAAGAAGAGGGTTTTCCAATCGTCGCCACCGAAGGCAACGTTGGTGGTCGCGGTCTCGCCGTGGGCGATGGTGCCCAGGTGCTTGCCGTTGGGGTCCAAGATCCATACTCCGCCGGAACCGCCACAATAAACGTTCCCTTCCAGGTCCACCTTCATACCGTCGGGCACTCCCGGCCTCTCTCCGGTCAGGTCGGCAAAGACCCGGTCGGACTGGATGGCCAGGGTACCGTTGGGCAGCATGTCGAAGGCGCGGATATGTCCTCTCCTGGTGTCGTTGATGTACAGCACGCTTTCGTCGGGGGAAAACGCTAGACCGTTGGGCACTATGAAGTCGCCGACCAGCAGGGTCAAAGTCCCCAGGTCGGGCGTGACGCGATAAACACCGGAGAATGTCAGGTCCCACTGTTCGCGAGGCAGGGGACTGGTCCAAGGGTCGGTGAAGTAGATGGCCCCATCGGACTTGACGATCACGTCGTTGGGCCGGTTGAGCCGTTGACCCTTAAAGCTGTTAGCTACCACGGTGATGCTACCATCGGGCTCTTGACGGGTCACCCGGCGGCTGTCGTGTTCGGCTGCCAGGAGCCGTCCCTGCAGGTCCCGAGTAAGGCCGTTGGCCCGGTTGGTCGGCTCCTGAAACAGTGTCACGCCCTGGCCTTGGGCCCACTTCATCCGCCGGTTGTTGTGGATGTCGCTGAAGAGAAGGTAACTACCTTCTTTCCACCACAGCGGTCCCTCGGCGGGACCCTGGTCACCCCCGTAGCCTTCTCCCAATTTTTCGATGTTTTCTCCGAATGACACGATGCGCCCCAACTCGGGCGCGTTCTGCTCGATAGGCATGCATCTCTCCTAACCCAGCTGCTTATGGCTATATCACCAGACATCATACTACCAATCCCATTCCATCTGCGTCACCCGTCTCCCTGTGGAAAAGGAGCCGCGGGTGAGGGTTGCCACACACTAAGCCAGTCAATATAATGCCGTCATTCCCAGGAGCTTCACGTTCGAGAGACATAAATACAGCAGGCTGAAGGAGGACCAACATGGCATTCAAGCTGAATCACGTCCATCTCAAGACCCCAGACCCTCAAAAGACTGCCCAGTTTTACGTGGACACTTTGGGGGCCAAGATCATCGGAGAAGCCGGCGCGAACGGGCTGCGCTTGGACCTGCACGGCCTCACGCTGAACGTCACCAAATTCATCGAAAGCCAGAAGCACGAGCAGAAGTACGGGATCGAGCACATAGCCATCGATACCGACGACATGCCCGCTCTCGTGGCGAACCTCAAGGCCAGCGGGGCCAAGATTCTAGAGGAGACCACCGTGGGCAACGGTCGAAAGGTCTGCTTCTTCGAAGGCCCGGACGGTGTGCATCTGGAGTTCCTGGAAGTAGTCGATTAGCTTGCAGGCCTGGCCTTGACCGGCCCCGCAACTAGGCGATTCACGCCGGAGACTTGTTCTTCAGTGTGTTCAGGACGAATGGTGTGGGAACGCGCCGTTCTTCATAAGGTTATCGGACTGCGGGTTGATATATAGGGCAACACTCCATCCCAGAACAAGGAGAGGTAATACATGCTTTACGAATTAAGGGTTTACGATGCCAGAGCAGGCAAACTGCCAGCTCTTAACGACCGCTTTGCCAACCATACCACCGGATTTTTCAAGGACCACGGCATCGGTATCGTCGGTTTCTGGACCGCTGAGATCGGCACCAGTAATCAACTCACCTATATGTTGAGCTTCGACAGCATGGCGGACCGGGAAGAGAAATGGGCCGCCTTTGGCGCCGACCCAAGATGGCAGGAAGTGAGGGCTGAAACCGAAAAGGACGGCGCTTTTGTAGCATCCATACAAAACAGCTTCCTGAGGCTCACCCCCTACTCTCCGGAACCGCACATGACAACCAACATCCAGGAGATGCGGGTATACACGGCGATGACCGGCAAGTTCCCGGCGTTGAACGACCGGTTCGCCAACCACACCATGAAACTGTTCGAGAAGCACGGTATCGAGAACGTGGGTTATTGGACCTCCGACGTGGGCACCAGTAACCAGCTCACCTACATGTTGGGCTACGACGGTCTGGGTGACCGGGAAGAGAAATTCGGAGCGTTCGGCTCGGATCCGGAATGGCACAAAGCCCGCGCCGCCTCGGAGGTCGACGGCCCGCTAAACCGCAGGTCTCAAAACAGTATCTTGCGAAGAACGTCCTATTCCCCTTAACTCGGACCCCCGGCCATCGCTAGAAAACAATACCCGATGTAGCCGCTGGGCCCTTCGACAGGCTCAGGATGAACGGAAGGAAAGCCGCTCACCGTTCGTGGTGAGCCTGGCGAACCACTTTTCGGTACGGTTTGCAGATAGCCCGGGCCGGGGCCTTCGTATAGTTCGGGCACAGTAATTGGCCCGGCGGGCCGTGAAATCTGGCGCACGGCCTCGAATTCCTTGGAGCAACGTTCGTGTCCAGCCTAACTAAATTGGGGCATGGAATCATGTCCCGCTACTTGGCATCCATGGAATACCCGGAATATCGTAAATTATGGCTGGCCACCCTGTGCTCCCAGTCAGCGTCCTGGGCCTTGATCGTAGCCCGAGCCGCCCTGGTGTTGCAGATGACCGGCTCGGCCACATGGACCGGGGCGGTCACTTTCGCCGCCATGATTCCCTCGGTGTTGGTGTCGCCCTTGGCCGGATATCTGGCCGACCGTTTCGACCGCCGCACGGTGTTAGCCTATGCCTATCTGGTCAACGTGGGCGATAACCTTGTTCTAGCCTTCTTGGTTGTGACTGGACTAGTCGAACCTTGGCATGTATTGATCCTATCGGCCATCACCGGAGCCGGGCGGTCGACCCAAATGCCCGCCGCCCAAGCGTTACTGGCCAACATGGTGCCCCGAGAACGGTTGTTAAACGCCGTATCACTGTATCAAGCGACTTTACACGGTGCCCGGTTCGTGGGCCCCTTCCTGATCCTGGTAGTGCTCTGGGCCACCGGGCATCAAGACTGGGTCTTTTTCTTGTGCGCCGGTCTCTATGTTCTTGGTTTTGCCATGGTCTTGACGGTCAGGACCGCCTCCCGGGGTGTGATGGAAGCAGGGAACTTCCGGGAGATTTTTGTCAGCAATTTTATGGCCGGGATAAGCTACATGTACCGGCATCCCCTGATTCTTTCCCTGGTGCTGCTGGTGGTAGCTCATTGCGGCATGACCATGTCCTTCGAGTCCCTCTTCCCGGTATTTGCCCAGGATAAATTGAACATGGAGGGCAGCGCCGCGATTCTGAACGGGTTCAGCTACCTAATGGTGGCCTTTGGAGTAGCGGCCTTGGTGGCGGCGTTGATGTTAGCCGGCGTTAGAAGCGAGGCGGCAAGGGGCAGATGGTTACTTGGGCTTGGGGTATTCAGCGGCGCCAGCGCGGTGACTTTAGCTATGTCGCCCAACCTTCCCTTAGCCATCTTGTCGGCTGCGGCGATGGGTTTTGCCCAGGGCGGGTTCATGACCCTGAGCCATGCCATGCTCCAAACCATCGCACCCGATGAGATCAGGGGCCGGATGCTGGGTGTCTACAGCTGGCACACCAACGGCACCATGGCCGGTTTCAACTTGGTGAACGGGGCGTTGGCCGGGTTGACCGGACTGTCGGCGCCACTGATCCTGGGAGCTGGCGGCGTGGGCTTCTTGTTGGTGATGACTCTCAGTTTCGGCCGTATCCCGTTGCGCCAACTTTATGGGCGGGGTGTACCGGCGACTTGATCGGAGGGCAAGCACACCATCGCCGCATTTACCGTCTGTTTCAGGTTGGTTACTGGGAGTCCCCCTCCGGTTGCCACATATAGATGTTGCCCACGCCGTACTCTTGATACCCAATCTTACGGTAGATGTCTACTGCCATTTCCGAGGAAAAGAGGACCCCTATCCGGTATCCCTGGTTCCGGGCATGCATGAGAGGCGGCAATCTTATCTATACAGGCGCAATCCGGCCCCAATACTAAGCCACATAGACCTATCTCAATCAGCTACAGTGACGCCGGTTGACCGTAATGTTCTAGCCACCAGCGGGCGATATCGATACGGCGGGCGAACCACACATCGGAAAACCCGTTGGCGTACTCCAGGAACCGCTGCACAGCCCGAGAACGGCCAGGACGGCCGGCGATGCGGCAGTGGAGGCCGACGGACATCATCTTTGGATGGGTCTGACCCTCCTCATATAGACAGTCAAAGGTTTCTTTCAGGTACTCGTAGAAGCCCTCAATGGTGACCAGACCCCCGCGCCAGAACCTGGCGTCATTTGTCTCAAAACTGTAAGGGACCACCAGCCAAGGTTTTTCCCGGACGGTAACAAAATAGGGCAGGTCGTCGTTCATGGAGCCGCTGTCGTAGAGAAATCCTCCCTCCTCCACCACCAAATCCCGGGTGTTGATGCTGGGGCCGTAGCGGGTGAACCAGCCCAAGGGCCTTTCCCCGGTTGTTGCCGTCAAAGAATCGACGGTCATCTGGATGGCCCGGCGCTCGGACTCCTTGTCCATCAGGTGGTATTCCTCCCACCGGTAGCCGTGGCCGCACACTTCGTGTCCGCGGGCGATGACCTCCTTGGCCACCTCAGGGTTACGTTCCATGGCCAGGGCGCAGCTAAAGAAGGTGGACTTTACTTGGTACCGGTCCAACAGGTCTAAAAGCCGCCAGACCCCAACCCGGCTGCCATATTCGAAGAACGACTCATTGAACAGGTCCCGCTGGTCCGTGGGTACCGGTGAAGCCACCTCATTGTTGGTTTCGTGGTGGGGGCTCCCGTCCAGCAAGGAATACTCCGAGCCCTCTTCATAATTGATAACAACGGAAATGGCGATCTTGGCGTCGTTGGGCCAGCGCACCTGAGGCGGCGTCTGACCGTATCCAATGAAATCCCGCTCCATGCTCCCGAATCCTCCTACCGGCGGCCCTGATAACTGGGCCGGAAATCATTTCAGTTATGCCGAACCATGTTAGCGGTTAAGCCCTGGACAGACAAACAGCACAATCATCCTTCAACTGTCAGGTCCACCACGTCAGCCCCGAAGGACTGCCAGACCCCTGTCTCGTTAGCCGTGGACTCGCCAATTTTGAAGGTAATCGTGCGGTCCGCGAAAGATGCCTTCCCAAATTGGAAGACCTTGAGATTGTAGGAACCGCCGGCCACGACAGCCTCTCCCACCGGCTCTGAGAAACCCTCAACCCATGCGGTTATTACCGTACCATCAGGCGCCGGCGCTCCACCAACAATCGCGGTACCGACGAAGAAATGTGGAGCTATAGTGGTCTGCCGGTCCGGCAATGGTTGCGGACCGGGCCCGTGGCTGCTTACCTGATCGATCAGCCTGGCCATCAAACTTCTCGGCCAAGGCCAGCGGGGAGCGCCGCGTTCGAAGTCTTGCTGGGTAATCGCCACGATGGCCAGTTCGGGCCGAGGCTCCCTGGGGCCGCGCCATTGGAAAGCCCGGTCCAAGAAGAAGAGATCTGGTTGGCGAAACGCGTCGAACCCTGACAGCAAACAGAGGATAAGGGTAAGAGGAAGGCTGTAGACCAAGAACAGCCGTTTCAAAGAGAAGGCTTTCAGCAACTCCTCGATTACCTTCCTACAGTCGAAAGTAAGTGCTTGGAGTTTGGTGTGTTAGTTTTAGCGTGGGCCGCGGCTCCGGCTAGTATAACAATAGAACATGGGCAGCGCAGACTCAAGCCGAGGAATCTACTGTACTTCCATTCCCGGCCGGGCTTTAGCTTAGGCGAAAGTCAGCCGCCGATATTCCAACGTACGTCAAGACACCAAGGGCCGCTTTTGAATCCAAGGCCGGGCCTCTTCAAACGCCGCTGAGGCCTGTAATACCAAGGCCTCGGCGCCGTGAGGGCCGATGATGTGTAGTCCGATGGGAAGGCCGTCGGCGGAAAAGCCGCAGGGGATGCTGGAGGCCGTCTGCCCGGTCATGTTTATCGGAAAGGTGAAGGGCAGGAAACCCCAGAAAGGCTCAATCTCCTTGCCGCCGATCACCGGGGGCCGGTCTTCGATGGGGAATGCCGTCACCGCCATGGTGGGGGTCAAGAGCAGATCGTAATCCTCGAAGAATAGCTCCATCTGACGGCGCAATACGTCCACTCGAAGCAGAGCTCGGGATAGGTCCGCCGCGGAGAGCGAGGCTCCGTGCTCCAATGAGCGAAGCCCGTAGTCGGTGAAATCGTCCTTGTGCTCGGGTAGCAGGTGTCCGTAGGAGGTGTAAGCAGCGGTGGCAAAGGCGTCCCAGAAGGCTCCAAAGGGGTCTTCAATAACCAGTTGGGGCTCCTCAACCACCGCGCCCAGTTCTTGAAAGACCTGAGCGGCCTCGCCCGCGATCCGAGCCACTTCCGGGTCGACGCCGGCGTATCCCAGGTCGGCGCTCCAGGCGATGCGCAGACCCTTCACACCCTTCGTGAGTCCAGCCGAGAAGTCGGGCGGGGCCTGACGCAGGGAAGTGGGGTCTCTGGGGTCGTTGCCAGCCAGCACCTGCAGGAACATAGCCGCGTCGGCCACGGTACGGGACATGGGGCCGGACTGGGAGAACTGATTAGCGGCGGGCCGGCCGTACCCACCGAAACGAGGTACCCGGCCCTGTGACGGCTTGATACCGAAGACGCCGCAAAAGCTGGCGGGTATCCGTATGGAACCGCCGCCGTCGCTGCCGCTGGCCAGGGTACATAGACCTGAGGCCAGAGCCGCCGCCGCGCCGCCGCTAGACCCCCCGGAGGTCCGTTCCGGGTTCCACGGGTTACGGCCTGGACCGCCAACCTTGGTTTCGGTGGTGCCCGATAGACCGAACTCGGGTGTGTTGGTCTTGCCCAGAATGATTGCCCCGGCCTGGCGGATCCGCTCGACCACCACCGAGTCGGCTTCCGGCGTACGGTCTTTGAAGACCGCCGATCCGACGGTAGTGGGAATGCCCTTGGTCATCTCCAGGTCTTTGATGGAAACAGGGATGCCGTGAAGCGGACTCAGGGAATCGCCCCGCTGGACCGCCTCCTGGGCCGCACGGGCCTGGTCCATCGCCTGATCGGGACACAGCGCCAGGTAAGCGTTCAATCGGGGATTGAGTTGTTCTATCCTCTGATAAAAGAACTCCATCAACTCGGGGACAGACACCTCTTTCGACCCGATAAGCCGGCGCATCTCAACGGCTGATGTGAAAGCTAGGCTTGCATCCATTTTCGGCTCTCCTATTGGGGGTCGGCTGGTCACTCCTCCGCAGGTTTCATACTGTGGGGGACCCTATGCCGACGAGGTAAAGGCTGAGTGTAACGGCGCAATCGATAGGAATTTTTGAGTGGCTACATCTACCGGTCCACCACGTGGCGCGACCGCCCGATTGACGCTGTATTGCTCTCAATCTACAATCGCGTTTATTATATCAGCCGTGCCAGAGATTCCGGGCGGTATTGCTGTAGCCCAGAATAGGAGAAGGAAAACTTGCCACTAGTGGGAATAATTGCCAATCCGGCGGCCAGCAAGGACATCCGCCGTTTGGTGGCGCAAGGCAGAGTGGTGCCCGATTGGGAAAAAGTGAATACTCTCAAGAGGGCGTTGCTGGGGTTGCAAGCCGTGGGAGTCGACCGGGTGGTGGCCATGCCCGACAGTTCCCACCTGGTTGCCCGCGCCAGGGATGACGCCAATCTCTCCCTGGAATTAGAATCTTTGGACATGCCGGCCCTATACACCGAAGGGGACACCGTTAGGGCCGCCCAAATGATGGAAGAGATGGGCGTTGGCTGCGTTATCACCTTGGGCGGCGATGGAACGAACCGGGCGGTGGCTAAAGGCAGCGCTTCAATCCCCATCGTGGCGGTCTCCACCGGCACCAACAACGTCTTTCCCACCATGATTGAAGGCACTCTGGCTGGGCTGGCGGCGGGGNTGGTGGTTCAGGGAGATCTGGATCTGAGCCGGGTTACGGTGGTCAGCAAGATGCTGGAGATCTACATCGACGGGCAGTATCAGGACATGGCATTGGTGGACGTGGCCCTATCCAGAGAGCGCTTCGTCGCCACCAGGGCTATCTGGGACATGAGCACCATCTACGAGGTTTTCCTGACCCGGGCGGAGCCGTCTTCCATCGGTCTCTCGTCCATCGGGGGGCGGCTGCAACCACTGTCCTTGGAGGAAGAAGGNGGCCTGTATTACCGGCTGGCCGATTCGGTTGGAACCGTAGCGGCAAACCGGNATCCAGATACTTCAATAAAAGTTCTGGCGCCCATAGCTCCGGGGATGATTTCAACTGTCCCCGTCGCCGACTGGCGGCTGCTAGAAGAAGGGGAACGGGTGCCGGTGGAGCCACGTTTCTGCACCATCGCCCTAGACGGGGAGCGAAGTATCTCCGTGACGCCTGACCACAAGGTTGAGGTTGGCATCACCCGCACCGGCCCGCCGGTGGTCCAGGTGGAACTGGTGTTGGAGACGGCGGCTANGTTGGGGCTGTTTAGAACCTAGCCGAATTCGTTGATACTTCCCTATCAAGCATTTTCAACAACCCATATGGCGGGTCCTTCGACAGACTCAATACGAACGTAGATTAGAATCCTTACCGTTTCTGGTGGCCCAGATGGAATCTGGGAGGCCAATCGGCTGAACAACGTTCCCCAATTCGCCGGGGAGCACCACGTAGCCCACTTTTCAGCCCTATTCGGGAGAAGTTTTGCTAGCTGGACTTGAACTGGCCATCGCTTTGTTGGCGGTGTTTGTTGCGGCGACGGTTATGGGGACCGTGGGTTTTGGGTTTGGGTTGGTGGCGGCACCGGTCATCTTGCTGTTCTTGGAGCCCCAATCGGGGGTCATCGTAGTCAACGGTGTCATCACCATCCTGACAGCATCGGTGGTGGTGCGGACCCGCCAACACTTGGAGCTAAAGCCGGTTTGGTTGATGTGCGCGGGGGGTGTAGCAGCAGTGCCCATCGGGGTGTTTCTGTTGGCAAATGCCGATGCCGGCGCTTTGCGAATCGCCATCGGCGTGATAATTCTCGTGTTGGGCCTCATAACCCTGTTCAATATCCAGCTACCCATGGTCAAAAGCGCCGCCACCGGTGGCGTGGTTGGGTTCCTGACGTCGCTGTCCATAACTACTCTGAGCATCGGAGGGCCGTTGGTGGCGATCTATGCCGTGGCCCAACAGTGGCCCGCCCAGAAGACCCGGACCACGCTGGCCTTTTACTTCGTCCTATCCTACCTCGTCGGTTTCGTTTTTTATGCCTGGGTGGGTCTTCTAAATCTGGAGACTCTGGTCAACATCGGCGTCCTTGTTCCGGCGATGGTGGCGGGCTTGGCCTTGGCCGGGGTGCTGGCGCGGCGAATCAACCAGCGGGTGTTCCGCTATGCCGTGGCGGCGGTCGTGATTACCGGGAGCGTGATGCTGCTGAGCCGGGAACTTCTGCTGAGGTGAATCGTCCGGTGGTTCTAACAGTTGTTGTGTGATAGAGTTGGATTCCGTTGAAAGACCTGTCCTCTAAGAAGCTAGCCTCGGATCAGCCTAAGGAGACGATGATATGGCGGAGCGAATCGGATTTATCGGACTGGGCATCATGGGAAAGCCCATGGCCAAAAACCTGCTGAAAGCAGGCTACGAAGTGACCGTGTACGACATCGTGGGCGAACCCGTTGAGGAGTTGGTCACCGATGGGGCGCAGCGTGCCGCTTCCAACAAAGAGGTGGCCGCCAACTGCGAAAAGATCATCACGATGGTGCCCGACTCCGCCGAGTCCGAGATGGCCATTCTGGGTCCTGAAGGTGTGTTGGAAGGGGCACGTTCCGGTTCCATAGTCATCGACATGAGTTCCATAGCTCCCCTGGTTTCCCAGAAGATAGCCGCCGAATGCGCCAAAAAGGGCGTGGAGATGCTGGATGCTCCGGTGAGCGGAGGGGAAGTTGGAGCAATCAATGCCGCCCTGGCGATTATGGTGGGCGGCAAGCAAGAGATTTTCGACAAGTGCTTCGACCTGATGAAGACCGTGGGAAGCAACGTGGTATTGACCGGCGACATCGGCGCCGGGGGCATCACCAAACTGGCCAACCAGATCATCGTTGCGGCCAACATCGANGCTTTAAGCGAGGCATTCGTGCTGGCCCAAAAAGCGGGCGTAGATCCGGAAAAGGTGTTCAACGCTATCCGGGGCGGGCTGGCCGGCAGCACGGTCATGGAGGCCAAGGGGCCGATGATGCTGGACCGCAACTTCCAAGCCGGATTCCGCATCCGCCTTCACCAGAAGGACCTGCGCAACGTTCTGCAAACCGGGCAAGAGCTGAACGTGCCTCTGCCGGTGACGGCGTTGGTGCAGCAGATGCTGGGAGCGTTGATAAACGACGGGGAGGCGGACGCCGACCACTCGGCTATCCTGCACCACTTGGAAGGCATGGCCAAGGTAGAGGTAAAGCGGGGCGGATAGGTTTAGTAGCCCTCCGCAACCTCAACAACGCACTCCACAATAACGGCGGAATTACCCGGAAGCGCGCCCATGCCCGGTGCGGACCGGCTATGGCGGCCCCGGTCGCCGAAGAGGGCGACGAATAGGTCCGACGCACCGTCAACCACCTGGGCCTGTTCGGCGAAGTCCGGGGCGCTGTTCACCATCCCGACGACTTTCAGGATGCGGCTTACCCCGTCCAGGTCTCCCAGTTCATCTTTCATTCGGGCCAGCAGGTTGAGGGCGCACCATCGGGCGGCTTCGTATCCTTGCTCCACGGTCAGATCACTGCCCAGTTTGCCGNAGATACGCGGGCCATCGGCCGTTCTAGAACCTACTCCGGCCATCCACATGATGTTTCCGCTTCGTGTGACCGGGAGATAGTTCCCCACNGGGGGAGGAGGCGGGGGCAGGGTATATCCAAGACGAGTCAATTCGGCTTCGATTTCAGGCACAGGTGGCTCCTCGATGTACGTTTTTTGCCAGGAATTAGAAGTTGCGATTGCCAGCTTTGATTAACCGTGGCGAAAACCATATGGTATCTCGCTGACCCAAGCGAAGAATCCCGGTGCAAGCCTGAGATTCTTTCTTCGCTCCGCTCCTCAGAATGACATGGTAGACGGTATNTTAAAAGCTTTAAAGGTCTTTGAACCGGGCGTCGCGCCAGTTCAGCNCGGCTCTCAGGCCCTGCTCGTGGCTAATGGTATTGAACTCGTCTTGTTCCGGGTCGGAGGTGATGTCAAAGTGAGTCATCAGCTCCAGGTTGTGGTTGATGGCGGACAGGAACCCCATGCCTTCCAGTGCCCGGTTGACCGAAATCTTGGTCATCTTCACACCCGTCGGGGAAAGCAAGGAGATCTTGCGGGCGACTTTTTCGCACTCTGCCATCAAGTCGTCGTGGGGCACGACCCGGCTGACCATCCCGATCCGGGCTGCTTCGTGAGCGTCGATGGTGTCGCCGGTGAGCAACAACTCTTTGGACCTGGCCAGCCCAACGCTGAATGGGGTGATGAGAAGGGGCGGGCCTACGCCGGCCCTTATTTCCGGCTCACCCAACACGGCCCGGTCGGACGCGATTTTGATGTCGCAGATCTGAACCAGTTCGCAAGCTCCCGCCAAGGCGAAGCCGTTGACAGCGGCGATGACCGGCTTGCTAAGGTTCCAGACCATCATGAAAGTGTCGATATGGCTCTTCAGGTGCCTCCGGCGAACATCCGGCTCATCGCCCTGGGGTGGCACCCCTCCTGAGCCGCGGTCAAGGTCGAATCCAGCGGAAAATGCCCGGCCGGCGCCGGTAAGAATGACCACGCGGATCTCCGGGTCCAACTCGATGATTTCCAGAGCGTCCCGAAGTTCTCCCAACAGTTGGGCATTAAGGGCGTTTNGCTTGTCGGGACGGTTCAATGTTAGATAACACGTCGCGTCTTTTCGCTCGTAGTTTAGGCACTCGAAAGCCAAGATTTGTCTCCTTGTTTGGACTCAAGTGAAGGTCTGCCTGGTCCGTCACGCCGAAATATATTACGCCACCCTGGCATGAGGCGGCTCTAGGACGAAAACAATTTGAACGGACCGGCAAATTGAAGAACTGCGGCGGTGTTCACGGCGTTAATACTGTTGTACCACTCTCGGAGGGCCGGTTGCCGCTCCCGCTGGAAAACCGGGGCCCTCATCTATTGTGAGCCGTTATTTCTTGGTTATCTCGATCCCTTGGATGACGACAGGCTGATTCGGCCTGTTGCCCGGGCCCGCCGGCACGGTAGAGATGGTATCGGCAACATCCTGGCCTTCCANCACCTTCCCGAATATGGTGTGGTTACCGTTTAGATGGGGAGTGGAAGCCGTCGTGATAAAGAACTGGCTGCCGTTGGTGTTGGGGCCGGAATTAGCCATGGCGAGAATACCCGGCTTCTCAAATCCCAACTTAGCGTCTATCTCGTCCTCGAATTTATATCCTGGTCCCGAGGTGCCCGTGCCGGTGGGGTCGCCGCCTTGAATCATGAAGTTTGGAATCACCCTATGAAATATGATCCCATTATAAAAACCCTCGCTGGCCAGAAAGACGAAGTTATTCACCGTCTTGGGGGCGGACGCTGGAAATAGCTCTATAACGATGTTGCCTTTGTTGGTCTTGATCTTTGCCTCATATCCGGCGGACTGNTCGATGCTCATTTGCGGTGGAGCGGCGTATTTCTTGGAACTCCCGCTGCCCGTCTGACCTTGGCTTGAGGAAGAGGCGTTCCCAGCCCCCGAAGGCCTGGCGGTTGGTTGGGCTACCGGTGCGGAAGTTGGCGCGGATGTAGGCACGGGAGCCGTTGGAAGACTGCAAGCTATCAAGAATAGTGCTGTAGCCAGGGCGCTGATTAAAATCATCGGTTTCATAGAAGTTCGTCTATACCTTTCCTAAATTATGAATAATATGACGGAGCAAGAGTCGGCAGATGTCGATCTGGCACGGGCAATTCTGTCTGTTAAACCGTACGGAAATGATAATCTTCTTTGGTTGCCATCACAAGTCCGGCTACCTATTTCGCTACTGTTTAGGGTCCGATTTAGCGGGCTCGAGATCCTATCAGGTCTGGCGAATCAGTCTCAGCGACTCGATTATCTGGCCGGCGTGGAGCCGCACGTGGCGGGCTGTGTACTGTATGACACCGGCGGCAGTCATGGGGTTATCTTCCCGGTGGCCGGGCCGATCCAATTTCGCTGGGTCGATCGTGCCCACGACATCAACCACCTGGCCGTTGACGGCATTCATCTGCTGTATAAGGCCGGCCAGATCGTCCTGGGAACGGTCCGTAACCGCGGCCAGGCGCTCGTCGTTCTCCACGGCCGTCCGAGTGATCTGAGGGTCGTCCACTTGAGTGATCAAAACGGCTTTGGAGATCCAGAATGGCTGAAGCTCAGTGATATGGGCCAGCAGCTGGACCACGGTCCACTCTCCGGGCTCGGGGATCNGATGTGCTTCCGTCTCCGATACCCCTTCGACAGCCGCCAAGACAGCNTCCCGTCCGGAACGCAAGTCTTGTTGAAGTTGTTGAATCTCGCTGCTACTCATCTGTCAGATCTTCCCGTCAAGTGTGGGATTGCCGGTGGGTGTGGCTGCTCTCTGAATTCTTGGCTGTAGTGGGCCGGAGCATAGCAGAAAGTTTCTTTATCGTGAAGTTCGCGTGAAACNTGANGGCTAGAAAGGGTCGTCCCGATCTCGTTCCCGGTCCAATACGTCCGGGTCCTCCCAGGGCTGCAACCCTTCCTCAGGGTCCAAGTTTGATCGCAACCTGCCAACCGTGTATCGGAGCAGCACGGCAGCCAGGGCCACCAGGGCCAACAAGGCGATGAGCCACACGTCGAAATAAATAAATGGCGATGGTCTGGGGCTGGTTACTCTNGCTGGAGCGTGGCGGCCCCGGGAGTCGGAGGACCAGAGGTCTTCAAGTCCGGCGGCATCGAATCCGTAGGTCAATCTCAACCCTTCATCCACCGCGCGACCTTCCCGGAGCCGNTCCAGGAGGCTTCGGAACCGGTCTTCGCCGTGTTCTTCGATGAGATACGCGACCACGCTTTCCGATTTCCGGTAGAAGTTCCGAATGTCTCTGGGAGTTCCGTGAACAGCGGACATGGAGGCGAGGGGCACGCCCATCGCTCTGAGGCTCTCACCACTATAGGGGTTTGCGCCTGGTTCCATGTAGCTAGCGAATCCCTCGTCCAGCCACGCGGGCGCCCTGGCGACTCCACCTCTCAGGGTCTGGTGAAGCATCACGTGGGCCGACTCGTGGACGATGAGCCTGGGCGACATNCCCAGGCCGACGAACAAGCCGCGCTCCGGGAAAGCAAACCCCTCAAATACATGCTGGTCGGTAATCGTACGGCTCTGGTGGGGGAAGGCGTCTATGGCTGCCGATCTTTCGTTATAGATGATGCCTTTGATGGGACGGGAGGTGTCCAAACGAAGCACTGAGGCAAGCCGCCGCAGGTCGACCTCCACCTGGCGGGTAACTTCGGCCACTTTGGACCGGGGAATATCGTGATACATCAATATCAAGGGTCCGGCCTGGGCCTGCTGCCACTGGAAGCGGGTGTCAGTGTACTCCAGAGTCTTGGGCCGGGTTTCGTGCACGTTGCCCTGATCGTCGTGGATTTCGTAATAGTACTCGAGTTGAGCGCCCAGAGGTAGAAAATCCCCACCAACGGCACCCAGGTTGAAAGTGGCGGTTACTCTCTGCCCAGGTTCAAAACCGGGGTAGGCGTATGACCAAACGCGGCCGCCCACCGTACGGTAACGCAGCCGCACCTCAACGATCTGCCGTTGGGATTGGGCGGTTAGGTCGAAGACGATCAGGCCGGGGAATTGAACGACCCAACGGTCCTTGACCACGGTGACCTCTCCATCAGAGGCCTGGGCCAAGGCTGCCGGTAGAGATTGCAGCGCGATAACGGCCAACGCCGCCATAAGCCCCAGCGTCAGGAACAGACNTGTCCGTGGCAGCCTCTGCAAGAACCAACGTGTGAACGTGGAGAACATCAAGGCATTCCTTAGCATCCATTATAACTTGAACCGGCTGTGACTGACTGCGTGGCATTGTTTAATAGTACATGTGNTCTATATAATGCGGGTCCGGCTGGGGATGACGGGAGCTTTCGGCCTAGGTCAATCGTTGTTTTTATGCGGCGTAAATCCCCCCAGCCCCCCTTTGGTAAAGGGGGGTTATAAAAAAGAGGTTTGTTGGGCGGTGCTTAGATACGATGGCAAGCTGAAGCAAGCGGCACACAGGCTGCGTAACAAAATGACACACAGCGAGCAGTTGTTGTGGGCACGATTACGTGGGAGGCAGATTCAGGGTATTCANTTTTACCGGCAGAAGCCCATTGGGGTCTACATCGTGGATTTTTATGCGCCTAAAGCGAAGTTGGTGGTGGAAGTGGATGGGCGGCAACACTTGAAGTTAGATCATAGGGAGAATGACGCAAGGCGAGATACTTACCTGGCGGGCGCGGGGCTAAGGGTACTGCGTTTTAGCAATGCGCAGGTACTAGACACGGTAGTGACTATCATCGCCAAAGCTCTCATGGACAGAATGGACCCAACCCAACTCCTCATCTCAGTAGACGCACCTCAACCTACCCACTTTCTTACAGACAACCCTGCTTCCTCCCTTTCGTAAAGGGGGGCCAGGGGGGATTTCCGGCCACTGAAATGAACATCGCTTGCGTACTAATTACCCACCTTCCAATCAAAACCGAGCAGCGCCGGGACCCGGCTTTGCTGGGGCGGCCCGTGGTTATTACCGAGAGCTTCGGATCCAAGCAGGTAGTCTTGGACAGTTCTCCAGAGGCTCGGGGGGTTACCGCCGGGATGTCCCTCCAAGAAGCCGTGTCCCGGAGCAAAGATACAGTTTTGCTTCGGGCCGACGAGCCCTATTACGACTCGGTTTTCACCGAGATGCTCACCTCTCTGGAGGGAAGAAGTCCCCTGGTGGAAAAGGCCGGTTTGGGCTGCGCCTACGTGGGGTTGGATGGACTGGAAGCCATGTACGGGGGCGAAGCCAGGCTCATAGCATCCTTGCTCCAAGCGGTGCCTCACCCGTTCAACCCCCGCATCGGCGTGGCCACGGGGAAATTCCCGGCCTACGTCGCTGCGGTAACCAGCAGTGGCGGCCGGGCCAGCAAAGCGCCGGACGACGTGGCCGGGTTCCTGAAAGAGTTTTCCATAGACCTGTTGCCCCTGTCGTGGCAAAACAAGACCCGGTTGCACCACTTCGGGTTGCACACCCTGGGGCAACTGGCCGCCCTGCCGCCAGGCTCCATCCAGGCCCAGCTAAANGCCGAGGGAAGCCGGGCTTGGGCGTTAGCCAGGGGCATCGATCCCAGTCCGCTGGCGCCCTGGCAGCACGAGGAAGTCGTCGCGGAGTTTCTCACCTTCCCTTCGCCCACCGTCACCCGGCACGCCATCCTAACGGCCTTGGCAACGTTGCTGGGCAGGGCTTTCGTTCGCCCGGAGATCAAGGGCCGGTACGTCCGCACCGCTACTATTGAGAGTTGCATCGTCCGGCACGCTCCTTGGGTCAAGCACTTCCCCTTCAAGGAGTCGGTGGGCAGCAAGGAAAGGGCCCTGTTCTCCCTGAAAAGCCGGTTGGACAACCTGGAATTGCCCGGCCCTTTGGAGGACATGAAGCTAACCCTGGGTGGGATCACCGGCGAGTCGGGCATCCAGTCCAGTCTTTTCTCGGATGTCCGCAAACGGGAGCAACTCAGGGAAATGATGCGGCAACTGGAAGTCCTCTTGGGTTGTAAGCCCCCCATCTACCAGATGAAGGAAGTGGAACCTTGGTCCAGAATCCCCGAAAGGCGGCAAGCTCTAGTCCTATTCGATCCTTAAACCTGCCCGCTCCTATACAGGTTGAAGAGGATGCCCATCAACGGCCACTGGCTATCAGCCTGCGGCGCCGCAGGCTGGGAGTAGCCTCGGTAGACGACCTGTGGGAGATCGACGAAGAGTGGTGGCGGGAGAATCCCGTCGTCAGGAGGTATTACCAAGTGACCACTGAAGATGGCAGGCCCATGACCATCTTTCGGGACCTCGTTTCCGGGGAATGGTACCGGCAGGGAGGCAAATAAGTCTCTTTCCCCGCAAGGGGGNAAGGTTAGGATGGGGGTATGAACGCCAGCAACGCCAGACAACTCAGAAAGAACCCAACAGAGGCTGAGCAGGCTCTCTGGAAACACCTCCGCTTATGCCAGCTAGGTGAATACAAGTTTCGCCGCCAGCAACCAATCGGGTGGTACATCGTCGACTTCGTGAATTTTGAGAAGCGAGTGGTTATTGAACTGGATGGCGGGCAACACTCCCAACAAGTGGATTACGATGCAGAAAGAACAGCCTGGCTGAACGCTCAGGGATACCTGGTGCTGAGATTCTGGAACAACCAGGTCATGAAGGAAGTTGAGGCGGTTAAAGCAGCCATCTTACAGGTGTTGGAAGATGGCGGGAACACTACCCCCCACCTTANCTCCTCCCCCGCAAGGGGGGAGGAGATAAGTCCCCTTGCGGGGTAAATCAACTAAGGAGGTGAAAGTTGGCGGGGCTGTGTGGGGCCACCTGGGAGAGATTTTTTGGGTGGCTGGGTGGAGGTGATATAACGCTACTGACCCATGAACTCAAGCTACGCCGAACTGCATTGCCACAGCAACTACTCATTCCAGGAAGGGGCCTCATCGGTTGAGGACCTGCTGTTTCGCGCCAAGGAGCTGGGCTACCGGGCCTTGGCCCTTACCGACCACGACAATCTGTGCGGGGCCATGCACTTCGCCCAGGTTGCCCAGACCCTGGAGGTTCAAACCATCACCGGGGCGGAGATTACCCTTGATGACGGCTCTCACCTCACCCTNCTGGCCGAGACGCAGCAGGGGTACAGCAACCTGTGCAACATCATCTCCTACTCCTACATCTCCGGCGGCCGCAGAAACCCGGCCTTCGACATCAAGCACCTGTCCGAGATGGCTCAAGGACTCATTCTGCTCACCGGATGCCGCCAGGGGCGTCTTCCCAGCCTGGTAACGGAGGGCCGCCACCGGGAGGCCNAGGACCTGTTGCGGCAGTACCTAGACTGGTTCGGCACGGCCAACGTCTTCGTGGAACTACAACACAACCTGGTCCAGGGAGACACTCCACGCATCCGGCGGCTGGTGGACTTAGCGAATAGATACGGCGTCTCTCCAGTCGCGACCAATAACGTTCACTACCACATCCCGGAACGCCACCGGCTCCAGGACGCCCTGGTGGCCATCAGCCACAACCAGAGCCTGGAAGAAACCCACCGGCAGCGCCGGCCCAACCGGCATTTCCACCTAAAGTCTCCGGAGGAAATGGCGGAGCTGTTCCTGGAGTGCCCCCAGGCCGTTAAAAACACTCTGCGTATCGCCGACCGGTGCGGCTTCGATATCACCAGGGACATGGGGTACCGCTTCCCCGATTACCCGGTGCCTGAAGGGTTCACTCCCCAAAGCTTCCTGGAGCACTTGTGCCTCCAGGCCGCCGAGCGCCGCTACGGCAGCATCACCGATAGGGTGCAAAACCGGCTGGACGAAGAGTTGCGTCTGATAAATAGGCATAACCTGTCGGGGTTTTTCCTGATCTACTACGAAATCATACAGATGGCCCGGGAGATCATGATAGAGCTTGGCCTGAGCGACGTGGAGATACCCTTGGAAGAGCGCCCTCCCGGAAGAGGCCGCGGTTCTTCGGTGTCCATGCTGGTGGGCTACTTGATCGGCTTGTCTCACATCGACCCCCTGGAATACAACCTCTCTCTGGAGCGTTTTCTCTCCGACGACATGGGCTCCGTCCCCGATATAGACCTGGACTTTCCCCGGAACATCCGGGAGGAGCTGATTAAACGCGTGCATGTAAAGTGGGGCTGGGACCACGCCGCTCTCTCCGGAATGATCAGCACCTACAAGATGAAGGGGGCGATACGGGACCTGGGTAAGGCGTTGGGGTTGCCCAAGCAAGACGTGGACAAGCTGGCCAAGAGGGTGGATGCCCACAGCGCCCGGGAACTAAAGCTGGAGATGCAGGAGTTACCCGAGTTTCGGGACAAGACCGATGCCCCGGTCTGGCGCGACCTCATCGACCTGGCGGACCAACTGGATGGGTTTCCCAAGTACCTGGCCCAGCACCCCGGCGGCATGATCATCAGCTCTTCCCCCCTCACCGACATGGTGCCGGTGCAGCAGTCGGCCATCGACGACCGCTACATCTGCCACTGGGACAAAGACAGCATCGACCAGGCTGGTTTCGTGAAGATCGACTTCCTGGCCCTAGGGGCNCTGTCTCAGATGCAGGAATGCCTTCAGCTTATCGAGGAGCGGGACGGTCACTATATCGACCTGAGCCGCATCGACTTTGACGATCAGGCAGTCTACGGAATGATGCACCAGGCCGACACCATCGGAATATTCCAGGTGGAGTCGGCGGCCCAGATGCAGACCGTCCCCCGCATCAGGCCCATCAACCTCACCGACATGGCCTACGAGGTGGGAGCGGTCCGCCCCGGAGTCGGCGTCAACGACGGGGTCACCCAGTTCATACAGCGGCGCACCCAGGGCATTCCATGGGACTACGACCACCCACTGGAACAGCGGGCCTTGGAGCGGACCCTGGGGATCATCCTCTTCCAGGATCAGGTGAACCATGTGGCGCGGGACGTAGCCGGATTCACTCCCCTTGAGGCCGACCAACTCCGCCGGGCCTTCGGCCGCAAGCATAACCAGTCTCTGATCGCTTTTTACTGGGAAAAGTTCCGNCAAGGAGCCGGTGAGCTGGGCGTTCCCGGAGACGTGGCCGAGAAGATATTCAAAAAATTCAATGGGCAATACATGTTTCCCGAGTCCCATGCCTTCGCCTTCGGCGCAACGGCCTACCACATGGCCTGGCTCAAGTACTACCACCCATTGGAGTTCTTCGTCGCCATCTTCAACCAGCAACCCATGGGNTTCTACAACACAGAGACTCTAAAAGAGGACGCTAGGCGGCATGGCATCACCGTAATCAACCCCAACATCAACCTCAGTATGGAAAAGTGCACCATCATGAGTGGTGGACGACCCCCCTTTAATCCCCCCTTCGTAAGGGGGGAAAGACGAGNTCCGCTAATGGGAGGAACACGAGAGACATCAAGGAATGAAAGAGGGAACTCAAATAGCCCCCCTTTCGTAAAGGAGGGTTGGGTGGATTTCCNGCCTTCGGCCTCCCCTCTCCCCCAGGGAGAGGTGGTAGGGGGTGAGGTCGATGCCCTCCTCTTAGGCTTTCTCTACGTAAGAGGCGTGGGAGAAGCTGCGGCGTCCTCCATAGTCCAGACAAGAGACAGCGGCGGACCGTTCAGCGACCTGGGCGACGCCATGGAGCGCACCGGGTTGCAGCGGGAAGCCCTGGAGAACCTAGTAGCAGCCGGGGCCTTCNACTCCCTGACTCCAGACCGGCGGAATGCGTTGTGGGAGGTGGGGTTGCGTTACCGCCCTCATGGCTATCAACAAGCACTGCCCCTTCCCGTTGAGCAGGACATGGCCGAACTGCCCAAGCAGACCGAATGGGAAATCATGATGGACGAATACCGCACCATGCGGCTTCATCCCAAGGGACACTTGATGACCATGCTGCGGCCTTACCTGGGCCAGGATGTGTTAAGCAGCCAGGACCTTCTGGAGCGGGCCGATGGCGAAGTGGTGACCGTGGCCGGTATGGTGATCCGCCGGCAACGTCCCCTGTCCAAGGCCGTGTTTCTCACCCTGGAAGACGAGTTCGGCCACATCCCCATCGTCGTCTGGCCCCAGGCTTTCAAGAGGCACCGCATGGACATAAAGGAGCCGGTGCTGATAATCCGGGGCCAGGTTTCCCGCCGGGAAGGAACTATGAACATAATAGCCCAGCACATTCGAGGAACCGAGGGTTTGCCCCACATGCCCAAGGCCCGAAGCTGGCAATAGAAACTGTCCGATTGACACCCGTTGACCCAGTGCTACAATTGCCACGCTCTCAGATAGCCCATTGGAGGCGCGCCGATGCAGGTGTTCGGATTCGACCTGCTCCCCTACCCGGAGCACCTAGATCATCTCAAAGTAGACGGCGAGTTGCCATACCCCCTGCCCAAGCGGCATTTTCGCCCCGAATCGGCCGTAAGCAACTACAAGGAGCATCTTGACGCCTGGGCGCTGATGGACGAGTTGGGCTTTGACGGTTTGGGTTTCAACGAGCATCATACCTCACCTTATGGAATGATGCCCTCTCCCAACCTCATAGCGGCGGCGGCCTCCCAAAGAACCGAGCGGATGAAGCTCCTCATCTACGGCAACTGCTTGCCGATTCACGAGCCGCTACGGTTGGCGGAAGAACTGGCCATGCTGGACTGTCTTACCGACGGGCGTCTGATCTCCGGATTTGTCCGGGGTATTCCCCGGGAATACGTCGCCTACGGCGTCGACCAGGGAGAATCCAGGGCCCGCTTCCAGGAAGCCTGGGAAATCATCAAGCTGGCCTGGTCGGAAGAGGCATTTTCATACAAAGGGGATTTCTGGACTTACGAAGACGTGGCGATCTGGCCCCGGCCGGTGCAACAGCCCCGTCCGCCGGTCTGGGTGCCGGTGACAGTCAGTAAAGAGACCATCGAGTGGGCCGGACGGGAGAACATCCCCATAACCCCCGGGGCCAACGCGACCCTGGCGGTAAGACAAGACATGATCCGCTTCTACGCCGAGTGCCTTGCCCAGAACGGCCACACCATCACTCCCAATCACGTGGTCTTGGGGGCCAGCGTGTACGTGGCCGACAGCCGGCAACAGGCGATGGAAGAAGCGGGGCCGTATATGTTGTACTTTTTCCACACCCTGTTCAGTCACGGGAACGTGTCCAACGTGACCAACCAGCAACGGAGTGGCTACCGCTCCGAATCAGACTACGACTACATCAGGCCGGAGAACCGTGAGGCNTTCATNNGCGCGTTGCAAGGGTTCCGCAGCATGACTCTGGAGGACGTTGAGCGCAACGAACGAGTTTGCTGGGGGTCGCCCGAGCAGGTACGGGACTCATTGATAGCCCTGGCCGATACNTTGGGCGGGGGTACTCTGATGCTTAACTTCAACCAAGGCGCCATGCCCCATGACATGTTCGTTCGCAACCTGCAACGGTTCGGCGAAGAGGTGCTCCCGGCGCTGCAGGCCCATCAGGTAACAACGGTTCCGATCTCTTAGAACGTATCCGAAATTGGCCAGACAAGGGGGAAATCCCCCAACCCCCCTTTACGAAAGGGGGGCTTGCCGGTAGCGAAAGTTTTCTGGGTACTAATGAAGTGTCCCCCGTTCGTAGTGAGCCTGTCGAACCACTACATTCCTGTTCGCATTAACCCTTTTTNCCCGGACGCATCCCCCAACCACTACAAGCAAACTTTCCAGGGTATTCCAAAATGCTTTTTATCCGTATCCCAATCAATTGAAAAATTCTAATTCCGGATACTACAATCATTTAGTAGCCTTTCCACGAAAATGACCTGAACCGGTAGTCTCTTTCAAATTCAGCTCCGTACGGTGGAACACTGGGCAACTTACCCAGGAATTTCACCGTCGTTATTGAGCAGGCCAACGCCCGGTGGTGGCGGTTGGGGAGTGTGTAGATGCGGAACCTGGCGACGCCGCTCAGTGCGGCAATAACAATCTTCCTCGTAGCGATTTTCCTGTCGGCCACCGGTTTGCTTCAATTAGCTTCCGCGCCTTCAGTCCAAGCCGCCGACGATCACGGCGACTATCGCAATGAGGCAACCCCCATCAGCACCTCGGGCGGGCAAGTTTCGGGTAATATCGACGCCTCCATCACCGGGATCGACGTGGACTATTTCTCCTTCCAGGCCCAACGGGGCGTTCGATACACGTTCATCGTGGATCTTGGAACTGTCGAATCGGCTAATCTGCAAGTGGTCAACTCCATCACCCGTGGCATCGGCAGCTCGCCAGGCCAGTTCGCCTACGAGAGGACCGGACAGCGGCTGGTCGATTGGATAGCACGCACGGACGAGACCTACTTCATCGAAGTATCCGCGGNTTGGGACTACCTNACTGGACAGGTTTTTCTGGGAACTTATACCTTGAGGATCAGCGCCGACACCTCTCTTCTGGACCGCTACAGTGATTCCCGGTCCGCGTCCACTCCGATGGCCTTCGGCAACCAATACCAGGGAGCGATCAGCCCCTGGACTAACCAGCCCGACATCGAAGTAGGAGTACATGGCGGAGATGATGAAGACTACTTCTCCTTCCAGGCAAGCCGTGGCGTTAAATATACGGTAGATGCTGAATTGGGCACGGCAACCGGCCTAACCATCTCTGTGCTCACTTCGGTAGGCGAACTGGAACTCTCAAACGACGGTATCGGCATCTCTCTGGATTGGGTCGCGCCGGCCACCCGCCTTTTCCATGTGGTCGTGGCGGGCACCAGCCGCGTGAGGGAACCCGTGGGAACCTACGCCATCAGGGTCACTGCCGACACCTCTCTGGTCGACCGGCACCCGGAACGCCGTGAAGAGGCCACCGCCATCAGCTTTGGCAATGCGCACCAAGGGGCGATCAGCCCAGCGGACGATCTGGACTTCTTCTCTTTTCAGACGAAAAGAGGAGTGATGTACAGGATCGTGATTGAGCCGGGAACCGCTGAAGCCGTGGAAATAGCGGTCCAAAAGCCCGTAATAGGCACGGAAGCCTCCAACGGCGGAATAGGCACCGGCCTCGATTGGCTGGCCCCGGCCGACGGGACCTACTACATCGCTCTNTCCGCGTCCTCCCAGGTCAGGAACGGCGTCGGCTCGTACACACTACGTGTCGTTGCCGATAACTCGTTGATAGACCGTCACGGCGGCAGCCCTGACGATGCGACTGGGATAAATTTCGGAAGCGCGTTGGCCGGCGCCATCAGTCCGGCCAACGACCAGGATTTCTTCGGATTCTTCGCCAAACGGGGTGTCAGCTATACCGTTGAGTCGACATTGGGCAGCGCCGTAGCCGTGAACCTATCGATTGCCAACTCCGATTCCAGAATCGAAGCGTCCAACGGTGGCTTGGGCTCCACACTGGAATGGGTCGCGCCCAGCGACGGCAATTACTTCGTTTTCGTGTCCGCCCCCAGCCAAGTGGCAAACCCCATCGGTACGTATGCCGTCAAACTAGAAGGGGACAACACCCTACTGGACCGCCACAGTGAAACCCGCAACGACGCGACCCCCGTTAACTTCGGCAACGCCACGGCCGGCGCGGTCAGCCCACCGGGAGACCAAGATTACTTCTCATTCTCGGCCGAACGCGGCGTCAAATATGGCATCCAAGTTGAGTTGGGCAACGTCAAAGGCGTATCCATCGTCGTCGAAGCCTCGGACGGCGCCGTCCTGGCGGCCAGCGATGGCATATCCAAGAATCTGGAATGGATCGCGCCGGACCCAGGAACCTACTATATCGTCATAAGCGCCCCCGCCCAACTCAGAGAGGGCATCGGCACCTACACCATCAAAGTCGAAGCTGACACGTCTCTTAGCGACCGCCACGCCGAAACCGCGGGAGGGGCCACGCAGACCGGCTTTGGTAACGCCGTGACCGGCGCGATAAGCCCGATCGACGACGTGGACTACTTCTCTTTCCAGGGCCGGAGAGGCGTGAAATACACCTTCGACTTGGACTACGGAACCACATCAGGGGTATCCCTAACCGTACAAGAAAAAGACCCCGGCCCGGATCTGATCGCCAGTAACTACGGCGAGGGTACGGACGTCACTTGGATATCCCCGGACAACGAGACGTATTACGCCGTGATCTCCAAATCGCCGCGGCTGGACAACGCCATCGGAACCTACTCACTGACGATCAGGTCCGAATTCAATCTTGAGGACCGGCATCCGGACATACCCNCGTGGGCAACCCAGATNGGCTTCGGCAATGCTATCGCCGGATCAGTCAGTCCTGCCGACGACTACGACTACTTCTCTTTCCCCGCCGAGAGAGATGAGACTTATACATTGCAGGTCAACCTAGGCACGGCCACTGCAGTGCGGTTCGAGGTGGTCAACTACGCCACCGGCTTCAGTAAATCCAATTTCGGTTCCGGCACAAGCCTGCGTTGGACTGCCCCGGACACCGGCGCCTACGTTCTGGTGGTTTCGGCCGCGGACCAAGCCGCCGACCCGGTGGGAACTTACCAAGTCGTTTTGACCAGAGNGGGAAAGCCGATCCCGCCGCCACTGGAGCTTAAGCCTGTCCCTACGGCTACACCAACGCCTATGCCAACGGCCACACCCCAACCTACACCGGCGCCAGTTGCCACACCAGTACCGGTGGCGACAGCCGTACCCGTGGCCATCCCGGCCGAGGCTATCCTGACCGTGGAATCTAGGACCGCTCGGCCGGGGGCGACCGTNCTAGTCCCGGTCCGCTTGGAAAAGGCCGGAGATATCAGCAAGCTGGAATTCATTCTGAACTACAACCCGTCCATCGCTGAGGTCGTGAATGTTTACCAGGGTTCTCGAACTTCAACGACAGCCTTTAGCTACAACGCCGAGACGCCGGGAGTCATCCGCTTCGGAACCGCCGCAGCCAGGGGCGTGAACGGCGACGGTTCGGCTGCGGTCGTAGAGTTCAGAGTCATAGGGCCAAGCGGCAGTTCCAGTCCCATTACGGTCACCGGCTCCACGATAGGAGACTCCCGCGGCCAGATCAGGACCATCAATCTGGTCCCGGGGAAATTGGCTGTCGACAACCCGATAGCCGGAGACGGTAACGGCGACGGCAACATTACCGCGTTGGACGCACTCATCGCCTTGCGGATGTTCGTTGGATTAGCCAAAGAAGACCTGGTCATGGACATAAACAAAGACGGCCACGTAACACCTGACGACGCCCGCCAGCTTCTGGCGATGGCCCGGCAAGGCTAGGAAGCAAACATGAGATATTGGCTGGATATAGGATTAATCGCTCTGTCGGACCATTGGAAGTGGGCCGTTGGCGTGGCAACGGTCTTATTGGTGGTAGTCATTGGCACTCTGTTTTTAGGCGTTCTGAGGAGTGACACTGCCGAGGCCGGCCCCGCTCCTTCAGTGATTCTAGAACCCACGGCGATCCCGGACGAGGTCTCGACTCCGATCCCCACATCGCCGCCTGATGTAGTCTTGACCATATCACCCACGGCGGTCCCAACGCTGGCGCCGGTACTAGCCGATCCCGTGGTGTTGCCTACAACGGTCAACGTGCCCATCTATCTCACCGGCGCGAAAAACGTGGGAAGCCTGGAATTCGTTTTAACCTACGACCCAACAGTTCTCGAGGTATCCGATGTTGACGTAGGCNGGTTAGCTAAGAACTCTTTGTTCGACTTCGGAACCCGTGAGCCAGGCCGCCTCTGGGCGGGGCTCATAGACACTGACGGGATCAACGGCGACGGACCGGTGGCGGTCGTTTCGTTCAAAGTCATCGGTCCGGGATCCAGCGCCAGCCAGCTGACTCTGGAAAACGTTTCCACCTACGATGCCAGGTCCTTGCTGGACATCCTGACGGATGCCACATCGGGCAGCTTTACCGTTGATGGCCTGGCCTTAACCGGCCCGGCGCTCGCCTTTCCTCGTTAGCCGCCGGCTGTGTCCGGCCCGGACGATTCTCTTCTTGGAACGTCCTCCAGCCGAGCCGTTCTCTTGTGTTAAGCAAATCCGATCGTCAGCAGATAGTTGTCCCTACACGATCGTCTTTCCCGTGCTACATTGTCCATTGAGACTTGTATGAAGTACGTCAATTGACCGATCTCCGTCAATATGGCCTCGGCCCAAGATTGATGCCGGGAAAGTTTCNGGCGTTGGCGCTGATCCTGACCGGCTTGCTGGCGTCATTGGCCTGCTCCAACGCGCCGGCCCCATCGGGGCGGCTACGCCCACGCGCCTTCCCACCCTCACCGCGAACCCTACCCCCACCGCTACTCTCCTACCCAGTCCGTCCCCCACGGTTAACTCCTCCGACGCAACCGAACCCAAGCCGGAGCATATAGCTAGACCCGCATCGCCTGCGACGAAGCAACCGGCTACACCTGCTCCTGAACCCACAAACCGGCCTGTCCCTAGCAATCCGGTCACCCCGGCGGCGATCGGTTCTACGGAAGCGCGGACGTCAGACCCCCGATTGACCCGAATCGTCCAGAAAATATCGGGCGGAGTGTCTGAGACCCGTGGTCTCACTTTCCTGGGGCCGTTAGCCCCGCAGTTAATCACTCGCCCGGAGTTAAGCGAATACCTGGCCGCCACCATTGACGCCGAAGACNAGGACGAATTGGCGCGTCTTCAGGAGTTGTATTGGCTCCTGGGACTCCTGGACCCGTCAGTGGAGCTTTATGACTTGTTCCTGGATCTGCTTGGGGAGCAGGTCCTGGGATTGTTTAATCTGGAGACCGACGAACTGCTGGTAGTCGCCGAAACCCTACCCCTAGACAGCGCCGGGAAATTGACCATGGCTCACGAGTTGGTCCATGCCTTGCAGCAGCAACGATTCGATGCCCGGCGTCTGGTGGAGGAATCGGAGACCAACCAAGACCGGGAATTGGCGATGACGGCTCTNCTTGAGGGCGACGNCACCGTGTCTTCAGGTCTATACGCTGCCGCCAATCTGAGTATGGCCGAAATGTTGGAGCTGCTGCCAAAGGCGGAAGATTCGGAGGTACAAGCGTTTCAAAGAGCCCCGCCGGTGATTCAGAAAACCCTGCTTTTCCCCTACCAAGCGGGCGCTGAGTTCGTGTCTTCGGTTCAGCAGGCGCCCGGCATCTGGCGTCAGGTGAACCAGATCTACTTACGGCCTCCGGTTTCCACCNAGCAGATATTGCATCCGGCGAAATACAAGTCGGGAGAGAACCCTATACCGGTGTCACTCCCTCCCAGANGTCCGGCGATCGAGGAAGACTGGGAATTGCTGATGGAGGATGTCCTGGGCGAGTTCCTTCTGCGCACTTACTTGGAAACCAGTTTGCCCCGTCCACAAGCCGTGAAGGCCGCCAGCGGCTGGGGAGGAGACCGTTTTCGGCTNTTAAGAGACGATTCCGGACGCCGCCTGTTCGTCGCGGTGATCGTGTGGGACACAACCATAGATGCTCGTGAGTTCTTCGAGGCTTATAAGGAATTTACCGTTCGGGCCCAACAATGGGAAAGCCATGAAGAGGACGAAAGCATGGCGGCTTGGCACACTCCCGGCCGGTCTGTACTCCTTGAGTCGAAGGGTGAGATTACGTTGATCGGTATCGCACCCGACCAGGAAACTCTAGACTTGATCGCCAAGGATTTTCCCTAACCGGCGCTCGTCCCGCGCAGCCCGCCCTCAGGCCTCGGGTCGTTGACACCGTATTGCCTCAAGATTACACTGCCAATCCAAGCNCCAAACCCGCTGCCACTTGTAACTTAAGGAACATTAGCAGGCGCCATGAACATCCACCTTGTAGACGGAACTTACGAGCTTTTCCGCGCGCATTTCGCCATGCCTCCGGTAGCCGCGCCCGATGGACGGCCGGTCAGCGCGGTCCGAGGNGTCATCCAAACCATGCTGATGATACTCCGGGAAGACGGTGTTACCCACGTGGCCTGTGCCTTCGACCACGTGGTCGAGTCCTTTCGGAACGACATNTTTGACGGCTATAAAACCGGCGCCGGCACGCCCGAAGATCTAATGAGCCAATTCGATCTGGCGGAACGAGCCGTCGCNGCCTTGGGTGTTGTTGTTTGGCCCATGGTGGAGTTTGAAGCCGACGATGCCCTGGCAACCGCNGCGGAAAAGTGGCGGGAGGCCCCGAACGTGGAGCAGGTTGTGATCTGCTCCCCGGACAAGGACCTAACCCAAATGGTGCGCGGCTCCCAGGTTGTCTGTCTAGACAGACGACGGAAAGTCACTTTGGACGACGCCGGTGTGCTGGAGAAATTCGGAGTGCCTCCCACGTCTATCCCCGATTATCTGGCTTTAGTGGGAGATGCGGCCGACGGGATTCCCGGCGTGCCCAGATGGGGGGCCAAAACCGCGGCCCAGATGTTGAGCCGGTACGGCCACCTGGAGAACATCCCTGATNATTGGGAACAATGGGAGGTCCGGCCCCGGGGAGCACAAGCCGTGGCAGCCAGCTTGGCGGAGCACCGTGAGGATGCCGCGCTTTACAAACGGCTGGCTACTCTCCGGTTAGACGTGCCCTTGGCGGAAACCCTGGAGCAACTACGATGGGAAGGCGTTCCCAAGCTAAAGTATCAGGCCTTGTGCGCCGAGCTAGGGTTTGAAAGCTTGATGGACCTGCCCAGCCGTTGGACCGGAGAGGGGTAGTATCCAAGCCAGTGATTCTAGCCTACAATGCAGCCCGTATATTCTTAGTACGCAAAATCAAGCTCAACGAAAGATGGAGGTATATATGGCAACGTTGACGATGGCTGAGTCGGAAGTGATTCTCGCCGCGGCCAAGGCGAAAGTACTTGAGATGGGCGCCAAGATGAGCGTTTCCGTGGTTGACCCCCGGGGCGACCTGCTCGGCATGTTCCGTACCGATGGCGCGTCCTGGCGGACGCCGGCGATCTCACGAGCGAAAGCGGTATCTTCCGCCTGCTTCGAACGTCCCAGCGGCGACTTGACGGAGAACGCGATGGCGCCGGTGTTCAGAGGCCTGATGGCGATGGAAGGGGGCCACATGATCCCCGGCCAAGGCGCACTGCCGGTCTTCAAGAACGGCGAGATCGTTGGGGCGGTCGGCGGCAGCGGCGGCACTGCCCAGCAGGATGAAGACGCGGCCAAAGCTGGGATCGACGCCGTGGGGCTAACTACCACCCCTTAACGGTGGGACACGCGTAGGCTAGGCGTAGAGATCACGAAGGGCCGGTAGTTTCTCAGTTCCGGCTGCCGGGCTATGGCGCGCTCCACCGTCTCACGGGCGCAGGACGGTGTTCAGCTGAGTTGATGGTGGAATAGCCGCCTGGATTCCGGCCTTCGCCGGGATGACACGAGGCTGCGGGAATGACGAGAGGCTGCCGGNATGACAAGAGGCTGCCGGAATGGTTGAAGCCTGATCGAGGCGGCGGCAACGGACCCGGTTGGGGCGCCCAGTTCACCAAGAATCAGCGGCAGGCGTCACGCACCGCCTGGGACATGGCCGCCAGCCGCGGATAGTTGGACCCATCTTCGCGATAGCCGTTGGTGATGTATGCCATCGCCAATCCCGAATCCGGGTCGGCCCAACCCACCGAAGTCCCCGCCCCCCCGTGGCCGAAGGTCCGCACATCCTCGGTTACGGAGGAACCCATACGGGGGTCGCCCAAGGAGAGACCTAAGGAACGCTTGGTTCGCCGTTCGTTGGTTAGGTCCATCCCTTCGACCTGCAGCAATGTGACCTCAGCCACAGTCTCCGGCGCGAATATCGTCACTCCATCCAGCGAGCCTCCACCTTCCATCATGGCGTAAAACCGGGCGATGTCCCGGGCCGTGGCGATACCGCCGCCCGCCGGATGGACGGCTTGATGCACTTCCGGCTTGTTATACATGGAAACCTGGAAGGGATGGTCGCAATCGTCGGTGGTATGTTCCTTGGAAACTCGGCTCTCCAACTCCGCCGGCAGACCTACGTAGGTGTCTTTCATATCCAGCCGGCCGGTCACCTCTTCCCGCAGAAACTGGCGAAAGGGACGTCCATCGATCCGGGCAACCAGCTCCCCGATGACCCAGCCGAAGTTTCTAGGGTGATAGGCCAATACCTTGCCCGCCGGATAGTCGGGCTTGATTTCCTCCATCGCCTGAACCACTTTGTCCCAGTCCTGCCATTTGTCCCAGGTTAGTTCTGGCGGGGTCTCCGGAAACCCTCCCTGATGGGTCAGAACATGTCTGATAGTAACGTCGCCCTTGCCTTTCTTGGCAAATCCGGGCCAATATTCGGCAACCGGGTCNTCCCACGCAAGTTNCCCCCGTTCCCAAAGAATGTGGATGCAGGCGGCGGCCAGGGGTTTGGTGGAGGAATACAGGATGAACATGGTGTCGCTGGACACGGGGAGGCCCGCATCAGCGTCGGCCTCGCCGCCAAAGAGATCCAACACGGGTTTGCCATGCCGGTACACCGCCAGCGCCGAGCCAGGATGGATTCCTTGTTGGATTTGCTCCTGGAACAGGGCATCCACCCTATCCAGACCCTTGGGGTCCATCTGGACAGTGTCAGCGGCGACTACCATTCACTTCCTCCCAGTTATATGGCCGTGCGGTGNCTACTTCTAACGGGGATACCGGACGACCGTTAGCGTGGAAGTCTCCCCGTTCTGTGAGACGATCCACGAGCCGGGTTAGTATACCATTCGGGGCAGCTGGAATTCGACGCCGCTAGCCGACCTTTTTGAAGATCAAGTGGGTGCGGTTGGAAGTGTGGGGGCGGATCTGACTTGCCCAATCTCCTTTATCCGACTCAGCAACCCAGGCAGCGGACTGGGGAATATCCGGAGAATCAATCTCATAAAGAGCAAGGTACGTGGGTACCCCGTCCACATCGGCAGACTCCAACTTGAAACGGGTACACCCGCTGACGCCCGGAACGGTTATTATGTTGGGCACGTGCTGGGTGTCATATATGCGGTTGAAATCTGCCTCTTTGTCGGCGGGAATGTCCATTTGTACAACGTAAAGATAGTCAGCCATAGCCTAATAAGCTCCTTCTCCAAATAAGGTGCGGATCTCGGTCCAATAGCAGCCGGCTATCGGAGCCGCGGGGAGATTATAGGCCGACAGCTCGCGTTCACACAAGACGGAGCGTATGCCGCCTTGACGCCCTATTAGGCGCTTGATAGACTGCGATTGAGGGGCGGTTAGCTCAGTTGGTTAGAGTACTTGCTCGACACGCAAGAGGTCAGTGGTTCGAGTCCACTACCGCCCACCACTTACGAACCGTAGAAAGAACCGTCGAGATGATTGGTCTCATCTCGACGGTTCTTTCTTTCCGATCGGAGGTCTGTCAAGGGCGGAGAGAAATTGTACCAGCAGGGCGGAGCGAAACTGTACCACTGAACGGCGCGGTGTGAGTATCAAAGTCCCGTGGTCCTGCTACCGGACTCACTTGGAAGAACTAGTCAACCAGAGTATCCACGGAGCGCCCTACGAGTTGTATTTTACCCCATGCCTCAACATGACCTCGGCAAGCGATTGCCGCTTAGCTCAATCGACCCGGGGAACATCCCTCATTCGCCTCTTCCCGTGTTATTATTATTGCGAATTCGCCGGAAGCTCCACTAGCGGACAGTTACCTGAACCGATTCCGGCAGGGGTATGTAGGTCGCAACCTAATCTTGTTCAAAGGCGGATGTGAACTATGGGAACGAAACTTTTGTTGGAAACAACGGCCCCCTTCCAGGGACTCCCGGAGTTGGTGGCATTTCACGAGGGGCTTTTCGAGGCGGAGGGTCTGGACGTGGAGTTCAAGGAGCGCGGCCAAAACGCCCCCACAGGCACCGACACCAACGTTACCAATCCCGACTTGGTCAGCCCCTTCATGAGTCATGCCAGCACCTTTGAAACCGGTCAGGCGGGCATGTACAACGCCTGCGAGTGGGGAAACTACCGCCGGGTGCAGGACAGCGATGTCCAGGGACGGCAGCTGGGAAGACGGTCCATCGTGGCCTACGGGGCCCTGGTAGTTGCTCCATCGTCTGACGTGTACACACCGCAGCAACTGGCCAACAAGCTCATCGGGATTCCCTACTTCGCCGGCACCCACTATTTGTGCCTGTTGATGCTTGAGGGGTTCTTACCACGGGACCTCATCAAAACCTGCCTGGCGCCCACCGGCTCAGGCGCCCGATTCCGATCTTTGATGAAAGGTGAAATTGTCGCCACGACGCTGACCGAGCCATACATAACGGTGGCCGAGAAGGCGGGGTGCAGGATCATCGTGATGTCTCCATTCCACGGCACCGAGGTGGCTACGCCCGGAGTCGACGCGGAAACCTATGCCGCGTTCAGCCGGGCGGTAAACAAAGCTGTCGAGCGTATCAAGGCCGACAAGCGGAAGTATCTACAATACTTCATCGACTACTACAAGTCGGACCCAGACGTAGCCGCCCTGACCGTGGACGATCTGAGCCCAAGCCGCCTCCAGGTGGTGGAACCTGCCCCCATACCCGAGGAAGAATTGCAGAGGACTTACCAGTGGATGCTGGGCTGGAACATGCTGGACGGCCAAACCGGCGCCGAAGATTTGATCGACGGGGAGAGACAGAGCGCGGCCCACGATCTGGCAGCCAGCAGCGACTAGCGGAGTTATTACCAACCGCTCACCGGACCGTTGGTAATATAACCAGAAGGCCCCCAGGACGTGTCCTGGGGGCCTTTTCTATGGCACCGATTGTCTGCTGATCAACCCCCACCGCTGGTTTCCCCGCGCTAAGCGCCGCGGGAAGCGGCGGCCTAGTGCATGGGTGAGAAGGAGGCGGGAATCATTATCTTATTTTCCTGCCTGACCCTGCCCGGTGCGCCCGATGGCCAATGGGGTGACGTGGCGGCTTCCTTGCGGACGCGTTCCCGGTCGTCCAAGTCTTTGTATGGCCAGATGTGCATCCACCGGTTCAGCCCGCCCAGCTCGGTGGACATGCCGGCGGCCAGAGGCGAAAACTCCTCCCGGTAGGGGATGGCATCGGTCCACTTGCGGATAAGCTCGGCTATGGAACCGGGTTCATAGGTGTAGATACGCATCTCGTAGATATCGCCCAGCTTTTGGTCGCCACCCATGGGACGCATGAAGGGGGCGGGAGACCAAATCTCCGAGTTCATGTTCAAGATGGCGCCGTTGTTGGGGGGCGGCCAGTGAGTGTCTTTGGACGCCTCGGCTCGAATGCGCTCCCGGTCATCCAGGCTGTCGTAGGGCCACACGTGAATCACCTGGTTCAGTGGGCCAATGTCCACGTGCCAGAAGGCGGCCAACGGCGAATACTCTTGCCGGTAGGGCAAGGCTTCTCCAAAGGCTTCCTCAAACTGGGCCACGGTGCCTGGTTTCAAATCGTAGGTACGGACTTCGTAAATCATGGAATCTCCTTCTCCGCTTTGAGTCTGCTCCCCTTCACCGCGACCGCTGGTAATCCCAATCCCCAGGAGTGGGCATAGTGTAGCAAAGACATGCCCTATCGGGCAATCGCTGCCAGCTACGAGCTATTTGACTAGGTGCGACATATGTTGATAGCATCGTCAAGCGTCTCCGGCAAACGCCTGCGAAAGAGGGTAGCCGCAATGAAAACCAGCACATCTAGAATCCTGACCACCCACACGGGCAGCCTGCCCCGGTCCGAGGTCATGCAGGACCTGCTACGAACCCAGCAAGACCAACTGGAGCTGGACCAGAAGGTATTTACGGCCGAATCGGAGAAGGCCGTGGCTGAGGTAGCCAGGCATCAGGTAGACATAGGAATAGACGTCGTCAACGACGGCGAACAGGGACGGGCCCAGTACGCAACCTACGTCAAAGAACGGTTGACCGGCTTCGATGGTGAACAGCTGATCCGGTCGCGGCCCCGGCTGGACGATGAAGACTTTCCCGAGTTCGCCGTGCAGCAACGTCCATCCTCCAGGAACATCCCCCAACCGGCCTGCACCGGGCCCATCGCCTGGAGTGACTGGCCGGCGGTCCAAAGGGACATCGACCGGTTGAAGACCGCGGCGGACCAGGCCCAGGCGGAAGAGTTCTTCATGACTTCGGCTTCCCCGGGAGTCATAGCGAATTTCCTGCCCAACGATTTCTACCCCACCGAGGAAGCATATCTCTACGCCCTGGCCGACGTGATGAAGGACGAATATAAGGCCATCGCCGACTCGGGCCTGCTGCTGCAGATAGACTGTCCCGACCTGGCCATGACCCGAGTGTCCCAGTTCTCTCATCTTTCGGAAGACGAGTTCGTCAAGATCGTCGAGTTGCACGTGGAGGTCATCAACTACGCGTTGCAAGGAATCCCAGCGGACCGTATGCGGATGCATCTCTGCTGGGGCAACACTGAAGGTCCCCACCACTACGACATTCCCCTCAAGTCCATCGTCAACATCGTGCTCAAGGCCAGCCCCATGGGTTTATCCTTCGAGGGCGCGAACCCCCGCCACGCCCACGAATGGAAAATCTGGGAGGAGGTCAAGCTTCCCGAAGGCAAGGTCATCATCCCCGGCGTGCTGGACACCACCACCAACTTCATAGAGCATCCGGAATTGGTGGCGGAACGGATCGTGCGCTACGCCAACATCGTCGGCCGGGAGAACGTGATGGTGGGCAATGACTGCGGTTTCGGGACGTCAGCCTGGGGAAGAAAGGTGGAAACCAGGGTCGCTTGGGCCAAACTGGCGTCCATGGTGGAAGGCGCGCGTCTGGCATCCCAGGAGCTTTGGTAGGGCCCTCACCCCCCGTCAGCAGGCTCAGAGAGAACGATTGTCCCCGTTCGTGGTGAGCTGGGCGAACTACCCTGACTGGAATTCGAATAGACTCCTAACCTAACAAGAGGTTGGCCGAATCATGCCCTACCAAGAAGCCACCGCCAAGCTGCAAGAGTTGATACGGCGGAAAGACCGGGTGCTCAGCGTGATGCACCCACCCAGCGCCGCCCTGGCCCGGGTTATGGAAGCCGCTGGGGCGGAAGCCGGATTCGTCGGCACCAGCGGTGTAGTCGGCTCCTACACCGGTCTGGAGGACGTGGGGACCGCCACCCTCAGCGAGTGTATCTTGATCGCGGGCTGGATCGCCCGGGCCGTGAGTTTCCCAGTCATTCTAGACGGCGACACCGGCCACGGCGGCGTGATGGCGGTACGGCGCATGGTGGAGGACTGCATCAAAGAGGGCGTCGCCGGCGTCCGCATCGACGACCAGCCCATCGAAGGGAAGCGGGGCACCGGCACGGCGGGCATGGAGGTTGAGTCCTTGGAAGTGGTCCTGGCCAGGTATCAGGCGGCCGTGGAGCGCAAGCGGGAGCTGGACCCCAACTTTGTGGTCATTGCCCAGTGCTATACCGGAGAGGCCGCCAACGGCGGCTACGCCGAGGCCCTGGACCGGATGAAGGCCTACAAAGAGATCGGCGGGGTCGACTGGGTGCAGTTCACGGCTCCCAGAGTGGTTGACGAGGTCCGTGGGGCCAGGGAGGCGGTGGAGGGCCCATTCTCGATAATGCAGGGCTTCATGAACTCGCCTTTGACCAACGACGAGCTACTGGACCTGGGCGTCAATATCGCCTGGGTACCCCAGCCCACCCACCTGGTGACCTACGTGGCGCTGTACGATTACATCAAAGATTTCATGGAAAGAGGCAGCATCGCCTATCAGGATTTCCGGGAGGCCCACAAAGACAACCCTTACGTCAGCGGCCAGTTGAAGATTGGCGGCGCGGAAGTGGCCAAGCAACGAGAACTGGAAGAGAAATACTTCTCCGCCGAGGCTCTCGAAAAATACCATCGGTCGGCTGGGCGAAAGTAAATCGCCTCTCGGTCCTTTACTCACAGTAAAACAACGAGCAGGCAACCCCACGGTTTCCCGAACATCAGGATGTAACGACGGCTTGAGAATCTCAACAAGAGGGTGAACCATGGCAAAGAACGGCTACAAGATATTCGATTCGGACACTCACGTCGGTCCCCAGGCTGACATTCTTGAGCGGTACATGAGCGCCGGGGACCTGGACAGGCTCAAGGAGTTTGAAGGGTTTCTGCGGAAGAACGACAAGACGGGCCACTCGACTTACAACTTCAACACCCGTAAATACGCTCGCCGTTTGGGTGAACCGGAAGCCCGGGAGTCCGACGCCAGCGAGTATATGACCGGGTTCACCGCCCAGCACCGGCAGCCGCCCAACCCGTTGCTGGAGGACGACCCCGCCGAGCGCATCAAGGACATGGACCTGGAAGGCGTGGACGTAAACCTGCTGCTACCATCGGGCTGGTTCGGCGTCTGGACCTCCCAACCGGACACGGCTCTGGAAAATTCGTTCTATGAGGCGTATCACCGTTGGATGGAGGACTACTGCCGGCCTTTTAGCGACCGGCTCACCGGGGTCATCCTGTGCTCCGCCCGGGACGTGGAGGCCGCCGTTTCGGAGATCGACCGGTGGGGGAAATCCCGCTGGCCAATGGCGGTTTTTGTTTACGCCCCTTACGGCACGCCCCTGGACCATCCGGACCTGGAGCCCATCTGGGCCGCCGCCGCCCAGAACGACCTTTCGATATTGCTGCACACTTTTACCGTGGCCCCGCCCTACGCGCCAGGGGGACTGGACACCTGGGACAACCTCTGGCTGCAACGTTCGGCCGCCCACCCTTGGTGCGGCATGCGCAACATGGCCTCCATCGTCGGGTCTGGTGTGATGGATCGTTACCCGGACTTGAGGGTGGGAGTGCTGGAAGCGGGACACGGTTGGCTACCCTTCTGGGTAAAGCGGCTGGACGAACACCAGATATCGATTCCATCGGCTCTCCCAAAACTAGCGCAAACTCCCAGCGAGTATGTGTCCAGCGGGCGGTATTTCCAGAGCATCGAGATGTCGGAAGGCCAAGAGGTCACCAAGAGCGTCATAGACATCTTGGGAGAAGACATCCTGATGTACGCGTCCGACTACCCCCACGGCGAGAGTTGGTTTCCCATATCGGTCGACACGGTGATGGCGTGGGACGGCATTCCGGAAAGCGCGAAGAAGAAGCTGTTCTGGGACAATGCGGTGCGCTACTACCGGAGGTACAGTTCGGGGTAAACAGGTAGGGCGCGCCGGGGGAGTGGGGCAGGCGATCAACCAGGAAGAGTCTCTAACGACCCGCCAAGCGGCGTTTTTTGCTGGCTTTCCGGGTCTCAACGATGTAGTGCTTAGTACGGTCTCGCTCCGTCATGGGTGGGTCGGAGATCCAGTCGTGAAACGCCAGCACTGGGTTGCCTACCGCCGCCAGAATCGCGTCTCCCCGTATTAACGCCCAGATGTGGGCAAGCGCCCAGGCCAAAGGCTGACTCAGCTTGGGGGCTTTGGCTACATCAGCCGGATTCACACCTATTCGCCCGTCGACGAGCTGAGATTCGGGTCGAGGTTCGATGTAGACGTGCGTAGTTACCATATGAGCATTCTAACCTCGTGCCTCGTTTAAGCCGACCTAGAATCTAAAGTCCCTGCCAGCTGTCAGCGCCCATGACCTGCGCCCACCGGCCGTAAAAACGGCGATGGTTCGCTTCGCTCAGCCGGAAATCGCTGGTCCAAGCCTGCAGTTCTTCGTCAAAACTTTCGTGGCCCAGGCCCATCTGCATATTCAATTCGAATCTTCGGGAAACCACGCCCCGAGACGTCTGAGTGCATTCCTGCCAATTGTCCATGTCGTCCTGCTCAAAGGTACCCGATGGACCGAAGCCCCGAATGCTGGCCAGTCTCAATTGTTGTTTGATATGGTCCGGAGCCGCTTTATCGGCGAATACCCAGGCCCACACCTCGGTTTTCTCCGGCCCCTTGGGATGCCAAACCCGAAAGGTGTAGGAGGCGGCCCGCAGCATGGAGAAGTTGGGGAACATGGTGCCCACGATGGGATTGACCCGGCTGGTGCGCTCACCCAGACGTTGCTCCACCTCGGCGCGGACCTGTTTCTCGTACTCCAATATATCCGGTTCCGGAGGCGCGGCCACGTCTTCGGGCCCCAGGGCGATGATACAGTGTCCATTCCCCGGAGAGAGGACAGCGCCCTGGGTAGATGGCCGCACCCGGAAATCGCCGGCGAACCCGGTTCTGATGGCCGAAAGATGGCTCCAAGCGGTGTGATAGGCATCGCCGGCAAAGTTCTCCGCAGGCAGCTTCCAGTTGGCGGGGACCGTCCACTTTTGAACTCCCCCCACAACCTCTACCCCGCCCTCGCGGCGGTCGAAGAAGCAGTCCAGGTACCAGGCCATCTCGCCCAAGTAGTCCCGAAGGGAAGGCGCGTCAGAGTCGAATGTGGCGAAGATCAATCCTTTGTAGCTGTCCAGTTGGGCCACCGGAACCAGATTCCACTGACTCTGGTCAAGCTCCCCGTAATAAGCGTCCCGCTCGTTGGGAACCGCCATCAGACCACCGTCGTTGCCGTAGGTCCAGCCGTGATATGCGCAACTGAAAGAGGAGGCGTTACCTGAGTCAGCCCGGCAAAGGCGGTTGCCCCGATGGCGGCAAATGTTGAGGAAAGCGTTGACCTTGCCCCCCGTGTCCCGCATCACCAACACCGGGTCCTCGCCCATATAGGTGCTGAAGAAGTCGCCGGGTTTGGGTATCTGGCTTTCATGGCAAAGGAACAGCCAGCACCGGGCGAAGATTCGCTCCAACTCTTGCTGGTAGATGTCTTGTTCGATGAATATCCGCCGGCTAACCAGCCCACGGTCTCCATCCACCAGATTACTAACGTCGGCAATCACGGCGCACCTCCTGGGGATGTTTCCAGGATTCCGGAGACTAGTATACCCCGAACGCGCCTCCGGCAAAACTTGTTTGGCGGAAAATCTGTGGTTGCTGGTAGGGCGTTGCAGTGATATAAAGCGGGGGACACTCCCGGCCAACACTCAGGAGAATGCGATGCCAGACCTCATCATCAAAAACGGTCTAGTAATAGACGGCAGCGGCAGTCCCGGATTTTACGCTGCCTTGCTGGTTACGGGCGACTCGGTCACCATTCATCGGGGGGACGTTTCTCACCTGGAGGCGGGCCGGGTCATCGATGCCACGGGGTACGTGGTTTGTCCGGGTTTTGTCGACGTCCATTCCCACGCCGGGCTGACCATTCTGGGAGAGCCGCACCACGATCCCAAGGTGCGCCAGGGAGTGACGACCGAGTTGGTGGGCATTGACGGCATCTCCCACGCCCCATTCAAAACTCAGGAAGAGTTGCACCGGTACATCTGGCTGGACTCGGGCCTGAACGGCTATCCGCCCATGCCCGCCGACTGGCTGACCGTCGCCGACCTGCTGGGCAAGTACGACGGAACGGTCGCGATCAACATGGCCTATATCTTGGGCAACTCCCCGGTGCGCATATGGTCGGTGGGCTGGAACGACCGGCCCGCCACGGCCGCCGAGTTGGAAGACATGAAGTCGGTCGTCCGAGAGGCCATGGAAGAGGGGGCATATGGGCTGTCCACCGGCCTGGACTATCCACCCGGCTCCTATGCGGACACCGCCGAGCTGTCGGCCCTATCCCAGGTAGCGGCCTCACTGGGAGGCATCTATCACACCCACACCAGGGCCAGCCTCCGGTCTCAGGGGTTGATGGCGCCCTGGGAGGAAGCGGTGGAGATCGGCAGGCGCAGCGGCTGCCCGATCCACTTGACCCACTACCGCCAGAGCGCCCAAGGAGTGGGAAGCCATCTGGACTACATCGGTCTGGTGGAGAACGCCCGGGACGAGGGGTTGGACGTTACGTTCGATTGCTATACCTACCCTTATTCAGGCACAATGGTGGCCATCGGGCTGCCCCACTGGGCCAAGGACGGCGGACCGGAACGGCTGATGGCGGCGCTGCAGGATGCGGACGACCGGGCCAGGATGAAACGGGAAATCTCCAGAGACCGCCTGGAGAACAACTGGCTCACCAACTTCACCCAGCCCCAGAACCGGCAATACGACGGCCGGTTGATCACCGACATAGCTGAAATGCGGAACCAGGACCCGGAGGACGCTCTGTTCGACTTGCTGATGGAGGAGAACCTGGGTATATCAACCGTGGGTCTAGGGACCAACCCCCACACTCTGTGGGCCTTCGTTTCCCACCCCATGGGCATGATTGCCAGCGACGCCATCCTATTTGGCGAGTACCCCAACCCCAGGACCTACGGTTGTTTTCCCATAGTGCTGGCCGAGTTCGTGCGCGCGGAGAAGCATCTATCGCTTCCTGAAGCCATCCGTAAGATGACCTCGTTCCCGGCCCAGCGGCTGGGCATACCCGACCGGGGGCTGCTGCGGGACGGATTCAAGGCCGACATCGTGCTGTTCAATCCCGACACGGTCAAAACCCACGCCACCAAGGAGGACCCCAAGCACTACCCAGTGGGTATAGACTACGTGATCGTCAACGGCCGGGTGGTCATCGACCAAGGTGAAAACACCGGCGCTTTACCGGGACGAGGGCTGCGGCGGGGCCGCTCTTCTACCTAGACGGCCCCAATTTCATAAACTACCCATTGGCCAGCGCCGGCTGGCTTGCCTGCGTTGATCTCACAGCCAAGCCCCTCTCTAACTCTCCCCGTAAAGGGGGCGAGGACAAATCCATTTCCCCTCGATGGGGGAAGGCTAGAGCCTGCCCTGAGCCCAGTCGAAGGGATGGGGGTGACTGGCCGCACACAATTACAGTGGTAAACAGCGGAATCTATGACTCAAAACTATCAGGAGGTACTTGAAATGCAGAAGGAATTTATCGATCCTCCGGAATTGGGAACTCCACCTAACAACATCTACCACCACGTGGTCAAGGTGGGGAACACCGTCTACATCGCCGGGCAGCTTTCCCGTGATGTGAATGGAAAGCCCATCCACGTCGGCAACGCCGAAGCCCAGACGATTCAGGCGTGGGCGAACCTGGAAGCGGCGGTCAAGGCCGCCGGAGGAACGCTGGCCGACATCGTCAAGACAAATACCTACGTGGTGGGCAGGGAGAACATGGCCGGGGTGCGGGCGGGCCGGGCGATCGCACAGCCGCCGGAGGGGCGCCCCACCAGCACCACCGTGATAGTGGCCGGCCTGGCCGACCCGGAGTTGGTGGTGGAGGTGGAGGCCATCGCGGTTATCGGCTGAAGAGGCGGAGGACGAATTCACCACAGGGACGCGGAGAGCGCCGAGTTGATAATGTTTTGACCTGCTATCTCTGTGACCTCTGCGGTGATTTCTAGAATCCTTTGAACCAGGCGGTGAAGTTTTCCGCCTCTTTCTGCGACCCTTCGATGATTAGACGGCCGGTGGCAACACCATGACTGGGGGCCAACCGGCCGTAAATCAGAAGGATGTAGTTGCCGGTGTTGCCCCGGAAAGTGACATCGGCGATGCCTCGGCCGGAAGGTTGGATGGAGAATGTGTCGCGGTTGACCACCACATCTTCCTGGACCGCCACGGGACTCGCAATGTCGAAACGATACCTAACTGGGGTAGGCAGGTCTAGGCCGGACACGAAGGCGAAGCCCAGCCACCGGGGCACCCGCCCCGCCAGCACCGGCAATGCTTCCTCAGACACAGTCGCATTTTGATCCAGGCCGGAGCGGATGTCCCAGCCATGAATCGCCAGCTCTTGGAGCCTAAGGGACACAAAATCTACGATCGGCATGGGGCCGCGGCGGTGGAAGCAGGGTTTGTCCCAATCATCGGCCTTGAGGCCGGCTAGTACCTGAGCCAAGCCTGCGTATCCGGTGCGGAAATTCTCCATCAACCCCATTCCAACCTGTTGATGGGAATCCCGGGCGGCTTGGCCGATGGTTTCGGAGCCGCGCTGGCCGGGGGCCATAAAATCCTGCCCCTCTGGCGGACCTGAGTCTCCAGCCACTGCCCGGGTTATGGAGTTGGCCCAAGTGGCGGCTCCCCCCGCCAGGTGAGCGACCACGTCGCCGATAACCCAACCTTCGCAGGCGCTGTCACGGGACCACATCTGCTGGTCAAGGCCGGTCAGAAAGTCGCCCAAACGGTTCGCTTCGTTATTCACAGTTTGGATTAATAAGTCTGTCTGGCTACTGACCATGGCTGCCTCCATCGGTGTAGGGCATACTTAATTGGGAAGGGTCTTATTTAATTCCTCCAACGCCCTCAAAGTCAATCAAATTGGAAGACCGGTTGGGTGCTGGTGGCCTGGCGGATTATACTCGGCACTGTATTAAGATTCGCAATAAAACGCCCGGTAATTAACCGGAGTTAAGGGAAGGCAAATGCCTGTACAAGTCGACATCCGCGTTCCGGTCGGCCTTCCGGTGAAGGAGACTGCCGATTTCATTGCCGGTTGCGAAGACGCCGGGTTCGACGGCGTGGGGGTCCACGACCATCAGCACAGTGGAAGGGACGTGTACCTGACTCTGGCTTTGGCGGCGGAACGTACTTCGACGCTGAATCTGTATCCGGCCACGTCAAACCCGGTCACTCGCCATCCCAGCGTGTTGGCGTCGTTGAGCCACACTCTGGAGGAGTTGGCGCCGGGAAGGATTCGGTTGAGCATCGCACCTGGCTTCCTGTCGGTTGGCAACATCGGCCGTCCCCGAGCCTCGGTGGAAACGATGCGCCGGACTATATTGACGATTCGGAGCCTGCTGGCCGGTGAAACTGTGACCTTCAACGGGACTGAAACGAGGCTGAGAAACACCAGTAGTCCGCCGACGCCGGTTTACATGACCGCTGCCGGTCCCAGAATGGTGGAACTGGCCGGAGAGGTTGCCGACGGCGCGCTCCTGCTGGTAGGGCTACACCCTCAGGCCATCGCCGCAGCCAGAGAGCGTCTCGAAGCGGGAGCGGCAAGGGCTGGACGTACTCTGGAAAACTTCCACACGATATTTATCACCCCCATGGCATTGGATGAAGAGGGCTTGGAGGCTTTTCGCTGGCCCCAACGCTGGCTGCGCCCTGGATTACCCTTCCTAACCTACCCCAGCAGGGCCAACCTGCATTGGCTGAGAGAAGCGGGTATCGACCTTCCTGACGACGTTCAACCCGACCAGATCGGCGACGGCCTGGCCCGTCAGATCTGCGATGCCTTCGGCTTGTTCGGCTCACCCCAAGAATGTTTGAGCAGGCTCCAGCGGGCGGAGGAGGAAGCCGGGGTTGACCACGTGTTTATCTTTCCCTCGCATACGGTGGCCAGCGGGTACGATATGCCCTACCCGGAGGTGCGGGCGTTTAGGGATGTCATATTTCCTGGGTTGGGGAGGTCGGCTTAGTACAAGGCATATCTGATGCCGGGAGCAGCACCCCCATCCCTTCGACTGGGCTCAGGGCAGGCTCTAACCTTCCCCCGTCAAGGGGGAAGGGATTACGAGGCTCGCTATTTGCCTTGGTATATCTTGGTTTCGGGTTTGAAGGCGGCGACAGCGAACCAGAACGAGTTGGTGTGGACCACCGGTGTCAGCTTCTTTCCGGACAAGGGGCCCTCGACGGCCTCACCTTGGATACTCCAAACGCTGCCGGTCTCGCTGTCCACAATCTTGTCGCCTTCGTTTTTGAAGGTGTGCTTGGTTCCATCCAAGGTGGCCTCAAAGAGCCCGGCCGCCCCAATCTTGTTCGAATCGGCGATATTACCTGAGTCTAGGGCGGAACGGGTGCCGGGTTTGAAGAAGCCGGCAAGATCCGTACCGCCGACGTTGTAGTTGACCGTTCCCTCCTTAGCCAGTACCGAGAAGGGGAATGCGGCCTCAACGTCGCCTATGGTGACTGTCACTACCCGCTCTTTGGGCAGCAATCGGCCATCAGTAACCCCGTCGAACAAGAAGGGCGGGTTATCGACCCGGTCGTATCCGGCATAGGGATTTTGACCGTAACGGCGGCCCAACCCCGTATCACGAGAGAGCACCTGGCCTGCCGGGTTGGCTGACTTGAAGTCCTGCCAGGAGATGATTTGAGCCGGGATGAAGGTCAGCTTGTGTCCGGCCAATTGCCCGATTATCCCCTCACCGGTCAGCTGCTGCCACCAGGTTTCGGTCTGCCGGTCCCACATGATGAGGTCGCTGTTGCGCAGCATGCCCGAAGTACCGAAAGTGAGTACAAGATCGTTAAAATTTCGGTCGCAGACGATAGCCGAGTTGCATAGGGGACAGAAGGTCACCGACACCGGTGTGCCGCCTACCGTGTCGTTCACAATCTCATGCCACATCAGGATCTGCAGAGGATAGGCCCTGGCGTCGCCGTTCAGCTCAAAGGATATGACCGGTTCCAGGGCTTCCAGCCACTCGTCAGCATCTTTGATCTCGACGAATGTAGGGTTGTCTATGGGGGAATGCCGTCCCGGGGCGGCCCACCGGACAGTATGGAGTCGAAGGGTACCGTGTGGAAGCTGAAGTCCGTCTCCCAACCACCGGTCCTTATGCCCGAAGACCTCAACTCCTGGCGAAACCCCGGGTCAGCCACGACCAGTGGGCCGTTCACATTGCTTCCCTCGGCTACAGAATCCTGCCGCACGACGCCCTTCCCTTCAGGGGGAGCCTTGCTGGCGACTTCGGCAGGTGGCGCGTTCGTGGCGGTTGCCGTTACCGTAGCCTCCGATGCAAGCGTGGCCTCAGGAGCATCAGTAGGAGCCGAGGTTGCCGGTTGCGCGGCCACCGTGGGGGAAACCGGGTTTGCTTGGGACGCAGGAGGGGAAGTTGGGGTGCTATCCCCACCGCAGGCGGCCAATATCAAGACTAAGACGGTGGACATGATTCCCAACGTCCAGTTGCGCTTCAACTTCATCTAGGGCACTCCAGAAGACAAATTAGGATTCCAATTTCCACGTTACGTCATTTAGATGCGGCATCTGCCCGCCCGATTTACTCCGATGTCTGCGAACATTTAGAAACATACCTTTTGCCTGTAACCTCGGCAACATAAATTCTTTGGGACGGACGTTAAATTCCGTTGCGGGGATATAACCCAGAGGGAAATCATTGAGCCGATCAGACGCTAAAACCCGCCTCCACGCCGCTTACCAAACAACCCGGTATTATGATATTCTAGTAACTCGAACTCCCCGGAGCGGGGCCCTAAAACGAATCTTAACGTAGGCGATATATTTCATGGAACCTGCTCAGATAGTAAAAGCCGACGCCAACCCCAATATTCCGGCCTTTGGTCCTGGTGATACGGTACGAGTCAACTTCCGCATTCGGGAAGGGGACCGTGAACGTATCCAAGCATTCCAGGGGGTTGTCATCCGTCTGGCGAACGGGAAAGGCCCAGCCGCCAACTTCACCGTTCGAAGAATCTCCGCCGGTATAGGCATCGAGCGAATCTTTCCCATCTTTTCCCCGCTGATCGAATCCTTGGAAGTAACCCGGCGAGGCAGCGTAAGGCGGGCCAAGCTGTACTACCTGCGCGGTCTCCAGGGAAGAGCGGCCCGAATCAAAGAGAAGACTTTGCCCCGACGGGCGCGGACCCAGGCAACCACTCAGGAATAAACAGGCCCGGCCCGGTATTCTGTCTTCGGCCTACGGCGCTTTCTTCAGGATGGGCGCCGTGTCCATCCAGGTCTCTTAAATCTTCCGGATAGTTTTTTGGCATGAGATACGCGGAAGTCGCGGTCGATGCCCCGGTCGGCCACTCAAGGACTTTCTCCTACAGCATCCCTGCTCGATACTCGCTTGAGCCCGGCCAGATGGTGTGGGTCCCCTTCGGTAGCCGCCTCACTCAGGGAATCGTGACCGAATTGGCGGCAACCTCCCAGGTAGAAGAAACCCGGGATATCCTGGCGCCCATAGAGCCCAGCCCTCTGGTGGACGAGGTCCACATGGAATTGGCCCGCTGGCTGAGCGAATATTACCTCTGCTCTCTCTTCAGCGCCGTCTCTCTAATGCTGCCGCCCGGCTTCGAGAGCCAGGTGCGCTCTCAAGTATTTGCCGCCGAATTCCCAAGAAACGTGGGAGATGAAAGCCTGGAGTCCCTGCGTCCTCAGACCCGGGAGGCGCTGCTATCACTAACGGGTGAATCTCGCGTGAAAGAGGCGGACTTTGTTAAATCGCTGGGCCAAGGCGGCGGGCGGGAGCTGGCCCGCCTCATCGACAAAGGTTTGTTGTCCCGCAGGGTGGACCTGCCCGCGCCGGGCCTTTCCCCCCGCCATTCCTGCAACCTGTTCGCCATCGGAAAGCCTGATGCCCAACGGGAATGGCCAGAAACACCCGACGGGCTACCTCAGCGGCAATCGAATCTATTGCAAGCGGTCCGGTCGGCCCAAGGGGGTTACCCAATATCGCTGGCCAACAAGGAGTTCGGCTGGGGCGTGGGGAACGCATTGGTGGAGAAAGGCCTGGCGGGGCTGGAGTGGATCAGAACAGAGTCAACTCCCGCCGCCCAGGTTGAGCGGTCTCAACCCGGCTCGAGATTGATATTGACTCCGGCGCAAGCGAACGCGCTGGCCTGCATCACGCAGGCCCTAGACGACCCGGCCCGGTCCCCTCGCAGTTTTCTTCTGCATGGAGTCACCGGCAGCGGCAAGACCGAGGTATACCTACAAGCGATTCAGAATGTGGTGGACCGGGGTCAACAAGCCATATTCCTGGTGCCGGAAATCTCGCTCACGCCTCAGACGTTGGACCGGGTTGGCTCCCGGTTTCCGGGGAGGGTGGCCCTTCTTCACAGCCGTTTGACACCGAGGCAGAAATTCGACCAGTGGTGGAAGATTCAGTCGGGCGAATACGACGTGGTGGTGGGCCCCCGCAGCGCACTTTTTGCGCCGGTGCCCCGGCTTGGGCTGATCGTGCTGGATGAAGAGCACGAATGGACCTACAAGCAAGAAGAGGCTCAACCTCGGTACCACGCCAGGACCGCTGCGGCAGAACTATCCCGACTCACCGGAGCGGTGGTGGTGTTGGGCAGCGCCACCCCGGATGTGGAGACCTACTACTACGCCCGTGACGCCCAGTCCAGGCGTCACCAACTTCTGGAGTTACCCCACCGGATCGGCGAGGAGTCTCCAGGCCGCCCGGCGGAATTGGCGCGGGTTGAGATTAAGGATATGCGCCAGGAGTTGCGGGACGGTAATCGCGGCATATTCAGCCGAGGCCTGGCGCACAGTCTCCGGGAATGCGTTCGCAAGGGACAACAGGCGATCTTGTTCCTGAATCGCCGGGGCAGCGCCCCCATCGTCCAGTGCCGGGACTGCGGAAAAGTCGTAAATTGTAGCCGCTGTTCGGTCCCCCTCGCGTATCACTCGATGGGCACATCCGCAGACTCGTCAGCAGCCCCATCAACCGAACCACGGTTGATGTGCCACCGGTGTAATCGCCGGAGCCGGGTCCCTCGGCAGTGCAGGGAGTGCGGCAGTTCCCACATACGTCAACTGGGAATCGGGACTCAGCGGGTGGTGGACGAGGTTACCGCGTTGTTGCCGGGGGTCCGAGTCCAACGGTGGGACTCGGACACTGCCCGTAGCGGACTTGACCCCGGCGAAACGATGCGCGGATTCCAGTCCGGCGAGATTCAAGTCCTGGTGGGCACACAGGTCGTGGCCAAAGGATTAGACGTAGCCAACGTAACCTTGGTGGGAGTTATCTTGGCCGACGTTGGCCTACATCTACCCGATTTTCGGTCCGCCGAAAGGTCGTTTGGTCTTCTGTGCCAGGTGGCCGGCCGGGCGGGACGTGGTCAAGCGCCGGGAAGGGTATTCATCCAGACATACAACCCCGAACACTACGCCATCACTGCGGCGGCAAAGCAGGACTACGTGTCCCTTTACGAGCAAGAGATCGCCTTTCGCCGGCAGTTAGGCAATCCTCCTTTCAACAGTTTGGCGCATCTGGTTTTTCAAAACCCCAGCGAGGGCGTCTGCCAGCGCAACGCCACGGCCGCCGCCGGATTGCTGCGGCAGAAAGCCTACGCTCAAGGTCTAACCGGTATCGAGATTGTTGGCCCGGCGCCCGGTATGCCTTCCCGTCTCCGCGGCCGCTTCCGGTGGCATCTGGTGCTCAGAGGGCCCGATTTACAGCGGTTTCTTGAAGGAACCAGCTTTCCGCAGGGAACCACGGTGGACGTAGACCCGGTCCATGTCCTCTAGCTAATCTTTACACCCGCAAAGACCCTTGGATATAATCGGATACTGATTGATAAAGCCGTCTTGATCGCGTAATAATCCAAACAAGCAAGTGAGAGGAGACAACAGTGTCGGTCCTGACCATGCGAATTTTACCGGACCCGATTTTACGGCGGCAGGCCAGGAAAGTCGGGAAGGTTCCGGCGAACATGAAGAAGTTCACCGATGACATGATAGAGACTATGCACGCAGAGTTGGGGGTAGGGCTGGCCGCCAACCAGATCGGGTCCCTTCAAAAAGTGGCGGTGATTCAATTACCCGACTGGGAAGAGGCGTTGGTGCTCATCAATCCCGAGATCGTCAGGCAGGAAGGAGAAAGGGAAGTGGTGGAAGGCTGCCTGAGCATTCCTGGATATCGTGGTTTGGTCAAGCGCTCGGTGAGCGTCCGGGCCCGAGCTATCGGCCTAGATGGGAAAATAATCCGCATCAAGGCCGACGGGCTACTGGCTCAAGCCTTGGAGCACGAAACCGGCCATCTGCAAGGAAGCCTGTATATCGACCACTTGGTCACCCCCGACGACCTGTGGAAGATACCCCAGGGGGGAGAAGAGGAAGAAGAGGAGGAATCGGGCGAAGAGTCCGGATCCAGTCCGGGAACGCCCGCCGAAGATCAAGAAACGGGGGAACAGCCAGAGTAAACAAGACGCGTTGATTCCTGGTCTTGCCGAATATTTGGGGCCGGTGGATCGGCATCCCGGCGATTTCCCAGCTTTTAGGCGGTTCGCCGTCTGGACAACCCGTCCGGGGCCGTTGATTCCATCTACGCGCCGCCGCCGAATCGCTCCCATCTATCGCCTGCTAGATACACCCAAATTCTATGACTAATTTTGATGAATCACCGGTGACTCATTCCGCGATGCTCCAAAGATTGAGCGGGTTTTTCGCTGCTCAAGAGAGGGGTGTTGTTTTGGTAGGAGGCTACCTGAGGGACACGTTGCGGTCGGCCACGCCCGCACAGGACGTGGACATCGCCTTGCCGGGAGACGCTCAGAAGATCGGACGGGAACTAGCCAAATTTCTAGGGGGAACCTTCGTACCTTTAGGCGCCGCCTTCGGAGCTGCCCGGGTAGTCATATCGAGTCTGGACCCTGAATCTCCTGAAGAAGAAACGACGAAAGACTGGACCATTGATCTTTGGGGATACTCCGGAAGCGTTGAGGAGGACCTAGCCCGAAGAGACTTCACCATCGACGCCATGGCCCTTCCATTTCAGGATTGGTCATCCATAGACTCGCCTGAACTCGTGGAAAAGGTCCTGGACCCCTTCAATGGGCGCCGGGATCTGGCGCAAAAGTGCATCCGGGCAGTTAACACGCACGTATTCCAAGATGACCCGGGGCGGCTCCTTAGAACGGTGCATCTGGCGGCCCGGCTCCGCTTCCGGTTGGAACCGGAAACGGTGCGCATGGTAACCGAGGCGGCTCCAATGGTCTCCAGGGTGTCCGGAGACCGTATTCGCAACGAATTTCTGGGAATACTGTCGATGGACGGAGCCCGGGGATATCTTCAGGTGTTGGACCACCTAGATCTGCTCTGCCGCATTATTCCGGAACTGGCCGATGCCAAGGGAGTTGATCAGCCTAAGGAACATTATTGGGACGTGTGGGACCATTCCCTGCATGCGGTGGAATTCGCGGAACTGGTGACCAAAGGGCACCAAAATTCGCCGATATATACGCTCCTACCTTGGCCACAGGGGAGGGAAGAATACTTCAGTCAAGTGATCAGCGACGGCCATACCCGGCGAACAATCCTAAAATTGGCCGCCCTGCTGCATGACGTGGCAAAGCCTCAAACGAAGCATATGGACGAAACCGGACGCACCAGATTTCCGGGCCACCCGGAATTGGGGGCCGCGATGGCTGAGACCCGGCTGACCCATCTGCACATGAGCACAAGAGGCGTCGCTGCCGTATGCAAGATGGTGGAAGAACACCTGCGGCCAGCCACCATGCAACAAGGCGTGGAACTGGCCACGGCCCGGGCCGTATACCGGTACTTTCGCGACTTGGGGGACGTTGCCATAGACACCCTTTTCCTGTGGATGGCGGACCATTTGGCAGCAAAAGGGCCGGAACTAGATACAGATGCTTGGTCGTTCCATGCTAGAATGGTGGCACACATCTTGGAATTGGGCGCCCAGCCGGAGCTTGCCGCCCAAAAAGAACGGCTGGTCACAGGCCTCGACTTGATGGAGCGTTTCCATCTGAAGCCTGGACCGTTGATCGGCAACCTGTTAGCCCAGATAGAAGAGGCTCAGGACATTGGAGAACTGGCGACCCGTGATGATGCGTTTTTTTTGGCCTCGAAGGCCCTGGAGAAAGTTAGAAATTCTAACGACGATGAGTCGGCCGGAGGTTAGCCCTTGCTGGGAAGGTGGATAGGGGGATTTTTCGGCTCGATTCTGTGGATGCTATTTCCTTCGTCGTCGAGGGAAAGGAGCATCCGCCTATCGTTCCTGGTTCTGTTGATCCTCGCGGTTTCGGTTGCTTCCCTGGCTTTTCGAGAAGTCAGCATAAATATTCCCGGTTTTTCTCAATTAGACCGAGGCGGCTCTGGTCCGCTTGGGTTGAAGCTGGGCCTTGACCTGCGAGGCGGTGGGCATCTGGTATACCAAGCGGATACCGCCACCCGAGTCGAAGTGGTTTTCGGGGAAGAATTAACCGCGAGACAGATCACCGACGCCGCGAACGAATTACAGATCCCTGTGTCGGTTAAACCGAAGGGGAACAACGTCTTTGGAATAAGGTCTGACGATCTGGACGCCGAAACTCGGGACCGTTTGGAGAAGGGCCTGAAGGAGAAATTTGACAGCTTGCAGACCTTCCAGGCTATCGAGACTCCCGCTCCCACCCCGGATCAGATGGAAGGTGTGCTGGATATCATAAACCGCCGGGTTAACGCTTTTGGCACGGAGGAGCCAATCATCCAAACGATCGGCGACGACCGAATAATCGTTCAGTTGCCTGGAGCCACCGGCTCAATCACCCGCATCACCTTCAGCGAGCCGGTTGAAAGGGAAGACCTGTTGTCGGTTTTGGCCCGGATTGAACTGCGGTTCAATTCCTTGGACCAAGAAGATAACCGTAGGTTCAAGCTCAAGACGAACACGTTAAGTTCGGCGAAAAAGTCCGAACTGCTACAGGCTCTGGGGGATCAGTTAGGCGTCAAGATCGACTCATTCCAAGTAGTCAGCGGCATCGACGAAGCCAAAGCCCTCATCGGGGAAACCGCCCAGTTGGAATTCAAAGAGCGCACTTGTTCGGACCAGTTCTGCCTTGATTTCGAGGACGCCGATATAGGCCTTACGGGAGACGACTTAGAGCGGGCTGATGTAGTAGTAGATTCAAGGACCGGGGTAGGGTGGGCGATATCCATCCAGTTCAACAACCGGGGCAGCGATATCTTTTCCGACCTAACCAGACGCATCGCCGGTGTGGAGACCAAGCGAATCGCGATTTTATTGGACGACGAAGTGCTATTGGCTCCGGTTTCCCGGGCTTGGATAAGGGACGGCCGTAGCGAGATTACCGGCAATTTCACGAGAGAAGAAGCCAGGAAAAACTCTATCCAACTGGAATCCGGCGCGCTTCCGGTACCATTGAAGATTATTCAAGAAAGCGACGTAGACGCTCTTCTGGGGTCGGCATCTTTAAAGAAAAGCTTGATCGCCGGGATGATTGGCTTGGGTCTGGTGATGGTGTTTATGGTGGCCTACTACCGCATGGCTGGTGTAGTCGCCGCGATCTCTCTGGTGGTCTATTCGCTCATAGTCTTGGCGATATTCAAGATGTTCCCAATAACCCTCACCCTCTCTCACATCGGCGGTTTCATCCTGTCCATAGGCATGGCGGTTGACGCCAACGTCCTGATATTCGAGCGGATGAAAGAGGAAGTGCGCATCGGCCGCACCCTGGCCTCGTCCATGGAAGTGGGGTTCAACCGCGCCTGGCCGGCCATCCGGGACGGCAACGTGTCCACCCTTATCACCTGTTTGGTACTCATTTGGTTTGGCGACCGGTTGGGAGGCGGGCTGATCACCGGATTCGCTATCAGTCTCGCCGTAGGCGTCATGGCTAGTATGTTCACGGCGGTGGTGGTCAGCCGGAATCTTCTACAACTCCTAGCCTGGATAGGCCTGGGCCGCCGGATAAATTTGTTCACTCCAGAGGGTCTGCGCCGTGCCGGAGACGCCTCGGTCGGTGGGAGCTAATATTGATTGACATCGTTGGCAAGAGAGGCTGGTACTTCCTGATTTCGGCGCTGATTATCCTGCCGGGTCTGATCTCTTTGATCGTCCCTCCCGGTTGGGCCTCTGGTCATTCGGGTTTAAACCCTGGCATCGACTTCACCAGCGGGTCGGTATTGCAAGTTAGCTTCGCTTCACCGGTTAGTGAGCAACAGATCCTAGCACGCATGAACGTACTTGGACACGGCGAGGCGCTGATTCAAAGAACCGGGGAGCGTTCCTTTTTCATCCGCACCAAGCTTCTGGCGGAACCGGTGGGCGATCTTCCGTCGGAAAGGGAACTTCTCGAGCAAGACCTGGAAGATTCCTTCGGATTGGTGAGGGATCAAGTAAAATTCGATTCGGTGTCGCCCATCATCGCTAGTGAGACCGTAATAAACGCATTCTATGCGATGCTGGCGGCTTCGGTCTTCATTCTGCTGTATATCTGGTACGCCTTCCGCCGCGTTCCCAAGTCCTACCGGTACGGTGTGGCCGCCATATTGGCCCTTGTCCACGATGTGGCAATCGTGATCGGCGTGTTCTCCATTTTGGGCAAGGTCTTGAACATGGAGGTAAACTCCATGTTCATTGTGGGAGTGCTCATCGTTGCCGGTTACAGCGTGAACGACACGATCGTTGTGTTTGACCGGATCCGGGAGAACACCATTCGGTTTCCTGACCGGGCTCTGGCTTCGTTGGTCAACATGAGCATCATGGACACCGTGGGGCGGTCGCTGAACACCAGCTTCACCACCCTGTTTGTGCTGCTGGCCCTGCTGTTGATGGGCGGCCCCAGTATCCGGGGGCTGTTATTGGTGGTGGCCATCGGCGCCGTGGCCGGAACCTACAGTTCCATATTTATCGCCAGCCAGTTCATCGTGATTTGGGACCGGGGCGAACTCGGCAAACTGATAGGACGGGGCAGGCGGGCCACATCGGCCACAACGACGACGCTGATGAGCCTTATCGGGCGGTAAGCACCAGCCGCCCTAAAACCCTTCTGCCGGACAGCATATCGAATGCGTTTGCCGCCTCTTCCAGAGGCATGGACCCTCCAACCACCGGCTTTACTAGTCCCTGGGAAACCATATCCGCGACCCGTTCGATCACCGATCGGGAAACGCCCGATGACCCCAAGACCTGAGCGTCCCGAAAGATTATCTCGGCCAGACTCAGCTCCACCGGTTTGCCGGCGACTTCCCCCAATAAAACCAGGCGTCCGAATTGGGCCAGGCTGCGCCAGGAAGACGGAAATAGGACAGAGCCTACCGTATCTATTACTACCTCGGCGCCCAAATCTTCGGTCAGCGCCAAGACCATCTCGCTAAAATCCAACTCGTCCGTGTGGAGCACTTCCTCGGCGCCCAGCGGCGCGAATTGACCCAACTTATCCGGCGAGGTGGTCACGGCTAATACCCGGCTCCCCAGCGCGGCAGCCATCTGCAAAGCATGGATGCCCAAACCGCCTCCGGCCCCGGTGACTACGGTGGTTTTGCCGGGACCGGCCTCCGCGACATGCTGAACTGCTTGTAACGCCACACCCATGGGACAAGCTAGTAGGGCCGCGTCAGTCAGATCGATAGACTCGGATATTTTTACCAGGCTGAACTCGCTCAGCACCACATACTCGGCGAAGCCACCGTCACGGCCGTGGCCGATACCTTCGCCGTGGAGACACCGGTGCTCCCTGCCGCTCAGACAGCGTTCGCACTGGCCGCAGGCGTTGGTCAGTAGGCTAACAACCCGGTCGCCTTTTTCGACCAGCCTAGTCCCTTCGCCAACTTGGGCCACGATTCCCGATATCTCGTGGCCTAGAATCACTCCTGGCTTAACCCCGCGCCGCAGCACGCCGGCCATCACCAGCAGGTCATGGTGGCAAAATCCGCACGCCGCCACCTCCACCAGTACCTCTCCCGGTCCAGGGGACGGGATAGGAGTTTCTTTCACTGCCAGGACCGGCGGCCTGCCGGGTTTTTCCAGGAACAACGCAAGCATCATGGGGTTGGATTATATCCTTGAGAGGTTGCGCCGCCAATCCGGCGCTGGCGTATAATTTGAGCGGTCAGCTTTCAGCCATCGGCGATCAGCGGTCAAACGAACTTCTAATGCCTGATAGCTGAGCGCTGATAGCTAAGAGGAGTCTCAGATGAAAATCGGCGCCCACGTCTCCACCGCTGGGGGAATAAGCAAGTCCATCGCACGAGCCGCGGAGATTGGCTGCGAGGCCATCCAGATATTCGGCTCTTCACCCCAAGGTTGGGCCTTCAAGCCGATACCCGAACCGGAGAAAGAGTCTTTTCGAAGTCAGGCGGCCGATGCGGGAATAGACTCCGTCTTCCTACATGCCATCTATCTAATCAACTTGGGAACTGCCGACGAAGCCCACCTGGAACGGGGGGTCCAATCCCTGGTCAATTACATGAATCTTGCCGCGGAGATCGGGGCCCAAGGTGTCGTCTTCCATCCTGGCAGCCACAAAGGGGCGGGTTATGAAGCTGTTCTAGCCCAATCCGTGGCGGCTATTCAAAGGGTGCTGGAAGATTCGCCAGACGGTCCCTACCTGGCAGTGGAAAATATGGCGGGAATGGGCCAGCACATCGGCGCCAAATTTGAGGAATTGGGCCGCATCATAGAAGGGGTGAACAGTCCGCGGCTAAAGGTCTGTCTAGACACCCAGCACAGCTTCGCGGCGGGTTACGATCTGGCTTCTACCGAAGGTATCGAGGCCATGATCAGAGAGTTTGAGGATACCATCGGGGTCTCCAATCTCCTGGTCATCCATGCCAATGACTCCAAGCGGCCCTGTGGCTCCGGAGTAGACCGGCATGACAACATCGGCGAAGGATTTATCGGCGAGTCCGGCTTCGCCACGATAATGGGGCACCCAGCCTTCCGGGAAGTTCCCTTCCTTTTGGAGGTACCCGGATTCGAGGGGAAAGGTCCCGACCAACAGAACATAGACATCTTGAAATCGATTCGTCAGCAGGCGGGATTGGGCCCCGGTATGGGAAGTTGATCAACATTTCGCGCCGCGAGTTCATCCGGTTGGTGCGCCAGGCGTACCGTCAGGTTCCGGCCGAGATGATACAGGCCATCACCAACATGGATATCGTGGTGGAAGAGTGGCCGCGAAAGGAAGACTTGGAGTTGCTGGAAGAGCCAGGGACCCTCTTTGGGTTGTACAGCGGGGTGCCCTTGCCGGAAAGGGAAGGTTCCGGTCTCTCCCTCCCAGATAAAATCACGATCTACCGGCAGCCTATATTGCGTAGTTGTTCTTCCCGGGAGCAAGCGGAGCGGGAAATCAAGATAACTTTGTGGCATGAGATTGGCCACTGCATCGGGATGGACGAAGAAGACCTGCACCGGCTGGGCTACGGCTAGGAAGATCAGGTTCCAACCTTCGGGATTTGAAGTCAAATGCCGGGTTGCGATGGCGCATTTTATCATTGCCCGGCATTTGCGCCTGTGATATACTCTTCCAAGTCACGGCTTGCCCGGTAGCCAGTGTTTGTTACGTGCCGTGGCTGACGCATCTCGAGTACGGCTTTGGCAGTTATAACGGTTTTCAGGGACGCCAACGGCGTTGGTTGGGAATCGTCCACAGGCTGGGTTGGAAGATAAAAGGGTAATTAATCTAGAAAGGTAGGTTTTATGGTACAGGCTCCAGAGGTTCCGACAGAAGAGCGTCCAGCTCCCCCCAGGGAACCGAATGCACCGATCACGATGAAGTCCCTCTTAGAGGCGGGCGTTCACTTCGGACACCAGACCCGAAGGTGGAACCCGCAGATGAAGCGGTACATCTTCACCCAACGCAACGGCATCCACATAATCGACCTACAGCAGACGCTGGGGCTGATTAACGAGGCCTACCGGGCAATGGTCCAAGTTGTGGCCGACGGTGGCAAGATTCTATTTGTGGGCACCAAGCGGCAAGCTCAGGAAGTCGTCGAGAGCGAAGCCGAACGTTGTGGTATGTGGTACGTGAACCAGCGTTGGCTGGGTGGAACTCTGACCAATTTCCAGACCATTCGCGGGCGGATCAATCACATGATCGACCTGCAGCAAAAGAGGGACGCCGGTTACTTCCGGGTGCTCCCCAAAAAAGAAGGCGTAAAACTACGGGACACACTGAATAGGCTGGAAAAGTATTTCCTAGGCATGCGGGAGATGAACGAACTGCCTAAGGCGTTGTTCGTCATCGACATCGGCAAAGAAGACATATGTATCGCTGAAGCTCGCCGCATGGGAATCCAGATCTTCGCCATCGTGGACACGGACTGCGACCCGGACAAAGTGACCCACTCTATCCCCGGCAATGATGACGCCGTCCGGTCCATCCGATTGATCGCGGGCAGAATGGCCTCCGCGGCTCTGGAAGGCGCGGCTCAGAGAGAAGCCATGCTCTTGGCGGAACAGGAAGAAGCGGCTCTGCTGGAACAGGCCCGGCGGGAAGAACTGCAACTGACTGAAGACGATGAAGTAGAAATGACGGAAGGGTCGGACCCGGTAACTTCTGAACTATTCGGAGAGGAAGCCGAGATACCGGCAATGGATTCGGAGGGGCGCGAGATCGCATCTTTGGAACGCACGGTTGTTGATGAGCCGGCGCCTTCCGAACCAGAGGCGACCGAGCCTGCCTCTTCGTCGTCAGGCTCGTAATTAAAGCTGCCCTTTGAGGGACCGCTGGCTCTGACTACCGGCGGTGTCTTACACCGGCAGTGCTGAACCGGTTCAAATCGCACGGCATAGTTTCCCTTTGAAAAAATAGGAGGCATACTTGGTGGTCAGCGTCGATCAAATCCGAGCCCTGCGCACCCAAACCGGGGCCGGAGTCATGGAATGCAAGCAAGCCCTGGAACAGACTCAAGGGGATATGGACAAAGCGGCCGAATCCTTAAGGGATAAAGGCTTCGCTCAAGCAGCCAAACGGTCTGACCGTGAAACCAATCAGGGAGTGGTCCAAGCATACGTCCACACCGGTGGGCGGGTTGGAGCGATAATTGAGTTGGGCTGCGAAACCGATTTTGTTGCCCGAACTCCCGAATTCCAATCCTTAGCCCATGACATCGCCATGCAGGTGGCCGCCATGGCGCCTGCCTACCTTGATGAAAGCGATAAGGAAGATGACGACGACCGGCCGGCGGCCCAGGTGTGCTTGTTAAAACAACCGTTCATCAAAGGGAACTCAAACTCGGTGGCGGATATCGTTCAAGAGATGGCGGCCAAGGTTGGCGAGAACGTCCGGGTTGTGAGATTCAGCCGATTAGCGCTGGGGGAATAACCTCAGCCGGGCCTTATGCGTCAGGCTAGCTACAATCGGATTTTACTGAAAGTAAGCGGTGAGTCGTTAAAAGGCTCCGGCAGCTACGGGATTGACCCTGCTGCGGTTAATTATCTTGCTCAACAGATAAGCCAAGCTCATAGTATGGGCGTCGAAATGGCGGTAGTCATCGGAGGCGGAAACATCTGGCGCGGCGCACCGGCCGAATCGCAAGGGATGGACCGGGCAACCGCCGACTACGCCGGAATGCTGGCTACTATAATCAATGCTTTAGCCCTACAGGACGCGCTGGAACGTTGTGGAATCACTACACGCACCCAAAGCGCACTGCAAGTGCAAGCGGTGGCGGAACCATACATCCGACGAAGGGCTATACGGCACCTGGAGAAAGGGCGAGTGGTCTTGTTTGCCGCCGGCACCGGGAATCCCTTCATGACCACCGACACCGCTTCGGCGCTGCGAGCGCTGGAGATCGGCGCGGAAGTACTCCTCATGGCGAAGCACAATGTGGACGGAGTATACGACTCAGACCCCAACGAGAACCCCGAAGCCGTCCGTTTTAACAACCTAGATTACATGGACGCCTTGAATCGCCGCCTGGACGTTATGGACGCCACTGCGGTTTCACTATGCATGGACAACAAGTTGCCAATCATCGTTTTCGACATCGGAGACCAAGGAAGCATTGGCCGAATTCTGTCTGGTGAGTCAGTGGGCACCATTATAACCGGGAGCGATTGACCATGACGACAAAAAATAACGGCGGTAATAACCAGACACCCGAAACTGTTCTGGCCGACGTGGACCAGAAAATGGACCGGGCGATCGACGCCCTTAAGCGGGAGCTCAGCACACTCCGGACCGGCCGGGCGACTCCTTCTTTGATAGAGAGCATCAGCGTGGATTACTACGGTGTGCCCACGCCGCTCAATCAGCTCGCGTCCATCTCCGCGCCCGATGCCAGGGCCATCATGGTCCAACCTTGGGACAAAGCGGCCATGAAAGAAATCGAGAAGAGCTTGCTAAAGTCGGACATGGGGTTTAACCCCTCCAACGACGGCAACAATATCACGGTGCCGGTGCCTCCGCTTAACACAGAACGGCGCCAAGATCTGGTTAAAGTGCTAAAACGCAAGATTGAAGACGGAAAGGTGTCAATCAGAAACGTACGCCGGGACGGGCAGGACCGCTTGAGAAAGATGGAAAAGGACAAAGACATCTCCCAAGACCAGAGCCGCCGTGCTCAAGACCAACTGCAGAAAGCAACCGACGGCCACACCCAAACCGTGGATCAAGTCGGCGCCGCCAAAGAGGCGGAGATAATGCAGGTCTAGCCGATGCAAACTAAGGCCGCATCCTCTCAAAAAAGCTCACATGGGCAGGCGAAAGTACCTGTACATGTAGCTATTATCATGGACGGCAACGGCAGATGGGCCCAGAAACGGGGGCTACCCCGTTTGGATGGACACCGTGTCGGCGTGGATTGCATCCAGAGGATTCTTAAGACTCTGTCCGGCAAGGGCGTGGAGTACGTTACCCTCTACGCATTCTCAACGGAGAATTGGAATCGTCCCGAAGAGGAAGTCGCAGGAATTCTGGAGATTCTACAATACGCCTTGCGGGTTCAGACCGAGGCCCTCCACGAAAACAACGTGCGCATCGTCCACATCGGCAAGCAAGACCGTCTCAGTCCCCAACTGCAAGAAGAAGTAGCCCATGCGGAGGGCTTGACCCGAAACAATAGCGGCATAACCCTGAACGTGGCTTTTGATTACGGTGGACGCGACGAGATATTAGCGGCGGTGCGGAAAATCATACGAGACGGCGTACCCGAGGATCAGGTGGATGAAGCGCTATTTCGTAAGTACCTGTTTACCGGCCACTCTCCCGACCCCGACCTGATAATCCGCACCGGTGGTGAGATGCGGATCAGCAATTTCCTGCTGTGGCAGTCCGCCTACAGCGAATACTTCCATACCCCCACTCTCTGGCCTGATCTGGATTCTGATGAGCTAGAGCAAGTCCTAGAGGCGTATAGCAGCCGTCAACGGCGTTTCGGCAGAGTGGACCCCGAGGAATAACGATTGCTCCCGCGGGTTCTAACAGCCCTAGTGGGGACTCCTATCCTGCTGATTCTCGTTTGGTGGGGCGGCCTTGCCCTAGCGGTCTTGGTGATCTTGGCTGCGGCGTTGAGTATCCGCGAGTTCTACCGGCTACTGCCCCCCGAGACTGGACCGCTGCCCATAGCCTTAGGGATGATATGGACCACCGCTCTAGTGGTGGGCGCCAGCACCGCATCAGGCGCGCTCAACTTTCTGATTGTTTCCGGCGGCATCTGGGTGTCCGGAGTCTTCGTAGCTTTGCTATGGATGATTGCCTTCCATTCCGCCCGCCGGCGCCTAACGGCCGTCATATATCTTCTGGGCGGTCCGATCTACATTGGGTTTCTGTTAGGCCATAGCTTGGCGCTACGGGATTTGGATGGAGGCGGATCACTGGGCCGCGATTGGCTGCTCTTCGCCGTACTTGTAACATTCGCCACCGACTCCGGCGCATATTTCACGGGAAGGTTGTTGGGCCGTAGGCCCCTGGCGCCCAATGTCAGTCCCGGCAAAACGTGGGAAGGGAGCGCCGGAGGATTCGTTTTTGCGGTGGCGGCAGCCCTGGTCTTGGGGGCGATTTTTGACCTGAGAATCGCGCTGTGGCAGGTGGGCGTGGTCGGCGCGACTGTGGGCGTGGCCTCCCAATGGGGCGACCTGCTGGAATCCAAGCTGAAGCGGATCGCCGGCGTGAAAGATGCCGGCAATCTTTTCCCAGGCCATGGCGGGATCCTGGACCGGCTGGATAGCATTGTGATATCGGTGCCTGCGGTGTACTATCTTGTTGCCACGGTGTTTACTCCATGAAGAAGATAGTAATACTCGGTTCCACCGGCTCCATCGGCAGACAAACCCTGGACATTGTGCGGGCATTTCCAGGCGAATTTGACGTTGTTGGCCTGGCCGCAGGCAACAATCTAGACCTGTTGCAACAGCAGATAGCGGAGTTTAATCCAAGCCACGTTTGTTGCATCAAACCGCTGGACTCGTTGCCCGATGGCGTCTCATTCACTCCCATGGTAGATATGGTCGCCCTAGAGCATGTGGACCAGGTGATGGTGGCAACCATGGGCAGTGTGGGGTTGCTCCCAACCCTTAGCGCCCTGAAGCACGGCAAAGCGGTGGCTCTTTCCAACAAAGAGCCCATCGTTATGGCCGGCTCCATCATCAAAGACTACGAGAAGAAATACGGTGGCGTAGTTCTGCCCGTGGACAGCGAACCCAGCGCCATCTGGCAATGCCTTCGAGGAGAGGAAAACCCCATCCAACGGTTGATGATTACAGCATCGGGCGGCCCTTTTCGGACAACTCCCCTGGAAGAACTAGCCCATGTAACCCCGGAAAAAGCGCTGAAGCACCCCACCTGGCAGATGGGCCGTAAGATCACCATTGATTCGGCGACCTTGATGAACAAAGCCTTCGAAGTCATTGAGACGCACTGGTTATTTGGCGTGCCCTGGGATAGGATAGAAGTAGTGGTGCATCCTCAGAGCACGATTCATTCCATGGTGGAGTTCGCCGACGGTTCTGTAAAAGCCCAATTAGGACCGCCTGACATGCGGTTGCCCATCCAATACGCTCTCTTTTATCCTCAGCGTTTCTCTAATGAGATGATTCCCAAATTGGATACAAGCATAGCCCATTCGCTGACATTTGAGCCCCTTGATATGGATCGCTACCCGTGTTTCGGTTTGGCCGTGGAGGCAGCTCGGCGCGGCGGCACCTTCCCGGCGGTACTTAGCGCGGCGGATGAGATTGCCGTGAACGCGTTCTTAGAAGGCAAAATACCGTTTACCGGAATATATCAAGTGGTGGAGCAGGTGCTCGCCCAGCATGATCCGTCAGAGGGCCGTGACGCCGAAGAGGTGCTGGATGCCGATCGTTGGGCCACGGCGTTGGCCAGCGAGATTGCCGCCGGTTAGTATTTGAAAAGTAAGGGCTGAGGGGCTGGATGGAATCCTTTTTAATAGCGATTGGCGCTATGGTTCCCATGCTGGTGGTGTTGGTGGTGGTCCATGAATTTGGCCACTACGCCACCGCCCGCAAACTGGGAGTCAAGGTTCTAGAATTCGGCGTCGGCTTTCCTCCTAGGGCATACACCCTTTACACCGGCAAGACCCGGGTCTTAATCTCCCCGGACACCCGCTTCATAAACTTGAACGGCGCGTCCGATCTACAGCTTGGCAGCCTGGTAAAAGTCTCATCGGGTGAAGATGCCCAAGGAAATCTCGTGGCCCGGGTGATCGAATTACCTCCCGCAGCCAAGAGCTTGGTGGCCAAACTGAGCGGTAAAGGAAAGTCCGATGAGGTTCATGCCCCCGTTGAACCCGAAGTCGTATCAGATTCGGACGAACTGCTGAAGCACGAAGGTAAGATCCGCGCCGTGGAGAACGGCTCCATCGTGCTGGCGGACATGCTTTATACCATGAACTGGGCCCCTTTGGGGGGATTTGTGCGCCTGGCCGGGGAGAGCAACCCGGCCGTGCCCCGCAGTCTTGCTGGCAAGGGTGTTGGTACTCGCTTCCTGGTGCTGGTGGCGGGGCCGTTGATGAACGCCATTCTACCCATCGCTTTTTTCACCGTCCTGCTGATGCTGCCCCAGGCTATCGAACTTGGCCAGGTGGTGGTTGACGAGGTCAACGAGGCTTCTCCTGCCCAGTCGGCTGGAATCGAACAGCACGACATCATATTGAGTTCCGATGGACGCCCGATAGAAAACGCCGGGGATCTTATCCGGTATATCAATCTGAACGGCGGCGCGTCCATGGAGTGGCTGGTTTTCCGGGGAGGCAGGCAACAGGTCATTAACGTGAAGCCCGAGTTCGTTGGAGAGGAAGGGCGGTGGATGGTAGGGATCGCCACCCGGTTGGACAACCCCCACATCGAGAAACGTTCTCAGGCCCCGTGGACAGCCTTCGGAAATAGCTTCGTCAACACCTGGGAATTGCTGAGATTGGTGAAACAGGGCATCTTCGGCGCATTCTCCAGCGGCTCTTCCCCCCAGCTTTCTGGACCCATCGGCATCGCCCAGATAGCGGGTGAATTCACCAAAGAGGGCGGACTGCAAGGCTGGATGGCGATCACCATCTTGCTCAGCATTAACTTGGCCATTCTGAACATTCTACCCATCCCCATGTTGGACGGCGGACGATTGGTCTTCGTAATCCTCGAGTGGCTCCGGCGCGGTAAGCGTGTGCCCCCGGATAAAGAGGGATTGGTGCATCTCGTCGGCTTTGTAGTTCTGATCGGCTTCATCATCTTGATCAGCGCCAACGACATCAATCGCCTCATCCAGGGCCAGAGCTTTTTGGGCTGAACCCGTTCGGGCTCCCGCAGCTATACCCTGGCACCGCTTCCCCCTTTCGTGTAACATTGTCCCCGTGCCATGATTCCGGTTCCCAATGCCATAACCCTGACACAATTAGTCACCACCGCGCGAGCAATACCGATTCAAAACCTTCGGAATACGCGAATATTTCCCTCTTTATGAGGCTTTAATAGGATCCCCAATGAACAAACGCCGAGTCACCAAACCGGTTACCATCGGTGGCGTCAAAGTTGGCGGCGGAGCCGACGTAACCGTACAATCCATGACCAAAACGGACACCCGGGACGTGGCCGCCACCGTACGCCAGATCCATGAACTGGAAGAGGTGGGCTGCGAGATTATCCGCAGCGCCGTGCCGGACATGGAAGCAGCCCAAGCCATCGCAGAGATCAAGAAGCAGATCCATATCCCCCTGGTCGCCGACATCCACTTTCACTACCAACTTGCCTTGGAGTGCGTCAAGGGCGGCGTCGACTGTTTGCGCCTAAACCCCGGCAACCTTCGTGACGAAGCCCAGGTGCGCCAAGTGGTGCAGGCCGCCAAAGAGAGCAACATCCCCATCCGTATCGGAGTGAATTTCGGCAGCTTACCCCCGGTGGGCGGCATAGGCCGCACCCGAGGCTTCTCCCGGCACATGGACTTGGTGAACAAGTTGCCGAAGGCCGGCAAAGCCCAGGAAGGGGAATACAGCGTCGTCGATCATATGGTCGCCACGGCCTTGTGGGAGATCAGCCTCCTGGAAGAGCAGGATTTCGACCAGATAAAGATTTCTTTGAAGGCTTTCGACGTGCCAACAACGGTCGAAGCGTACACCAACCTGGCCGAAATGGTGCCATACCCGTTGCACTTGGGAATCACCGAGGCAGGCACGGTCCAGGCTGGCTCCATCCGGTCCTCCGTGGGGCTGGGGATGTTGTTGTACCAAGGGATCGGCGACACCATACGGGTGTCGTTGGCCGGCGACTCCAAAGACGAAGTCTTCGCCGGATTCGAGATACTCAAGTCCCTGAACATGCGGCGCAAGGGAGCGGTTCTAGTCGCCTGCCCCAGTTGCGGACGGGCGGACGTAGACGTGGTAAAGCTGGCCAATCAGGTTGACGATCTGCTAAAAGCCAGCAAAAAGGAAGTTACCGTTGCCGTGATGGGTTGCGAGGTAAACGGTCCGGGAGAAGCCAAGGACGCCGATGTGGGCATCGCCGCCGGGGCGGGGAGAGCCATTATTTTCCGCAAGGGTGTGAAGGTCAAGGTGGTAGCCGAGGAAGACATGCTGACGGCCCTGATGGAAGAGGTGGAGAATACTCCGGCAGCCGTTGGTTCCGACGGGTCATGAAGGTTACCCAACTAGTCACTAAGAGCCTCAGAGACGACCCTCCTGAAGCGGAAACGGCCAGCCATCGCCTGATGCTGCGGGCCGGCCTGATCTATCAGGTGGCCGCCGGCATTTACGCCAGTCTACCTCTTGCCTACAAGTCTCTGCGCAAGATCGAAAATATCATCCGCGAGGAGATGGACCGGGCAGGAGGGCAAGAACTCCTGATGCCAGCCCTCCAGCCGTTAGAGTTGTGGGAACAAACGGGAAGAGGTGCTGCCTTTGGCGACAACCTGTTTTCCTTGGAGGACCGCCGAGGCCGGCCCATGGTTTTGGCGCCCACCCATGAAGAGGTGGTTACCGGCATCGTCAAGGCCAACGTTCAAAGCTACCGCGATCTCCCGGTGATTCTTTATCAAATACAGACCAAGTTCAGAGACGAACCTCGTCCCCGCGCCGGGCTGGTCAGGGTGCGTGAGTTCGCGATGAAGGACGCTTACAGCTTTAACGCCGACGAAGAAAGCCTGGATGATAGTTACCAGGCCATGGCTCAGGCCTACAAGAACATCTACCGCCGGTGCGGCCTGCCGGTGTTGATGGCCGAGGCCGACAGCGGAGCCATCGGCGGCAAAGACTCTCACGAGTTCATTTTGGCCACCCCGACCGGAGAAGACACGGTCATTACCTGTCCTGCCTGTGGTTACACCGCCAACGCCGAGAAGGCGTCCGGCGTTTATCACGAGTTGCCCGCCGAGGACGAAGAATCTTTGGAAGCAGTCAGCACCCCCGGCGTAAAGACCATTGACGGCCTGGCCCAGTATTTGAATATCTCCGACGAAAAGACCTTCAAGGCTGTCTTCTACATGGCCGATGGAGAGGTGGTCTTCGTAACCATTCGCGGCGACTTGGAAGTCAACGATATAAAGCTGAAAAACGCCCTTCGCGCCAGCGACCTGCGCCTGGCCGACGACCAAGAAGTCGCCAAAGCCGGGTTGGTGGCCGGTTCCGCTTCGGCCATCGGAATCCACGACATCAAACGCGTCGGCGACTTGTCCATCACCCGCGGCAACAACTTCGTGGTGGGCGGCAACAAGCCGGACACCCACCTGCGCGGCGCGAACTATCCCAGAGACTTCCAGGTGGACATCCTGACCGACATCGCCTTGGCCAGGCCGGGTCAGGGCTGTCCCAACTGCGGCCAGCCCCTGGAGGCAGTCAGAGGCGTCGAGGTGGGCCACATCTTCAAGTTGGGGACTTTCTTCAGCGAAGCTCTGGGCGCGAATTACTTGGACCGGGAAGGACAGCATCAACCCATAATCATGGGGTGCTACGGGATCGGCGTGGGTAGATTGCTGGCTGCGGCAATAGAGCAGAATCACGATGACAAAGGGATAATGTTCCCGGCTCCCATCGCGCCCTATCAAGTTCACCTGGTGGGCTTGAATCTGGCGGACGAACAGGTTACTGAAGAGGCGGAAAGGTTGTATCAGGAGCTAAAAGACCAAGGGATCGAAGTGCTCTACGACGACCGCACCGACCAGACTGCGGGAGTCAAGCTGAACGACGTCGACCTTCTAGGATTGCCGGTTCGCCTAGTGGTCAGCCCCCGCAACGTGAAGGCCGGCGTGGTCGAGTTCAAACAGCGCCTTGACGAAACTTCCAGCCTGGTGCCGGCCGGTGAGGTCGTTGCCACCCTGCAAGCGATGCCGGAGATTACGTAAAGCACGGCTCAGACGGGCCTGTTCCCGCCGCGAACTCTGCATAGGCGCTAAGCCTGATTCCCTGGCGCCGTGGTCATGATCGACCGGAGAAAAGCCAGATTTTCCTGCAATTGGGGCGCCAGCACCTTGTGGGAAGAAGCCAGCAGTAGCAGAAGCCTCAGTTGGGCCGCCAGATCCGCCGCCAGAGCCTTCTTGGCCTCGGCGATGGTGTCGCCCTCCACGGGCACCCGCACACCATGAAGGGGTAGCTGGACACGGGACTCCGCGGCCCAATACTTGTCCAGGCTGTCCATGATGATAATCGGGACTTCCTCGGCTAACACGAACTGACCGTCCGGCGGGGAATCCGAGGGCCGAAGCACGTCCACGATGATGCGGCTAACGTCGCTGTGGGTTAGGTGAAAGGTCGCCCGGTTGGGCAAGCTGGTCCCTACATTTCTCCAGGGCCAATCGGCCGGCTCCGCGTGATCGACGCCCGGTTGAATCTCCACCGGAATAGCGAAGTCTTCCCCCAGCGTTCGGTCCCCGTCCTCCATGTTACTCCTCCGTCCCCAAGTCCCAGGCGGAGTAAACCTGATCGGGCAGAGTGATGGGACCGACGGCCTCTTCGTACTCACGAACATGTTTGGTGGTGAGCAGAGCGATAGCCTTCAGCATCTGAGGACTAACCTTGATACGAGCCCGCAGGATAGGCTCCCTCTCTTCCATCTGCTCCCCGAAGAAAAGGACCGCTGAGTATAGGCCGCTGAAGATGTGCATGGAGTCGCTGTAGAAAGTTATCGGATCTCCGGAGGAAGCTTCACCTGACTGGGTGTCTCCGGGGTTCGTATAGCTCTCCTCCTGGGGCACCTGGTCTTCGGGAGGGACGTATGGGCGTTGTATGATCGGCATTGCCTCTCCAATTCCACGGGGTTTCCCCATAGCCCGAATCCGAATCTGAGTGCGGTTATTTGTTACGGGGGTTCCCGTTTCTTAGACTTGTTGTAGAGGCCATATTATACACCGCCGGGTGACGCCCTTTGGGATGTCCAGGATTAACCTCAAGTGGCCGCATCTCCTGCCAGTGGAAGGCATCCAATCGATTGAGATCAATGCCGGCAGTCCGTGTATACCCGTGAGTCTCAACATGGTCTTTGGGTAAAGAACTGCCGTTAACCAACCGCCAAATCGTTCGCAGAAGGAACTCATGTCCGAACTCTCAGAATTCCGGGAAGGCAAAGACCGCTATTTCGGCCAGGACCCCGATGCCCCCCTTACTCCGGAGCAACAGGGCCGGTTCTCCGGGCTGGCCTACTATCCGGAAAACTCAGCCTTGCAGTTTGCTTTAACCATCGATGAGCTGAACGACGAGGAAAAAGAAACCATCGAGATGGCCACCAGCACCGGAGTTTCCAAGCCCTACGTTCGTTGGGGAATGATTTCTTCCCATGTTGACGGAGAGGCAGCCACGCTGACAGTTTATCGAGATAAAGATGACGGCGAGTTCTTCCTGCCCTTTACCGATCTAACCAGCGGA